>CAWBTJ010000069.1:0-25871 GCA_963791645.1 Vulcanimicrobiota bacterium | reverse complement strand
CGCCCAGCCCAGCTCGTCGCGGACGGGTCGACGACCGTCATGCCGATCGCGTGCTCGAGCCCTTTGAGCGCGCGCACGATGATCGTGCGGTGCGCCCACGGACACGCCAGCGACACGTACAGATGATAGCGCCCGGTCTCGGCCGGAAAGCGGGAGCTGCCGTTCGCCGTCACCCATTCGCGAAACGCGTCGCCCTGGCGCACGAAGCGCCCGTCGACGGACTCGTCGGGAAACTGCGGCTTGACGGTCATCGCGGCGCGAGTTAGTTCTTGTAGCTCGGGTCCTTCGCGTCGAGCATCCGCAGCTGCGGCGCCCACGCGAGGTTGGCGACCTGCGGCACGCCGCGCGCTTGGCGCGTGACGAGCTCCTGCACGTCGCGGCTCGGATAGTGCAATTGCGCGGCGCCGCCCGCGAGCGCCGCGATCTGCGTCGCGCACGCGCGCTCGAGGAAGTACATCGCAAGGAACGCTTCGGGGACGGTTTCGCCGACGGTGAGCGTGCCGTGGTTGCGCAGCAGCATCGCCTTCTTGTCGCCGAGATCGGCGACCAGCCGCGGGCGCTCGTCGAGGTCGAACGCGACGCCTTCGTACTCGTGGTACGCGACCTCGTCGCGAATCAGCATCGCCGTCTGGTTGAGCGGCAGCAGCCCGTCCTTCTGACACGACACGGCGACGCCGTCGCGCGTGTGCAGGTGCAGCACGCACTTCGCGTCCTCGCGCGCGGCGTGCACCGCGCTGTGGATCGTGAAGCCGGCGGGGTTGACGAAGTACGGCGTCGGCTCGACGACGTTTCCGTCGAGATCGACTTTGACCAGATTCGACGCGCTGATCTCGGTGAACAGCAGCCCGTACGGGTTGATCAGGAAGTGGTGGTCGGGGCCGGGGACGCGCGCCGAGATGTGGGTGAAGATGAGGTCGTCCCAGCCGTAGTGCGCGACCAGGCGGTACGCGGCGGCGAGGTCGACGCGGGTCTCCCACTCCTCGTTCGAGACGCGGGCGCGAACCGAGGTCAGGTCGACGAGGGCGGCGGTGGCGGTCATGCGGTTCTCCTGGTCGGGCGAACCGGTATCATTCGAAGACGGCCGGCAGGAGTCCCATCGGGACCTCTGCCGGCCGTTTCGCGACCGCTTTCAGGGGGGGGCGCGGTCAGCGCTGGTAGCGGTTGTAACCGTTGCCGGTGACGTCGATCTCGTTGGCGTTGAACGTGCCGTCCTGGTTCCAGTTGCCGATCACGCGCACGCGCTCGCCGGCGGCGAGGTTGTTGCCGGTCGGGTTGATGACGGTGCCGTTGTGCAGCACGACGTGCGTGCCGTTGCTCAGGTACAGATTGTAGGGCGAGAACGAACGGATGGTGCCGCTCAGCTGGCCACCGCGGTTGTTGTAGCCGCCGTTGTTGTAGCCGCCGTTGTTGTAGCCGCCGTTGTTGTAGCCGCCGTTGTTGTAGCCGCCGTTGTTGTAGCCGCCGTTGTTGTTAGCCGCCGTTGTTGCCGTGCGGGTTGCCGCGGCCGTTGTCCCAACCGCGATGCTCGCCGCGGTTCCCCTGATCGTCGCGATTGTTGTCATCCTGATCGTGGTGGCGATGACGGCCGTTGTTCCACTGGCCGTTGCCGTTGTTGCCGTTGTTCCACTGGCCGTTGCCGTTGTTGCCGTTGTTGACGCACTGGCCTTGGCCGTTGCGCCACGTGCCGTTCGGGCAGCCGTTGTTGTTGGTGTTCTGATCGGGCGCCGCCATCGCGAGTGACGGGAGCGCGATCAGCGCGGTCGCCGCGAGCGTGCGGATGATCGAATGAGACCTCATGAATGCTCCTGGTTGGACACGAATGGTGCGCAGCACCGTATCGGGAGAACGCACGAAACCCCATGAGAATGCTGTGAGAAGGCTGGGACTGGCGAGGCTTTCGGTCCGACAAGCAGCCGGGTGGACGGTACGCCTACGGTCGCTCAGTGAACGAGCGGCACCTCGGCGAGCTCGGCCATGATGCGGGCGAAGTCGCCGAACGTCAGCGCTTGGTCCGCGTCGCATTTCGCTTCGCTCGGGTTCGGATGCACTTCGAGCAGCAGGCCGTGCGCGCCGACCGCTTTGGCCGCGCGGCAGAGCGGCGCGATCCAGCGCCGCACGCCGACGCCGTGCGACGGGTCGACGAACACCGGCAAGTGCGTGCGCTCGCGGATCACCGGGATCGCGGAGAGGTCGAGCGTGTTGCGCGTCGCGGTCTCGAACGTGCGGATCCCGCGCTCGCACAGGATCACGTTCGGATTGCCTTCGGAAAGAATGTACTCCGCGGACGACAGCAGCTCGTCGATCGACGCGGCCATCCCGCGCTTGAGCAGGATCGGGCGATCGGTCTTGCCGACCGCGCGCAGCAGGTCGAAGTTCTGCATGTTGCGCGCGCCGATCTGCAGCAGGTCGACGGACGCGGCCATGCGCTCCACTTGATCGATGCTCATGACTTCGCTCACCGTCGGCAGGCCGGACGCGCGCGACGCTTCGGCGAGCAGCGCGACGCCTTCCCAGCCCAGGCCTTGAAACGCGTACGGCGAGGTGCGCGGCTTGAACGCGCCGCCGCGCAGCATCACGCCGCCCGCCGCGGCGACGGCTTCCGCCGTCGCGACGATCTGCTCGCGCGACTCGACGCTGCACGGTCCGCCGACGACGACGAAGTGGCCGTCGCCGACGACGACGTCGCGCACGAGCACGCGCGAGCGCGCGCTCTCGTCCTGGCGCGTCACCTTGAGCTCGCGCTTCGCGGGCTGCGGCGTCACGGGCGGCGCGAGGTCGACGACGACGGCAGACGCGCGCTGCGCGCGCGGCGGCGCGTTCGACGCGTCGTAGCTGCCGATGACGTGCAGCGCGACCGTCACGTCGCGCAGCGCGCGCAGCGCTTCGGCGAACCGCTCGTCGCGCACGTCGCCGTCGACGTCGGCATAGAACGACGACTGGCCGCTGGTGCCCAGGCGCGCCTTCGAGTCGAGCTTCGACACGTTCAAGCCCTGCGCGCCCAGGATCGACAGGCACCGCCCGAGCGCGCCGGGGATGTTCGCGACCGCGAACACCAGCGAGGTCTTGCGCACCGCGAAGTCCTCGGCCGGCTCGAACTCGGCGGCGGGGCCGTGCGCTTTGGGCGCGCGGAACAGCACGAAGCGCGTGAAGTTGTCGGGGTGGTCGGCGATCGTGTCGGCGAGCTCGACGAGACCGTAGCGGCGGGCGGCGTCGGCCGACGCGATGGCGCCGCGGCGTGAGGTCGCGCGCGGCCGCGACGTCGCGCGCGGCGATCCCGGTGTCGGGGACGGGGACGCGCCGCACGTCGGTCAGCGTCCCGAGAAAGCGCCCGCACTCGGCGAGCACGACGGGATGCGAGTCGATCTCGCGCAGCGCCTTCCAGCGTCGCGCCGGCGAGCGCGAGCAGCCGGTGCTCCATGCGCCACGTGATCTCCGCGAGGAGATCGAGCTCGTACTCCGCGAGCACGTCGTAGCCTTCGCGGATCGTCCCGGCGATGGCGTTGTCGATCGGCAGCAGCCCGAGGTCGGCCCGGCCGGAGAGCACCGCGTGCGCGACCGCGCGGTACGACGAGCAGCCCAGCGGCGCGAACGCCACGCCGCGCCGCGCCGCATACGCCTCGAGCACCGCGTGCGAGTACGAGCCTTCGATCCCCTCGAAGGCGGCGGTGAGCGTCAGGGTCGCGGGCTGGGGCTCGCCGGATGCGGGCTGGGCGCTGATCATCGTGCTCTCCAGGAAAGAACAAGAGCCTCTCGCTCGGCGAGGGGCTCTTGCTGTTCGGTCCCGACGGACTCGTTACGGCAAAGGCCTACCGCGCCGGAGCGCATCGCTCGAGGCGTAAAAATAGCGGTAGGACCAGGTCGCAAGCGGCCATCGTTCGACGGTCTTACCACGACCGGCGCCCCGGAGTCAACCGGCGGTCGCCTGTAAGCGCGCTTGCAGCGCGGGGAGAAACCGCGGTGGTAGCCTGGGCGTTGTGATGAACGTGCATCGGTTTTGGAAGATCGTCCCCCTCGCGCTGGCCGTCCTCGTGGGCGCCGCCGGCGTCAGCCCCGCCCAGGCCGCGCCCCGCCAGGAGAAGGCCGTGCTCGCCGGCGGCTGCTTCTGGGGCGTCGAGGCTGTGTTCGAGCAGCTCCGCGGCGTGACCAACGTCGTCTCGGGGTTCTCGGGCGGCAACAAGATGACGGCGCACTACGAGGTCGTGAGCACCGGCATGACCGGTCACGCGGAGTCCGTCGAGATCACCTACGACCCCAGCCAGATCTCGTACCGGCAATTGCTCGACGTGTATTTCACGGTCGCGCACGACCCGACCGAGCTCGATTACCAAGGGCCTGACCACGGCTCGCAGTACCGCTCGTCGATCTTTTACATCGGCGACGAGCAGAAGCGCGTCGCGGAGGCCGCGATCCGCGAGCTGACCGCGAAGCACGCCTACAGTGCCCCGATCGTGACGAAGGTCGTGCCGTTCGTCGCCTTCTATCCGGCCGAAGCCTACCACCAGCACTACCTCGTGCACCATCCCGACGAGCCGTACATCGTCTACAACGACATGCCCAAGCTCAAAGCGCTCCACGACCGTTTCCCGGCCCTCTTGAAGACGCATACCTAGGACGCCTGACGGACCGTCCCGCTTCTGCCAAGCTGCTGCCGTGCAACTGCGCAGGCGAACGATTCCTATGCTATAACCGTTCTACTAACAAAATAGGAGGTCGGGGATGGAGTGGGGCTATCGTAGGGTACGTCAGCTGCTTCGTAAGCTGCGGACTCCGGGCGCGATCCAGGAGGACGAGCTGGCCGTCACGCTGTGCCGGCTGAGCGGCGCCGGCTCCGTCCGGGACGCGGTGCTGCTCCTGGCCGAGCGTGCGCTGCGCGTCTATCCGCCGGTGTACTGGACGATCGTGCGGCGGGTCGACGTCGAGGGCGAGAGCTCCACGGCCGTCGCCGACGAGATCCACCTTTCGGAGCGGTCGTTCTACCGCTATCGCGCCGCGGCGATCGCCGCGGTCGCCGCCGAGATCGACGCGGTCACCCGCACCGCGCCGGTGAAGCGCTCGTCCGACGATCTGGACGTGCTGACGCTGGTCGCGCGCGGCCGGTATCTCTGGAAGCACCGCACGTCGGCGGCGCTGCTGCGGGCGGCGCGCTACTTCGCGCGCGCGCTCGAGATCGATCCGACGTTCGCCCGCGCGCACGCCGGGATCGCCGACGTCCACCTGCTGATGGGCGAGTACCTGATCCGCGATCCGCTCGAAGCGTTCCACGACGCGCGCGTCGCGGTGGAGACGGCGCTCGCGCTCGACCCGTCGCTGCCGGAGCTGCACGCGACGCTCGCGGACCTGCAGCTATTTGGCCGCCGCGATCTGCGGCGCTCGAAGGAGTCGTTCGACCTCGCGCTTTCGATCGATCCGACCTACAGCACCGCGCATCACTTCGCCGCGTGGCACGCGATGATCAACGACGACCTCAACGGCGCGGTCGATCACTTGCGCACCGCGCTCGGCTTCACGCCCGACGGGCTCGAGCTGCAGACGACGGTTGGGATCGCGAACTACCTGCGCGGCGCGCACGAGCAGGGCGTCCGCGATTTGGGCGAAGTGCTCGAGCTCGATCCGGAGTTTTCGTTCGCGCGCTACGAGCTGGCGCGGATTCTCTCCGGCTTGGAGCGCTACGACGAGGCGCTTCGTCACCTCGACGTGCTCTCCGCCGCGGAACCGCGCGACACGTACGCTGCGCTGACGGCCTTCGCCGCGGGGCGCAACGGCGACCCGCGCCCGGCGCGCCATTTCCTCGATCGCACCACGCACCGGCGGCGTCCCGCGCATTATCTGCGCGCATACGCGAAGCTGGGGCTGGGCGAGCGATCCGATGCGATCACCGAGCTTCGCGCGGCTGTCGAGACCAACGAACCGTGGACGGTGCTGCTCCCGCTGGACCGGATCTTCTACGACCTGCGGACGGACCAGTCGTTTCGCGCGCTCGTGCCGGTGGCCGTCGCCCGCTGAGTAGGCCGGTGGATCATGTGGACAACTCGGTGTAGCCTAGGACGTTTGGGGCAATTCCGGCTGGGGTAGCGCTTGCGCAATGAGCGCCTCCATCGACCCCCCGCCGGCCCCGGCCCATCAGTGCATCAACGCGGCCTGCGGGTGCAACGACTTGGTGAGCGCCGGGCCGTGCAGTGAGTTTTGCTCCGCGAACACCGTCGAGCTCGCCGACGTCGAGCGCGGCAAGGCCTCGCTCAGCGCCGACTGCAACTGCGGTCACGACGTTTGCGCCGCGAACCGCGGCTCGCGCGGCACGCCCGAACGCGGGATGAGCTGACCGGCAGCTACGGCGGCTGATCGCCGCTGACGATCAGCCGCGCGCAGATCTCGCGCGCCTCCTGAACCGACGCGACGTCCGTGCGGACGAACAGCTTGCGCCAATGGGCTTTGCCCGAAAGTTTCGCGATGAGGTCGGAAGCGACGCGCGCGTCCGCGTCGCGGCCCATCAGGCGCACGCGCACGGTCGGCGTCGCGCCCGCCGTGCCGAGCGGCAGACGGTGGAGCAGCTGCTCTTGAGAGTCGCTCCACACCGCGTCGCCCCAGCGCGCGCGCAGCGCGTGCTCGCACCGCTCGAACGTGCCGAGGTCCTGCTCCGCGTTGAACTCCGCCGCCAATCCGTACACCGTGTGCCGTTCGCGCAGCGCGCGCACGCCTTCGCCTTCCATCGGGCGGATCGCGTCGATCACGCGAAAGTCGTCCCAGGCGAGGAACTCGTGCACGTCGTCGAGCGCGCGCGGATCGGGCCAGAGCACTTCGAGCACGTCGTTGAGCACGCGCTCGAACGCGCGCGTCGTGTGGTGGAAGTAGACGGTCGCGAACATCATGTAGCGCGCGAGCACGAACGACTCGAGCGCGACGACGCCGCGCCCGTCGACGCCCAGCTGCGGCCGTCCATCCGCCTCTAAGACGCGCAGCGATTCGATGAGCTGCTCGGCGTCGTACGTGCCGCCGGCGACGCCGGTGAAGTACGAATCGCGCAGCAGGTAGTCCATGCGGTCGGCGTCGAGGTTCGGTCCGCTCACCAGCTCGCGCAGCACGGGATCGGCATCCGGTGCGCCGGTGATCAAGCCCAGGACGTGGTCGGGGTCGACGTCCATCGCGCAGAGCGCGTCGCGCAGCTCCGGCAGCGCGAGGATGGCTTTCGTCCGCAGCTCGTGGCGCACGCCGAGCACTGCTTCGCACGCGTGCGAGAACGGGCCGTGGCCGATGTCGTGCAGCAACAGGCTCGCGCGCAGCAGCGCGCGTTTGGTGTGAAAGTCGCGGTCCGAGTCGAACGCTTCGGGCGAGTGGACGCGCAACGCATCGAAGGCGCGCGTGCCGATCGCCATCGCGCCGAGCGCGTGTGAGAAGCGCGAGTGCTCCGCCGACGGGAACGCGAGATACGCGAGGCCGAGCTGGCGCAGCCGCCGCAAGCGCTGCACCGCCGGCGCGGAAAGCAGCGCCACCTCACCCGCGTCGAGCTCGATGAAGCGGTGGATCGGATCGTAGATGCGCTTGCGCCTGGGCGCATGGTCGTCGCGCGGCGCATCGTACTCACGCGCCATGTCGATCGCTCGTGGAGGCCTCACGTTGGTGTCGTCGGCGGTGCTGCTCGGTGCGTGTGCACCGCGGCGCCTCGTCTACCCTCCGGCACGCCGCCGCGGCCCGCCCTGCCACGGGACTGCCACGCGCGGGGAGTCCGAACGAATTCGGTGAACTTCCTCAAATGCGCCTTGCGCTCACCGCCGCCGTGCTCGCCCTGGCCGTCGTGCCGCTGGGCGCGCGTGCCCAGGACGCCACGCAGACGGCCGCGTTGCGCGAGGATCTCAAAGTGCTGGCGAATGCGATCCGCACGAAGCATCCGGCGCCGTTCCACGCGATCGACGCGACGTCGTTCGACCGCGAGGTGGCCGAGCTCGACGCGCGGCTGCCGACGCTTTCGAAGGAGCGTGCGCTGCTGGAGATGCAGCGCGTCGTCGCGTCGGTCGGCGACGGCCATACGCAGTTGCGGCTGTTCGGGATGCACGGCGCGGCGGGGTTGTTCGAGCGCTATCCGGTGCGTTTCTACAAATTCACCGACGGGTGGTTCGTGCGCTCCGCCGACGACCGCTACGCGGCGATTCGCGGCGGGCGCATCGTCTCGATCGCGGGATTGACGCCCGAGGCGCTGGCCGGCCGGCTCACGCCGTACGTTTCGCGCGACAACGAGATGACGGTTCGCGACCGGCTGCCGTACCTGATGGTGTCGCCGAACGTGCTGCGCGCGCTCGGGCTCACCGGCCCCGACGGCGCCGCGCCGATCGTGGTGCAGGCCGGCGGCAACACGGTGACCGCGACCCTCGACCTCGCCAAACCGGCCGGCGAGCTGCGCTCGATGCGCGATGCGTCCGCGCCGGTGCCGCTGTGGGAGCGCAACCTCGACAAAGCGTTTTGGTACGACTACGACGCTGCCTCGAAGCTGCTGTACGTCGGCTACAACGAAGTCGCCGACACGCCGCAGCAGTCAGTCCGCGCGTTCTTCGACGACGTGTTCGCGTTCGCCGCGGCGCACCCGGTGGACCGCTGCGTGATCGACCTGCGCAACAACGGCGGCGGCAACGGCTTCTTGAACAAACCGATGATCGTCGATCTGCTGCGCTCGCCGCAGCTCGATCGCGACGGCACGCTGTTCGCCGTGCTCGGGCGCTCGACGTTTTCCGCGGCGCAGATGGCGGTAAGCGATCTCGAGCGCTGGACCAACGTCACGTTCGCGGGCGAGCCCGGCGGCGCGATGCCGAACCACTACGGCGACGCCCGCCCCACCGTGCTGCCGCGCAGCGGGCTCGTGCTCAGCATCGCGACCGTGTACTGGCAGACGAGCAACGCCTTCGACAAACGCGACGCGCTCAAGCCGATGATCGATGCGGAGCTCAGCTCGGCCGACGAGCGGGCCGGCACCGATCCTGTGCTGCGCGCGATCGCGCGCTACGTGCCGCTGCGCGCGGCGCTCCAGGCCGACCTGCGGCAGGCCGACCCGGAGGGTATCGCGCGCGTCGTGCGGCGCTACACCGGCGACCCGATGTACCGCTACGCCGATTTCGAGAACGCGATCAACCGGCTCGGTTACGAGGAGCTCGCCGCAAAACGCACCCCCAACGCGCTGGCGCTGTTCCGCGCGAACGTCGCCGCGTACCCGCAGTCGTGGAACGCATACGACAGCTTGGGCGAGGCGCTGCTCGCGGCGGGGCTCGTCCCCGACAGCGCGGCCGCATACCGGCAGGCGCTGCAGCTCGCGCCCAACGACGTGAAGCCGCGCATCCGCGCGATCGTCGCGAAGCTCGGCGGCTAAGGCGCGCCGCGGCGCGCGCGAGGTTTCGGCGCAGGCCGGCGGAAGAGAGACCCTCACCGACCGGAGGACGCTCGTGAAACAGACGCCGATCAGCGAACAACTGCTCGTGGCCGGGGCCGCGATCGTTCCGAAGCGCGTCGTGCAGCCCGAAGGCTCGATCGACGAGGGCGTGCAGTCGGCGCCCGTCGCCGTCGAGAGCGACACGCGCCTGAAGAAGATCTGGGTCTACGCGGACGGTTTGTTCACGCCGCAGAGCGCGACCGATTCGCGCACGATTCAGGTGCGAACCGAAGCGTTCGACCTGACCGGCTACGTCGATCTCACACGTGCCCTGCCCGCCGACACGTTTGAGATCGAGATACGGGTGACCATGGCGCACGCGAGCAACGTCTTGCTGCAGCACTCGTTCTTGAGCGCGGGCACGCTGGTGATGATGCGCAACTTGGCGCAGGCGAACTACATCTCGGGGAACCACATCGACGTCATCATCCGCCAATCACACTCCCAAGACGGCTTCGCGACGAAGATCCCCGTCGCGTACCAGTTCATCGTCGAGTCCCGCTAGGACGATTTTGCTCGAGTGTCCGTTCTCGAGCGATTTCCCTCGCCACGATGTTCGAGAACGGTGACTTGTTCGGAGGCGCCCTAGGACGGAGCCGGGCGGCCGCGCGTCGAACGTACGTTCCGTGCGCATCGACGACGGGGTGAAGCGGGAAGTCCTCGCGCGCGCCGACATCGGTGAGGTGATCGGCGCGTACGTCAGCCTGCGCAAACGCGGGAACGACTTGGTGGGGCTGTGCCCGTTCCACGGCGAGAAGTCGCCGTCGTTCCACGTCCACCCCGACCGTGGTTTCTTCAAATGCTTCGGCTGCGGCGCGGGCGGCGACGTGTTCTCGTTCGTGCAGAAGCAGGAGAACCTCGCGTTTCCGGACGCGCTGCGGATGCTCGCCAAACGCTACGGCGTCGAGGTGGAGAACGAGGACCCGCGCGCGGCGCGCGCGCGCAGCGAGAAGGAAGCGATCTACCACGCGAACGACGTCGCGCGCGCGTTCTTCCACCGCATGTTGCTGGACCCGCGCGAAGGCGCCGAGGCACGCGCGTACTGCGCGAACCGCGGCATCACCGACGCGACCATCGAAGCGTTCGCGCTGGGCTACGCGCCCGCCGGCTGGGAGGTGCTCGGCGCCGAGCTGCACCGCAACGACGTGCCCGTGGAGATCGCACAGAAAGCCGGCTTGATCAAGGCCAACGACCGCGGCGGGTACCGCGACTTCTACCGCGAGCGGCTGATGATCCCGACGTTCGCGACCACCGGCGAGACGATCGCGTTCGGCGGCCGCGCGCTGGGCGGTCAAGAGCCGAAGTACATGAACACGGCGACGACGCCGGTGTACACCAAAGGCCGGTATCTGTACGCGCTCAACGTCGCGCGGCGCGCGGCGGCCAAGGACGACAGCGCGATCGTCGTCGAGGGCTATCTGGACTGCATCGCGCTGCACCAGGCCGGCTTCGCGAACGCGGTCGCGGTGCTCGGTACGGCGTTCACGCCGGACCAGGCGCGCGAGCTGCGCAAGGTGGCGTCGCGCGCGGTCTTGTGCTTCGACGCGGACGCCGCGGGCGTGGAGGCGGCGCTCAAATCCATCGAGACGCTGACCGCCGAGGGCGTCGCCGCGTCGGCGCTGCGCATCCCCGACGGCAAGGACCCCGACGAGTTCATCCGCCGCAACGGCGCCGACGCGTTCCGCGCGCTGCTCGCCAAGCCGATCGCCGCGACGCAGATGAAGATCGACGCGGAGATCGACCGGCGCGGCGGGACGCTCGAGGGCGCGTCGCTCGCGCGCTGGGCCGAGGAGACGATCCGGCGGCTCTCCGCGCCCGAAGAGTGGGACAAGTTTCGCGTGTACGCCGCGGGGCGGCTCGGGCTTTCCGTCGACGACCTGCGCAAGGCGCGGCTCGTGCTCAACCCCAGCCACTTCGCGCCGCGCGGGGCGCAGGCGAACGCTTCGCGCCACATCACGCCGTCGATGCTGGAGAAGCCGTCGTTCGAGCGCGAGGTGCTGTGCGCCGTGCTCGAAGAGCCCGCGCTGGTCGCCGAGTACGCCGCGCGGATCCCGCCGGAGCGGTTCGACAACCTGCGCCTGCGCCGCGTGTGGCAGCGCATGGTTGCGGAAGCTCGCTCGCTCTCGCAACCTTCCGACGTGTTCTCCTTGTTCTCAGAAGATGACGACGCGAGGGGCGTCCTGTTGTCGGTTGAGTCGGTCGAACGGCTCGCCGATTCCGAGGCGCGCCGCGCGAAGCTCGACCGGGTGATCGAGCGGTTACAGCGCGATGACGCAGCCCGCCGCTACAAGGCGCTGGATGCGGAGATCACGCGGTTGTTCGAGGCGGGACTCGACATACCGGCGACGCTCCGCGCTGAGCAGAACGCTCTCGCAACGACACTCAAAAAAGGATAACCTCTCCGGCGAAGTACATTCTCCGGATTCCCGAGACCGCGAAGGAAGGAGGTGAGAACCAGCATGGCACGCACGAAGAAAGCCGCGGCAGCGACCGCCGACACCCCGCAGCTGACGCTCGACGAGCAGATCAAAAAGCTGCTCGCCGCCGGCAAGAAGCGCGGCACGCTCACGTACGAAGAGATCAACGCTGTCTTCGATTCCAACGTCGAGGAAGTGGCGCCGGAGCGCATGGACGACCTCCTCGAGGAGATCGCGTCGCTCGGCATCGAGATCGTCGAAGAGCAGGCGAAGGACGAGAAACCCGCCGACCGCGACGAGCCCGAAGAGCAGGCGATCCCGGCTGGTCTCGCCCTCGACGACCCGGTCCGGATGTACCTCAAGGAGATCGGTCGCGTCCCGCTGCTGTCGATGGACGACGAGCGGCGGCTCGCGATGGCGATCGAGTCCGGCGAGAAAGAAGCACTCAAGAACGGCACGGCCGACAACGCCGTCGTGTTCCACGGCGAAGACGCGAAGCGCAAGCTGACCGAAGCGAACCTGCGGCTCGTCGTGTCGATCGCGAAGAAGTACGTCGGCCGCGGCATGCTGTTCCTCGACCTGATCCAAGAGGGAAATCTCGGGCTGATCCGCGCGGTCGAGAAGTTCGACTATCGCAAAGGCTACAAGTTCTCCACGTACGCGACGTGGTGGATTCGCCAGGCGATCACGCGCGCGCTCGCCGACCAGGCACGCACCATTCGCATCCCGGTGCACATGGTCGAGACGATCAACCGGCTCATCAAGATCAGCCGCCAGCTCCTTCAAGAATATGGCCGCGATCCGACGGTCGAAGAGATCGCCAACGAGATGGGGCTCACGCCCGAGAAAGTCCGCGAGGTCATCAAGATCTCGCAGGAACCGATCTCGCTCGAAACCCCGATCGGCGAAGAAGAAGACTCGCATCTCGGCGACTTCATCGAGGATCAGGAAGCGGTCGCGCCCGCGGAAGCCGCGTCCGTCATGCTGCTCAAAGAGAAGATGCAGGACGTCCTCAAGAACCTCACCGAGCGCGAGCGCAAGGTGCTGGTCCTGCGCTTCGGCCTCGAAGACGGCCACCAGCGCACGCTCGAGGAAGTCGGCCAGGAGTTCGGCGTCACCCGCGAGCGCATCCGCCAGATCGAGGCGAAGGCGTTACGCAAGCTGCGCCACCCGAGCCGCGGCAAAGCCCTCAAGGACTACTGGTCCAACGAGTGAGCTAAGGCGTCGCGCTCGGCGCTGGTGAGGCGGCGTCGCCGCGGCACGCCGTTGCCGCCGCGATGACCGTAGGCGTGAGCGTGCGTTCCGCGCTCGCGATGCGCGCTTGCTGCACCTCGACGTCGAGCGCGAGCTTGTCCCAGATCGTGTTGCCGGGCGTCTTCGCGAGCGGTAAGCCGCGGTCGAACATACCGTTGGGCCCGGAACCGGGCAGCGAAGACGGGCCGAGGAATTGGTCCGAGCTCGGTTCGACGTACTTCGTGTTCTCCGGCGACACCGCGCTTTGCATCCCCAGCGGAAGATCGCTGCGCATCTGCCCCATCGCCTTGGCTTCCAGGATTCCGTTGACGTGGTTCAGCGCGACGTTCTGCCGTTCCGCCGCGGCCTGCAGCTGCGCTTTGAGCTGCAGCGCGAAGCGGTCGTCTTCGGTCGCCGGCGTCTTCGGAAAGCGCCGCTCGTCGGCGAGCAGCTTTTTGATGACGCCCAGATTGTGCGCCATCGCGACGACGACTTTGCCCGCGTAGATCTGGTCCATCTCGAACTCTTGTTTCGAGCCGTTGTCGTGCCCCATCTTCAGCAACGCGCGATGGCTGGCGCCGATCAATTCGTCCGTCTTCATCAGCCCGAGCAGCGACGGCGCGACGTTGTCGCGCACGGTCGAGCAAAAGCCCTTGGAATGCGTACGCCCGATCTCCGGCAACGTCGTCGGCCCCGGCGCGGGCGCTTGCGCCGTGAGCATGCACAGCGTCAGGAGCGCCACTCCGAGTTTCACGCGGTGCGGCGCGGCCAGGATGGCCGCGCGTGTTCGCACACTTTGTGCGAACACTACATTGGGTCGTCTTCGCCCTTGCCCGCGCGCGGGCTCGGAACGACGTTGGGGTTCTTGTCCGCGAACTGGCCGAGCGGGTTCGGCACGATCCACACCGGGACGTCGTAGATCGCGGGATACAAGAACACGGCGGTGACGCTCGCCGCGTCCTTCACGGCGCCGGTTTTCACCAAGCCGTCCGCGGTGGGGTGCTCGACGTCGCCGACGGCCGCGTACTTCTTCGCGCCGACGGCTTTGCCGTACACGCACTTGCCCGTCGCCTTGTCGCACGTGACGAAGTGCACGTGCGCGCCGATCGTGATCGTTCGCTTCGGATCGATCCCCAAGATCGACGGACGCTCGGGTTTGGGCGCCGGTGTCGCGTCCGCGTCGCGGCGCACGCTGAAATCCGCGCCGATCAAACGGCCCTTCACGTCGTACCAGAGCTGCGCCGGGACGTCGGGATCGGTCGTGTTCCACGCCTTCGTGTTGACGTAGCTGATCGCGCCGGTCTCGTCCTCGTTCGTGTAGCGCACGTAGCCCGCTTTTATCGCGGACTGCACCGTGGGATAGCGCTTCGGAAGATCGCGCATGATCTTCGTCAGGAACGCGGCCTCGGCGGCGCTCGGCGCCGGCGCCGCGGTCGGCGCGGCAGCGGGTGTGGCATCGACGGCGCGGGCAGGCGCCGGCAGCGCCAGCACCGCGAACGCGAGGGCGAGCAGCAAGGAAGAACGGCGACGCATCATGCGCTCGCCGTTCGCGTTCCTCAGCCCGGTATCTTCGTCGCCGCGGGCGCGGGGGAATCGTTGCGCGGGCGAGCCCGTCGGCAGCGGCGTCGGCGTCGGGCTCGGTTCGCGCTTCATCTGCATCTTGGGCGATGCCGTCCGCGCCGGGGTGGGGGTATAGGCGGACGCCGGCTGGTCGCCGGTGAGCTGGAACGGGAACGGCACGCGGATCGACCAGCGGTCGCCGACGTGATCGACCGCGGCCAGCGTCGTGGCCGGGATCTCCGTGCCGCTCGGAAGCGGCGCGACGATCGGATCGACGGACTTCACCGGCAGCAGGCCGGCGTTGATCGAGAAGCGGTCGAGCGAGATCGCCCGGATCCGCTTGCCGTCGTGCGTGTCGGTGCCGCCGATGACCAAATAGGCACGCGTCCCTGCCGGAGCGAGGACGGTGCCGTCGAGCATCATGGCGTCACGCAGATGGACCGAGACGACGTCGCCTTCGCGGCGCCCGGCGTCCAGGCCGGCGTCGGTCACGAAGACGACCGCGGTTCCCGACGGCAGCACGTGCTGCGGCCGGGACTGCGCGGTCGCCCACGTTGCCGTCAAAAGAAGGAAGGCCGTCGCGAGGACGGCCGTCCGACGGATGCCGAGCAAGCGGTTAGCTTGCTTTCTTTTGCGCTGCCTCGGCTGCCGCGGCGTCGGCCGCGGCCTTCTTGCCCTGTTCGATGAGAAGTTTGACCTTCTGGCCGCCCTTCTGACCGATCGTCTCGTAGAACTCCGGGCCGTAGCGGTCGCGAGTTGCCTCGCCAC
This sequence comes from Vulcanimicrobiota bacterium, assembly GCA_963791645.1. GTDB lineage: Bacteria > Vulcanimicrobiota > Vulcanimicrobiia > Vulcanimicrobiales > Vulcanimicrobiaceae > Vulcanimicrobium. Next base: position 10,484 of record CAWBTJ010000069.1, on the reverse strand, counting down.
CCTTCTTGCCGCCCTTCTTGCCGATGGCTTCGTAGAAAGCGTGGCCATGGGCTTTCTTGGTGGCTTGGCCGCCCTTGCGCCCGATCATCTCATAGAACTCGGGCCCATATTTTTTCTTGACGGTCTCGCCGCCTTTTTGGCCGGCTTCACGGACGCTCATGCCGCTTCCGGGCTTTTTCGCTTCTGGGGTGGACATTGGTGGGGGTGAACCTCGTGGAAGGAAATCGACCTATCTCAGTAACGTAAGCGATCTCATGGAAGTTGTCGGCCGGAGCATCGTTTACAATAAGGTTCGGGCAGTCCGTGCCCTCGCGGGGGTCGTCGCCGCGGTTGCCATACTTTCGCCGGTAGGAGCGGCTTCGGGGGATCAGCCGGGTTACCGGAGGTTGGTAGAGCTTGAGAGCGCCCGGACGTTCTCCGACGAGCTGACCGCGGCGCTGGCGTCGGGTGACGCCGGGTTGGCGGGGCGGGCGGCGCTGGCGCTCGGAAGGACCGAAGATTCCCGCGCGGCCGGACCCCTAAAGAACGCGACCGCGGCCAAGGACGTTTCGCTCCGCTCGCTGGCGATGTACGGTTACGGTCTCTTGGCCGCTAAGAACCACATTGAAACCGAAACGGTTGCTAAGGCGCTTGCCGACCCGGCCGGGCCGGTCCGGATCGCCGGGATCGACGCGGCCTGGCGGGCACAGGCCGCCAAGCTGCCGGGCGCGGGCCCGTTGGGGCAATCGCTGGTCGCGCTCGCCGGTCGCGACCCCGATCCGATCGTTCGGGCTCGCGCCGCGACGGCGCTGTTCGCGTGGAGCGACGCCGCCGACAGAGCGGCGATCGGCCGTCGCCTCGTGTCCGTGTTCGCACGCGAGACGAACGCGACCGTGCGCTGGCACGACGCATGGACGCTGCGGCGCGCGTTCGCAACCGCCGTCGATCCCGCGACGATTCGCGCCGGCCTCGCCGACCGCGACGAGCTCGTCCGCATCCAGTTTGCCGATCTCGTCGCGCGCCGCAAGCAACCGGCGGCGATCGTGCAGATGCAGCCGCTGCTCAAAGATCCGTCGTGGCGCGTTCGCGAGCAGGCGTACGAGACCATTAAAGTACTCGCGGGCCTGCAGCGCACCGATCATCTCGGCGCGATCCCCGCGGAGATCGAGACGCCGGCGCCGTCGCCGCAGAATACCGAACCGCCGCTCGCGCGCCCGGCCGGAATCCATCCCGCGCGCAAGCCTATCGCCACCGATGCGCGGCTCGACGTGGCGCTGCGGCCCGCGACGAGCGCGCTGATGGACGGGCCGATGCCGGGGCCGCACCCGCGCGTGCGCATCGGTACGACGAAAGGCACGATCGTCGTGCGGCTGTATCCTGAGTGGGCGCCGCTGACCGTCGCGAACTTCCTCAACCTCGTCGACAGCGGCTATTACGACAAGCTGCGCTGGTTCCGCATCGTGCCCGATTTCGTCGTGCAGACCGGGGATCCGAACGACAACGGCGAGGGTGACGCAGGCTACACGATTCCGGCCGAAGAGAATCCGCTCGAGCAGAGGTCCGGTGTCATCTCGATGGGGCTGAACTATACCGATCCGCCGAACGCGCACGCCATCCGGGATTCGGCCGGGACGCAGTTCTACATCACGCTGTCGCCGCAGCTCCATCTCAATAAAGATTTCACCGTGTTCGGTGAGATCGAGAGCGGGTTTCCTACGCTGGGGCGGCTCGTCGAGAGCGACCGTATGACCAAGGTCGAGCGGTTGGCTGACGGCTAGCGCTGCAGCATCGAGCGCAGGGCGAAGAACGCGTTTTCTTTGCGTTCTGTTATTCGGCGGTAGAAGTAGCCGGCCCAGTGGGTTCCGTAGGGGACGTAGATGCGGACTCGGTAGCCTCCGTCGACCAGGCGGCGTTGGAGTTCTGGGCGCACGCCGTACAGCAGTTGGAACTCGAAGCGGTCGTGGGCGATGTTGCGCTCGCGGACGAACGTTTCTATCGCTTGGATCAGGCGCTCGTCGTGGGTGGCGATGCCTGGGTAGGTGCCGCGTTCGAGGAGTGCTTCGGCGCTGCGCATGTAGTGGCTGCGGATCGCCGGCATGTCTTTGTATGCGATGTCCGGGGGCTCGCTGTATGCGCCTTTGCAGAGGCGGACGCGGGCGCCGAGTGCGATCGCGCGTTCGACGTCGGCCGGGGTGCGTTTCAGATACGCTTGCAGGACCGGGCCGACGTTCTTGCTTTCCTCGTACAGGCGTTCGAAGACGCGCAGCGTCGCGGCCGTGACGGCGGAACCTTCCATGTCGATGCGAACGAACGGATCGTGGTTGTGCGATGCGCGTTCGACCACGGTGCGCAGATTGTCGAGCGCGAGGTCTTCGTCGATCAGCAAACCCATCGCGGTCAGCTTCACCGAAACGTTCGTCTCGACGCCGCGCGCGCGGATCGCGTCGAGCAGTTCGAAGTAGGCGTGGCGCGTGCGGTCGGCTTCCGCTCGCGCGGTGACGTCCTCGCCCAGGAAGTCGAGCGTCGCGCTCATCCCCTGCGCGTTGAGCGCGGCGACCGCGTCCATCGCCTGGGCGACCGTTTCGCCTGCGATGAAGCGCTTCGCGAGGAAGAAGAAGCGCTGCTGGAACGCCGGGGTTTGGATCACGTCGAGGACTGCCACGAACCCGCGGCTTCGGCATGAGACGGCGCCGCCCCCGGGGTACCAGCGGATGGTGACCTTCGGCGCCTTTTCACCCTCTTTTCACTCACGCCGTAGGCGAGGGCTCCGCGATACCGGAAGCGTCGCGTATGGCTTGGCGCGTCCTGGTGGCCGACGACGATCCGGAGATCTGCACGCTCATCAAGACCATCCTCGCCCGAGGGCCGTACGACGTCACGCTGTGCAACGATGCCGAGAGCGCGCTCGTCCACATCGGGAAAGACGCGCCCTACCACATCCTGATCAGCGACTTCATGCTGCCGGGGATTTCCGGGATCGATTTGATCAAACAGCTTCGTCAGAGCCCGGCCACGTCGCGCATGCCGATCGTGATGATCAGCGGCCACAACAACTACGCGATGGACGAGCGCGCGAAGTCGGCGGGTGCGAACGCGTTCCTCAACAAGCCGTTCACGGTCGTGCAGCTGCGCACCATCGTGCAGCAGCTGCTGGCCGACCCGTTTTCGGTGCTGGGCGCATAACGGGGTTCGCGCGCGCCGCGCGCGTTCGCGCATGACCGTCGGTGCGTTCTTCAAGATCCTTTTCGTCGCGCTGTCGCTGGGGCTCGACGTGTTCGCCGTGTCCGTCGGCGTCGGGATGAAAGGCAGCAACCTCGCGGTCAAGGTTCGCATCGGCATCGCATTCGCGTTCGCCGAGGTGAGCATGACGGTCGTCGGCGTGCTGCTGGGGCAGGCGGCGGGGAAGCTTCTCGGCGATGCGGCGGGATATCTCGGCTTCGCGGCGCTCGTCGGTGTGGGCGTCTACATGATCTACGAAGCGCTGCACGGAACCGAGGAGGGTGGCGGCTTCGACCTCTCGCGCGGCTTCGGGCTCGTCCTGGGCGCGCTCTCGATCAGCCTCGACTCCCTGGGCATCGGGTTCTCGATCCTTTACATCGGCGTGCCGCTCGGGATCAGCCTCGTGTTCATCGGCGTCGCGTCGCTCATCTCGACGACGCTGGGGCTCGCGCTCGGGAAGCGGCTCGGTGTCGTGGCCGAAGAGCAGGCGGCATTGTGGGCGGGGATCGTGCTCGTTCTCACGGGGCTAGCGTTTGCCGGGCTCAAGCTTTTCCACGTCGGCGCCTGAAGCGCTGTACGCCCTCGCGACGGCGGCGGCGCGCAGCGTCGTCGTCGTCGGCACCGCCAAAAACGCCGGCAAGACGACGACGTTCAACGCGCTGCGCGCGGTTGCGGCGCGGCGCGGCGTCGCGATCGCGGTGACGTCGATCGGGCGCGACGGCGAAGCGTCCGACGCGCTCGATTCCGAACCGAAGCCGCGCGTGCGGCTCGCGCCGGGGACCATCGTGGCGCTGCCCGCGGGGCTCGTTCCGCGTACCCCGGCGCTCGCGATCCTCGGTTCCGGCGCGGAAAGTGCGCTCGGCGCGACGGTCTTCGCGCGCGTGGTGCTGCCGACGACCTGCGAGATCGCCGGCCCGCCGACGGCGCGCGCGATGCGAGAAACGATCGAACGCTTGCGCGCGCTCGGCATCGGTCCGGTGTTCGTCGACGGCGCGATCGATCGCGTCGCGGCGCTAGCCGGTGGTGACGACGCGGTGATCGTCGCGACCGGCGCGGCGAGTGGTGCTACGCTCGCGAGCGTCGCCGCCGTTGCGGCGGACACCGTTGCGCGGTTGATGCTGCCGGGACGCGATCCGTCGTGCGAGCGCGCGCGCGTGATCGTCGTCGCGGGCGCGCTCGACGCGCGCGATGCCGAGGAGCTGCTCGCGGACGCCCGCGATGCGACCGTGGTCGTGGAAGATCCGACGCGCATCGCCGTTCGCGGCGCGCTGTTCGCGAAACTGCGCGCGGGGGTCGACCTGCGCTGCGAGCGGCCGCTGCGCGTGGTGGCGTGCACGACGTCGCCGGTGGGGCGCGATGCGGCGCTCGCACCGCGCGCGCTGGTCGCAGCGGTCGCGCGCGCGACGGGGTTGCCCACGTTCGACGTCGTCGCGGATCTCGCGGCGTGATCGGGCGTGGTGCGAATGGCGACGGTGCGATGAACGCCGACGCGCTGACGGCGGAGCGGATCGGGCTCACGTGGTTGCGAGCGGCGCTCGAGCCGGCCGGCGCATTCGGGCGGCGGTATGACGATGCGACGCCGCCGTACGCGCCCGGCGACGAAGCGCGCGCGCAGGCGGAGATCACGGACGTCGTCGCGCTCGCGGAGCTCCTCGACCGCGACGGCGTCGCGCGCTTGCGTGCGGCGCTGCGGGCGGTGCCCGAGGCGACGCCGATCGTTGCGCGCGCGCGCGCCGGCGATGCGCTGGGCGATGTGGATTTCTACGAGCTCGGGCGGTTCGTCGACGCGCTCGCGGCGCTGGCGCGCGCGTGGGACGCGGCGGGCGGCGCGGCGCAGCGGCGGCCGCCGAAACTCGACGCGCTGCGCGGCGCGCTCGCGCCGGGCCTGGACGCGGGCGGCTTCTACCTCGCCGACGCGTTCGCTCCCGGCTTGCGCGCGGCGCGGGAGGCGCTCGCGGAGGCGGAGACCGCCGTGGATGCGCGGCGTGAGGCGATCGCCGCGCGCGTGCGCGAAGCGGCCGGCGTCGATCCGGCCGGCGACGAGTTCGTTGTGCTGCGGGACGTGTACGACGGGCCGTTGCCCGACGGCGTGCGCGTCGTCCGAGAGACACCGACCTACCGCGCGGCGGCGATCGGCATTCTCTCGCCGGAGCGCGACGCCGCGCTCGCGCGGTTGTCGGAAGAAGAAGAAGGCGCCCGGCACGCGCTCGCCGAGCGCATCGCGCGCGAAGCGGAAGCCGTGTCCGCCGCCACGCGCGCGCTCGGCGCGCTCGACCACACGCTCGCGCGCGTGGCGTTCGCGCAGCGCTGGGGCGCCTGCGTGCCTGCATTTGCCGATGGAAGCATCGCGTTCGAGGACGCCACGTTCGCGCCGCTGGCCGACGCCCTCCGCGCGCGCGGGCATCGCTACACGCCGCTGTCGCTCGAATTGCGCGGCGTCGCGGTGCTGACCGGACCGAACATGGGCGGCAAGAGCGCGGCGCTCGGCGCCGTGGGATTCTTGTGCGCGTGCGCGGCGCTGGGCGTTCCGCCGCCGGCGCGTCGCGCGTCGCTCCCGCTCGTTGCGACGATCGCGTGGATTGGCGGCGAGGGCCCGGAGGATCGTGCGCGGCTTCTCTCGTCGTATGCGGCCGAGGTCGTGCGTGCGCGCGATGCGCTCGCCGGCGCATCGGCGCGCACACTGATGCTCGTCGACGAGTTCGCGCGCACGACCGGACCGCGCGAGGGCCGCGCGCTGCTGGTAGCATACGTCGAGGCGCTGCGCGAACGCAGCGCGCTCGCCCTGGTCGCGACGCACTTCGACGGCGTCGCGCACGCGGCGGGCGCACCGCACCTACGCATCGCGGGCCTCCGCGTGGAAGCGCTCGGGACCGTGCAAGCGGACGATCTCGACGCCGCGCTGGACGCGATCCAGGCCGCGATGGACTATCGCATCGTCGCGGGGCGCGATGGCGAAGCGGTCTCCGACGCGCTTGCGCTCGCGCACCTGCTCGGCCTCGACGCACGGGTCGTGGATCGCGCGCGTTTGCTCAACGATGTGACGGATTCGACCTCGCGCGGTCCTTGATTCCGCGCAGCGGCCACGCTTCAGCGCTTCGTCGTCAGCGTCCGCCCAGAATGCCGTGACAGCCGCCGCCGTCGCCGCATGCCCAGATGCCGAAAAACCATACGACGGCCAGGTATGGAACGGTGAGCAACGCGCACAGGAGCGCGGTGCGCCTGACGGCGTGGAGATGTTGATGCAACAGCCGAGACGCAACGACCGCTGCGATGACTCCGACGAGTATCCAGAGCGGGAACAGCGGCATCCACTGGACGTCTTTCATCCCGAATCCGACGCCCCACATGATGTAACTGAGCATGGCATCGGCGGCGACGCAGGCGACCAGCGTCGCGAGTACCGCCGCGAACGTTCCGCCGCGTCCGCTCACAATCCCAGCGCCAGCGAGTCGGCGCGCGGGTCGCTGCCGCCCGCGAGCGTGCCGCGTTCGCGGTCGATGACGATCGCGTGCGCGTGTCCCATCGCGTTTTCGTACGGGCCGAGCGCTTCGACGACGTGCCCGCGCCGTTTGAATCCCGCGACGACGTCGTCCGGCATCCGCGACTCGACCAGCACCGTCTCGCCCGGCTTCAAGTCCGGCCGCTCCGTGAGCGTGTGCCGGCCGTAGACCCAGCGCGGGTGGTCGAGCGCGTGCTGCACGTCGAGGCCGCGGTCGACGAGCTGGTGCAGGAACTGCAGCAGGATCTGCGGCTGGCCGTCGCCGCCCATCGTGCCGAACACGATCTCCGGCTCGCCGTCGCGCAGGAACATCGGCGGTGAGAGCGTGTGCACCGGACGCTTTCCGCCTTCGTAGACGTTGGGGTGGCCGGGGCGCGTCGAAAAGTACGCGCCGCGGTTTTGCAGGACGATGCCCGTGCCGTCCGCGACGATGCCGGAGCCGAAGTTCATGTACAGGCTCTCGATCAGCGAGACCGCCATGCCGTCCTCGTCGACAACGCACAGGAAGATCGTGCCGCCGCGGTCGGGCAGCTGCTCGCGCGCCATGGCGCGGTCGGGATCGATCGACGCCCGCAGCTCGCGCAGGCGTTCCGGCGCGAGCTCGCGTTCGATCCCGGTCGGTCCGAACGCCGGGTCGCGGAACGTCGCGTCGCGGATCGCGATCGCGCGCTTCATCGCTTCGACGCCGAGGTGGTGCCACAGCGATTCCTCGGCGCCGCCGTCGCCCGCGAGCATGCCGGCGCCGAGCAGCAGGCACGCGCCTTGCGAGTTCGGCGGGTGCGTCAGCAGCTCGCCGCCGTTCCACGCGATGCGCAGCGGCTGCGTCGCCTCGGTTTGATGCGACGCGAGGTCGTCGAGCGTCATCGCGCTGCCGCCGCGCTGCAGCGTCGCGACGATGCGTTCGGCGATCTCACCGGTGTAGAACGCGTCCGCGCCGCCGCGGCGGATCGCGCCGAGCGTATCGGCGAGGTCGCCGCTGCACTGGCAGTCTCCAGCGCGCGGCAGACCGTCCCCGAAGTAGGTCCGCGTCGCCTCCGCATCCTGGCGCAGCATCGGTTCGTTGAGCGCGAGGTAGTTCGCGACGACGTCGGTGATCGCGAAGCCGTTGCGAGCGTAGTGCTCCGCGGGCCCGAGTAGCTCGTCGAGACCGCGCGTGCCGTGCTCGCGCGCGACGTGCTCCCACGACCGGACGGCGCCGGGGACCGTAACGCTGAGCGCGCCGCGCTGCGGAAGCACGCCGTTCGGCAGCCGGTCGAGCGACGCCGCGCGCGGCGTGCGGCCGCTGCCGTTGTACGCGATGGTGTGCACCGCGTCGACGCGCCGCACGACGCGGCTCGGATCGTGGACGATCCAGAACGCGTCGCCGCCGATCCCGCAGCTCGCCGGATACACGACCGCGAGGACGCCGTTGGCCGCGATCGCCGCGTCCACGGCGTTGCCGCCACGCCGCAGCACGTCGACGCCGGCCGCGGTCGCGAGCGCGTGCGGCGACGCAACCATCGCGCGCGTCGAGCGCGCGATGGCGCGCGTGGGCCGCAAGCCCGCAGCGGTGTCGTTCATTGCAGCCGCATCTCCGTGCAGTAGATCGCCTCGTCGGCGCGCGGCTGCCAGTGCAGCCGCTTCGACGTTGCGTACAGGTCCTCGTACTGGAACAAGAAGAGCCATGGCGCGTCGTCGTGGATGATGCGCAGCGCTCGCGCGTACAGCGCTTTGCGCTTGGCCGGGTCGAGCTCGTAGCGCGCTTGGTCGACGAGCGCGTCGACCTCCTTGTTCGCATAGGTCGACGTCGTCGCGTCGGAGACCAGCTGCGATGCGAGCGTGTTGTCGGCGTCGTAGGTGATGTTGCCCCAGCCCAGCATGTACATCGGCGAAAGCGCACGCCGCAGCGTCTGCGCGTAGTAGCTGCCCCATTCTTGCGTCCGCACGTCGACGTGGACGCCCGCGGTCTGCAGCTGGCCGCCGACCGCGAGCGCGATTTCCTTGTCGGCGTTGTAGCGGCCTTGCGGCGCGTACAGCGTGAGGTTGAGCCCTTTGCCGTCGGGATAACCGGCTTTGGCGAGCAGTGCCTTGGCTTTCGCGAGATCGTGGCGGTACGGCGCAAGCGCGGGGTCGTAGCCGAAGAAGTTGGGCGGCACCGGCTCGCCGAGCTCGTAGGCGCGCCCGCCCAGCACGGCCCTGACGATGGCGGGGACGTCGATCGCGTAGTTGAGCGCTTGGCGCACGAGCACGTTCTGCTGCGGCCCGGGCTGCAGCGTGTTGAACGCGATGAAGAGCACGCGCACGCTGCGCGCGCTCGCCATCCGCGTGTTCGTACCGCCGGCCAGCAGCGTGGCATATTGGAACGGAACGTTGGTGATGAGATCGCTCGCCCCCGTGCGCAACGCCGAGACGCGCGTGCCGGCTTCCGGGATCGGCTTGAACGTGACGTGCGCGACTGCCGGCGCGCCGCCCCAGTAGCGCGAGTTCGCGTCGAGCTCGAGCGCGTCGTCGCGGCGCCACGACTTGAGCACGTACGGCCCCGTTCCGTTGACGTGGTCCTGCACGTAGGCGTCGCCGTGCTCTTGCCACCATTTTCCGTCGGCGATGAACACCGGCCGGGTGATCGCCGGCGGCAGCGGCGTGGGCCGTTTCGTCACGAAGCGCACGGTCAGCGGGTCGGGCGTCTCGACGCGCGCCACGGTGTCGACGCGCGGTACCTGCTGCGATTTGTACGCCGGATCGAGGATCTTCTCGACCGTGAACTTCACGTCGGCGCTCGTGAACGGATCGCCGTTGGCGAACGTGACGCCGCGCCGCAGCTTGAACTCCCAGATCGTCGGCGCGGTCCGCCGCCACGACGTCGCCAGCTGCGGCACCAGCGAGGCGCCGTCGGCCGAACGCCGCGCGAGCGTGTCGTAGATCTGCGACTGGACGTTGGTGTCGGTGGTGACCGACGCTTTGAGCGGGTCGAGCGTGCTCACGTCGACGCCCTGCGTGATCGTCACGGTGCCCGGTTCGGCGCCCCGCGCCGTCGCGGCGGGCAATCCCAGCGCGAGCAGCGCTGCGGCGACGAGGTATGGTCGCATCCGGGAGAAGTCCTCACGCGGCTACGGGGGACGGAACCGTTCTCTCCGTAGCGGAAGAGGCCATGCCGGAAAGGGAGGCTCGATGAACCAACCCGAGGGCGCGCCGCCCCACAAGATCCTGCTCATCCGCCACGGCGAGAAGCCGCCGCCGGTGGGGCCGCCGGCCGGCATCAGGGACGACGGCCATCAGGACGAGCATGCGCTGATCGTGCGCGGCTGGCAGCGCGCCGGCGCGTTGGCGAGCTACTTCGTCTATCCGCGAGACGGCGCCATCGAGACGCCCACCAAGGTCTACTCCCCGCCCAAGCACGGGAAGGCCGGCGATCACGGCCGGCCGTACCAGACCGTCTGCCCGGTCGCCGAAATGATCAACACGGAGATCGACATCCGGTTCACGCTCGACGAGGAAAAGGAGCTCGTCGCCGACGTGCTCGCGCACAGCGGCGTCGTGCTCATCGCGTGGGAGCACAAACGGCTCCACACGATCGCGAACCTGATCCTCGGCGACGAGACGACCGCGCCGCAGGAATGGCCCGGCGACCGCTTCGACGTCGTGTGGATCTTCGACCGCAGCGTCCGGAAAATATACGTTCGATCAGCGCCCACAGCTGCTGTTGGCCGGTGACCGGCCGGAGGTGATCCCGACATGAAGCGCCCAGTCTTCATCCTCTTCGCCGCCGCGCTGGCGCTGTCGCCGGCCGCGCCGCTGCGCGCCGCCGACG
>CAWBTJ010000068.1:0-10745 GCA_963791645.1 Vulcanimicrobiota bacterium | reverse complement strand
GTCGTATCTCGACCGGTTGCTCGCGCACGCGTGAGGACGTCGTCGTCCCCGCGATGATCGAGTTCACCGTGTCGGCGCCCGCGTCGAGCGCGAACCTTGGCGCCGGCTTCGACGCCGTCGCGATCGCACTCGAACTGCGAATGACGGCGCACGTGCGCGAGCGCGCGCCCGGCGCATCTTCCGAGTGGTCGTATTCCGGCGCATACGCGCCGACGCACGACGGCCTGCGCGGCTGTGTGGAGCGCGGCATCGCGCGCATCGCGCCGGCGGCACCGGCCCTCAGCGTCGCTCTCGACAACGCGATCCCGCTCCGCGGCGGGCTGGGCAGCAGCGCCGCGGCGTACGCGCTCGGCGTCGCGATCGGCGCGCGGCTCGTCGCCGCCGCGCCCGCCGACGACGATCTCGCGCGTACGGTCGCTGAGCTGGAAGGCCATCCCGACAACGCGCTGGCCGCGTGGTACGGCGGCGCGGTGATCGCGGCGTTCGGCGATGACGGCCTCACGGTCGCGCGCTTCCCGCCGCCCGCCGTCACCGCGGTGGTCGTCGTACCGGAGATCGAGCTTTCGACCGCACAGGCGCGCGATCTGATGCCGCAGACGTACGCGCGCGCCGACGCCGTGCACAACGTTCAGCGCGCCGCGCTGCTCGGTGCGGCGCTCGCGGCAGGGCGTGTTGATTTGCTGCGCGCGGCCGTCCGCGACAAGCTGCATCAGCCGTACCGCGCGGGCGTCATCCCCGGGCTCGCCGAGATCTTGGAGCTCGACGACCCGGCGGTCGTAGCGATCGCGCTCTCCGGCGCCGGGCCGTCGGTGCTCGCGCTGGTGCTCGACGAGCCGCGCCGCATCGGCGGGCTGATCGCCGCGCGCTTCGCGGCCCGAGGCGTGCGGAGCGCGGTCTTGACGCCCCCGCTTGCTTCCGTGGGGCTTTTGGTGACGTCCGCCGCGGGTTGAGCTTGGGACGTAGCGACCAGGCGAGAGGGGGACTATCGGGACACGAGAACGTGGGTCGGCAATGATCAGCGTCAGCGTCGGGTCGCCCGCGGGGATGTGCACCGTCGCGAGCCCTGCGTTCTACCGCTACGTCCTCCGCCTGGCCGAAGCGCCGCTCCACGCGAGCGCCGTCGACCGCGCGCACTTGGACGTGCTCGCGAACGTCCCGCACGCCTACGCGGATGAAGAAGAATGCTCCGGCGACGGCTGGCGCATCGTCCCGGCCGTGTCGTACGAAGACTGGCCGGTCCTCGAAGCGACGCCGCAACGTTTGCGCGCGGCGTTCCAGACCGCACGCCGCCTGCTCTGGACGAACGCCGGCCCGGTCGGCATCAGCGCGGGCGACATGATCGCGGTCGACACGCAGATCGACTCTGTGCTCGGCGTGCTGCACCAAGCCGAAGCGGGCGGCTTCAGCGTCAACGTCTCCTACGTGAGCTAAAACCCCGCCGTTAGTTTGCGGAAATTCACGCCGTAACATCGCGGCAAAGCAGACGTAGCGCCCAACCTTCACCATCGTTCTCGTGCCGACGCGCGAGGACGTTCTGGCGATCCAGACGATCGAAGAAGCGTTCGACCTGGACGCCAGCAGTCACCAAACGGGAACTGATGCTGATCCGCGTCGCGGCACGTTGGAATCTTCTCAAGTTTACGCAACACGCCGTGAACGAAGCGGACGACGAGATGATCCCGCTTCGTTCGATCCGGCACGTCGTCGAGCACGCCCGGATCAGGACCAAGGACATCGATCCGGCCGGAAAGCGATCGATCGGCATCAACTTCGAAGGGTCACTACCAGATCGGCGCCGTATTCGCGCGAAGGTTTCCTGGGAACGCGGCTACTTCATCGTTACAGTCCATACGATCGATATGGTAGAATATGACGATGCATCGAGAGCATGAGCTGATCACGTTCCAGAAGAACATCGCGCCCGGTGTCTCCGTGCGCATTGACGACGTCCCCGCGTCAATACTCGGCGGCGAGGAAAAATGCCACGCATTCGACACCCCGACCGCGTACCGGCTCGAGCATTTTCTCGCTCTGGCGCGCCGACGGATGGCAAACGGCGAAACGGATATCCGATTCGAGTTTTCGGATACCGACGCGATAGCTTTGTGACCGGCGTTTACTGACGGGGGTTGAACAAGCTTCCCAGCACGCCGCCGACGTTGCTCGAGCCGCCCTGGCGCTGCGCGCCTTCGCTCGCGGGCTCGTGATACGTCATCGATTGGAGCCCCAGGCGGCCCGGGCCGGTGAAGCGGTTCATCATCAGCGAGGCGCCGCCGACGAACGCGCCCAGCGCGCCCATCAAACCGCCGCCGCCGCCCGATTGCAGCACCGACACGGTGTCCATGCGAACGCTCGCATCTTTCCAGAGCCACGCACCGGGCTCGACGTCGATCTGCTCGCCCGGTGCGAGCTGTTTCTCGAACACGTTGCCGTAACCGTGCAGCAGCAGCAGCCCTTCGTCGTTGCTCGCGGTGAAGCGGTCGATGAACAAACCGCTGCGAGAGAAGAAGACGTTCGCGAGCCCCTGCTGCCAGTAGAAATCGTACGCGATCGTGTTCGTGGCCATCAAGAACTGGTGCTCGCGCACGTCGACGATTTGGCCGGGGCGTAATTTCAAGGCGACGATCTGACCCGGTGCCTCGCGCGACATCGCGATGTTGCCCGGGCCTTGTGCGGTCGAGATGAAGATCTGCAAGCCCGCGAAGAATCGTTTCCCGGCATTCTGCAAGCCCATGAAGCCCAGCCGCACTTGCGGCTGCTTCCACAGCAAGATGTGGTGCTCGAAGTAGATCGTCATGCGCGGTCCCAGCTCGATGTCCACCGCGGGGACGAGCTCGCCTTCGATGCGCACCGTCATGTCGCCGACGCTGATCGGCTCCTTGGGGTTGGCGCTCTCGGGCACGGGTTCGCTGTACGCGCCGACGGCGATCCCTTGCGGCGCGGGCGCGCCGCAGGTCGAGCAGAAGCGGGCGCCGTCGGGGATCGGGTTCTGACAACTCGGACAGGTCATGCGCGGGCGTTCGCCGCGGGTACGTGGCGATCATGGAACGCGAATCGATCGAACCGCACGGCCGGACCGAAAACCCCAGCGGGCGGGTGGAGAACCTCGGCGTCGACGACGAGGAGTTCTCGTCGGTCGAGGACGTCGGTGACGCGCCCGACGAGAACCCGACGGTCGACGACGTCTGATCGCCGGATGAAGCAGGGCGCGCCGCTCGCGCAACGGATCGCGGAGCGGAAGATCGTGTTCGGCGCGGTCGGCGACGCGCTCGCGGCGTTGCAGCTGGCCGGACCCATCGCGCTGCTCGGCACGGCGCGCTCGCTGGGCGCAGTATCCGACGACGCCTTCGGCGGCGCGCCCGTGTACCGCTATGCCGGCGTGCAGCCGCACAACCCGCGTGCCGTCGTGGACGAAGCCAGCGCATTCGTGGACGTCCACGGCTGCGCGAGCGTGGTCGCGATCGGCAGCTCGAGCGCGATTGACCTGGGCAAAGCAGTTGCCGGCGGACGCGACGTCGTGCTGGCGCTGATACCGACGGCGCTGGGCGGCGCGGAGATGTCGCGCGGCTACGGCGTGCTCGAGGGCGACCGCAAGGCGGGCGGACGGCTCGCGTCTCCGGCGCCGATCGTCGTGTACGACGCGGCGCTGCTAGCGTCGCTGCCGCCGCGCGAGCTCGGCTCGATCGGGATCAACGCCTGGGCCCACGCGATCGAAGCACGCTACGCGCGCACGCCGCACGTGCTGGGCGCCGCCGCGGCGCTCGAGGCCGGACGCCGTTTACCGCCGCTGCTGCGGCGCGCGGCGACGCATCGCGACGCCGCACTGCACGCTGAGCTGTTCGAGGCCGCGCACCTCGCCGGGTTCTCGCTCGACACGCGCTCGATGGGTTTGCACCATGCGGTTTGCCACGTGATCGGCGGGCTGACGCGGATCCCGCACGGGATCGTCAACGCGATCGTCCTGCCGCACGCGGTCCGCGCCAACGCGCGCCTTGCGCCCAACGCAGTCGCGGCAGTTGCCGAGGCGTTCGGAATCACCGACCTCGCGGCGGAAGCCGACGCGATCGCGAAAGCCTATGCGCTGCCGCGCACCTGCGCGGAATTCGGCGCGGCCGCCGACCTCCCGGAGCGCGCCCTCGCGCGCGTGCTCGAACAGCCACTGCTCGCGAACAACCCGGCCCAGCCGGACGAAGCCACCGTCCGCGAGCTGCTCCGCAACGCCTACGGCGGCTGAAGAGCCGACGCCGGCTTCAGTCAGCCGCAGCTGAGCGGCCTACGGCCGCATCAGCTCAGGATGAGCTCGACCGACTCGTCGGAGTGCACGCGAAAGCGCGTGTCGTACGACCGGAAGCGGTCGTCGGCCAGGACGCGGCTGTGGATGCGCACGTCGCGCGCGGTGCGGCCGTCCTCGAGCTCTTGCACGGGCCCGGCCTGCAGCCGGATGAGCGGGGCGACGCCCGACGCGGGCTTCGCGAGCCGCTTGAGGCGCACGAGGTGATCGACGATCTTTTCCTGGACGGCCGACGTGAGCGAACGGCACTCGTCGTCGACGAGCACCGGCAGCGGGACGGCCCGCGGCTCGGGCATGTTCTCGACGTAGCGGACGACGGCGTCCCAGTCGTCCGCGGCGATCGCCGTGAACGAGCAGAAATAACGGTGGACGACGCGCTTGGGGGCCTGCATCCGCTCGGCCTTGACGATCTTGACCCGGCTGGGGATCGAGCGGCGGCGGATCGTGAACGTCAGCGGGATCTCGCGCCCGTGCACCTCGACGGTCGAGACGAACGCGATGCCTTCGCGGGCGACCGTCGTGCCGAGCACGGAGATGCGTTTGCCTTCGCACAGCGCGACGGCGTCGAACGTCCCGTCGCGGCCGTTCGTCGAGTTCTCGAACCAGAGCGGCTCCGCTTTGCCGAGGAGCTGGTCGAAGAGGTGCATCGTACAAAAGGTTTCGGCATCCTGAGGCCCGCGCCTGAGCAGTTGGCCTGTTAAGCTACCGTCTGTGCCTGGCGTCACCCGGTACCGGATGCGCGCGGGAAGGGATCATCGCTTCTTCCGAGTAACGGAAATACTGATTATCGTAACTCGGAGAGACGGAATGAAGAAGCGCGGCCCGGTCTACGAGAAACCCGAGTTTCTCTCACTCGACCCCGAGATCGCGGGGTTCGCCGAGCGCTACCTGGCGATTCGCGGCACGACCCCGCGGACCCGCGAGGCGTACCAGCGCGACCTCGAGCACTTCGGCGCCTTCTTGAAGTCCCAAGCGCTCGGCACCGACCCGGACGAGAAATTGCCGCCGCCGTACGACGCGCTGACGGGCGCGAAGTATGCCGACATCCTCGCGTACCAGACGCACCTCGCGCGCTCGCGCCGCTACGCGCCGCGCTCGGTGCGCCGCAAGATCGCGACGCTGCGGACGTTCTACAAGCACCTGCGGCACAGCGGCCGGCGCGACGACAACCCGGCCGCCGACGCGATCCTACCCAAGATCGGGCGGCCGCTGCCCAAGGCGATGCGCGGCGACGAGGTGGGGCGCGTGTTCGCGGTCGCGCCGCCGGCGGGCCTGAGCCGGCTGCAGCTTGCTCGCGATCAGGCGATCTTGCAATGCCTATGGTCGTGCGGCGTGCGGCGGGCGGAGCTCGTCGGGCTCGACCTCAACGACGTCGACCTGGCCGGCCGCTCGCTGCGCGTGATCAAAGGCAAAGGCAACAAGGACCGCTACGTCCCGATGACGCCTGAAGCCGCTGCCGCGCTGGGCCGGTATCTCGCGCTGCGCCCGCACGTCAGCGTCCCGGCGTTCTTCGTCGGGCGCGGCGACCGGCGCCTCAGTGCTGCCGCCGTCTACAAGATCGTGCGCGCGTACATGCAGCTCGCCGGGATCACCGAGCACGCGTCGCCGCACACGTGGCGGCACACCGTCGCTACGCTGATGCGCGAACGCGGGGCGGACCTGCTCTTCCTAAAAGAGTTTCTGGGCCACGAGTCGACCGCCACGACGGAGGTCTACACCAAGCTCGCGCGCGGGCGCCTCCGCGCGGAGTTCGATGAGTTCCATCCGCGCGAAGACGTCTGACCGCTCGTCGTCAGTGCGGCGCTAGAGCTTCGCGCCGCGTCCCGTCATGAGATTGTAGATCACGAGGATGATCGCGATCACGATCAAGATGTGGATGATGCCGCCGCCGAAGTGCAGCAAGAAGCCCAACAGCCACAAGACGAACAAGATGACGATGATGCCCCAGAGGAGTCCAGCCAAGGTATTGCCCTCCCTTTCGAGCGTCGCTTGCCCGTCCTGGAACCTTCCTAATCACCCGCGCGCGGCGGCGTGCGCGCGCGCCGGGGCCGCCGGTACGGTGGGGCCGTTCCGGGGTAAGTCGAGCGCGGCCCCAACGGGTCGGAAAGCGAGCGAGACATGGGTCTGAAGGATGCGTTCGAAAAGGCGGCCGAGGCCGTGAAGCACGGAGCTGAGGACGTCAAGGATTATGTCAGCGAGGCCGGGCACCGCGGCGCCGCCGAGGGCGAGCAGGCCAAACGCGACGTCGCCGGCGACACGCTGACGCCGGGCGAGCAAGTCGGATCGGTGCTGAACCAGGGCAAGGAAAATCTCGAAGCCGGATACGATCGCGCCAAGCGCGACGTGCGCGACCTCTAACCGCGCGACGGCGAGATCGAGCACGGAACGCCGGGGCGAACATCGCCTCGGCGTTCTTTTTTCTTCTTCTCTCGGCGTTTGCGCAGCGACCGTGCGGTCGTCACGGTTTCGCGTTCACCGCCGTGGGCAAACGTGTGGGCGAACTCACCGCTCGACGAGGAATCCACGATGCCCGACGTGCTCACGCTGCTCAAAGAAGATCACGCCAAAGTGAAGCAGCTCTTCAAAGAAGTCAACGATCTCAGCGACGGCGCGCACGCGACGCGCCGCAAGCTGTTCGAGCAGATCGACGAGGAGCTGACGCTGCACGCGAAGCTCGAGGAGACCATCTTCTACCCGGCGTTCAAGGCCAAGACGAAGGCCGCGAGCGACGAGCGCGACGAGATTCTCGAGGCGCTCGAGGAGCACGCGTCGGTGAAGGATCTGCTGCGCAAGCTCGAAGGGACCGATCCCGCCGACGAGACGTACAAGGCGAAGGTGCAAGTGCTCAGCGAGCTGGTCGAGCACCACGTCAAAGAAGAAGAAAACGAGATGTTCAAACAGGCCAAGAAACTATTCAGCAGCGAGGAGCTCGACGAGATCGGCGCGCAGATCGAGGCCGCCAAAGAACGCGCGGGAGCGACCGCCCGTCACGCCCGCGGGTCCCCTCACGCGCTTTGACCAGCGCCGTGAGCGTCTCGTTGTACGGCGTCGGCACGGCGGCCCGGCGGCCCGCCGACACGACGGCGCCGTTGATGAAGTCGACCTCGGTCGCCGCGCCGGAGCGCAGGTCGAACAGCATGGAGTTCTCCAGCTCCGCAGTCTGCTCGACGATCCCGCGCACGTAGGTCCACGGATCGGTGAACGGCAGCGGGATGCGCATCGCGTTCGCGACCGTCGCCGCTTCCTGCGCGAGCGAGCGCGCGACGTCGCCGGCGTGCTCGTCGGTGAGCACCACGCCGTTGGGCCGGTCGAGCAGCGCGGCGACCGGGTTGATCGCCGCGTTCGCGATCAGCTTGCCCCACAAGTGCGGGCGAATGTCATAAGCGGCGCTTGCGCGGAACCCCGCATCGACCAGCAGCCGCGCGACGCGGTTGATCGCGTCGGACGAAGCGCCCGCGCTGCCGAGCACCGTCGTACCGTCGCCGATCCGCCGTGCCTCGCCGGGCGCAACGGTCAGCGCCGACTCGGTGGTCGCGCCGATCACGAGCGAGATCGTGCTGCCCAGGGACGTCTTGATCGCCTCTTCGTTGCCCAGACCGTTCTGCAGCGAGACGATCACCGTCGCCGGGCTGAGCTCGGCCGCGAAGGGCCGCAGCGCGCGCAGCGTGTCTGTCGCGCGCACGAACACGAACAGCGCCTGCACGCCGAAGAGCTCGCGCGGCTCGCTGGTCGCGACGGCGGCGCGCGCGTCCCCGTCGACGCGCAGCCCGTCGCGCCGAATGGCGTCGACGACGTCCCGCCGCTGCTCGAGGAGCACGACCTCGTTCGTCGCCGCCAGCCGCTGTCCGAACAACGTGCCCAATGCCCCCGCTCCGACGATGCCTATCCTCATGTCCTAAAGGCGCTCCGCCCCGGGCTGCGCGCCCCCACGCGCTGCGTGGGGCCCCAGTCCGACCTCGCAACGACAATCCGGGCATAGCACGATTTTCCTGTGCTCGGTCCATCACCATGCTCGTGTTCCCGTTCGCTTTCTCGCCGTCAGCCCGATCAAGAGAACCCCCGCGCAGAACCCGCCGATGTGGGCGAAATACGCGGTCCCGCCGGTGGACTCCGCCGCGCGGTCGCTGATCGTGGCGAATCCGTTGAGGAACTGGGTCGCGGCCCACACGCCGATGACCAGGATTGCGGGCAGCCGCACGAAGAGCGGAAAGATGACGATCGGCACGATCGTGCGGATCGACGCGAACGGGAAGGTCACGAGGTAGCCGCCGAGCACGCCGGCGATCGCACCCGAGGCGCCGAGCGCCGGGACGTGGCTGCCGGGACCGATGACGATCTGGGCGATGCCGCCGGCCACGCCGCAAAGCAGGTAGTACGCGAGAAAGCGCACGTGTCCGCACGCGTACTCGATCGCGGGGCCGAACACGAACAAGAACAACATGTTGAAGCCGATGTGCAGCCAGCCGCCGTGCAGGAACATCGATGACAGCAGCGTCAGCGGCGGAAACGCCGGCGAAGGCGCAGCGAGCGCGACGTCGTGCGTGACGTCGTACGGGATGAGCGCGAACGCGTTGATGAAGCGGTCCGTCTCGGGCGCGTTCAGCTCTTGGAAAAACACCCACGCGTTCGCGGCGATGAGCGCGTACACGACGAGCGGAACCCCCCGAAACCGCCGCTCGTCGTCCCCGATCGGGATCACAACGTAGCAGTCCGGTGATGGACCGAGCGCAGCAGCATCGTCACATGCCCGACTCGTTGTTGCGAGGTCGAATCGGGGGCCCCGCCGCGCAGCGGTGGGGGGCGCGGAGCCGGGGGCGCAGCGCCGTTAAAACTGGTACTGCAGTCCGAACGTCGTGCGGCGGCCGTCGCGCAGGAGGTCGCGTTCGCCGCCGAAGATCGTCAGGCCGTTGCCCAGCTTGAAGTTCGCGTACGCGTCGGTGGTCGGGCGGCGCAGGTCGTACACGCGCGCTTCCAACCCCAAGCCGCGGCTGAGCGCGGGCGAGTACACGGCGCGCGCACCGAGCCGCGAGTAGAGCACCCCGCCGCCGACGGACAAGCCGGGCCGCAGCTTCGTCATCGCGGCGAAGTTCCACGACGACTTCGCGCCGATGTCGTTCGCGCCCGCGAACAGGTACGTGTCGCCCTTCGGCAGCGCGATGAGGTTGATGTCCGTCTGCGGTCCGCGGTCTCTGGTCAGCAGCGGCGAGCTGTTCGCGCCGGCGCGCTGGCTGTTGAGCTCCGAGACGCGGACTTGCAAGGCGACCAGATCGCGCACCAGGCTGCCGACCTTGTTCTTGATGTTACCCTGCGCCGACCCCGGCGGCGGCGTGTTGCCGACCGGCGGCGCGCCGGGCCGCTGCGGGTACGTGCCGTCGGGGCGCAGCGTCCCGGCCGGCGCGGGCGTCGCGCCGCGGTCGACGCCGTACACGTTCGACCGGCCGCCGAACTGCGCGAGCAGCGAGTTCGCCTTCTGCGCGGCCGCATCGACGTTGGCGACGGTGTCGCGCAGCTGCGCCTGGGTCTGCGGGTTGCCCGTGACCTTTTGCAGATCGCTTGCGATCGACGAAAAGGTCGTCGCGGTCTGGGCGATCCCTTGCGTCGTCTGCAGGATGTTCGAGCGCAACTGCGGGTCGGACGCCAGCGCGGACACCTGATCGGCGGTCTTGTTCAGGTCGCGCGCGGACGCGTCGAGCGCCGTCACGATCGCATCGAAGTGGCCGGAGTTCCGGCGCACCGACGTGTCGAGCTGCGCCGTCATGTCGTTGATGTTGCCGCTGCTGCGCTCGATCGCGAGCTGCAGCGTCGTGGTGAGCGAGTCGATGCGCCGGGAGAGCTTCTGGAACGACTGGTTTGCCGTGATGCTGACGTCGTTGGCGTTGTTCAGCGCGGACTGAAAGGTGTTGAGCAGCTGCGGCTCGCGGCGCGACAGGTCGGCCAGCATCGCGTCGACCTTCTTCATCTCACCTTGGCCTTGGTCGAGCAGCTCCTGGATCGTCGCGGGGTTCGTGCCTTGCGGCTGCTGGTCGATCGGCAAGACCTCGCGCGGCAGCACCGCCACCGCCGCGGGCGCGTTGGTCGGCGCGGCGTAGCCGGACGGGTGCGGCGCGGGCACGGCCGGCACGATCTCGAGCGACGAGTCGCCGGTCAGCGGCGCTTGGATCAGGAAGCGCGCGTTGCGCGGCACGTCGACGTTGTTGTCGATCGCCAGGATCACCTCGACGGTGAAGTCCTCGGGGATGAGCCGGGTCTGGTCGACGACGCCCACGATCACGCCGCTCTCGTACACGAGCGCGCCTTTGTGCAATCCGGCGGCGGATTTGAAATGCACGCCGATCTTGTAGCGCCCGCTCGGCCCGATGTTCGCGAGCACCAAGAAAAACCCGAAGAGCCCGAGCAGGGCGACGATGGTGAAGACGCCGACGATCGCTTGTCTGTTCATGATGTTAAATCGGTA
>CAWBTJ010000067.1:0-15054 GCA_963791645.1 Vulcanimicrobiota bacterium | reverse complement strand
TCGGACGCGTCCAGAGCTGACGCGCGTTCGACGCGCGCGATGACGACGCTCGGCGCGCTCGAATTGTTCGCCGTCGGCGTCGCGGCGAGCATCTTCGGCTCGATCGTCGGGTTGGGCGGCGGCTTCGTCATCATCCCCGTGCTGCGCATCGCGTTCGGCGTGCCGCCGGCGCAGGTCGCCGGTACGTCGCTGCTGATGGTACTCGCGAATACCGGCGCGTCGACATTCGGCTACCTGCGCGCGCGCGTCGTCGACCTGCGGTTCGTGGTGCCGTTCAGTCTGGGCGCGGTACCCGGCAGCATCATCGGCGTCTTTGCCGTGAAGCGTTTCACGCCGAGCGGGTTCGACTTCGCCTACGGCGTCGTGCTGATCGTGCTCGCGATTCTCGTCGTGCGGCGCCGTTCGGTTACGTCGCGCGACGCGGCCGAACGCACCTTCGCGCACGACCCGCGCATCGGCGTCGTCGCGGGGCTCGGCACCGGCTTCTTCTCGTCGCTGTTCGGCATCGGGGGCGGCGTCGTGCTGATCCCGCTGCTGCTGATCGCGGCGCGCATGCCGCCGCACGTCGTCACCGCCACGAGCGCGTTCGTGATCACGACCACCGCGCCGGTCGGAGTGCTCACGCACGCGCTCGGGGGCGACGTCGACTGGCCGTTTTCCCTGCCGCTCGTGTTGGGCGGGCTCGTCGGCGGCAGCATCGGCCCGCTGATCCAAAAGCGCGTGTCGTCGCCGGCCCTGATCACGATGCTGGCCGCGGCATTGGTCGTCGCGGCGCTGGGGCTTGCGCTCCGTCACCTGTTCTGAGAAAGCGTCGATCGCCCGAGGCTATGTCATTTCTTATCACAGCCACCCCGTCGTTCGGCGGGGGCCGTGGGGTATCGTGACTGCATGACCAAACGAAGCGAGTTCCTGGCCGTCGGGGCCGTCGCCGCATTGACGGCCGGCGCCGTCGGATCAGCCGCCACTGCCGCGAGTGCCGCGGACAACGCGATTCTCGACGAGGCTGCGTTCGTCGCGCGGATTCGCAGCGGCGCAAAACACCGGCAGCTCATCGCGGCGCCGCGCGTCGACGACGGCGCGCCGTTGCAGTTCGTCGTCAACACGCTCAACGGGTTCAAGGCGGGTTGGAACGAGCCCGACGGCAACGTGCAGATCGCGCTCGTCCTGTTCGGCTCGGCGGCGACGATCGGTTTGGACGACGACGCTTGGCGCACGTACAAGCTCGCCGACATCGTCAAAAAAGTCCAGCAAGAGTTTCTGACCGTGGACGCGTCGCAAGGCAACCCGTGGTCGCACACGGCGAACGGGCGAGGCGGAGACCGGTCGGTGCCCGCGCTCATCGCACGCGGCGTGCGCATCATCGTCTGCAACACCGCGCTCGGCGACATCGCGAACCGCATCGTGGCGGCAGGCTACGGCGACGGCGGCGACGCGTTCGCGATTCAAGCAAAGCTGCGCGCACGCGCATTGCCCGGCACGGACATCGTCCCCGCCGGCATCAGCTCGGTCGCCGTCCTCCAGGAGAACGGCTACAGCTTCTTCAGCGCGGCCCTTTAAATAGCGGCGAGCACCGTGCCTTGCGACACGGTGCTCGTTCGACGGTGCGACAGACCCGAGACCGGAATGGATTCTATCACACCACCTCCGGTCCGACAAGCGAACCGGGCTGGAACGGGCGGGAATCGAATCCGCGGCGCGGACAGATCTCGGGTCTGCCACTTCGACGCCATCGAACCGCCCCAGCGCCGGAATAATCACGCGCAAAGTCGATTTGGCAAGCGTCCACGGGCAAACGCTCTGAATTCTAAATCAATGAGCGAACCCGCTATCGTCCTTGCTTCGACGCCCCCTTCCCAACGGCCGAACCTTCAATCTTTGAGTTCTCACCGACAGTGGTCGACGCATCCACGTGGCTCGCAACTACGATTAACGTCTTCGGCACCGGCACTGGCTCCTTCAAAATGTCCGCAAAGGGCAACTCTGCAATCATACTATGGAGAATTGCTGAAAAGCTTTGCAGCTTGTCGTATCGAGGCGCAGTTCCCGACGTTTCTTCGGACGGTTGCAGCTCATCATGAAATGGCCGTCGCTTATTCATTGTTGCGACCCAGTAAGGGAAGCCTCGTCCGTAGTGGCGGTATTTCGGGTCGAAGCCCGCCGCCCAGGGCGTGCGCAAAGTCGCACCCATTTGCGCAAGAATGTCGACCGTAGCCGCTGAGCCTGCGCACAATCACAACCTGCGATGCAGCGCGCACGTAAAGAGCCTTGGACCTGTCGAACGTCGCGGTCACAGCGTGATTTGCTGGGAGGACGTATTTTTCTCGCAGCCCTTCAATCTGTTCTGGCGCAAACTCGCGATACCGCTCCGACAGTTCATCGTGGACCGGATGGAATAGCGGCTCCGTAGCGGGCGCTAGCCCTTCAAAATAGTAGTTGTGATACGGTGCAAACGGGAATCCGCCACTGGCAAGCGAGAAGCGGTTGTAGAGCGCCATCCATTCGTCATTCTGCGACTCTACGATATGACTGCGCTCTTGCGCGATCTTGAAGATAGCCTCTGTTTCGGCCAGGAGCGGTTGAAGAGTGTCTTCAGCCTGCCTTCTCAGCGCCTCAGTCCGTTTGTTGTCCATCACTTAGAGCCGTGACCGAACAGGTGCCAAAATGCCGCCGTCCAGTCATAGAGTGCGTTCGTCACCCACCCGATGATGATCGTGCCGATCACGGAAGCAGCCACGATCAGAAACGGCTTCCGCTTGGCATCTCCAGCAGTCGTTGCGCCGCCCTTTGCGACTGAGCTATCCCGGCCAATCGCGCTATCGCGGATGTTGGCATTGGCCCCTATCTGTACTGACGAGTCCTCACCCTTCGGCATGCCATCCTCTTCGCCCAACGGTAGCGCGGCGACTCGTAGACGCTAACGCGACACAAGTTCGTACACTCCGTGATCGTATTTTCGCACCAGCTTCTTGCTTTCCAGGAAGCGGATTTGCGCAAGAGTTCCTGGCCCTGTCAGCCCGGTCTTGGAAGTTACATCACGCAATTTTGCCCGGCCGCCAAGGTCCCGGAAGATTTGCAGCATGCGGCGGAACCGCGGTTCGAGGTCGGCGTGTTCCGGCGCGGCGCTCGCAGCGGCTGTATCGAAAGTCGCTTCCAGCTCGGCGATGCGTGCTTCGAGCCGGTGCAGAGTTAGCCGCGCTTCGGCCGCCTGAGCGACCAGGGCCTTGTACTCCGCGAAGTCGGTCTTTATCATACAAGTAAAATATCATAAACAAACTAGGTTGTCAAAACTTTCGCCACTGAGTCGTAACGCCGCAGCGCGCCCGATTTAGAGGGCCTGAGCCATTGTTTCGCGAGCCTGACGCCCCTATGAGTCCGCGCCGTACACGGCCGAAGCGGGCTCGTGAATGGCCTCTGCCCCGTTTTGGCATTACGGCGCGAGCGTCGACGCGGCGCTCGCCGCTCTCGCGGACAAATGTCCACAGTGCGACGTGGCCATCGACGGTGTGTCCGCCACGTGGTAGCGAGCCGACCGCCGGATGGCTCGCGCAGCGAGGGCTGCCGACGATACGCCCGCTCGAGACGGCTCGATCGCGGCGAGCGCGGTTCATGCGCACAGTGCGACGTCATGGCTTTGTGTTGACGATTGCGACTTAGAGGAAACGGCTAAAGCGTGGAACGCGAGTTCGCGTTTTCGGCCTGAACTCCCCGTAACACCATTTTGAAGCAAATATCCGCCATTTCGCAGGCGACTTTGCGATCCAGGCAGGACTGGCGTACCGCGCTCAGCGAAGCGAGACCGCGTCTTTAGACGCGCCGCAAGCGGGAAGTCTCGCTTCGCTGAGCGCGGTACGCCAGTCAGTATGCAAAAAAGACCCTCAGGTTACCCGAGGGTCTTTCGGTTAGGAGGGAAGGCGCTCTAGCCGTTGGTGACGGCCATTTTAGCGATCTTCCGAGAATAGTTCTTGCGACCGAACGTCTTCAGGGCAGCCGCTACGCCGCGAGCGCTGACGCGCAGGGGCCGACGCTTGCCAGATGCGTACTTGAAGTCGTGAGCTGCGGTCGTCATAGTCCTCTCCCGCGGACGGGTCAAATAGGTGGTCGGGGATTAATATCCCCCGGTTTACTAGGAAATCCCTCTGAACCCGGTTTTCTAGGTCAAGTTTCATCGGAAGCCCCTCGCCTACTCGGTCAGCGAGCTCGTACGAGCCCGCTCCCCGATTCTTCTATCGTCCGGGACGCTCATAAAAACCACCTCAGGGGCCAAAATGGTTCCCTCGCCAGGGGAAGGTAGTGGATTTATGTCCCATCCTCTTAGAATGGCCAACAGCCTATCCCGATGGGGCGGATGGCTAAGGTCGAACCCGAACTGGGGCCAAACGACTACCCCCATGCTCTCTGCCTTAAGGCCAATAAAGCGAATACCTATCTTGTCATAGAACTGAAGCGACCGGGCGTAAGTGCATCCCCCGATGCCAAGCTCCTGATGTGCATCATCAATTTCGATTAGCTCATGAAACGCCTCACCGCGTCCATGAGCAAAATAGAGTCGACGCTTGAAGCGACCTACATCAGTGCCGTCGTGGTAAATTACCCCGTCTACTAGGACCGTTTCGCCGCTTGCTTCGCCGAAGCGCTCCAGTATAGCTCCGCTCAAGTGGGTGTACGCCCGTATACGCCGCCGAAATATCGTCAAGAGTGGCGCCCCCGACGATCCGGCGCAAGATCGCTTCTTCGGTCAATGCTTTATCAGATGACGGCCGCCGCCACCACAGAGACAAGAATCCGAAAAACAATCGGCATCATGAAGCACACCCGGGACCGGCGGTCGGCAACATATCTGACGGACATTCGAGAACCAGCCTCGTCGCTACTGCGGATATTTTTTTTCGACGATGCGGGATGGCACGTACCGACCGCCGATGCGGGCGTTCATGTCCGTCGACATTAACTCGTCAGTTCACGGCGCGTGCTCTCTAGCGTGGTCCGCGCGACGCGGCGCGCCCCAGCTCCACCGGCCGCATCTCCACCACTTCGAACGCGATCAGCGGCTTGCGGCACCGCGCGCAGACGACGTTGGGTGACGGCTTGCGCTTGCGCAGCAACTCCATCGTGCATTTTTCGCAACGGATGATGTAGCGTTTCGGCGATTCGTTGAGCGGCGCCGCTCTACCGAGGTCGTGATAGATCGAGCTCAGGCCGAGCTCGCGCATCTTCTTCTTGAACGTCGGGGTGTGGCCGGGGTCCTTGCCGAGTGCGTGCAGCCAGGCGTGGATCATCTCGTGCAGCAGCGTCTCGCGCAACTCGCCCTCCTTGCCCACCAGGTGTTTTGGTGACAGCTCGATCAGCGGCGGCTTGTACGTGATGCGGCCCGCGCTGTTGGAGAACCGCGCGTTGTAGGCGATCCGGTAGGTGGGGATCTCGCCGCGGAAATGCATCCAGTTGTACTGCGCGAACAGCAGCTGGAGCTCGGCGACGCCTGGGAGACCGGGGAGCACGCGACTGCATTCGCCAAGTCCCCCGCGTGGGCTTGCCGGCGCGTCTCGCGATTCCGATTCTCGTGATCTTCGCGGTCGTGTTCCTCGGAATTCTGGGCTGGTTTCTGCGGATCGGCTTCGGCACGACCGGCTCCGCGTTCGGTCCCAGCGGTACGCCCGCCCAGCAAGGCGACGCGCGCATCGCCGCGACGCCCGCACCGCTCGCGACCGATCCGCCGGGTACGTTCACGGTCCCGCAGACGGGCACGGGGCCGGCGCAAGGCGCTTCGAACGCGCTCCCCGGCGCGTCGACCGGCGGCGGCAACGCGGCCGGACCGCCGGCCCCGGTGATGCAACAGCTCACCGAACTGCGCGCGCGGATCGCTCGCGACCCGAAAGACCGCGCGGCGCTGGTGCAGCTGGGCGACATGGAGTTCGCCGCGCAGAAATTCGACAAGGCCGTGCACTACTACCGGCTCGCGCTCGCGCTTGCGCCCGCCGACGCCGCCGTGAAAGCACGCTACGAAGCCGCGCAAAGGCAGCTCGCCAAATGAGGCTCTACATCTCCGCCGACATGGAAGGGACCGCCGCGGTCTGCTCGTGGACGCAAGTCGACCCGACCAACACGACGGAGTACCCGTACTACCGCCGGCTCATGTCGCAAGAGGTGCGCGCGGCGATCGACGGCGCTCGCGCGGCCGGCGTGCGCGACGTGCTCGTCAACGACTCGCACTCCTCGATGCGCAACGTGCTGTGGGACGAGCTGCCCGACGACGTGCGCATGATCTACGGCAACCGCAAGCCGTTTTCGATGTCGGAAGGGATCGACGGAACGTTCGACGCGGCGTTCTTCACCGGCTATCACGGCGCCGTCGGCACGCAGGACGCGGCGCTCGACCACACCTACACGAGCGAGACGCTGCGCGAGACGCGCGTGAACGGGCTCCCGTGCAGCGAAGCGATGCTCAACGCCGCCGTGCTCGGGCTCGCGGGCGTACCGGTGGTGCTGGTCACTGGCGACCGCGCGTGCATCGAGCAGACGAAGGCGGTGATGCCGTGGATCACCGGCGTGGTCGTGAAAGACTCGATCGGCCGCTTCGCGACCAACTCGCTCTCGCCCGCGCGCGCTCGCGAGCTGATCTTCGCCGGTGCCAAAGAGGCGCTCGCGCACTTGAAAGAAGCGAAGCCGTTCACGTTCGAGCCCCCGATCGCGCTGGAGCTGGATTTCTGCTGGACGCACAATGCGGACTTCGTCGACATGATCCCGGGCTTCGAGCGCATCGGCCCGCGCAGCGTGCGGTTCGTGCACGACGACTACCGGGTGATCTTCAAGGCGTACGTCGCGGCGTTCCGGCTCGGCGCCGCCGCGAACGCGCCAGTCTGACCGCCTGATGCCGACGGTCGCGTACCAGGGCCACGCCGGCGCCTTCAGCGACGTCGCGGCGCGAGCGTTGGTGCCGGGCGCCCAGACGCGCGGGTACGGATCGTTCGACGATGCCGCGACCGCGCTCGACGCCGGCGAAGCGGACTACGCCGTGCTGCCGGTCGAGAACGCGATCGCCGGGCCGGTCCCGCGCAACTACGAGCTGTTGTGGGAACACCCGGCGCTGCGCATCCGCGCCGAGACGACGCTCGCCATCGAGCTCTGCCTCATCGGGGTGATCGGCGCAAGCGAAGCGGCGATCCGCGAGATTCGATCGCATCCGGTTGCGCTCGAGCAAGTGCGCCGGTACGCCGCCGGGCACGATTGGCACCAAGCCACAACGACGGACACCGCAGGCGCGGTACGCGAAGTCGTCGCGCTCGGCGATCCCGAGATTGCGGCCGTCGGACCGGCGCTGGCCGCGGAGATCCACGGCGGCTCGATTCTCGCACGCGGCATCCAAGACGAGGCTGAGAACTACACGCGATTCTTCTTGATCGCGCGCACGAACGAAGCGGGCACCGGAGACCGCGCGTGTGTCGGAATCGCGGTGAACGACCGCCCCGGCTCGCTGCGTGACGCGCTGAGCGCGTTCGCCGACCGTGCGATCGACTTGCGATTCTTGATCGCACGCCCGGACCGCCGCGTCCCGTTCCGCTACCGCTTCTTCGTCGAGCTCGCAAACGTCGACGACACACGCCTGGGCGATGCGCTCGCTACGATCGGCGGCGAGCAGCGCATTCTGGGACGTTACTAAACGGCCAAATCCGGCATTCCTCGCGGGTTCAATTCCCGCACGCTCCAGCCCGTCGGGATTGCCTCGACGGAGTTGGTGTGGTACCGTGTCGTTGGCTCAGGCACCCCCACACCATCGCGGGTACCGTGTTCGAAAGGACGCGGTACCCGTCGCTTTTTATGTCGCGTCGAACGCTGCGGCCAGTCCGCTCAGGTCTTGCACCGCATCCAACGACGGCGCGCGTAGCGTGCACGACGCCGCGTGGTCCGGCAGCGCTTCGCCGACAAAGGTGGTTCGCACACGTTCGATCCAGGGCTCGCCCACGTATGTCGCGAGGCTGCCCAGCACGATCACGTCGAGCACGAGCAGGTCGGCGAGCAGTGCGCACGCTGCGCCGACCGCGGCGGCGTTGTCGTCCAATGCGGCCTGTGCGATCGCATCGCCGTGCGCGGCGCGTTCGGCGACCTCGGCACCCGTCTTCGCCGAGAACGACGGATCGCGCATCCGCGCGAGCTTCGGGAGCGCGCTCGCGGCGCCGTATGATTCGAAGCAGCCCGGTTTGCCGAAGACATCCGGGCCGTCGTCGCGGTATCTCACGTGACCGAGTTCCGGCGAGAATCCGCGCGAGCCGTAGCGCGCGCGACCGTCGATCACGATCCCCGCGCCGAAACCCGTGCCGCACGTGAGGTATGCCAGCCCGCCGACACCGCGGTCCGCGCCCCACCGCACTTCGGCGAGCGCGCACGCCGCCGCATCGTGATGCACCGCGACCGGTTTGCCGAAGTCCGCGCGCAGGCGATCGCCAAGCCGGAACCCGTGCATCCCCGGCAAGTGCGGTGCCGAGATCACGGTGCCGGTTCGCGCGTCCATCGGACCGCCGATTGCCACGCCGATCGCGCGCGCATCCGCCGCGACCGCGCGCAGCGCATCGACGACCGCCGCGTAGAGCGCCTCGCCGTCCGCAGCTTGCGTCGGCCACGCCCGCCGCTCGAGGATCGTTCCGTCGGGCGTGCCGAGCACGACGCTCGTCGTCGTTCCGCCGACGTTCACGCCGGCGAGCAGCCCGCCGGTCATATCACGATCACCTCCGCGTCGGGCTCGCTCGCGTGCAGCCGCACGAGCGCAGCGGCGCGTGCGCGCTCGTCGGTGGCGAGCCGCGCGTCGGCGATCAACGCGCGCCGCGGCCGAATCGCGGGCCCGGTCTCCGCGCGCGAGGCGGCGCATCGCGTCGGCGACTTGCGCGCGCAGGACGTCGCGGTCGAGCAGCCGGCCTTCCGCCGTCGGCCACACCAGCAGCCCGACGATGTCGCGCCCCGCCCCGCTCACGACCGCATCGGCGACATCGCTGCACTCCGCGAGGAACGCAGCGCGCAAGTCGCCCGCCAGCACCCACACGCCCGACGCGAGCTTGAAGCGCTCGTCGACCCGCGACACGAACGCGAGCCCGCGCTCAGGCGCGCGCACGTCGACCGGGCGCACGACGTCCCCCATGCGATAAAATCCCTTGTCGTCGAACGCAGCGGCCGTGAGGTCCGGCCGCCAGAAGTAGCCGCGCATCACCTGCGCGCCGCGCACCCGCGCTTCGTACGCGTCGCCGCTGGGGATCAGCTTGAGCTCGACGCCCGCGAGCGGAACGCCGAGCGCGTCGTTCGCGGGCTCGACGCCCGTCGTCAGCGCGACGGCCGGCGACGTCTCCGTGGAACCCCACGCGGCGGCGAGCGGCACGCCGATCGCGCGCAGCGCGTCGCGCGTCGCGGGCGCGAGCGTCGCCCCGGCCCAGCACGCGCGGTCGAGGCGCGAGAGCCAGCGCCGCCGCAGCGCGTCGTCGGCGCGCAACCGCTGCGCCCACGCCGTCCATCCCAGCGGAACGTCGAACGCGAGCGTCGGCGGGATCTCCGCGCGCAAACGCACGGTTCGTTCGAAGCGGCCCGGCGTCGGATCGCCGTCGTCGACGTACAGCGTCCCGGCGTGGCGCAGCGCGATCCCGAGCACGAGGTTGCCGCCCAAACCGTGGCTCCACGGCAGCCAGTCGACGAGCGTCGGCGGATGGTCGTCGAGGAACGGCCACGCCTGCGCGACGCCTTGCAGCATCGCACCGATCATCCCGTGCGTGATCACGATGCCTTTCGTCTCGCCCGTCGAGCCGGACACGAAGAGGATCTTCGCGACCGTTTCGCCGTCGATGCGCCCGGCTGCGCCGCGCTCGATGCGCGCGTGTGTCAGCAGGCGCGCGTACTCGAACGGACGCGTCCCAGCCGGCGGTTCCGTCACGCAAACGTAGGCCGCGTCCGGCGCGACCGCGCGCACCGCCGGCGCGTACGCCGCGCCGTCGCGCGCGAAGATCGCACCGGGGCGCACCGCCTCCGCGATCTCACGCAGGCGCACGAACCCGTCGCGCGCCGCAAGCCCCGTCTTCGCCGAGACCGGCACCACGGGAATCCCCGCGCGCAGCGCGCCGAACGTCACCAGCGCGTGATCGATCCCGTTCCCGGACAAGATCATCACCGGCCGCTTCTCCGACGCGCCGAGCGCGCGCAGCGCGCCGGCGACGTGATACGAGCGCGTTGCGACCGTGTTGAAGCTGACCTCGTGCCACACGTCGCGCGCGTCGCGCTCGATCAGAAACGCACGCTCCGGCGCCCGCTCGGCGGCGGCGTCGAGCAGTGCCAAGAGCGTCGCCGGATGGTTCAGCAACGGCTCGCCGACGATTCGCAGCGTGCCATCGTGCTCGCGCTCGACCCGAATCAGCTCGACGCGCCCTCCAGCACCGTCCCCTTGATGCGGTAGCACACGCCGCGGAACAGCGCGACGAGCTCGCCGTCGCCGCGCGAAACCGTGACGTCGTACACGCCGGTGCGGCCCTTGGACGACTGCTCCTGCGCCTCGGCGACGAGCCGCTCGCCGAGCCGCACCGCGGCGACGTACGAGATGGACGCCTGCAGCGCGACGTTCGGCTCGTTGCGCGAGTTGCACGCGAACGCGAACGCGGAGTCGGCGAGCGTGAACGTTACGCCGCCGTGCGCGATCGCGTGCCCGTTCACCATCGACTGCGTGATGGTCAGCGACGCGCGCGCGAACCCCGGCCGCGCGTCGTCGAGCACGATTCCGAGCGCCTGCGACGCGTGATCGCGCGAGAGCATCGCCTCGGCGCACGCGCGCGCGAGCGCGTCGCCGGTCGGCGCGGCGACGCTCACGCGAGCGGCGTGCGGGTTTCGATGACGCGGAACCGGTTCGCCACGAACGCCGCATCGGTCAGCGACGCGTTGCCCGCGGGGTTGCCGCCCGTGACGTGGAAGTCGCTGAACGCCGCCGACTGGTTCACCAGCAGCGTCCCGGTCAGGTTGACGGCGAGGTTGACCTTACCGTCCTGCGCCCAGCCGTGCGCCTTCGCCAGCACGGCGTCGTCGGTGGTGTAGACGATCGCCGTGATCGCGCCGCGGCGCTGCGCCTCGCTCGTCGCCAGCTGCAACGACTCGTCGGTGTCCGCCGTGCGCACCACGAACGCGATCGGCCCGAACGCTTCACGGTCGTAGCGGTCCCGGTCGGCTGCATCGACGACGGCGACGAGCGGCGTGCGCACGCGCGCGTCCGGAAACTCCGGGTTGGCGTACGGCTCGCTCCTGCGCACGACGCCGGGCTTCGCGTTCTCTTCGTCGATGCGGCGCAGTGTCGCGTCGGTCGCGATGGCGCCGAGCGTCGCGGCGCCGCGCGCCGGGTCGCCGAGCAACCCGTCGATGCCCTTGACGATCGCCGCGACGACGCCGTCGAACGGCACCTTCTCGCCGCCCGCCATGATGCCGTCGCGCGGGATGAATATGTTCTGCGGCGTCGTGCACATCTGCCCGGAGTACAGCGACAGCGACATCGCGAGATTGCGCGTCATTCCCTTGAAGTCGTCGACGGAGTCGATGACCACGCTGTTCACGCCGGCCTTCTCGGTGTACACCAGCGCGTGGGAGTTCTGCTCGAGCCAGTCGCCGAACTCGGTCGAACCCGTGTAGTCGATGATAGCGACCTCGGGGCGCAGCGCGAGCACTTTCGCGAGCGGCTGCTCCGGCGTGTCGACCGCGAGCCTGACGATGAGCGGGTCGAAGCCCGCGTCCCACAACACGTCCTTGATGATCTCGAGGGTGATCGCGAGCGGCAGGACCGCCTGCGGGTGCGGCTTCACGATGACGCTGTTGCCGGTGACGAGGCTCGCGAACAGCCCCGGATACGCGTTCCACGTGGGGAAGGTCGAACAGCCGATCGTCACCGCGACGCCGCGCGGGACGATGCGGTACGTCTTCTCGACGCGAATCGGTTCGGGCTTGGCCGGCTTTTCCCACACGACGCGCTCGGGGATGCGCGACATCTCTTCGTACGCGTACGCGATCGCTTCGAGCGCGCGGTCCTGCGCATGCGGTCCGCCGGCCTGAAACGCCATCATGAAGCCCTGGCCGGTCGTGTGCGACACGGCATGCGCCATCTCGAACGACCGTTTGTTCAGCCGCGCCAGCGCTTCGAGCGCGACGCCGACGCGCTCCTCGACCGATGCCGCACCCCACGGGACGCTTTCCTGCACGGCAGTTGCCATGAGCTTGTCCACGTCGTCGAAGACCGGGTACTCCACCTCGAGCGCGATGCCGTACGGCGAGCGCTCGGTGCCGGCGTTTCTGCTCGTCGGCGCTTCGTGACGATACTCGAACGAGCGCCCCAGCCGCGCCTCGAACGCGGCCTTGCCGTCCGCAGCCGCCGTCTCGCCGTAGATCTTGCCGCTCGCGCTTTCGGGATATGCGCTGAAATACGCGCGCGTGCGGATCGCCTCGCGCGCTTTGTCGAGCGTGTCGCGGTGGCGTGCGAAGAGTTCGGTGGGCGAAGCAAGGACGGTCCTCATACCGGGCGCTTCGGCGGTCCCCGCGACCGCCCCGCCGTAAGCGCGCCGTAAGTCGGCGCCGCTATGGTCGAGGCGCGTGATGCTATTCCCGGAGCCCTCGTCCGCCGCCAAGGCTTATCGCTTTGTCGCTCGGGTGAGCGGGCGCGGGTTGCCCGCGGTCGACAAGGCGCTGCGCCTGCGCTGCACGCTCAGCGCGGCCGACCACAGCGTGGTCGGGGTCAGCGCGGTCGTTCTGAACCTCGGCGCCGCGACCGACTGCGACCACGTGGTCGAGCTGGTCCACGAGCCGGCAGCCGCCGACGCGGCAGCGCCGCGCTACTTCGAGCTGATCGCGTCGCTCGCGCCCGTCGCCGAGCCCGCGTCGCGGCTGCGCGGCGCGTTCGCGGTGAGCGCGTCGAGCGACGGCACGGAGTATCGTATCGCCGGCATGATGGATCCCCGGCAGCGCCGCGTCGAGCTGCCGGACATCGTGCTGCGCGGGACTTAGCCGCCCAGCGCCGCCGCGAGCGACGCGCCCGCCGCGTCGGAGAACGGGCCCGAACCGCGCCACGTGATGCGGCCGTCGGGTTCGACGAGCAGCAGCGTGAGGTGCGCGCGGTCGCTGATGCCCAGCGAGCGCGCGAACGCGTCGACGTCCAGGAACAGCGGGATCGTCGACGCCCGCAGCTCGGGCGCCTGAACCGCAGCCTTCATGGCGGTCAGGATGCCGCGGCGCATCCACTTCGGCGTCCCCAGAGCGATCAGCAGACGCGCACGCACGTCGGGACGCGAACGCACCAGCGTGTCGATGTAGGGCACCCACGATTCGAGCTCGGGTTTGTGCTCGAGCGCGAACCCGATCATCGCAACCGTGCGACCGATTGCGAGATCGCGCGGCGTCACGAAGCGCGTCCCGTCGAGCGCGTCACCCGCAACGGCCGGAAAGCGTGCGGCGTCCATGCGCGGAACGTACCCGCGTGGTACGAATGATCACGGTCGCGGCATGACGATCGAGGAGGCCGTCGACCCCGTCATGCTGCCGGTCGCATGCGGCATCGCCGTCGTCGCGATCCTCCTGTTCTTCTGGCACGTCGCGCGCCGCTATCCCGCCGCGCCGAAAAACGTGCCGCTGTCGCTGCGCATCGACGGCCGGCCCGGGCGCATGGCCCCGAAGCGCTGGCTCTGGGTGCCGCCCGTCATCATCGCCGCGGTCACCGCCTTGCTGGGCGTCCTCGAGCTCCGCGTCCCGGGCGCGACGGAACAGCGTCCGCTGATCGCGCTCGTTTTTCTGATCATCGCGGAAGTCGCATGGTTCGGCGCGTGGCAGACCGACCGGCAGATCGAGCTCGCGCGCAAGATGACCTATCGGATCGCGCCCGTTCGCACGCTGCGCGCGTTCTTTCCGATCCTGGTGACGATCGTCGTCGCCGTGGTGGTCGCCGTTCGTCCCTGACGGAACTCAGAAGACGGGGATGATGTCCTCCGGCCCGATGTGGCCGACGTCGACGCCGTCGAGGTCGAGCTCCGGGATCGCGGGGAACTCGATGCCCCACTCGCCGACGATCGCGCGCACGCGCGCCAGCGCCGTGCGCCAGTTCTCCGCCTGCTCGTCGAACGTCAGCACGCCCAAGCCCGGCGTCGCGCGCGTGCTGCACGAGCACGCGGTGGTTCGGCAGAAAATACTCCGGGATGTCCCAGAACTGATTGGGCGGCTCCCACAGGATCATGCTCAGGAACACGAACCCCGCGCGCAACTGCTTCGTGATCATCGTCTTGTACTCGTCGTTGAGTCCCGGCCAGTCGCGTTCGAGCACGGTCAAGCAGATCGCGAGGTGGCGCGCTTCGTCCTGGCCGACTTTCTTGAAGATCTCCTTGAACAGCGGGTGCGTCGCTTTCTTCGACATGCCGAAGAACAGCGTCGACGACGCCACCTCGCCCATCATGAACGACGTGAACAGCACGCTCAGCGGATACTTCGCGAGCGACGCGCTGTAGCCCGACCAGTAGCGGCCGCCGTTGTGGTACAGCCAGCCGATGTTGTTCTGCGCGGCCTTCGCGAGATCGCTCGTCGCTTCGAAATCCATCGGGCCGCCGGGCACGAGCGCCTGGATCGCGCGCTGGCACACTTCCTCGTGGTTCATCTCGTCGTGCGTGATCGAGAAGAAACACTTGCGGATCGGATCTTCCTGGTGCGTCTCGAACGCGTGGATCGTCGCCTTCGCGAACACGGCCGGGCCCGAGCCGTCGAAGTTCGCGAGCACCGCGTACCAGTACATGATCCCGAGCCGCTGCTCTTCGGTGAAGTCTTCGGCGCGCAGCGTGTCCCACGGAAAGTCCGACGGGTTCCACACGTGCCGCTTCGCGCGCTCGTAGAGCTCCGCGAGCTTGGGCGTCTCGACGCGCCACTCCATCGGGAAGATGTTGGGCTGCGGCACCTCCGGGAACGGCGTGAGGCCGCCGGACGGGATGACGAGCTCGTTCTGGTGCTGCGCGATCAAGGCCATGGGGTGTGAGGTCCTCTCCCTACCGAATGGTCGGTCAGGGCAAGAGTATACCCGGGAATCGG
>CAWBTJ010000066.1:0-23890 GCA_963791645.1 Vulcanimicrobiota bacterium | reverse complement strand
GTGCACACCAGCAGCGTCGAGATTGCGACCGACGCGAACTCGAGCGACGCGATCCAGGTCGCGAAATGCAGCGCGAGCAGCACGCCGGCGACGACGAGACGGCGTTCGGTCGGCATGTCGATCGCGCGCAGCCGGCCGCGCAGCCCCGCGAGGATCAGGAGCGGGACGACCGCGAGGGTGAGACGGGCGGCGCTGACCGCCAGCGGCCCCGACGAGACCAGCGCGAAGCGCGCGAAGACGGCCGCGGCGCCGATCGCGAGCTGGGCGAGCGCGACCAGCAGCAGCGCGCGATTCGTCCTTGACACCAGGGCCTCTTCGGCATAACGTCGTCAGTACGCTACGGGAGCCCGAAAGAGCCGGGCTGAGAGGACGTGCGGCAGGCCGTCGACCGTTACCACCTGATCCGGATCATACCGGCGAAGAGGAGTGCACGCATGGCGACCATGCTACCGCCGTCCAACGACGTTCTTTCACGCGATCCGTTTCCGAGCTCGGCGAAAGTCTACGCGATCGGGAGCGACCCGACGATCCGCGTCCCGTTCCGCGCGATCGCGCTCAGCGACGGTACCGCGCACACGGTCACCGACACGTCCGGCCCGTTCACCGATCCCGACGTCGGCATCGACGTGCGCAGCGGCATCGCGCCGATCCGCGAGCCGTGGCTCGCCCGCCGCGCCGACACCGAAATACTCGCGAAGGCGTCGTCGGTCTACCGGCTCGGCCGCGAGGCGATGCACGAGCTCGACGCCATCCGCTTCCCGTCGCCGCGCCCGATCCGGCGCGCCAAAGCCGGCGGCAACGTATCGCAGATGCACTACGCGCGCCGCGGCGAGATCACGCCGGAGATGGAGTTCATCGCGATCCGCGAGGGCGTCGAAGCGGAATACGTGCGCAGCGAGGTCGCCCGCGGCCGTGCGGTGATCCCCGCGAACGTGAACCACCTCGAGCTCGAGCCGACGATCATCGGCCGCAACTTCCTGGTGAAGATCAACGCCAACATCGGCAACTCCGCGATCGGCTCGTCGATCGAGGAAGAGGTCGAGAAGATGGTGTGGGCCGCGCGCTGGGGCGCCGACACCGTGATGGACTTGTCGACGGGCAAGAACATCCACGAGACGCGCGAGTGGATCGTCCGCAACGCGCCCGTCCCGATCGGCACCGTGCCGATCTACCAAGCGCTCGAAAAAGTCAACGGCAAAGCGGAAGAGCTCACCTGGGAGATCTACCGCGATACGCTCATCGAGCAGGCGGAACAGGGCGTCGACTACTTCACCGTGCACGCCGGCGTGCTGCTGCGCTACGTGCCGCTGACCGCGGACCGCATCACCGGCATCGTGTCGCGCGGCGGCTCGATCCTCGCGAAGTGGTGCCTCGCGCACCATCAGGAGAACTTCCTCTACACGCACTTCGACGAGATCTGCGAGATCATGAAGGCGTACGACGTCACGTTCTCGCTGGGTGACGGGTTGCGCCCGGGCTGCACCGCCGACGCGAACGACGCGGCGCAGTTCGCCGAGCTGGACACGCTGGGCGAGCTGACGCAGATCGCGTGGAAGCACGACGTGCAAGTGATGGTCGAGGGCCCCGGCCACGTGCCGATGCACCTGATCAAAGAGAACATGGACCGTCAGCTCGCGGTGTGCCACGAAGCGCCGTTTTACACACTGGGCCCGCTCGTCACCGACATTGCGCCCGGCTACGACCATATCACGAGCGGCATCGGCGCGGCGATGATCGGCTGGATGGGCACGGCGATGCTGTGCTACGTCACGCCCAAAGAACACCTCGGCCTGCCCGACCGCGACGACGTGAAGGTGGGCGTCATCACGTACAAGCTCGCCGCGCACGCAGCCGATCTCGCGAAAGGCCACGCGGGCGCGCGGCATCGCGACGACGTGCTGTCGAAAGCGCGCTTCGAGTTCCGCTGGAAGGATCAGTTCAACCTGAGCCTCGACCCCGACACCGCGCAGCAGTTCCACGACGAGACGCTGCCGGCGGACGGCGCGAAGGTCGCGCACTTCTGCTCGATGTGCGGCCCGCATTTCTGCTCGATGAAGATCACGCAGGACGTGCGCGACTACGCCGAGCGCGAACGGGGCATGGCCGAGAAGTCGGCGGAGTTCTTGGCGAAGGGTGCCGAGGTGTACGTGGAGGCCGCGGCGCGGGGCGACTGAGGCGGCCCGTTTCGCGCTAGCGGCGCGAGACCCAGTCCCACCAGGTGCTCTGCTCGGCGACGATCGCGGGGACGTCGTCGGGCAGAACGAACCGTTGCGCGGCGAGGCGCTCCGCCGATGCGCGCACCTGCGCCACGTACGCTTCGCGCGAGGCGTAGCGCTCGGCGAGCGATGCGCGATCGTCGCCCGCTTTGCGCGCCGCATCGGCGGTCGCCGCGAACGGCACGAACGATCCGCGCAGCCCGTCGAGAAGCCCGAGCTTCGGCAACGCCGGGATGCTCATGTTCCAGCCGGTGAACGTCCCGAGCGGGACGTCGACGTGCGGCAGCCGGATCCCCGAGGTTTCGTTCCCGGACGCATCGACGGCGGGCACCAGCAAGTGCAAGCGCGGGCCGAGCACGGGCGGTTCGCGGTCGATGATCCCGAGCTTGTCGAAACGCGGTCCGAAATCGAGCTGCCACACCGGCGGCGGGGCGGACGGAAACGCGAAGCCCGGTATGTGCGGCGCGCGCAGCCCGGCGGCTTCCACGAGCTGCCCGCCGCGAACGGTCGGATACTGGGACGCGGGCGGCGTCGTGCCCGCGTCGACCCACGCTTGCAGATCCATCAGCAGCGCGCGAAATGCCCAGTGCTTCGGGCCTGGATCGTCCAGGTAGCGCGTATCGCCGCCGATGACGGGCGGGAAATGCTCGCCGTAATGCTGCGTTCCCGCGATGAAATACAGCCGATGATCGGCGTCCAGCGGCAGATCGCGCGTGCCGTCGCTGCTCGCGTGAACGAGCGATCCGGCGCGCGCCCAGTACTCGGTGGAAGTAAACACCGACATCAGCTTCGGCACGGCGCCGAGCCGGTGCGCGTTCGCCAGCAATCCGGCGTCGTCGAAGGGCGGGATGTCGACCGGCTGCAGCACGCTGCCCACGGAGTTGCCGGCCTGCCCGGGGCCGGCAAAGCGATGCTCGAAGCTGCCCCGGCCGGCACCCGCCGCCACGATCATCATCCCGTCGAAGACCGGGCGCGACTGCTCGTCTTTCAGGAAGCCGCGATA
Source organism: Vulcanimicrobiota bacterium (assembly GCA_963791645.1). Taxonomy (GTDB): domain Bacteria; phylum Vulcanimicrobiota; class Vulcanimicrobiia; order Vulcanimicrobiales; family Vulcanimicrobiaceae; genus Vulcanimicrobium. The sequence continues at coordinate 20,671 of CAWBTJ010000066.1, read as the reverse complement.
CAGCAGCGAGCGCAAGTAGCGCGCGCTCTGCGAGTACCCGAACGCGATCACGTGCTGCGCGTTGGTTCGCCGTGGATACCGGTAGCGCGACGCGATCTCGCGCACTGCCGCGTAACCGAGGCCCGCGAGCGGCGCCGAACGCGCACCGTAGACGACTTCGTAGATCTTGCCGGGTGCGAGCCCGCCGTCGATCGTCACGTAGCACGGGTCGGCGACGAATCCGTTCCCGCCGCGGTGTCCGAAGCGCCACGCCGCCCGCGGTACGACGCGGCCGCGCGCATCGAACGCATCGCGAACGGTCAGCGTTGCGCGCGGCTGAGCAGCGTCCGCGGCGCACGCCGCCTCGTTCCGCGGGAGCGAGAGCTCCGCCGGGATCGTGTGCGCGGTCTCGTTGATGAAGTCGCTGCGTACCGTCGCCGACACGGGCACCGACGGGACGCGCAGGCCGAGACCGTCCCACGGCTGCACGTTGTATTGCCAGCCGACGAGCACCACGGTGAACCCGTGCTCGAACAAGAAACGATCGCCGACGTCGTCGAAGTCGGATTGCTCCGGTCCGGCGCTGAACGTACCGAACGCGTCGCTCCACCCGCGGTTCGGGATCTCGAGCACGACCGTGCCGTTGCCCTTGCGCGCGTCCTGCGGCTGCAAGATCTCGACGTCGCCGTCGAACACCACCTTGCCGTTGCGATCGCGCGGCGCGAGCGCGAGGTCGACGATGCCGGCGTTCGCCGGTGAGCGCGGATCGATCGCATAGCGCACGATCTGGTGGATGCGCTCGTACGGGCCTGCGGCGCCCATCGGCTGCCCGTACGCCACCGGTCCGCGCGAAAACACGCGCTGGTCCACGATCTCGGCCCGGCACACCGTCGTCGTGACGCACGCCGAAGCGAGCATCGCGGCGACGGCGACGCAGACCCGCAGGCCCCTCACTACGGCGTTTGCGCGGTGCGAGCCCAGGTGATGTGCGTGAACTTCCAGCCGTCGGCGCCTTGATCCATGACGAAGGTCATCACGCCGGTTTTCGTCGCCTGCGCGCCCTTGACCGTCATCACGAACTTCGCCGGATACACCACGTACGCAGTCTTGTCGTGAACGTCCGCCATCGTCGGCGCGTCGAACGTCGCATGGATCGCCGTCGTGCCGGTGTCTTTCATGTTCGCGATCAGATCTTGAACCCAGCGGGTGCATGCGCCGGCGCCGGTCCAGACGTACGGCGCCATGTCGTCGACCACGGTCGCCGACGATGCGCAGTTGGACAGCACGCGCGGGTCGCCCGCGTTCATGCCGTCGAGGAAACGTTGGACGGTTGCCTTCGCGTCATCCACCGGAGCGGCCGTAGCGCCGAGCGGCGCGGCTGCGAACACGAACGCCAGCGCCGCAACCAAGCAGCGCGCAAATGAAAGCTTCAGCATGCTGCGGCGCGTTCGGTAGTCGCGCCCGATGGTCCCGTAGAGTGGAGTGAGCGGTCGCGAACGGCGGACGGCGGACTCATCGGCCCGTTACGCGAATCTTGCAGGCGATGAGTCTCGCGCGCGTTTCAACCGCCGTCGCTGCTTGCGTCGTTCTCGGCGCAGCTGTCGCTGCATGCTCCGGCTCGTTCGGTTCGGGCACGGGGCTGCCGAACACGATGGCGACGCCGAACTTCGGCGGCAACGCGTCCCCGACGCCGCCCTCCACCTCGTCGAGCGTGATCGTCACCTACGGCGAGTCGACGGCGTTTCAGGCTCTCCCGGAGGTCGGCGGTTACGGCGGTTCGATCGCGTTCCCGAAGGCCCCGGAGCCCACGGCCGCGCCGTCACCCAAGGCCAAGCCGAAAAAAGACGCGACGCCCGAACCGGCCCCGACGCCCGTGGCGGTGTCGATCGGAGCGACGCTCTCGATCGTCAAGCCGCAGGACGGCCCCGATCTCAACTTTCTGAGCGGCAAGGGCAAGAAAAAGCGCAACCGCGAGCTGCCGGCGCGCGCCTTCGCCTACATCACGCTGCTGCCGACGCACGACGCGACCCTCGAGAGCTATCCGCGCATCCAGATCGACGTGCCGCGCGAGGTCGCGTCGCAGTACCGCGACGGCGAGTTCGGCCTCGCGCTGTGGAACTCGGGCGAGAAAGATACCAAGTACCGCCTCTCCGTCGCCGAGCTCGACACTGCGTCGACGCCGCCGCCGCTCCGCCAGCCGGCGTCCCTCCCCGTGCCCAGCGGCAGCCCGGGAGCGATGGCCAAGCCGGGCTCCGCGACGTCCGCGCCGACCGCGGTCCCTACCACCAAGGTCGCCGGCGCGTCGCCCGCCCCCGGCAGCTCGGCGAGCCCGGTCGCCGGCACGCCGGCGCCGTCCGCCGCGCCGACGCTGCCGCCTGCGCGGCTGCTGTTCGCCGGCACCGCGGTGCCGTTGAAGCTCGTGGCGAATCGCCCGGCGGTGTTCGCGCTGTACGCGCTGCCGCATCCGTCGACGCCGAAGGCGTCGGTCCTACCGTCCGCGTCGGGATCGGCCGCGCCGCACGCAGCGGCGTCGAGCGCTCCGAGCGGTGCGCCATCCGCAGCGCCGGCCCCGGCGAAAACGTAGCCGCGAACGCCGCGCCGGCTCAGGCGACTTTTTCTTCGACCGCTTCTTCCGCGTCGGCGACGAGCACGATCTTGCCGAGCACGTGACCGCGTTCGAGGCGCCGGTGCGCTTCGGCCGCGTTGTCGAGCGAGTACGTCGCCGCGATCGGTACGCTGATCGGTGCCGCGTCGATCGTCGCCGTCAGCCGCGCGAACGTCTGCGGCGTCGGCACGCCGTCGAACGCGCGCGCGGGCGTACCGTCGGGCATTACGACGCCGTTGGGATGCGCGATCGTGCCGCCGTCGCGCAGCGCGGCGATGCAGCGTTCGAGCGCCGGTCCGCCTGCGAGCGCGAGGATCGCGTCGACGCCTCCCGGCGCGATGCGCCGCGCGACCGCGAGCACCTCGTCATGCTGCGTGTCGACGGCTTCATCGACGCCGAGCCGCCGCAGTAGCTCGCGCCCGTCGCCGCCGTTCGCGGTCGCGATCACGCGCGCGCCGCGCCGCTTCGCGAGCTGCACCGCGATCGTTCCGACGCCCGCCGTCGCGCCGTGCACGAGCAGCGTCTGTCCAGCGCGCAGGCCGAGCACGTCGTCGATCCCGGCGAGCGCGGTCAAGCCGGTGACCGGGATCGCGCCGGCCTCGCGAAAATCAAGCGACGCCGGCATCGGCGCGACGTGCTCCGCGCTGAGCACGACGTACTCCGCATAGAAGCCGCCCTTGCGGTCGCCGTAGGCGTAGCCGTACACGGCGTCGCCGAGGCGCAGGCCGCGCACGTCGGCGCCCAACGCCGCGATCGTGCCCGCACCGTCCGCCCCCAGCACCATCGGAAAACGCTCGCGGCCGTCGGCCCACAAGCCGCGGCGCGCTTTGGCGTCCCAGATCCCGACGCTCGCGGTGTCGACGCGGATCAGGACTTCGTGGCCGTCGACGGGCGGGACGGCGATCTCGTGGACGGTCAGCCGCTCGGGCCCGCCGAACGCATCGATCGCGACGGCCCGCATCGTCGCGGGCGCGGCCCCGTCCGTCCTCATGCGCGCCGTGACCGGGCGCGCGTTCGGCGCGGTTGCGTCGTCGGACGGCGGGAGGTTACTTCGCGGGTTCGGCCGGCGGCGCCACGCCCGCGCTCGCATCGATCCCGCCGGAGATCAGCACCGGATTCGGTACGGTCTCGACGGCGGCGGCCGTGGCGGGGAGCACGGTGTTCACGTCGGTGAGCCATTGCTGCTCGTCGGGCAGCCGCGCCGCGCCGCCGGCGCCGACGACGAGCGTCGCTGGTGCGGTCGCGAAGGCGCGGCCGACGCGGCCGTTGAGCTGCTTCCAGACGCGCAGCACCTTGACGACGTAGTGCTGCGTCTCGGCGTACGGCGGCACGCCGCCGAACCGCTCGACCGCCATCGGGCCGGCGTTGTAGCCGGCGATCGCGAGCTTCATGGCGTTGGGCTTGCCGGCGAAACGGTCCATCAGCGTCTTGAGGTAGGCGGACGTGCCGCGCAGGTTGTCCGCGGCGTTCCAGGCGTTCACGCCCAGGGTGGCGGCCGTGGCCGGCATGAGCTGGCCCAGCCCGCGTGCTCCGGCGCGCGACACGGCGTTGGCGCGCCAGCGCGACTCGACCGTCACGATCGACATGATGAAGCGCGGGTCGAGGTGCGTCCGCCACGCATCGGCCATGACCGAGCGCGCGTAGGCCTGCGCCTTCGCGAGCGGCAGCTTCGGGTTGATCGCCCGCAGGACCGCGGCGTAGACCGCCGTCGTCGGGCCGGCCGCCGAAGCCGCCGGAGCGGCCGCGTCGTCGGCATAGGCCGGGACGGCGGCGGCGCCGCAAAAAACGAAAAGCGCTGCGGCATAGCGCAGCGAGGAAAGCCGGAACATCACCCCTCCCGTTCGGACGCCGGGCGGGCCGGCCTTCCCGCATTGTGCGGTCCCGGTCGAAATCTGACCGGGAGTTTACGTCCGGTGGATGTCGTCCACCCAGCGGACGGCTTCGGGCTCCTCGGCGGCGGGGATGTCGAGGTTGACCACGACCGGCTCCTGGCCGCTGCGAACGAGGACGCAGTCGAGCGGCTGGTCAGGCGCGGCGTTGATCTCTTGGTGCGGCACGTACGGCGGCACGAAGATGAAGTCGCCGGGGCCGGCCTCGGCGACGAACTCGAGCCGCTCGCCCCAGCGCATGCGCGCGCGGCCGCGCACCACGTAGATCACGCTTTCGAGGTCGCCGTGGTGGTGCGCGCCGGTCTTGGCGTCCGGGTCGATCGTGACGGTCCCCGCCCACAGCTTGCGCGCACCCGCCGTCGCGGTCGTGATCGCCGCGGCGCGGTTCATGCCGGCCGTCTGCGGCGTGTTCGGGTCGAGGTCGCATCCGCTCACCACGCGGACGCCGTCGAACTTCCAGCGCGCTCCATCGTTTGCCATCATGGTACGTTTCTACGAACGACCCGGCCACCCGCCTGGCACGGTGAACGCGTAGCGTCGTCGTATGAAGCCGAGTGCATGCGCCTCGTTGACGGGCGGGTGGTCTACGCGGCCTCCGATCTCAACGACTATCTCGCGTGCCCGCATCGCATCGCGCTGAACCGGCGTGCGCTCTTGCGTGGCGACGCGCCGCTCGACGACGACGCGACGCTGAAGATCGTCGCGGAGAAAGGGCGCCGGCACGAAGCCGCGCGTGCTCGAGCGCATGGAGGGCGACGGCGTCGCTGTCGTGCGCGTCCCCGAAGGCGACAACACCGCGCACGATCTGCTCGACGCGGTTCGCGACGACGCGCCGCGCGATGGCCAGCGGCGCGGAGGCGATCTATCAGGCGTCGTTTCTGGACGGCGCGTGGACCGGCCGCGCCGACTTCCTGATCCGCGTCGACGGCGCGCCCAGCGACTTGGGCTCGTGGTCCTACGACGTCGCGGACACCAAGCTCGCTATCCGCGAAAAGCCGCAGTTCCTCGTGCAGCTCTGCACGTACGCGGAGCTGGTCGCCGCGGTGCAGGGCGTGCTGCCGCGCAGCGTGCGCGCGCTGTTCGGCGACGGCACCGCGACGTCGTACGATCCCGCGCCGCTACGTCGCGTACGTGCGCGCGGCCAAACGCCGGTTCGTCGACGCGGTGGACGCGCTCGATCCCGATACCGTGCCCGAGCGCGTAACGGCGTGCGACCAATGCGTCTGGTCGGTTCGCTGCGACGGCGTGCGGCGCGATGTCGACCATCTCTCGCTCGTCGCCGGCATGCGGCGCGATCAGACCAAACGCCTCGTCGCGGCCGGCATCGCGACGCTCGAACGGCTCGCGACCGCCGCCGAGGACGCGCACCCGCCGAAGATGGCGGTGCAAACGTTCGCGAACCTGCGGCGCCAGGCGGCGTTGCAACTGAACCAGCGCACGACCGGCGCGCACTCCTACGAGCTGCTCGCGCCGCGCGAGCTGCACGGCTTCGCCGCGCTGCCGCAGCCGAGCGACGGCGACGTGTACTTCGACATGGAAGGCGATCCGCTCTACGAGGCGGGGAAGGGTCTGGAGTACTTGTTCGGCGCGTTCGTGCCCGACGACGCGCGCCGGCCGTACCGCGATTTCTGGGGCGAGACGCGCGACGGCGAGAAGCGCGCATTCGAAGCGTTCGTCGACTGGCTCGTCGCGCACCGCGCGAAGCACCCGCACGCGCACGTATACCACTACGCGTCGTACGAGAAGACGGCGCTGCGCACGCTGGCGATGCGCCACGGGACGCGCGAGGAGGATGTCGACGACCTGCTGCGCGGCGAGGTGCTCGTCGATCTGTACGCCGTGGTGAAGGGCGCGCTCGCGCAATCGCAGGACGGCTACTCGATCAAGAAGCTCGAGGTGTTCTACGACTTCGCGCGCGACGCCGGCGTGCGCCGCGGCGATCAGTCGATCGTCGCGTTCGAGGAATATCTTCAGGACCGCGACGAGGCCAAGCGCGCCGACATCGTCCGCTACAACGAGGAAGACTGCGTCTCGACGCACCGCCTGCACGCGTGGCTGCTGACGCTGCGCGAGGAGGCGCGCGCGCAGCACGCGGGCGAGATTCCGTTCCGCCCGCAGCGCGATCCGCGCGAGCGCACCGAGGCGGAGCGCAAGCTCGAAGACGAACGCGACGTGCTGCAGCGCGCGCTCCTCGACGGCGCGGCCGGCGAGTCGCCGCGCGCATTGCTCGCGCACCTGCTGGCGTATCACCGGCGCGAGGACAAGCCGGTGTGGTGGGCGCTGTTCGACCGCTACGAGAGCGCGGCGGACAGAACGTTCGTCGACGACGACTCCGAAGCGCTCGGCGGGCTCATGCCCGCGGCGGAGTTTCCGCCCGAAGATCCCGCGCGCCGCAACGCGCGCCCGACCTTCACGTACCGTTTTCCGCTGCAGCAGCACAAGGTCGGCGCCGGCACGTTCCTCGATCCGCACCGGCGCGACGCGCCCGGACTCGAAGTGGTCGCGGTCGACGACGACGAGCAGATCGTGCGGCTCAAGAAGTGGCCGGACACGCCGCACCCGCGCGCGCTGGTTCCCGGCGGCCCGATCCAGACCGGCGCGCAGCGCGCGGCGCTGCGCCGGCTCGCCGAAGCGGAGCTCGACGGCACCATTCGCGCGCGCTACTCCGCCGCGTGGGACATCCTTCATCGCGAGCTGCCGCGCATCACCGGACTGCACGAAGGCGCGCGCGTGCAGCCGGCGATGCGGCCCGGCGCCGAAGCGATCGATCCCGCCGATGTCGCCGACCTCGCGCGCCGGCTCGACCGCAGCGCGTTGATGGCGCAAGGCCCGCCCGGTACCGGGAAGACGTATACCGGCGCGCACGTTATCGCGGCGCTGCTCGCGGACGGCAAACGCATCGGCGTGACGTCGACCAGTCACAAGGCGATCAACAATCTGCTGCACGAGGTCGAAGCCGCGGTCGCGCGGCGCGGCGAGACATTCCGCGGCGTGAAGCGCTGCGACGGCAGCAACGACGACACGCGCTTCGTCTCGGCGCAGCCGAACGCGTTCGTGGAATGCGCGGAGAAGAACGCGTCGTTCGCCGAGTACGATCTCGTCGCAGGCACGTCGTGGCTGCTCGCGCGCGACGACCTCGCGCGGGTCGACTACCTCGTCATCGACGAAGCCGGTCAGGTCGCGCTCGCCGACGCGCTGGCGATGGCGACCAACGCCGACAACGTGATCCTGCTCGGCGATCCGCTGCAGCTCGCGCACGTCTCGCTGGGGGTCCATCCGGAGGGCGCGGGCGCGTCGGTGCTCGAGCATCTGCTCGGCGAGCACGGCACCGTGCCCGAAGACCGCGGCGTGTTTCTCGACCGCACGTTCCGCATGCACCCGGCGCTGTGCGACTTCGTCTCGACGATGGTGTACGATGGCCGGCTGTGCTCCGCGGCGTCGTGCGCGGCACAGCGCATCGACGCGCCGTGGTTCGCGGGCGCCGGGATGCGCTACGTGCCCGTCGATCACGACGCGAACGTGCAGTCCTCGGAGGAAGAAGCCGCCGCGGTCGAAGCGATCGTCGCCGGTCTCGTCGGCGGTACGTTCACCGACCGGCACGGCGCGACGCGCGCGCTCGGCGTCGCCGACGTCCTGGTGGTGTCGCCGTACAACGCACCAGGTACGGCTTGCTGAAGAACCGGCTGCGCAAGCGGTTCGGCGACGGCGTGCGCATCGGTACGGTCGACAAGTTCCAGGGCCAGGAGGCGCCGGCCGTGATCTACTCGCTGGCGACGTCGACGTCGGACGACGCGCCGCGCGGCGCCGACTTCCTGTTCGAGGAGAACCGCTTCAACGTCGCGCTCTCGCGCGGGCGGGCGCTGGCGGCGCTGGTGTGCTCGCCGCGCCTGCTGGAAACGCGCTGCTCGACCGTCGAACAGCTCCGCGCGGTGGCGGCGTTCTGCGCCTTCGCCGAAGCCGCCGCCGCCGGGGAGCGCGCCGCGGAACTTCTCTAACTAATTCTTTAGTGACAGGCGGTGGCCGGGCTGCTACGCTCGCCTCACCACTCACCTACGGAATTAGTTGAAGGAGGCCGATCCATGATCCGCACGCTTCTCTCGGCCGTCGTCCTCGGTGCCTGCATCATCGGGCTCGGCGCCGATCTCGCCGTGACCGCCTACGGGGCCATCCAGACCGCGGCAACGGTCACGCTAGCTTCACTCGACCGGGCCTGAGCGCCGTTCGCTCAGTGCGGGTTGATCGGAGGGCTCGGCTCCCCTCCACCGCGAGCGACAGCACGAGCCCGCCCGCGATCGCAGCCGATGGGATTCGTAGACTCGTCATCGTTCGACCCTCCAGTTCGTGTCATCGTCGCCGCGCCGCCTCGGATGAGCCTGAAACGCGACCCTGCGATACCGTTCAGTTCCGGCCAGGTTGCTGCGAGCGGCAGTCGAAGGGCCGAGTGCATGAAATCGATTGCGTCCGCATTTATCGCGGCGGCGAGTTCCTTGTTGCTGGCGGCCTGCGGTGGCGGCGGTGGCGGCAATACGCCCGTGCCACCGCCGCCGCAAGTCTTCGCGAACACGTCGCTGTCGTTCTATCTGCCGCTGGCCACCGGAAACACGTGGACCTTCGCGACGGGCGGGAAAATCGTCGATTCCGTGTCCCATACGATATCGTGTGCCTGCTTGTACAACGGGCGACGGTCGGACAGCTTGGACTTGATCGATCCGAGCGGTACGTACGGCAGCTCGTTCATCTTCACCAAGTTTTTCGACGGGACCAACAACGGCGTTCTGACCACCGTTTTGCTCGGCACGTCGACCGATCACGGCGCGACCGTGTCGTACTTCGGCAGCGGCGCGAACATCGGGATCCCCGTGATGAACGACGCGCCCGTCCAAGGCAAGTCGTACACGAACAGCGGGATCACCGCGACGATCACGTCGGTCGGCCAAACGCAAGCGCTGCCGGACGGCCGGTTCGTTCGCAACGTCGCGACCGGTAAGTTGACCCAATCCGGTGCCCAGGACATCACGTTCGGCTTTGCGCAAGGCGTCGGTTTCACGTCGGTCGCGGTCGGCACGCAGACGACCAACCTCGCGTCCTTCAGCGTCGACGTGACGAACTCGGCCTCTGTCGCGCGCGGTCCGCAGTCCGAACGACGCTCCGTCGCAACGAAGACTGCGTCGCCGTCGAACCTCGCAACGGCGCTGTCGCCATTGTTCTGAGCCGGCGCGCTCAAACCCAAAAACAAGGAGTAACTCTTCGTGAAGCTCGTCGCGTTTCTTGCATTGGCTCTTGCGGTGCTGCCGATGTCGCAGACACCGATCGCAGCTTCGGCCGCCGGGGCGCCGTCGCAACAAATCGTCAAGGCGCAGATCGCCAAGGTGCTCGGAAACCGGCTCGAGTTCCACTCCGTGCAGATCGCGCCCGGCCGAACGATCCTCAACGCTGATGCCGGGGCGCTGGGGATCGCGCCCGGAACGACGATCTATCCGGTGCTCGCAAAGTACACCGAGTACCGCAAGAACGGGATCGTCCAGGACGTCACACAATCATGGTACGTGTATCGCGGCGATTTCGGCTGGGCGACGCAGATGGTGGCAACATCGTACAACCACACCGTCGAGCGGAAGTAGCTCGCGCGTTCGGTTTTTCTGCCGTCAGGAACGGCGCTTTCCGGCGGCACGCAGGAGGTTCGGCGAACGTTCCCGTTCGCGCGAAGAAAAAGCCCGCCGCGCCTTGCGGCGGGCGGGCTTCCGGTCGTGGTGGAGGTGAGGAGACTCGAACTCCTGACCCCTTACATGCGAAGCAAGTGCTCTACCAGCTGAGCTACACCCCCACGGGCCGTCGGCGATTCTAGCAGGCTATGGTCCTGGCTGTCAAAGGGACGTGTCGGCGTTCCGGCGAGAGAGAGGGCGATGCCTTCTCCCCGCTGGGCGGTTGCGGTGCTGGTGCCGCTTCTGCTCGTCGCGTGCTCGCATGCGGCGGCGGATCGACCCGCCGGGCCGCTGCGGATCGTCGCCACGACGACGACGCTTGCCTCGATTGCGCGCGGCGCCGCGGGCGCGACGGCCGACGTTCGCTCGCTCGTCCCCGTGGGCACGTCGCCGGAAGACTTTCAGCCCTCTCCCGACGTCATCGCCGCGCTCCGCAATGCGGACGTGCTGGTCGAGAATGGCGCCGGGCTCGAGTCGTGGCTGGACGCGACGATCCGCAACGCCGGCAACCCGCGCCTGCGCGTGGTCGTCTGCGCGACCGGTCTGCCGGTTCGCGACGGCAACCCGCACCTCTGGATGGACCCCGAACTCGCGCGCGCGTACGTCGCGAAGATCCGCGCCGCGCTGATCGCCGCGGACGCGCCGAACGCGGCCGGCTATCGCGCGTCGGCCGGCGCGTACGATAACGAGCTCGCCGCGCTGACGACGCGCACGCGCGCGAAGATCGCGACCATCCCCGTTGCGCGGCGCACGATGATCGTGTTCCACAACGCTTTCGACTACTACGCGCGGCGGTTCGGGCTGCGCATCGTCGGTGCGATCGAACCGACCGCGGGCGCGGAACCGAATCCCGCGCACGTCTCGGAGCTCGTGCGGCTCGCGCGCGCGGAGCACGTGCCGGCCGTGTTCGCCGAGCACGAGTACAGCGACAAGCTCGCGCGCACGCTCGCCGCGAGCGCCGGTGGTCTGACCGTCGCATTCCTCTATGACGACTCGCTCGGCACCGACGCCGCGGTGAGCACGTACGCCGGCATGATCGACGCCGACACCGACACGATCGTGAGCGCGCTGAAGTGAACGCCGTCGAGGTGCGGCATCTACACGTGCGCTACGACCGCGTCGAAGCGCTGCAAGGGCTCGACTTCGACGTGCCGCGCGGCACTGCGCTGGGCATCGTTGGGCCGAACGGGTCGGGGAAATCGACCCTGCTCAAAGCGGTCGCGGGATTGCTGAAGCCGTCGGAGGGGACCGTTCGCGTGCAGGGCAAGCCGCCGCGCGCGCTTCCGCCCGGGACGATCGGATACGTGCCGCAGGTCGAGGACGTGGACTGGCAGTTCCCCGTGACCGTGCGCGACGTCGTCGCGATGGGGCGCTATCCGCGCGTCGGCCCGTTCGGCATGTTCTCCGCGCACGATCGCAGCGCGGTCGCGCGCGCGATCGAAGCGCTCGATCTCGTCAAGCTCGCCGACCGGCACATCAGCGAACTGTCGGGCGGGCAGCAGCAGCGCGCGTTCGTGGCGCGCGCGATCGCGCAGGAACCGTTGCTGCTGCTGCTCGACGAGCCGACGACCGGCGTCGATGCGGCCACCGAAGAGTCGTTGCTGCATTTGGTGCGCGGGCTCGTCGCGGACGGGCTGCCCGTGCTCATGACGACGCACGATCTCGACCGCGCGCCGGAGTGGTTCGACCGGCTCATCGTCGTCGACCGCCGCATCCTCGCCGACGGCACGCCGTCCGACGTGCTCGAATCCGGCGCGTACGCCGGCATTCGCGAGCACACGCACACGCACGGCCATCGCCGCGACGGACACACCGTCTGAGATGGACGGTGTGCTCGCCCCGTTTCAGTACGACTTCATGCAGCGCGCGTTTCTCGCCGCGCTCGTGGTCGGCGCGCTGTGCTCCGCGATGGGGACGTACGTCGTGCTGCGCAAGCTGTCGTTCATCGGCGACGGGCTCGCCCACGCGTCGTTCGCCGGGATCGCGATCGCGTATCTGCGCGGCGCGAACTTCTACGCGGGTGCGGCTGCCGCGACGATCGTCACCGCGCTCGGCATCGGCTTCGTGCACCGGCGCGGCAAGGTTTCGCTCGACACGTCGATCGGCGTGCTGTTCACCGCCGCATTTGCGCTGGGCATCTTCCTGATGTCGCGCTCGACGCACTCGACCGTGGATCTGCAGAACTATCTCTTCGGCAACATCCTGGGCGTTTCGGCGTACGACCTCGCGATGGTGCTGGGGCTGGGGCTCGCCGTCGCGGTCGTCGTCGGCGCGTTGTGGCGGCCGCTGCTCTACACGTCGTTCGATCCCGTCGTCGCCGAAGCGGCCGGCGTTCGGGCGGGCTTCGTCGACTACGCCCTGCTCGTGATCCTCGCGGTCACCATCATCGTGTCGCTGCAGCTCGTCGGCATCGTGCTCGTCGCGGCGCTGCTCGTCACGCCGGCGGCCGCCGCCGCGCAGCTCACGAAGCGCTTCGTCCCGATGATGGCGCTGTCGTGCGCGTTCGGGGTGTTCGCCGCGGTCGGCGGGTTGTACGCGTCGTACGAGCTGCACGCATCGCCGGGTGCGACGATGGTGCTGCTCGCGACGCTCGTGTTCTTCTGCGCGCTCGCGATCGCCGGCACGCGCCGGCGATTGCTCAGCGCAATGCGTCGACCGCCGCGCGCGTCTTGATCGAACCGATCCCGGTCACCGCGTCGAAGCCGGTCGTCACGGTGCAGCCGTCGGGCTGCTGGTCGGCGCAGCCCTTCACGAGCGGCGCCGGTGTGGGCAGCAGTCCCTTGAAGCCCTTCGGCAGCGGGTTGCGGCGCGGGCGCAGCGTGTTGTCTTTCCAGCCGCGGTCGTTCTCGCGCGAGATGTCGCGGAACGCCTGCCGGCGACGTGCGCGCGAGCGCGTAGAGGTCGCCGGTCGACAGCAGCCGGCGCGCGGGCACCACGAGGCTGTTGATCGCGGCGAGCTGACCGCCCACCAGCGCGGCGCTCTCGCTGGTGCCGCCCACGCCGCCCAGCCCGTAGCCGTGCCAGTACACGCGCAGATGACCTGCCGCGTCGGCGGAGACGTCGGGGACGATGCGGTTCTTCACGTAGGACGTTCGAGAACAGGAAATCGCCCGGTGCGTTCTGCCACGCCGGCCGCGGCTCGGCGGAGATCCCGCCGCCGCCCGCGTGCTCGAGATCGTTCCACGGGCCTTCGTCGCTGACGCCGTCGCGGTCACCCAATTGCGAGCCGCCCGCGCAGATGACGTACGGCGACACGCACGGCCAAGCCACACGCGGTTTCTCGATCCCGTTTTCCTTGTAGCCGTAGGCGCCGTCGTCGCCTGCTGGGACCACGAGCGGGATCCCGCGCACGAGCGCTTCGAGGATCGGGATCGGCGTCGCGCCGTAGCGCGACACGATCGGTCCGTCGGCAGGGCCGACGACGAACGGAAACACGATCACCGTCGGATCCAGGTCGAGTGCGCGGGCGAGCGCCAGCGTGCCGTCGTTGCCGCCCGAGCACACGTCGTCGTAATCCACGACCACGTCGGCCATCGGCGCGGTGGTGATCGCCGAGTCGGCGTCGAGCGCGGCCTCCTGGCCGCGGTCGTCGCGCCCGCACTCGCCGGACACGGCCTTGAACACGAAGCTGCGCTCGGTGACGCGGCGCGCGTCCGCGCCGGGCGGCGCGCCCTCGGCGGCCAGGAACCGGCGTACGTCGTTGAGGTCGAAATTGTCGGACACGTCCTCGACCAGGACGATGCGCTGGCCGGTGCCGCCGCTCGCGACCGAGTCGGTCATCGAGCGGAAGCGCGCCGGCTCGTACCAGTCGCCGCGAAAGTACGTGAACGACGGCCGCGTGTCGGCCAGCCGCGGGACCGTCGCGACGACGACGCCGCGCACGTCGCGCACGCCGCCGACGGGGACGTTGAGCGGGCCGTCCGGCGCGAGCACCGTACGCGTGCCGTCGGTCCACTTCTGCCAGCGGGCGCCGAACAGCCGTTCCGCTTGGTCGATGCGCAACTGCCCGCCCGCGACGAGGCCGTCGCCGGCGACGGTGACGTCGGTGCCGCCCGCGGCTTTGAGCATCGTCAGGAGCGCGCGCGCGTCGGGTGCGCGCCCGAAGCGCTCGACGAACGCCTCGTGGGTGAGCACGTCGCGGTGGGCCGGGTTGCCGGTGTCGCTCATGCGGGCCGCCAGGCCGTCGAGGTCGGCTTTCGGCTGGAGCTCGAAAGCGAGGTGCAGCTGAACCGCACCGTTGGCGGGACCGGCTTGGTGCAGCCCTTCGAGGGCGCCGAGCGGGACCGGGACGCGCGACGCGGCAGCCTGGGCCGGCCCTGGCCGCGTAGTGAGGAAAACCGCGAGCGCCACGCAACCAATGAGCAGGCGGGAAAGTTTCTTGGTCAACCGCGTCCTTTCCGAGGGAATACGTACATGGAACGCACCGCGTTCATCCGCAGTCTCATCGCGACCGTCGGCGTCACCCAGCTGGCGCACGCGGCACCGGCGCTGGCGGCGATCGACGAGCCCGCGATCGGCCACGAGGTCTTCGCCCAGCTCCGCGAAGACGGCGACCTTCTGTTCGACTCCGCCTTCTACGAGCATTTGAACGAGATCGGTTCGGTCATCGCGGACACGGTACGTTCCCGCTATCCGTATCCGATCCGCTATCACATCGTCCGCGGCGACTCGGCCAACGCGTTCTCCGTCCCCGGCGGCAACATCTACGTCAACGAGCCGCTGCTGCGCCTTGCCAAGAACAAGGACGAGCTGGCCGGCGTGCTCGCGCACGAGACGGGCCACATGGTGCTGCACCACGTCGCGCAGCGCATGTCCGCGCTGCAGAAGAAGAGCACCGTCGCGTCGATCGGCTCGATCCTCGCGCAGATCGTGCTCGGGCCGCTGGCCGGCGCGGCGATCGACTACGGCTCGCAGTACGCGGTCGCCGGCACCGACGCCGCGCAGTCGCGCCACATCGAAGCGCAAGCCGACGAAGAAGGCGCGCGCATCATGGCCGCGACCGGCCAGTTCAACCCGTGGGGCATGGTCTGGTTCTTCCAGACGATGAGCGAGACGTACGGACCCGGTACGAATTATTGGCTGCGCGACCATCCGCTCGACAACGCGCGCATCACCGACCTCGAGAACCAGTTCAAAGCGAACCCCGCCGTGTTCGGCAAGTACGTCGACACGAAGCAGAAAGACGTCGCCTACTGGTAGATTCGACTTAAGCGGGGTCGCGCTGTTGGCCGAACGCGACCTGCGCCGTGCCGGCCGGATCGATCGTGACGTGCAACGAACCGTTGCCGGGCCGGCCCACGTCGTCCCAGCTCGCGATCGCGCGCTGCACGCGCGCGACGGCGCCGTGGTCGTCGCCGAAGTGGCGTACGACGACGTCGGCCATGCCGCGCGGTGCGAACACCGCGAGCTCGCCGTCGCCCGCGATGCCCAACGTCGATGCGAGGCCGTAGAGCGCACCGCTGCCGACGGCGAGGTTGGGTACCGGTCCGCCGTCCGCGCCCGGCCCTTGCATGGTGAGGCGGCACGACCCCGCGTCGTTCAAGCCGAGCCACAGCGCGAACCCGTCCCACACGTCGTCGATCGTGATGCGCCGGGCCGGCGGAACGTCGCGCGGCTTCGCGCGCAGCGCGCGCGCCAGCGCGTGCACGTCGACTGCGGGCGCGTACGCCGATTGCACGCGCAGCGTCGTGGCGGCGTCGTCGAGCGCGAGCACGACGCTCTGCGCGTGCGCCGCGCTGCCGCGCAGCATGATGAAGCCCGCGTCGACGATCGCATCGCTCTCCAGGCCGCGCGAGGTGCGCGCGAACGCGACGACTTTCTGCTGGCTGCGAATCGTCAGCGGCGCGACGAGCCGGCCGCCGTCGCGAAGCTGCGCGATCCACGCGGGCGGGATCGCGTCGACGCCGACGGTCGCGATGATGCGGTCGAACGGCGCCGCGCCCGGATCGCCGTGGACGCCGTCGGCGCACATGGTGCGCACGCGGCGGATATCCGGCCTCGTCGAGGTGACGGCGCGCCGCAGCGACGAGCTCGTCGTCCACGTCGATCGTGACCACGGAACCGGACGGACCGACGAGCTCCGCGAGCACCGCGGCGTTGTAGCCGGTGCCGGCGCCGATCTCCAGCACGTGCTCGCCGCCGCGCAGCGCGAGCATCTCGATCATCTCGGCCATGATCGCGGGCTGCGACGACGAGCTGATCGGAACGCCGTCCTGCAGCTTGATCGCGATCGACCGGTCGGTGTAGACGTCCTCCGCCGGGACGATCCGGGACGAACACGTGGCGCGGCACGCGCGCGAACGCCGCGCCGACGCGCTCGCTGCGCACCGCGCCGCGCTCGCGAAGCTGCCGGACGAGCTGCCGGCGCAGCTCGTCGTGCGCCGGCGTGCTCACGACGCGCGCACCGCGCCGTTCAGCCGGGGACGCGCAGCACGCGATAGCGGCCCGCGTCGCGCTGCAGAAATCCGGCGTCGCTCAGCGCGTCGAGCACCTCGACGGTCGCGGCGCGCTCGTTCTTGTTCGGCATCCCGGCCCAGCGCAGCGCGACCTCGTGCGCGTCGAGCACCGCGTCCGGGTGCAGCAGATCGCGCACGAAGCGTCTCGCTGAGCCGAACGCGCTCCATGCGCCGCCGCAGCGGTTCGAGCGCGGCATCGAAGTCGGCGGCGGCCGCGGGGTCGGGCGGTGCCGAGCTCCGCAGGATGCAGCGCGGCTTCGCCCTCGTCGCTCGACGCGTATTTTCGAGCGCTTCCATCGCCGCGGCGTCGGTCGCGCTCGGCTCGCGTGCGGGCGCGGCCGGGTCTTCGACCGCGGGTGCGGAGTCGCGCGGGGTGCGCTCATCGCCGCGTCGATCGCTTCGGCGGCGGTGTCGCGGGGACTCGTCTGCAGCACTTCGGCGCCGAATGCGGGCGCCGGCGCCGGCACGACGTTGTGCGTGCCGACGAGCGCGGGGTTGCGTTCGAGCACGAAGTCGGTCAGGCGCGGGAACAGCTCGGCGAGCGCGACGACCGCCGTCTGCCACGGAACGGCGTTGAGGACGCGCGGTCGCGTGCGCACCGCGACGAGGATCTTGCGCGCGACGTCCTCGGGCGTGGCCATGATCCACGCCGGTGCGCCCGGCATGCCGGCGCGCGACATGAACGCCGTGTCGACGGCGCCCGGATCGACGTACGTCACGGCGATCCCTTGCGGCTTGAGCTCGCGCCGCAGCACCGACGTCGCCGACCGCGTCGCGGCTTTGGACGGCGCGTACGCGCCGAGGCCGCCGACGGGCACGCGCGCGACGCCGCTGCCCAGCATGAACACGATGCCCCTTCGATTCGCGCAGCAGCGGCAGCGCCTCGCGCACGAGCGCAACCGGACCGATGACGTGCGTGCCGAACTGCGCGCGCAGCGCGGCGTCGGTCTGCTGCGAGAGCGCGCCGACCGCCACCTGCCCGGCGTTGTTCACCAGCACGTCGATCCGCCCGAACTTCTCGCGCGCGAGATCGACGATCAGGATCGCGTTGGCGGGATCGCTGACGTCGTACACGGCGGTGACGATCCGCCCTTGCTCGTTGCGCACGCGTTGCGCGACGGCGTCGAGCGCGCCGGCGTTGCGCCCGATCGCGACGACGTCGTAGCCGGCGCGTGCCGCGCGCAGCGCCAGCGCCCGCCCGATCCCGGACGACGCGCCGGTCACGACGACGACGCTCATCCGCTCTTTTGCGGCTCGCGCACCATCTGCAGCCACTGCTTCGAGCCGTTGCTCAGGAACGTCACGTCGCCGCCCACGCCCACGAACCGGTAGCCGTGCGCGATCATCTGGAGCGCCTGCGCCGCCTCGCGCGCGAGGATCCCCGCGAACTTGCCGGCCGCTTCCGCGGCGCGCGGCACCGCGTCGATCAACGTCATGTACGCCGCGTCCTTCTCCCACACGTCGGGCCACGGTTTGCCGCCCGAGAACGCGAGGTCGTTCGGCCCGACGAACACGCCGTCGATCCCGTCGACCGCGAGGATCTCGGCCACGTTCGCGACGGACTGCTCCGTTTCGACCTGCACGAGCACGAGGATCTCGTCGTTCGCGCGCAAGCTGTACGTGCCGGGATCGGCGTTGAACGTGAGGTTCGCGCGCACGCCGCCGCGGCTGCGCTCGCCCAGCGGCGGAAAGCGCGCGTCGCGCACCACGCGGCGCGCGTCGTCGGCGGTGTTGACGACGGGCACCATGATGCCCCATGCGCCGAGGTCGAGCACGCGCTGGATCTGCGAGCTCTCGTTCCACGCGACGCGCACGATCGGTACGCTGTCTTGCGCGCGCACCGCCGTCACCATCGCGGCGGCCTCCGCGAGCGGGATCGGACCGTGCTCCATGTCGATGAGGATCCAGTCCCAGCCGTGGCTCGCCAGCAGCCCCGCGGCCAGCGGCTCGGCCAAGTTCATCCAGGTCCCGACGACGGTCTCACCGGCCTGCAGCCGGCGCTTCAACGTATTTTCGCGCACGCGTCCGCTTACCGCGCGGCGCCGCGCCGTTCCTCGATGGAGCGCACCCAACCGTCGTACAACGTGCGCGTGCTGTCGGGCAGCGTGCGATAGTAGTACGTGTCGGCGATGACGGGCGCGTCGTTCGGCGGGAGGACGGTGCGGCGCTCGCGGGCGAACGCGGCGAGCGCCGCGGCGACCGGCTTCTCGCTGCCGTCGGCGCGCACGATCCCGAACGAAAGCTCGTGCGGTGCTTCGTCGAACGGCGGCTCGCCGCGCAGTTCGTCCGCGTAGTCGGCCCAGCACCACCAGTACGCGCCCAACCGGCCGTCGGCGTGCAAGCGCTCGAGCACGTTCGTGCAGTACTCCGCCATCTCGGTTTCGGTCAGGCACGCGTACGGCGCGAGCACGGGATCGTCGGGCGAGATCGTGGGATTCGGCCGTTCGTCCGGCAGCGCGACGCGCTCGAACGGCGAGAGCTTGTGCGGCGGACACGTCGGGTTCCCGAGCTCGCTGAACAGCACGGGCTTCTGCGAGAACGCCGCCGTGAGATGCGCGAGAAACGGCACGACTTCGGGATCGAGCCGGCTGCGCGAGAACCCGCTGTACACCGGGTAGCCGTGCATCGTCGCGAACGCGTACGGCATGCATAGCATCAAGAAGCGAATGTTGCGGTCGCGGGTGAGGTCTTCGCCGTGGGTCCCCGCCGTCACCGGGATCGCGGATGTCTCTTCGAGTGCCGCGGTGAGGCGGCGGCTCCATTCCGCCGCTTCGTACTGGCTTTCGGGCTCGCGCAGGTTGCTGAACTCGTTGCCCAAATCCCACGCGAGCACGGCTGGATGCGCGCGCAAGCGTTCGCCTACGGCGCGCGCGAATGCGAGCTGCGCGTCGAGCAGCGGGCCTTTGTAGAAGTCGCCGATGCCGTACGGCGATTCGGCGTCACCGGCGATCGTGCGGAAGCGCCCGTGCGGCGTGCTCGGATCGAGCGCCCACGGCGGGATCCAGTTGACGCCGCTCATGTGACCGCAGAACAGCGTCGGCATCGTGCGCAGCCCCGCTTCGGCCGCGATGCCGGCCACCGCTTCCAAGCGCGCGAGCATGTCGGCATCCATCGCGCCGGCCTGCGGCTGGAAGTCGTCCCAGCGCAGGAAGAACCGCACGGCATCGAGTCCGAGGGCGGCGATGCGCGCGAAGTCCTCGCGAATCTCGCCCGCGTCGAAGCGGCGCCACATCGCCATCGCGCTGCGGCGCGGCCAGTAGTTGATCCCCACCGAGAACCGCACGGAACGAGGGTACCCACCCAGGCGGTCCCGAACGCCGCAACGCGATGAGTGCTGCGCCCCGTGTCGGGATCATCATGGGCTCGAAATCCGATCTGGAGACGATGCGCGCCGCCGCGACGACGCTGGAGGAGCTCGGCATACCGTACGAGCTGCGCGTCGTGTCCGCGCACCGCACGCCCGACTTGATGTTCAGATACGCGAGCGAGGCGAAGTCGCGCGGCATCGAGGTGATCATCGCCGGTGCGGGCGGCGCGGCGCATCTGC
Source organism: Vulcanimicrobiota bacterium (assembly GCA_963791645.1). GTDB lineage: Bacteria > Vulcanimicrobiota > Vulcanimicrobiia > Vulcanimicrobiales > Vulcanimicrobiaceae > Vulcanimicrobium. Next base: position 494 of record CAWBTJ010000066.1, on the reverse strand, counting down.
CCGGCATGGTCGCGACGAAGACGAACCTGCCGGTGATCGGCGTGCCCGTCGAATCGAAAGCGCTCAAGGGCCTGGACTCGCTGTTGTCGATCGCGCAGATGCCGGCCGGCGTCCCCGTCGCGACGATGGCGATCGGCGGCGCGGCGAACGCGGCACTGTTCGCCGCGCGCATCCTCGCGATGCACGACGCCGAGCTCGCGCGCAAGCTGGATGCGCGCGTCGCCGGCATCACGGCGGAAATCGAGGCGATCGAGCTGTGATCCGCACCATCGGGATCCTTGGGGGCGGGCAGCTCGGGCGGATGCTCACGCTCGAGGCGAAGCGGATGGGGTTTCGTGTCGTCACGCTCGAGCCGTTTCCGGATTCGCCGACGGGGCAGATCGCCGACGAGCAGATCGTCGCGGCGTACGACGATTTGCGCGCGATCGGCGAGCTCGGCGCGCGCACCGACGTCGTCACGTACGAGTTCGAGAACATCCCGCTCGAGTCGGTGC
>CAWBTJ010000065.1:0-6656 GCA_963791645.1 Vulcanimicrobiota bacterium | reverse complement strand
CACGCTGGGGTTCTTCGGATCGGCGGCCAGCTCGCTCACGCCGCTCTGTGGGCCCACGTACAGCGTCTTCGTCCACGACTTGCCGCCGTCGGCCGTGCGGTACACGCCGCGGTCGGGCGAGTCGGCGAATACGTCGCCGAGCGCGCCGACGACGACGACGTTGGGATCGCGCGGATCGATCGCGATCGACGCGATCGCGTGCGTCGCGGTCAGCCCCATGTTCGTCCACGTCCGGCCGCCATCGGTGGTCTTGTAGATGCCGTCGCCCCACGATACGTCGTTGCGCGGGTTCGTCTCGCCGGTGCCGGCCCACACGACGCTGTGATTGCTCGGATCGATCGCGACCGCGCCGATCGACGACACGCTCTGCTTGTCGAACAGCGCCGTCCACGTCGCGCCGCCGTTGACCGTCTTCCACACGCCGCCGCCGGCCGAACCCAGATAGTACAGCTTCGGATCGGCCGCGACGCCCGTGACCGCCGTGACGCGGCCGCCGGCGACCGCCGGCCCGACCTCGCGAAACGCGAGCCGGTTGTACGGCGGCGTCGGAGTCGGCGTGGGTGCCGCGGACGCGGCGGGCGACGGGGAGCTCAGCGCGGGGACGGGCGGGCCCGACGGGTTCGCATCCGGCGCGGGCGCCTGGGCCAGCGCGACGGCCGCCCCGGAACAGAAGAAGAGCGCCGTCAGTGCGGCGCGCAGGAGCGGACGTAGCACTCGCGCGTGCTACGCGGGAACGGCGACGCGTCCTGCGCTAGTCGCGCGTCCGGCGATCAGCGGCGCGCGGTGTAGGTCGCGACCGGGGCGGTCGGGCGGCGGCGGAACACGTTGTACAGCGCGAGCCCGGCGAGCACGAACGCCGCGACGATCGCGGCGACGAAAACGATCTTCACCAAGAAGCCGACCAGGACCAGCGCCACGATGGCGACCGCGACGACCGCGGTGATCCGAACGAACAAGCTCATCAAATCCTCCGGCCGCACGTACCTGCCCGCTTCGGGCCGTGTTTCAACACCGGCCGCACCCGGGACGCAGCCGCACCCTTGCGCTCGCTTGCCCGTTGTGGCACGATGGACCCGTCATGGATGCACTTTCAGGGGTGGCGCGGCGCCACGATGGATCTCGCCGCGGCCGGTACGTCGGCCGTCGCGATGAGCGTGCTCAAGAGCACGGAGAATTTGGTCGCGGACGAGATGTCGCGGCTGATGGCCTCGATCGGCATCGGCACCAAGGTGAACGCCTCGGCCTAGCCAGTCCGGCTCGCTCGGCCCGGCGGGAGTCGAACAGCCGTTCGAGAAGCTGCGCGGTTCTCGTGGACGGCGCCTTTTCCACGTTGCACCCGCACGTCGCCGCGTGGTGCGACGAGCACCTCCGGACGGCGACCCCGCCCCAAGCCCAGGCGCTCCCGCTCGCGGCCGCGGCGCGCCACACGCTGATCTGCTCGCCGACCGGCACCGGTAAGACGCTCGCGGCGTTTCTTCCGGTCATGTCGCGCCTTGCCGAGTTGCGCGACGCCGACGAGCTGCTCGCGCGCACGTACTGCCTGTACGTTTCGCCGCTGCGCGCGCTGGGCTACGACGTCGAGCACAACCTGCGCCGGCCGCTGCGCGAGATGGGCATCCTCGAGCGCCCGAACTCCGAGCGCGCGAAGCGCCGTCGCGGCCGCGTGCGCGAGACGTTCGTGCGCACCGGCGTGCGGACGGGCGATACGCCCGTCGAAGAGCGGCGGCTCATGATCGCGCGGCCGCCGCACGTGCTGCTCACCACGCCCGAGTCGCTCGCGCTGATGGTCGCGATGAACAGCTATCGCAAGACCCTCGCCAACGTCGAGACGGTGATCGTCGACGAAGTGCACGCGCTGGCGGGCAGCAAGCGCGGCGCGCACCTCGCGCTGCTGCTCGAGTCGCTGGCGGAGTTGACGCGCGTGCCGCTGCGGCGAGTCGGGCTCTCCGCGACGGTCGCGCCGCTGGACCGCGTCGCGGCGTATCTCGCCGGGACGGATCGGCGAGTGCGCGATCGTCGACTGCCGCGGCTTGCGCGAGATGAAGCTCGACGTCGTCGCGCCGTTCGCGGGCGCGATGGCCCCGCTTGCGCAATGCGCGCGCACGGCGTACGGGCTCACCAAGGACGTGCGCTCGACGCTCGTGTTCTGCAACGTGCGCAGCCAGGCCGAGCGCGTGGCGCACGAAATGGAACAGGCGGGAGAACCCGCCGGCGAGATCGCCGTCCCGGAAGGCGGCCCGCGCACCGAGACCGCGTCGCGCGACCGGCGCATCGGCGTTCACCACAGCGCGCTGGAACGCAACGTGCGCCATCGCACGGAAGCCGAGCTGCGCAGCGGGAAGCTGCGCACCGTCGTCTGCTCGACGTCGCTGGAGCTCGGGGTCGACATCGGCTACGTCGACCGCGTGCTCGTACTCGGCGGCGCGCGCGGCATGACGCCGACATTGCAGCGCGTCGGGCGTGCCGGTCACCGGCCCGGTGCGATCGCGACGGGCGTCGTGATCGCGCAGGACCGCGACGATATCATCGAAGCGGCCGCGACGCGGCGCTGCATCCGCGCCGGGATCATCGAGGAGATCGACGTCCCCGACGCGCCGCTCGACGTCGTCGCGCAATGGCTCGTCGGCCTGTGCGCGCCCGACAACCGCGTCGCGATCGCCGACCTGCTCGCGCTGGCGCGGCGCGCGTACCCGTACCGCGAGCTGCGCGAGGACGATCTGCGCGCGTGCGTCGCCTACCTGAGCGGCGGCGGCGTGGGGCCGGAGGAAGCGCACGTGCGCCGCATCGGCACCGACGGCGACGCGGTGTACGGCCTCGGCCGCGAACAGTCGGCGGCGTACTTCGAAAACGTCGGCACGATCCCGGACGAGTCGACGATCGGCGTCGCCGGCGCGGGCGGCCACGCGATCGGCCGGCTCGACGAGAGCTTCGCGTCGAGCATGCGCGTCGGCGACGTGTTCTTGCTCGAAGGCCGCACGCACCGGGTGGAAGAGATCGGGCCGCGCGGGCTGCGTGTGAAGCCGCACGCGGGGCGTCCCACGGTGCCGCAGTGGAGCTCGCATCTCAAGGGGATCCCGCACGCGCTCGCGAGCGAGATCGACGTGCTGCGCAACGGGGTTGCCGATGCGTTGCGTGCGGGCGGGCCGCAGCGCGCGCTCGCGTATCTGCGGCAGCGCTATGCGCTCGACGGCGTCGAGGCCGCGCACGTGGTGCGCTACGTCGCGCAGCAGCTCGCGCTCTCCGGCGTGCCCGATACGACGCATCCGCTGATCGAGATCTACCGCATGGACAACCGCCAAACGGCGGTCTTCCATACCGGCGCCGGGCGGCGCGTCAACGAGACGCTCGCGCGCGTCGTCGGCGCGCGCCTGCACCGCCGGCTGCGCATCAACTCCTCGCTGACGACCGACGACAACGGTTTTCTCGTCGCGCTGCCGCAGCGCAAGCACGTGCAGGACGCGGTGTGGGCGTCGCTGCTGCACGCGGACGAGTTCGACGAGGACCTGCTCGCCGGATTGCGCTCGGGCTGGCTGCTGCGCCAGCAGTTCCGCTACGTCGCGAACACCGGGCTGCTGGTGCTGCGGCGCGCGGGCGGGCGTTCGATCCGCGGCGGCGCGCTGCGCTGGAACGCGGCGAAGATCTTCGACCGCTTGTGGGAAGCCGACCGCGACTTTCCGCTCGTGCGCGAGACGATCCGCGTGGTGACGCGCGAGCTGCTCGACGCGCCCGGCGCGCGGCGCTATCTCGAAGCGATCGACGGTGTGCCGCGCGTGCTCCATCCGGCCGCCGCGACGCCGTTCACGTTCGGGATCGTCACGTCGTCGTTCGGCGACTCGGTGGTCATGGACGATCGTGCGAGCATGGTCGAAGCGCTGCACGAGCGGGTGCTCGCGGTGCTCGGCGAGTCGCCCGCCGGCGAGCCGCACGAGCTCGCGCGGGCCGTGAACGACGGCGATGCGGTCCGCGGGGTCCGCCCGGTCGCCGAAGCGCCGAAGGGCGCGCAATTGCGGCTGCTCTGATGAAGCCCGCACGCGCCTGCGACGCCCACCCGCTCGCCGACGGCGTCCTCGCGCTGCCGGGCGGGTTCGCGTTGCTCACGGCGTCGCGCGCGCTGATCTGCGCCGACGCGCACCTGGGCTACGAGGACGTGATGGGCGGCGGTGCGGCGCTGCCGCTGTGGAGCACGACGGAGATCGTCGCGTCGATCGCGCTCGCGGCGCGCCGGCACGGCGCGCGCGAGATCGTGTTCCTCGGCGATGCGATCCACGGCGCGGGTTTGAGCGAAGGCGCGGCGCGCGCCGTCGCCGCGGCGCTCGACGTGCTGCGCGCGCAGGCGGTCGTCACGGTCGTCGCGGGCAATCACGAAGGCCGCACGCGCGGCGTCGCGGTGCTGGGCGAGACGGTCGAGGCGTGCGAGCGCGACGGCTGGACGCTGTTGCACGGCGACAAGCCGCACCCCGCCGCCGGCTCGTGGCGCGCCGCCGAGGCGCGCTCGATGATCGGCCACTTGCACCCGTCGCTGCACCTCGGCGGCGAGACGAGCGCGCAGGCGTTCCTCGGCTCGCGCGCGCTCGTCGTCGTCCCAGCGCTCACGCCGTACTCCGCGGGACTCGACGTCACCAGCGACGCGTGCGCCGACGCGCTCGCGCCGTGGGGCGTCGAGCGCCGCGACCTGCAGGTCGTCGCGGCGACCGCAGAACGCGTGTTTCCCTTCGGCTCGCTTTCCGCACTGCGGAGCGCGTTGCGCGCTCCGTCGCGCGAAGGTTCGCACCCGCTGCGCCGGCGCCGTTATCTGCGGCCGGACTGATCGCTAACGACGGATATAGTTCAGGCTGACGAGGACCGCGGCGACTTGCGACGCGCCGGAGATGCGGCCGTCGAGCGCCATCGCGCGAACCTCGTCGACGGATGCGAGCAGCACCTCGATGTCCTCCGTCACGTCGAACTGCTGCTCGCGCGAGAACACCGCGTCGCGCACGATGAAGAGATGAAAATGTGCGGTAGCGTTCGTAGGGTCGGCGAGGAACGTCCGCACGAACTCCGGCGGCGATCCGGTGTACCCGGTCTCTTCGGCCAGTTCGCGCGCCGCGCACGCCGCGGGCGATTCGTCCGCGTCGATCATGCCGGCCGGCAGTTCCGTGACGATTTGCGCCGCGCCATGCTTGTATTGCCGTACGAGTAGAACGTCGCCGTCGATGGTGAGAGCGAAGATCACGCAGAAACCGCGTGACTCGCGGACGTAGTACTCGTCGACGACGACGCCGCTGGGCAACTCGACGCGATCGGCCCGCAAACGTAAAAACTTCGTGTCGATGCGATATTCGCTCGAAACGATGCGCCACGGACGCAATCTGTCTTCGCTCACGACGAGGGTTTCCGAGGCGGCGGTGCGGAAGTGGGCCGCATCACACGACGTCCTTTCGGGGGAGACGGGACGATCGACAAGCTAGAAATCGGCCTACACTACGACACGACGTATGGGACGCTTTGGAAGGACGGTACGTACCTTCCGCGTGGTACGCGCGTGCTCATCACCGGCCTGCATATCGAGCAAGGTTTCTGTGTTCGTTTCCCGGCCGAGGCGGACGGCGAGTCGCTCGAGACGTGGGAAGATTGGGACGAGATCGATTTCCTCGCCGAGGAAGGTTCGGTCGAGTCCGGCGGAGCGCCGCCGTTCAGCGTCCTCATCGAAGCGCGTGAAGTGCTCGACGACGCCGAGGACGGCTGCCATCTGCATCTGCACGAGGACGGATGACCGCGCCCAGGGCGTGACGACGTGACGGTCCCGCCGATGCGCCCGTGGCAGAACGCGATCGCGCTCGCCGCGACGGTCCTCGCCTGCGGCGCGCTGCTGCCGCTCGCGCCGCACCTGCGCATCGCGTGCGCGGTGCTGGCGTTCGCGATCATCGTCGCGCTGCTGGCGGCGCGGTTGCGGATGCACGCGGTGCGGCGAACGGACGCGCGCATCGTCCGGCGTCTACGACCGCATCGAGCGAATCCGCGCGGAGCGCGGCGAACGCCGGCAAACGCTGACGGCGCTCTAGCCGGCGGACTCGACACCTTCGCGCGCGAGCATCTCGGCGTAGATCTCCGCGACGCGCTCGAGCGTGTCGGCGTCCTCCGGAAGCTTGTCGGGACGCAGCCGCACGATGCGCGGGAAGCGCAGCGCGTAACCGCTCGCATGGAGCTCGCTGCGCTGGATGATGTCGAACGCGATCTCGATCACGATGCTCGGCTCGACGAGAATCTCGTGCCGTTTGAGATCCAGTCTCGCGTACGCTTCGCGCGCGTCGGACGGCGGGAGGCGGTGCGCTTCGAACCATCCGGTCATCTCCGCGATCTCGACGTCGGTGAGGCCGCTGTATGCCTTGCCGATCACCGCGAGCTCGTCGCCGTTGCGCACCGCGAACGTGTAGTCCGACAGCACGTTCACGCGGCGTCCGTGGCCGCGCTCCACCGCGACGACGACGCAGTCCAACGTCGCGAGCTCGCGTTTGAGCTTCAGCCATGCTTTGCCGCGGCGGCCCGGCGTGTACGGCGAGTCCGTGCGTTTGAAGAGCAGGCCTTCGTGGCCGTGCGCGCGCGACGTCTCGAAACGTTCGTGCACGGCGTCCGCCGCGGCGCCTGCTTCGAGCGCGGTCCATGGCGCAAGCGTC
>CAWBTJ010000064.1:0-4415 GCA_963791645.1 Vulcanimicrobiota bacterium | reverse complement strand
TGGCGGCTGCCGGAACGGATTTCGCGAGCCGCTCGACTTCGATGCGTTCGCGCTCGCCGCGCGCGAGCCGCGCCATGTGCTCTTCCGCGTGCGCTTCGAGCGTCGAACGCAGCGCGACGAGCTCGTTCCAGCCCGCGGGCGCGCGCCCCGCCTCGAACGCTTCGCGGTATTCAAGCGTCGACGTCGTGAAGATGCGCTGCGGCACGATCGCGCGTTCGCGCAGGTAGCGGTCGGCCAGCATCACGACGTTGCGCCGTTCCGCGCCGTCCTCGTGATCGGCCATCGTGTGCACGAACGTGATCGGCTTCGCGCCCTCGGCGATCGCGCCGTACAGCGCGAGCTCGCGGTCGGAGAGCTGGCGCGAGAACAGCGCGACGATCTCGCTGGCCGACTGCGCCGCGGCGCGTACGATCTCGTTCGCGAGCGGAAAGCCGGAGTCGAACGCGGGCGTGTGCACCAGCACGAGCTGGCGCGGCAGCGTCCACGGCGTCTCGATCAGAAGCGGCGTGCGCGCCGCGGCGTCGAGCGCGTCGTTGAGAGCGATCTCGTTCCAGCCCGCGTCGTCGCCGAGCGCGTACGCGCGATGCTGCTCGCCGTAGCGCACGTGCACCGGGAAGTGCATCTCGACGTCCGCGCCTTCGTCGGGCAGCACGCGCGAACCGGCGATCGCGTTGATCAAGCTGGACTTACCGCGCTTGAACGCGCCGAGCACCGCGATGCGCCAGCGCTCCGGCCGCAATCCGTGCTCGTAGGTGTGCGGGTCGAATCGCGCGGTTCCGGCGGGCGCGACCCGCTCGCGGCCCGCTTCGGCATCCAGCGGCACCGCCGGATCGGCGAGCTCCGCGCGCTCGGCGCGGCTTTCACGCGCGAACGCTTCGGTGCGCGTCTCGATGCGCGTCGCGAGCGCGCGCGCGGCATCCGCGCGTTCGCAGGCCGTGCGCGCCGCGGCGGCGCGATCGGTCGCATCGGCGTGCGCCGCGAGCGCGCGGTCGAGTGGCCCCAGCGCTTCGGCGCGCACGCGCGGCGCCAGCGCGGCGACGCGCGCACCGAGGCCGCGCGCGATCGTCTCGATGCGCGTCGTGATGCCGTCGGCGTAGCGCGCGAGCTCGGCGTCGAACGCGGAATAGATGCCGGCGTCGAGGTCGGCGAGCAATTCTCGCTTCATATACGCGCCGGGCGGCGCCGCGGCGAACCGGCGCGCGATCGCGTCGACCAGGCCGACGGCTGGACCACCCAGCGCGCCCAGCACGATCGAGCTGCGCAGGCCGGTCTCCAGATCGGTGCTCCACGCGCCGCTCGACGCATCGGCACCGAACGCGCGCGCCGCGTCTTCGGTGACCGGCAATCGTTCGGCGGCGACCGCGTCGAGCAGCGCTGCGAGGGCGTGTTCGCGGTCGGCGTCGCGCGCGGCGGCGACGACCGACGCCGACGCACTCTTCGCTTCATCGCGCAGGCGTTTGGCGACGAGCTCCGCGCCGTCGCCGGCGAAGCGGCCGACGGCGGTCGCGAGCACGTCGTCGACGAGGATGTGCAGCTTCGCGCGGTCGCGCAGCCGCGCGACGTCGGCGGTGTCGAACGCGCGCGTCAGCGTGCGCGCGAGCGCGGCGCGCATCGCTTCGCCGCGTGCGCGTATTTCGGCCGCGAGATGGGCACCCGCGTCGTCGAGGCGTGTGTGCGCGCCGGCCGCGGCCGCATCGAACGCGTCGAGCGCAGGCGCGACGCCGGAGCGGCGCGCGTGCAGCGCGTCCGCGGGCGTCTCGAGCGCGGCGGCGTCGAACGCGAGCGCGTCGGCGGCGCGGGTCGCGACGCGGCGGGCTTCCGCGGCGGCGCGGCGCAGCCGCGAGCGGCCGGTGGTGGCGACGAGCGACGCGTCCAGCGCGCCGAGGAACTCCCGAAAGCGGCTCTGCGCGATCAGCGCGTCGTCGCCGGTGAGGAGTCCTTCGGCGTACTCGCGCGCGGAGAGCGGAAACACCGGCGTGCCGGGCGCGTGCTTCGCGGCCTGCGCGACGATGCGCTGCGCCGCGACCTGCCATGCTTCACCCTTCGACGAGCTCAGGGTGACATCAGGATCGCGCATGCGCCACAGGTCGATCTTCGTCTGCACGATGAACACCGACTCGATATAACGCCGCACGATGCCCAGAAACGACGCGTCGCCTTCGGTGAACGGCTGCTGCGTGTCGATCAGGTACAGCACCGCGTCGGCGCCCGGCAGATACGAAAGCGTCGCGCGGCGGTGCGCGGGGTTGATCGACGCGAGGCCCGGCGTGTCGGCGACGACGAACCCGCTTTTCAAGAACGCGGAGTCGACCGCGATGCGCACGAGCACCGGTGCGCCGGAATCTTCGTCGCCGGTCGCGTCGTGCAGCTTGCCCTCTTCGCCGACCGCGATGAAGCGCGCCAGCCGGCCGAGCGGGATGCGCTCCTCGCGCCCGTTCGCGTACACCGCGGCCGCGGACTCGTCGGAGGCGTACGTCAGCTCGGTGATCGTCGCGGTCGACGGGTTGATGTCGGTCGCCAGCAGGCCCGCGATGCGCTTGCCGCCGGGGCGTTCCTCGAACTCCACCTTGCCGAGCAGCGCGTTGAGCAGGAACGACTTCCCACTCGAGAACTCGCCGACGACGGCCAGCACGAAGCGCCCGTCGCGCAGGCGTACCGTCGTGCGCGCGAGCGCCTCGCCGTCCGCGCCCGCGTCGTGCCACCGCGCCGACTCCGCGACGACGAGTTCGCGAAGCTCGTCCAGACACGCGGCGACGTCGTCGCGCGCGCTGCGATACCGTTCGAGTGGATCGTTCACGCGGCGCTCACGCGGGCGGCTTCGCGAACCGTTCGCCGTCCTCCGCCGAAGCTCGGCTCGGCCGCTGAAGGAACCGACATTCTCGCGCGGCAAGGGGCGCACCGTGAAGCACGACGCCGCAACGGTCAACGCGCGATACAAGCGGCAATTCGCCGTACGCGCCGGCTACCTGCCGAAAAAACGCGAAACCCTCCACGGCTGGCACGCCGACATGCAGACGACGATCGCCGGCGTCAAGTCGCAAGGCGAGGTGCGCATCCGCAGCGAGTCCGTCCGCGAGCTCGACCGCTTGATCGAGCGCGACCCGATGGTGCGGATGTACGTGCACGAGATGCTCGAGCAGGTGCGTCTCCTCGACGGTGTGCCGCCGACGCCGCGAAGCATCGAGGAGCTGCTGATCGCGCTCGACCACATCACGCGCATGGCGCCGTACTACGACACGCACAGCGTCGCGTTTCCGATGTCGGCCTTGTTCTCGTACATGATGATGACCGACGCCGGTGAGGCGATCTTCCGCAACGCGGCGTTCAACGAGGCGATCCGGCAGATCCTCAAGGAGTGGTGCCGGTACTTGAACACGCCGGAGAGCCGGCACACGCTCAACCACGGCCCGCACGGTTGGCTCTCGCCGTTCGCGTATCAGGACATGAAGCTGTACGAGTTCGTCACCAAGCCGTCGGACCCGCACTGGGGCTGGACGTCGTACAACGATTTCTTCCACCGCGAGATCAAAAAGGAAGCCCGGCCGATCGCCGGGCCGGACGACCCCGCGGTGGTCGTGTCCGCTAACGACGGTCACCTGCTCACGATCGCGCGCGGCGTGAAGCGCACGGACCAGTTCTGGCTCAAAGGCGAGCCGTACTCGCTCGTCGACATGCTGAACCGCAGCAAGCACGTCGACCGCTTCGTCGGCGGCTATGTGTTCCAGTCGTTCCTGAGCGGTTCGAACTACCACCGCTGGCACGCGCCCGTCGACGGTACGGTCGAAGAAGCGTACGTCGTCGACGGCTTGCAGTTCAGCGATGCGGAATCGGCCGGCCCCGACCCCGGCGCCGACTTGGCCGAGGGATACTACGCCTGCGTGAACACGCGCGGCCTGGTGTTCATCAAAGCCGACAACAAGGCCATCGGGATGGTGTGCGTCGTTCCGATCGGCATCACCGAGATCTCGTCGGTCGAGATCACCGTGAAAGCCGGCGACAAGGTGAAAAAGGGCGATCAGCTGGGGTATTTCAGCTACGGCGGATCCACGCTGGCCCTGGTGTTCGAACACGGTGCGATCGACCATTTCACCACGCCGGACCCGCCGAAGGGATCGTTCGATCCGGGAGACGGCCCGCCGATCCAAGTGAATGCCCAGATCGCCGTCGCAAACGTCTAACGGCGCTCCGCCCTAGGCTTCGCGCTCAGCCGCGGATGACGGCGAGCGCCTCGTCGCGGTGCTTCTCCATGAGCGCGAGCGTGTCGCCCTCGACGTTGAGCCGCAGCAGCGGCTCCGTGTTCGACTTGCGCACGTTGAGCCACCAGTCGGGATACTCGATCGACACGCCGTCGAGGTGATCGATCGTCGCGTCTTTGAAATGCTCCTGTAGGTGCTGCATCTCGCGATCGGCGTCTG
>CAWBTJ010000063.1:0-22098 GCA_963791645.1 Vulcanimicrobiota bacterium | reverse complement strand
ACACCGCCGCGACCGCGGCGAGCAGCAAGCCCAGGATCGAGGCGGTCGCCGACGCGGCGCTCGCGATGTCCGCGAGATTGCGCACGGAGAAGTCGTCGGACGCACCGCCGGCGATGCCGTGGCGCTGCTCGAGCAGCGCCGTGATCTCGCTCTGCACGCCTTCGATGTGCGCGGCGTCCGTCGCCGACACCATCAGCGTGCCGATCGTGGTGCCGCCGGTGAGCCGCTGCAACGCGGACGTGTACGGGATCAGCACGGTGTCGTCCTGATCCTGGCCGCCGCCGCTCTGGCCTTTGGCCGCCATCGTGCCGATGACGGTGAACGGCACGCCCTTGATCAGCACCGTCCGGCCAACGGGATCGCCCGCGCCGAAGAGCTGCTGCACGACGGTTTGGCCGAGGACCGCGACCTTGGCGGCCTCCTGCGTCTCCGCTTGCGTGAAGAACCGCCCGCTCGACGTGCTCCAGGTGCGCACGAACGTGTAGCTCGGCGCGACGCCGGTCGCCTGCGTCTGCCAGTTCTGGCCGCCCGCGACGATCTGGGCGCGCACGTTGACCGCCGGCGACACCGAGGCGACGCCAGGCAACTTCGCGATCGCGAGGCCGTCGGCGACGGTGAGCGTCGACGCGCCGCCGCTGCCGCTGCGCGCGCCCGCCGTCTGCACGCTGCCGGGCAGCACGACGACGAGGTTGGAGCCCAGGCCGTTGATCTGATCGGCGACGGAGCTCTTCGCGCCGGTGCCGATCGCGACGGTGACGATGACCGCCGCGACGCCGATCACGACGCCGAGCATCGTGAGCAGCGAGCGGGATTTGTTGCGGATGAGCGCCGTGAGCGCGAGCCGCAGCGTTTGCATCATGCCGATCATGCCGGCACCTTCTCCTTGGCGAGCGTATCGGAGACGATGCTGCCGTCGCGAAACGACACGAGGCGCCGCGCGTGCGCGGCGACGTCCGGCTCGTGCGTTACGAGCATCACCGTCATGCCGCGCTCGCGGTTGAGCCGCTGGAACAGCGCCATCACGTCTTCGGACGACGCCGTGTCGAGCGCACCCGTCGGCTCGTCGGCGAGGATCAAGTGCGGCTGGTTCACGATCGAGCGTGCGATCGCGACGCGCTGCTGCTGCCCGCCCGAGAGCTGATTGGGCTGATGGTGCGCGTACTTCGCCAAGCCGACGGCGTCGAGCGCCTCCATCGCGGCGCGGTGCCGCTCGGCGGCGGGCACGCCGGCGTAGACCATCGGCAGCTCGACGTTCTCGACCGCGGTCGTGCGCGCGAGCAAGTTGTACGCCTGGAACACGAAGCCCAGCGAACGCGAGCGCAGGTCGGCGAGCGCGTCTTTGTCGAGGCCCGAGCACGTCGCTGCCCGCGAACCGGTACGATCCGGACGTCGCGCGGTCGAGGAACCCGACGATGTGCATGAACGTCGATTTGCCGGAACCCGACGGGCCCATCACGGCGACGAACTCACCGGGATCGATGGTGAGGTCGACGCCGCGCAGCGCGACGACGTCCTCCCCACCGTCCAGCGGATAGATCTTGGTGAGATTGCGCACCTCGACGACCGGCGTCACGGCGGGCATTAGCCGCCACCCAGCGGACCGCGGCGGCCGCCGGCCGCGCGCTGCTGATTGCCGCCCGTGAGCGGGTTGCCGGTCGACGCGGCCTTCGAACCGGACGCGCTGCTCGAGTCGCCGATCACGACTTGATCGTCGGCCGAGAGCGTGCCGCGCAGCGGCGTGACGCTGGCCTGCGTGTCGGCGACGAGCCCGATCTTCACGCGCACCGGGACGAGCCCGCCGCCGCGCTGCACGAAGATCCGTCCGGTGCCGCCCGCCGTCACCGCGCCGCTGCTCGCGGCCGAGGTCTGACCCCACGGCGACGCGTTCCCGCCGCTCGCACCAGAGGTGGTGCGCGAACGCTTCGGGCGCGTTACCGCACCGCTCGGCGGCGTGTAGCCGAACGCGGCCAGCGGGACGATCGTGGCGTTGTCGACGTGCGCGACTTGGATCGTGGCGTTCGCGGTCATGCCGGGGCGCAGCGCGCCGTCTTTGTTGTTCACGATGACGACGGTCTGGTACGTCACGACGTTCGACACGGTCGTCGGGTTCTGTCGCACCTGCTGCACCGTCGCGTGGAACGTGCGGTTCGGGTACGCGAGCACGGCGAAGTCGACGCCGTCGCCCGCGCGCAGACGCCCGATGTCGGGCTCGCCGACGGCGAGGTCGAGCTCCATCTTGGTGAGGTCCTGCGCGATCGTGTACAGCGTCGGCGTGCTGAAGCTCGCCGCGACCGTCTGACCGATCGACACGCCGCGCGCGATCACGGTACCGTCGACCGGCGACGTGATGATCGTGTGCGCAAGGTTCTGCTCGGCCTGTTTCACCTGCGCTAGGTTGATGCCGATCGCGGCGACGCCGGCGTCGTGCGTCGCGGCTTGCGCTGCGGCGGTCGCCCCTTGCACGCCGGCCGAATCGGTTTGCGCGGCCTGCTGCGCGGTCGCCTGAGCGACTTGCGCGACGGATGCCGCGGACTGCGCCTGCGCCTGCGTCACCGCGACGCGGGCGCCGTCGACCGCGCTCTGCGCGGCGATCGCGTTGGAGGAATCGGCGTCGGCTTGCGATTGCGCGATGTAGCCTTGTGCGAGCAGCGCGCGGTCGCGCGCGACGGTTTGCTGCGCGAGCGCCAGCGCGCTCTGCGCCTTGATCACGTTGGACTGCGCGGTCGCGATCGCGGCGCGCGAGGCGTCGGAGTTCGCGGCGGCGACGCGCGCGGCGGCGGCTTGGGCCTGCGCCTGCGCTTGCGCCGCGGCGACGGCGGCCGGCCCGCCGCTCGCCGTCGCGCCGGATGCCTGCGCCTGCGCGGCGCTCTGCGCGAGCGCGGCGCGCGCCTGGTCGAGCGCGGCTTGGAACGAAGCCGGGTCGATCTTCGCGAGGACCTGACCCTTGCGCACGTGCGCGTTGAAGTCGGCGTCGATCTCGGAGATCGTCCCTGAGATCTGCGTGCCGACGTTGATCGTATTCTGCGGGTTGAGCGTTCCGCTCGCCGTGACGGCTTGCGCGAGCGATCCGATTTGCACGGGAACGGTCGTATACGTCACCGCCGCGGCGCGCGAGCGCACCGCGATGACGGAGACGACGATGGCGACGATGACCGCCACCGCAGCGGCGACGAACCACCAGCGCGGACGACGGCGCGCGGGTTCGAGCATGACGGTTGAGACGCGGCCATTGGTCGCCGGCCGTTCCAAAGTGTGCATGGTTGTACCAGTGCTACGCCTTGCCTCGCCCAGAAGTGCTAAGGTCTAGGTGAGAATTGTTCTCAGCGGCAACCCAGGATCGCGAAGCTAGGCGAACTGGCGGAAAAAGCCGTCAACCACGCTCGCCGCTACGCCCGCGGCGAGGGCACGCTCTCGCGCACACGCGAGGTTCGGCCGCACGTGCACCAGCATCGCGCTCGTGCGCTCGCCGCCCGGCACGAGCGCGATGCGCCCTGATGCCGCCGGCGTCACGACGCTCTGCCACGGTTCGAGCAGCGCGCTCTCGTTCTCGCCGGTGTCGACGCGCAGGTGCGCGTCCATCGTCGTGATCGTCAGCGGCAACCCGTCGGTGTCGACGTACGCTTCGTTGCGCGTCACCGTGACGTGCTCGACCAAGAAGTCGGCATCGGCGACGAGCAGCGTGCGCGCGAGACCATCCTCGCTGTAGCTGAGCTGCGACACCGCGCCGGGAAACGTGGCGCGATAGTCGAGCACGTCGCCCGCTTTGTCGACGTGCAGCTGGCGCGGCTTGCCGTCGTCGCCGACGCGGTTCCAGTCGAAGATGCGATACGTCAGATCGCTGGCCTGCTGCGTCTCGAAGAGCTGGATGCCCGCGCCGATCGCGTGCAGCGTACCGGCCGGCAAGTAGAACGCCTCGCCGGCCGCGACGGGGACGCGGCGGAGGATCTCGCCGAGCGTGCCGTCGGCGACGCGGCGCTCGTACTCCGCGCGCGTGGTGTCGCGCGTCCATCCGAGCACGAGCTCGGCGCCGGGCTCGCACGACAGGATGTACCAGCATTCGGTCTTGCCGTTGGGCTGGTGCTCGACGCGCTGCGCGTACGCATCGTCCGGATGAACCTGCACCGACAGCGGCTTGCGCGCGTCGATGATCTTCGTCAGCACGGGAAAGCTGCGCGACGGGATCGATCGGTCCGGTCAGCTCGTCGCCCAGTTCGGCGCGCAGCTCGGCGAGCGTCTTGCCGGCGAGCGCGCCGTTCGCGACGCGGTTCTCGTCCCAGCACTCCCACGACTCGCCCAGCGTCTGCGCACGGTCGCCGTGCTTGCCGTAGCGCGCGACGAGCGCGTCGCCGCCCCAGATCGCGCTGGTCAGCTTCGGTTCGAGCAGATAAGGATAGAGCCGGTCACTCACGTGCCGGCTCTTAGCCTTCGGTATTGGTCGTTCCGGCTGGGTGGAGTTAATCGCGCCGGACGGTCGTACTCGTCGAGCTGGAGCGATTGTTCGACATCGCCACGAGTCCGACGATCACGATCAGCACCACCGCGCCGATGACGATCCAGGTCCAGTTGAACGACTGGTCGGTCGTGGTCGTGTTGGTCGTGGTCGTACCGGTCGTGGTGCCGCTCGTCGTGCCGCTCGTGCCCGAGCCGCCCGAGGTGCCACCGCTCGTCGTCGTTCCGCCGCCGGTGCCGCCGCCGCCGCCCGTCGTTTGCGCGAGCGCGAACGTCGGCGCCACAGCGAGGAACAGCGCGAGAAACAGGATCGAGATTCGGGTGAAGATCCGCAACGTTCCCCTCCTGGAGATCAGGCAGCGATGTCCATCGGCTCCGGGTCGCCGCTGGGCGGCGTCGGATCGGCGGGTATCCCCGGAATGTCGGGTCCCGACGGTACGTCGGGGACCGATTCCGGTGCTTGATATTCCGCATACATCGCGCCCCAAGACGTTCCCGGGCTGCCGGTCGCCGAAACGCCCCGGGGCCGCGGCAACCCCGCCGCGACCGCGGGAGTTGAACCATGCGTGCGTACCCTTCTGGTGGGCGCCGCGTTGATCGCGGCGTCACTCGGCGTGCTCGCCGAGGCCCCCGCTCCCACCGCACCGTCCGAAGAGGCCGCGAAGATCTTCGCGCAGAGCGGGGTGCGCACGGCGCCGGTGCAGTCGTACACGTCGAAGCTGCACGTCGATTTCGCGCTGCGCTCGTTTCCGTACCTCAAGTTCCACCTCGAGGGGCACATCGAGTACAAGCGCCCCAACCTGTACTCGGTCCATTTCGAGCACGTGCCGTGGTTCGGCAAGGGCTTCGAGAACATGAAGATGGACCCGCTGGAGCCGCAGACGTGGCCCGAGCACTACGACGTCGCGAGCATCGCGCGCGAAGGCGATCGCACGCACGTCGAGATGCGCGACAAGATCACCGGCAACGTCAAAGGCATCCACGCGGAGCTCGACGGCGACGGCCTGCGCCGCATCCAGTGGCTCTATCACAACGGCGGGCGGATCGACGTGCGCGTGAACCCCGCCATCGTCGAAGGCATCCCCGTCCCGGCGAGCGAGGACGCGGACATCAAGCTGCCCGCATATCACGTCGTCGCGCACGCGACGTTCACCGACTACAAGATCGTCACCGACGGCACGGCGCCGTCGTCGTCCAACGCACGCTAGCCGGAGGGCGCCGCCCGGCGCTGAACGGGCGCGCCGATGGCGCGAATGACCATTCTCGTCCCGCGCGGCGCCGAGGCTTCGGCCGTGCGGCGCGCGGGGCCGGCGGCACGCATCGTCGAGCTGCCGGCCGGCGCCGCCGCCGCGTCCGCGCTGCCCGCGTTCGAGGACGGCGAGACAGTCGTCGTGCTGGGGCTGTGCGGCGCGCTGCGCCGGCTCGAAACCGGTGACGTGGCGATCTACGCGCGCGTCGCCGATGACGCGCGGACCCTCGCGCTCGACCGTGCGCTGGTCGACTCGCTGATTGCCGCGCTCCCGGGCGCGCTGGTGGTGAATGCATGCACCGCCGAACGCGTCGTAACCACAACCGCGGCACGCACGTCGCTCGCGCGCCGATTCGACGCCGACGTCGTCGACATGGAAGGTACGCACCTCGCGGCAGCGCTGGGCGCGCACGGCGTCCGTTTCGCGATGGTACGGGTCGTCAGCGACGACGCGTCGCGCGACTTGCCGCCGATCGGTAACACGATCGACTCGAACGGCCGGGTGCAGCCGCTGAAAATCGCGCTGGCATTCGCGCGCGCACCGCGTGCGGCAATCGCCTTCGTGCGCAACGTGCGACGCGCGCTGGCGGCGCTGACCGGCACGGCGCAGGCCGTCGGTGGGCCGGTCGTGTGAGCGGACAGGCGGGACACGAGCCGTTCACGCGGACGAGCCTGGCCGCGGACGTGCGCGCGCTCGGCGTCGTAGCCGGCGACGTCGTGATGGTCCATGCCGGGCTCCGCAGCGTCGGCCCGGTCGTGGGAGGCGTGAACTCGGTCGCCTGCGCGCTGCTCGATGCGGTCGGTGCTTCCGGGACGCTCGTCGCGTACGCCGATTGGGAGACCGGGGTGGGCGAGGACGATTGGAACGATCCGCGCGTCGCCGATGCGATCCCCGTGTTCGACAAGAGGACCGCGCGCGCTGTGCGCGATCACGGCATCCTGGCCGAAACCTTGCGCACGTGGCCCGGCGCGGTACGCAGCGACCATCCCGACGCGGGCATCGTCGCGGTCGGACCGCATGCTGCGTCGTTGTGCGCCGATCACCCGCTGCAGTTCGGATACGGCGAAGACTCGCCGTTCGCAAAGCTCGTGGCGCTGCCCGCCAAGATCCTAACGCTTGGCGCGCCGCTCGACACCATCACCCTGCTCCATCATGCCGAACACGTTGCACGCATTCCCGGCAAACGGACGATTCGCTATCGCCGCAAGCTGCTGCACGACGGCGTCCCGGTGTGGGTGGAGATCGAGGAGTTCGACACGTCGATGCCCGTCGTCGACGGGTTGGCGGACGATTTCTTCGGACAGATCGCCGCGGAGTATCTTGCGGAAGGCCACGGTAAGCGCGGGTTCATCGGTGCGGCTGACAGCGCGCTGTTCGACGCGTCCGGCCTGCACCGCTTCGCGGTGCGCTGGCTGGAGGAGTGGGCGGCGCGGCGCAGCGCCGGCTGAACACTACGGCGCGAACGTGCGCCCTTTCCACCCACCGCCGCGCCGCTGTGCGTGCCGGCGCGCCGAGTCCGCGGTCATCGCGGTGTACAGCACCGCGGCGAACGGCAGCGCCGCGGCACCGCTGCGCGGAAGGCCGTACAGGCGCAGCGTCGGCGCGTAGACGAGCGCCATCAGCGACCACGCGATGACCCCCGGCAGCGCGATGTCCGCGCGGCGTCGCCGCACGCCCGCGAACGCCGCGGCGACGGGGACGTAGTACAGCAGCAACATTCCGGCCACGGTTCCTGCGAGCAACAACGGCGAGTGGCGCAGCTGCGTGTACGCCGTGCGCGCCACCATCGACCAGATCGCCGGAAGACCGCCGTACGCGCGCACGCTGCGCGAGCGTATCGTGAGGCCGAGGTGCAAACCGCCGCCCGCGCCTTTGACCGCTGCTGCGAGCGCGCAGTCGTCGATCAACTCGCCTCTGATGCGCTCCACGCCGCCGATCCGCGCGAGCGCATCGTCTGCGACGAGGATGCAGCCGCCGGCGGCAGCCGCCGTCGCGCGGCGCTCGTCGTTCACCCACGCGAACGGATACAGCATGCGAAAGAAAAACACGAACGCCGGGATCAAGAGCCGCTCCCAGGGCGACTCGCAATGGAGCGCGACCATCTGCGATACCAGCGCGCGGTTCTCGTGCGTCGCCGTGGCGACGAGGCGCGCGAGCGTGTCCGGATCGTGCTCGACGTCCGCGTCGGAAAACCACCAGTACGCCGGCGGCGGTCCGGCCGCGCGAACCGCCTCGACGCCCTGCGCGAGCGCCCACACCTTGCCGGTCCAGCCGTCCGGACGCGCACGCCCGGCGACGACGTGCGCACGGTCCTCGGCGCCATGCTGCGCGACCGTCGCGCGCGCTATCGCACCCGTGCCGTCGTCGCTGCCGTCGTCGACCAGCGCGATCACGAACCGCCCGGGATAGTCTTGCGCCAGCAAGGACGCGAGGGTGCGAGCGATCACGTCCGCCTCGTCGCGCGCCGGGACCACCGCGTGCACGTCTGGAGCCGGATCACCGGGCGCAGGCGGACGGAGGCCGTCGGCACGCGCATCCCAAAACCGACCGCGAGCGATGGCCAGCCCCACCCACGCCGCCGCTCCGATCCACGCCGCAGCCCGCAACGCTTTTAGCACCGCGCCCGCTTTCGCTCTCGCAATGAACGTTTCGACATCGCACGATCCCCCTGCGCTCGCTCAATCGGCGGAACCTCTTTCGGTCGCCGTCGCGATCGAACGTGCCGTCGACGCGCTGTTTCAGTTGCAAGATCCCGGCGGATACTGGTGGGCGGAATTACAGTCGAACGTCACGATCACCGCCGAGGTGCTGCTGCTGCACCACGTGTGGGGGACGTTCGATCGCGTGCCGCGCGCGGCGGCCGAAGCGTATTTCCGCGGCGAGCAGCGCGATCACGGCGGCTGGGAGCTCGCGTACGGCGACGGCGGCGAGCTCAGCGTCTCGATCGAAGCGTACCTCGCGCTGCGGATGCTCGGCATCCCGCGAGACGATCATGCGCTGCTGTGCGCCCGCGACTTCATCATTGCGCGCGGCGGGATCACGCGCTCGCGCATCTTCACCAAGATGCACCTCGCGCTGATCGGGGCGTACGAGTGGTCGGGCCTGCCGGCGCTGCCGCCGTGGCTGATGGTGCTGCCGGAGCGCGGGCCGTTCTCGATCTACGACCTGTCGAGCTGGGCGCGCGGCAGCACGGTGCCGCTGATCCTGCTGTTCGACCGCAAGCCGGTGTATGGTCCCGTATTGAATCTCGACGAGCTCTACGCCGAAGGGCGCGCGAACGCGCGGTTCGCGCTGCCGCCGGGCCAGGACGCGTTCGAGCGATTCTTCTCCGGCATCGACGCGGTGCTGAAATGGTGCGAGCGCGCGGGCGCCGTTCCGTTTCGCGAGCGCGGGTTGCGGCTCGCGGAGCGGTGGACCGTCGAACGCCAGGAGCACACCGGGGACTGGGCCGGGATCATCCCCGCGATGCTCAACGCGATGCTCGGGCTGCGCGCGACGGGGTACGACGCGCACGATCCCGTCGTGGTTCGCGGTTTTGCCGCGATCGACGGATTCACGGTCACCGCGGGCGGCGCGTACCGCGTGCAGCCGTGCATCTCGCCGGTGTGGGACACGGGCCTCGCGGTGCGCGCGCTCGCCGACGCAGGCGTCGCGCGCGACGATCCGCGCCTCGTCAGCGCGGTGTCGTGGCTGCTCGACAAGCAGATCGTCGCGCGCTACGGCGACTGGTCGGTGAAGAACCGCACGGGTGAGCCCGGCGGCTGGGCGTTCGAGTTCGAGAACGCGTGGTACCCCGACGTGGACGACACCGCCGTCGTCGCGATGGCGCTTGCCGCCGTCGAGCATCCCGAATCGGACCGCGTGCGCGGCGCGATCGTGCGCGCGGCGCGCTGGGTCGCGACGATGCAGTGCACGACCGGCGGCTGGGGTGCGTTCGACGTCGACAACGACAAGGGCTGGCTCAACCGCATCCCCTACGGCGACTTGAAGGCGATGATCGACCCGAGCACCGCCGACGTGACCGCGCGCGTGCTGGAGATGATCGCGCGCTGCGGCCTCGACGACTTCGGCGACGTGCGCACGCAACGCGGGCTCGCGTTTCTGCTGAACGAACAGGAACGCGACGGCGCGTGGTTCGGCCGCTGGGGCGTGAACTACGTCTACGGCACGAGCGGCGCGCTCGCGGCGCTCGGCCCGACACGCCCGGGCGATCGCGCGATCGACCATGCCGTCGTGCGCGGCGCGGTGTGGCTCAAGAGCGTGCAGCAGCCCGGCGGCGGTTGGGGCGAGACCACCGACAGTTACGACGATGCAACGCTGCGCGGCATCGGTCCGCCGACGGCGAGCCAAACCGCGTGGGCATTGATCGGGCTGCTCGCATGCGTCGATCGGCTGCCACAGATCGCGCACGCGTTCGAGCCGGCGATCGAGCGCGGCGTCGACTATCTGCTACGAACGCAGCGCGCGGACGGAACCTGGGACGAGCCGGAGTTCACCGGCACCGGGTTCCCCGGCCATTTCTACCTGAACTACCACCAGTACCGTTTGCAGTTTCCGCTCACGGCGCTGGGCCGCTACGCCGCGCTCCGCGGGCGGACGCCGTTGGTCGACTGACTCGTCGGAACCGCCGCAGCGGCCGGCGCGTCGGCGCGCGGCGGCAGCATGCGGATCGCCAGCAGCAGCGCCGTCGCGATCGTCGGCATCACTTTCGGTTTGAGCAGGCGCCGGTCGAGCCGCGCCATCATGCGGCGGTTCTCCGCGAGCGCCGTCTGCAGAAACATCACCGGCGTCACGCCTTTGACGATCGCGGAGAGCTCAGGATCGTCGAGCGCCGGCATCGGCGGCAGATCGGTCGCGCCCGTCACCGTGCCCATCGCCGCGCGGAAGTGATAGCCCAGCGCCTTGAGCACGTGGGCGCCGAAACCGCCGCGGCCGGCGCGCGCTTCCTCGTACCGCCACCAGTTGATGAAGAACACGATGTGGCGCGCCTCTTCGTACATCACGCCGTCGAAGACTTCGAGCAGCGCGGCCGGCAGAATCCGCTTGTCGCGCGCGAGCGCGATCGCTCCGAAGCCGACGAACGAGTCGGTGCACTCGCCGAAGCCGAAGATCGAGAACTCTTCGTCGGACACGGGCGCGTCGGCGATGTCGAGCGGCGGCGCCTCGATGCCGTAGCGTTCGATCGCGTGCGCCATGAGCCGGCCGTGCCGCGTCTCCTCGGTGCCTTGCAACGCGACCGCCGCGCGGATCACCGGGTCGTCGACGATGTTCGCGTAGGCGGTGACCATGCGCCCCGCACGCTGTTCGATCGAGCGCGCGTAACGCCAGAACGGGAACGCGCGCAGCCGGCGCAGGTTGACTTCGTCGAGCTCCGGCCACGGCAATTGTTCGGGCTCGAAGTCCACGTGCGTCTCGATGAAGGTCCGGCAGAACAGATCCCGGTGCTCCGGTGTCCCGATTCGCATTTCGCCGCTATGCGACGCCGCGCCAAGGCGCCTCCTGCCCAAGGGAGGGCTTGACGGACCCGCCGACGGAAGTCCAGACGGTGCAGGCAGCACGGCTGAGAGTGACGGCCCCGGAACCGACGCTGAGCGATGCCGAGCGTTTATCTCGGCTTCTCTTGCCCCGCGTGTCGCGGACCTTCGCGCTCGGCATCAAGCTGCTGCCGCCGAAATTGGAGCCCTCCGTACGGACGGGTTATCTGCTGTGCCGGATCGCCGACACGATCGAGGACGACCGCGCGGCAGCGCCCCAACGCAAGGCACAGTTGCTCGACGCGTTCCTGGCGTGCTTCGACAGCGCGGCCGCGGCCGACGAGTTCGGTGCGTGCATCGCGGAGCTGAGCGCGAACGACGACTACCTCGCGCTCGTCGCGCAAACCGGGCAGGTGTTCCTGACGTACCGCATGCTCGACGCGCCGACGCGCGACATCTTGCGCCGCTGGATCACCGAGATGGTGGGCGGGATGCGGCGTTTCGTCATCGAGCACCGGGACGGCATCCGCATCGCGAGCCTCGACGAGTTCCGCGAGTACTGCTACTTCGTCGCGGGCACCGTCGGCCATCTGCTCACCGACCTGTGGTACGAGCACTCGGCGTTCGTCGGCAAAGCCACGTACGGGCGGCTGCTCCTGGACTGCGAGGCGTTCGGCGAAGCGCTCCAGACGGTCAACATCCTCAAGGACATCGCCTGGGACGCCGAGCGCGAGAACGCGATCTACATCCCGTCCGATCTGCTCGTCGCCGCCGGCAGCGGGCACGACGCGATCCTGCGCGAGGAACGGCGCGCGGCGAACCGCGACGCGCTCGCCCCGCTCATCCGGCTCGCGCACGAGGACATCGAGCGCGCCCTGCGCTACATCGAGGCCCTGCCCGCGACGGCGCTGCGCATCCGGCTGTTCTGCGCGCTGCCCGTGCTGTTCGCG
The DNA here is from genome assembly GCA_963791645.1 of Vulcanimicrobiota bacterium. Classification (GTDB taxonomy): domain Bacteria; phylum Vulcanimicrobiota; class Vulcanimicrobiia; order Vulcanimicrobiales; family Vulcanimicrobiaceae; genus Vulcanimicrobium. Next base: position 9,975 of record CAWBTJ010000063.1, on the reverse strand, counting down.
ATCGCGACGATGCGCGAGCTGGAGTGCTCCGAGCAGATGCTCGTCTCCGGCGGCGCGGTGAAGATCGCCCGATCTGAAGTGCGCGCCCTGGTCGTCGCCGGCTCGACGTCGGCGCTGACGAACCGCACGCTGCGCTGGCTCGTCGACCGCGTGCGCAAGCGCCCGTTCGCGTTCCCCGGCTGACCCCCGCGTGCCGACCGCGTTCGTCACCGGCGCGTCCGGCTTCGTCGGCGCGAACCTCGCGCGCGCCCTGCTCGACCGCGGTTGGCGCGTCCGCGCGCTGGTCCGCGGCGACGCGCCGTCGCTGCTCGGGCTCGACGTCGAGCGCATCGCCGGCGACCTGTTCGCGCCGGCGCTCGCCGAGGCGATGCGCGGCTGCGACGCGCTCTTCCACGCCGCCGCAACGTACAGTCTGTGGCGGCGCGACCGCGACGCCGTGATGCGCGCGAACGTCGACGGGACGCGCAGCGTGCTCGCCGCGGCGCGCGCGGCCGGCGTCCCGCGCACGGTGCACACCAGCTCCGTCGCAGCAATCGGCGCGCGCGACGACGGCGCGCCGGCCGACGAGACGTACCAAAGCCCACTCGGCCGCTTGATCGGCGCCTACAAGCGCTCGAAGTACGTTGCGGAGCAGGACGTGCGGCGCGCGGTCGAGGCCGGTCAGGACGTCGTGATCGTGAACCCGACGACTCCCGTTGGACCGTGGGACGCCAAGCCGACGCCGACCGGCGAGATCATCGTGCGGTTTCTGACGGGCCGGATGCCCGCGTACGTCGATACCGGCCTGAACGTGGTCGACGTGCGCGACGTCGCAGCGGGACACATCCTCGCGTACGAGCGCGGCGTCACCGGCGAGCGCTACATCCTGGGCAACGAGAACCTGACGCTGCGCGCGCTGCTGGACCGGCTCGCCGCAATCACGGGGCGGAGCGCTCCGCGGCTGCGCCTGCCGCGGGTCATCCCGCTGGCATACGCCGCGCTCGGCGAATACGTGCTCGCCCCCGCCGGCGTCCGGCCGGACGTCTCGCTGGACAGCGTGCGCATGGCGAAGCAGCGAATGTACTACACGGCAGCGAAGGCCGTACGCGAGCTGGGACTTCCGCAAAGCAACGTCACCGACGCGCTCGCGGACGCGGTCACCTGGTTTCAGGATCACGGCTACGCCGCACGCGGCGCACGCCCGGCGGAGGACGGATGGCGATCTCTCTCAAGCAAGCGGTAGCGGTCGGCTCGTACGTCGTCCGGCAACGGATGGCGGGCCGCAAGCGCTACCCGCTCGTGCTGATGCTGGAGCCGCTGTTTCGCTGCAACCTCGCGTGCGGCGGCTGCGGGAAGATCCAGCACCCGGTCGAGGTGCTGCGCCGCCATCTCACGCCCGAGCAGTGCTTCGCCGCCGTCGACGAGTGCGGCGCACCCGTCGTGTCGATCCCGGGCGGCGAGCCGCTGCTGCACCCGCAGATCGAGGAGATCGTGCGCGGGCTCGTCGACCGCAAGAAGTTCGTGTACCTCTGCACCAATGCGATCCGCTTGGAGGCGAGCCTCGACAAGTTCACGCCGTCGGAGTACTTCTCGTTCAGCGTGCACCTCGACGGACCGCGCGACGTGCACGATCACGCCGTCGCGCGCGGCGGCATCTTCGACGTCGCCGTCGCCGCGATCAAAGCGGCGAAGGCGCGCGGCTTCCGCGTGACGACGAACACGACGATTTTCGACGGCGCGGACCCCGCGACGTTCCAGGGCTTCTTCGACTACCTCACCGACGACCTCAAAGTCGACGGGATGATGATCTCGCCGGGCTACCGCTACGAGAAAGCGCCCGACCAGGATCACTTTCTCGCCAAAGAGCAGACGCGCCAGCTTTTCCGCGCGATCCTCGCGCCCTACAAGGCGCGTAAGAAGCGCTGGCAGTTCAACGCGAGCCCGTTCTTCCTCGACTTCCTGACCGGCGAGAAAGAGTACGACTGCACGCCGTGGGGCATGCCCAGCTACAGCCTCTTCGGCTGGCAGAAGCCGTGCTATCTGCTCGGCGAAGGCTACGCGAATTCGTACAAAGAGCTGCTCGACGACACCGAGTGGGACAAGTACGGCCACGCGAGCGGAAACCCGAAGTGCGAGGACTGCATGGTGCACTCGGGTTTCGAAGCGACGGCCGCAGCGGACTCGATGCGACCCGGCAACATCTTCCGCTCGATCAAGGGCGTGCTCGCGCGCTGAGGGGCGCGTGAAGTCGCCGCCGCCCTGAGCATCGTCCGGGCGACGGCGTTCGCCTGCAGGCGTTTCGTCTCTGCCGCTCACCGTCCGGCGCAGCGGCGGCGACGGTCAGTACGAGAGATAGATGTATTGGTTGGCCGAGTAGCCCGTCGTGTTGTCGGTGACCGTGAGCAGCGCCGCCGAATCGTCGACGGAGTCGATCTTGAAGTTACCGTTGCCGGTCGCGATGAAGCGCATGGTGCCGTAGTCGACGTCCAGGATCGCGTGCATCGAGTCGCCGCTTGCCGCGTCGCACGTCCCGATGTTCACCGTCGGCTGCTCCAACCCGGTGATGCTGAGCGGGCTGACCTGCGTACCGGTGTTATCCGGCAGGAGCTCCCACAGGATGATGGTATCGCCGGCACCCCGGATTGAAGCCGGACGGATACGACTTCACCGAGAGCGTGTAGTCGTACGTCTTTCTGATGCTATGCGGAAAGCGCACGTGCGCTGATTGGTTCGACGCCGTGGCATGCGTCCCGCTCGGGACGCTCATGCTGCCTCCGCCTCCGCAACCGGCGAGGAAAAGCGCCGCGAGACCGATGGTCAAGGAACGTTTCATTCGAAACACCCCCTCTTCGGATGAACCTACGCTACGTCAAAACGGAGACGCGCCCAAGTGTCGTGTGACACAGCGTTTTCCGGCGCAAATTCGACGGCGCACGAGCGCGTTTTACCACTCGCACCGGACGACGGTTTTCGAGCGACGATCGTTCGCCGCCTACGCAATGACGCTCGCAACGCGCATGTCATTCTGACGTCGCGCCCTGCACCTGTCCGCTGTATGTATGCACCGGCGACTGCCGCGGAAGTGCTGCCGGGAGCGTACCGGCCCGTGGGCGTACATCTCCGGCATGATCTTTCAGCCGGAGTTCGAGACCCTCGAACGGCACGCGCTCGAGGCCCTTCAGCTCGAGCGCCTGAGCGCGCTCGTCGAGCGTCTGCGGGATGCGAACGAGATCTATCGCGGACGGCTGCGCGGCGTCGCGGCGCCGCGGTCGCTCGACGACGTCGCCGCGCTCCCGTTCAGCACGAAGGCCGACATGCGCGATGCCTATCCGCTTGGGCTGCTGGCGGTCCCCGAGAAGTCGCTCGCGCGCATCCACGCGTCTTCCGGCACGACCGGCAACCCCACGATCGGCGCGTACACGAAAGAAGACGTGCGGGTGTTCGGCGAGGTCGTCGCGCGCAGCTTCGCAGCGGGCGGGATCGCGCCGGGGGACATGTTCCAAGTCGCGTGGGGCTACGGCTTGTTCACCGGCGGACTGGGCGGCCACGGCGGCTGCGAGACGCTCGGCGCGTGCGCGATCCCCGCGTCAAGCGGCAACACCGCACGCCAGATACAACTGCTGTGCGACTTGCCCGTGATCGGGATCGGCTGTACGCCGTCGTACGCGCTCGTGCTCGCCGAGCGGCTGCGCGCCGAGAACCGCCGGCCGAATGCGCTCAAGTACGCGATCTGCGGCGCGGAGTCGTGGACGCGCGAGATGCGCGCGGAGCTCGAAGAGCTGTTCGGCGTCGTCGCGACGAACATTTACGGGCTGACGGAGATCATCGGACCCGGCGTCGCGCAGGAATGTTTGGAAAAACAAGGCCTGCACGTTCAGGAAGACCACTTCCTCGCCGAGATCATCGACCCCGACACCGGCAAGCCGCTCGCCGACGGCGAGCGCGGCGAGCTGGTGATCACCACGCTGACGCGCGAGGCGATGCCGGTGCTGCGCTACCGCACGCGCGATCTCACGTCGCTGGTGCGCGAGAAGTGCGCGTGCGGGCGCACGACCGCGCGCATCGACTGGTTCACCGGGCGCGTCGACGACATGCTGGTGATTCGCGGCGTGAACGTGTTCCCGTCGGCAATCGAGGAGGTGCTGCTGCGCTTCCCGGAGCTGTCGCCCAACTACCGCATCTTCGTCGACCGCCCGCCCAACGGGCTCGACACGCTGCTGGTCGAGGTGGAACACCATCCCGGTGCCGCGGTCGACGACGCCGACGCGCTTGGGCGCACGGTGACGACGCGGCTGTCGGAGACGCTGCTGGTATCGCTGGTGACGCGCGTCGTGGCGCCGGGGACGATCGAGCGGATCGAGGCAGGGAAGGCCAAACGCGTCATCGACCGGAGGAGCGTATGACGGATCGAGATCGTCGTCACGGAGCACCCGCACGAGCACGTCGCGCTCGTGCGGCTCAACCGCCCCAAAGTCCTCAACGCGCTCTCGAACGCCGTCGCCGCGCAGCTCGCCGAGACGTTCGAGGCGCTCGACGGCGACGGCGTCACGCGCGCCGTCGTGCTCACCGGCGACGACCGCGCGTTCGCCGCGGGCGCCGACATCGCGGAGTTCGCCGCCGACGGTCCGCAGCTCGAGGTGTGGGACCGGATGTGGTCGATCGGGCTGCCGGTGATCGCCGCCGTGCGCGGGCTCGCGCTGGGCGGCGGGCTGGAGCTCGCGATGTCGTGCGACCTGATGGTCGTCGCGGACGACGCGCGGCTCGGCCAGCCGGAGATCAACCTCGGCGTGATGCCGGGCGCCGGCGGCACGCAGCGGCTGACGCACGCGGTCGGCAAGGCGCTGGCGACGGAGATGGTGCTGCTCGGGCGCGAGCTCAGCGGCCGCGAAGCAGAGCTGCACGGCCTCGCGAACCGGTCGGTGCCGGCCGAGCGCGTATTGCCCGTCGCGCTGCAGCTTGCGCGGGCGCTCGCGAAGCAGGCGCCGCACGCGGTGCGCATCGCGAAGCGCGCGATCTCGCAGGCCTTCGAGCAGTCGCTGCACGCCGCGCTGCTCGACGAGCGCCGCGCGTTCTACGGGCTGCTGCAATCCGAGGACGCGCGCGAAGGCGTCGACGCCTTCCTGAACAAACGCAAACCGGTATGGCAGGGACGATGAGCGAGCTGGTCGACCACCGCGTCGAGATCGCGGACGGCGTCGCGACGGTGACGTTCGACCGCCCGCACGCGTACAACGCGTTCACCGCCGATCTCATCCAGTCGCTGCTCGGCAGCCTCAAGACGATCGAGCGCGACAAAACGGTGCGCGCGGTCGTGCTCACGGGCGCCGGGAAAGCGTTCTGCGCGGGCCAGGCGCTCGACGACGAGAAGACGCTCCCGTCCGACGGTTCGCACTCGCTGTTCAACGCGATCGAGCGCGGCTACGGGCCGCTGATCACCGCGATCCTGACGTCGGAGAAACCGTTCGTCGCCGCGGTCAACGGCGTCGCGGCGGGCGCGGGGATGGGCATCGCGTGCGCGTGCGATTTTCGCATCGTCGCCGAGACGGCGTCGTTCACCACCGCGTTCGTGAAGATCGGACTCGTGCCCGACAGCGGACTGTCGTTCACGCTGCCGCGCCTGATCGGATACGGCCGCGCGCTGGAGTTATGCCTGCTCTCCGACAAAGTCGACGCGCGCCGCGCCGACGGGCTCGGCTTGTGCACGAAGGTCGTGCCCGCGGATCAGGTCGTCGCGGAGGCGCAGACGCTCGCCGGGCGGTTCGCGCGCGGACCGCGCTCGGTCGGCTACATCAAGCGCGAGCTGCTGCGCAACGGCGGCGGCGATTTGCGGGCGGCGCTCGACTTCGAGCTGCAGCTGCAAGCGACGGCCGGCGAAAGCGCCGACTTCGCCGAAGGCGTCGCGGCGTTCCGCGCCAAGCGCGAACCCGATTTCCGCGGCGCCTGACGAACCGCGCCAAAGAGTACCGCGCGCACGTGAAGATCGGCATCGTCGGCGCCGGCGCGATCGGGCTGACGTTCGCCGCGGCGCTCGCGCGCGTGCACGATGTCGTCCTGCTCGCCCGCCGCGGCTCCGTCGCAGAGCTGATCTTGCGCGACGGCATCGCGGTCGACGAGGTCGACGCGGGCGACGGCGTGCGATGCGTCGCGGTGCGCGCGACGACGGACGCAGGGTCGTTCGCCGACCGCGACGCCGTGATCGTCGCGGTGAAGGCGTACGCGACCGCGGACGCCCTCGCGCCGCTGCAGCGGCGTACTACCGGCCGCACGCGCTCGTCGCGACCGTGCAGAACGGGATCGATAACGTCGAGACCGTTCGCGCGGCGCTGCCCGGCGCGCGGGCGATCGCAGGCTCGACGACGCAGGGCGTCGTTTTGCTCGGCGATGGTCGCGTGCGGACGGTGAACCGCGGCACGACGACGTTTGCGCGCGACGACACGGTGGCCCCGACGAGCGAGGAGCTCGCGGCGGCGTTCATCGCCGCGGGGCTCGACGCGCGCGTCGCGGATGACGTCAACCTCTTGCTCTGGCGCAAGCTGGTGATCGTCGCCGCCATCAACCCGCTCGGCGCGCTGACGGGCAGCACCAACGGCGCCGTCGTGAGCGACCCCGCGCTCGTACCGCGGGCGCGCGCGCTCGCAACCGAAGCGGCAGCCGTCGCGAAGGCCGAAGGCGTCGATCCCGGCGATGCGTGGGCGGCGGTCGAAGCGGCAGGGCGGGCGACCGCGGCGAACCGCAACTCGATGCTCCAAGACCTCGACGCCGGGCGACCGACGGAGATCGACGCGATCTCGGGCGCGATCCTACGCCGCGCCCGGACCCACGGGATCGCCGTTCCGGTCACCGAGACGATGCTGCGGCTCGTGCGCGCCCGCGAGCGCAACGTATCCGGCGCCGCGCATGGGGTCAGCCGGTGAGCCGCCGCGTCGCCGCGGCCGAGATCGCGACCCGCAAGGGTGCGGCGTTTCCGGTGATCACCGCGTACGACGCGCCGTTCGCGCGGTGCGCAGAAGCGGCCGGCATCGACGTGGTCCTCGTCGGGGACTCGCTCGGGATGGTGGTGCTCGGTTACGACTCCACCGTTCACGTCGAGCTCGCCGACATGATCCGCCACGGCGCCGCCGCCGCACGTGGGGCACAGCGCGCGCACGTGATCGTCGACCTGCCCTTCGGCACGTACGAAGCGTCCGACGAGCGTGCCGTCGCGAGCGCGGCGGCGCTGGTGAAGCACGGCGGCGCGGCATCGGTGAAGCTCGAAGGCGGCGAGCGCGCCGCATCGCGCATCCGCGCGATCGTCGCCGCCGGCATCCCGGTCTGCGCGCACATCGGCGTGCTGCCGCAGACCGCGTCGCTCGGCAGCGGTTTCCGCCTCAAGCGCGAGCGCGATCAGCTGCTGCGCGACGCGGACGCCGTCGTCGAAGCTGGAGCATTCGCCGTCGTGCTGGAGATGGTCGAAGACGGACTTGCGGCGGAGATCACGCAGCGCATCGCGATCCCGACCATCGGGATCGGGAGCGGCCCGCGCTGCGACGGCCAGGTGCTCGTGCTGCACGACGTGCTCGGACTGTATCCCGACGCGCCGCCGTTCGCCAAGCAGTACGCGACGCTCGGCGCCGGCGCGACGACTGCGCTTCGCACGTATGCGGACGAAGTTCGCGCGGGTGCGTTCCCGCGCGAGCGCGCCGCCGCGGCGGCTGCACGCGAGGCGAACGGCTACCGGCCCTAGACCCGCCGGCTCAAATCAACAGCAAGCCCGCTGCGCCCAGCCGGTCCAACGTCGCGTTTAAAACGGACAGTCCCGAACCGCGGCCCCCGCGGCGGCGGAACACGATCTGAAGCGCGTCACGCCGCTCGCCCGAGGTGTTCTTCGTCCCAGAATGCCAGAGATGGCCGTTGAACACGATCGCGTCGCCCGCGTGCGCCGTGACGATTCGCTCGCGCGGATGCGGTGTGCCGGGTTCGGTCGACGCGTCGCGCACGGGATCGCGATGGGAACCGGGCACGACGCGCGTCGCGCCGTTGCGCGGCGTGAAGTCAGACCAGCGGCACGATCGCCGTCGCGACGCGGTACGGGTCGCCGGCGCCGATCGGAACGTCGTCCGCGTGCAGCGCCTGCGCGCCGTAGCCGGGGCGCGGCCCGCGAAAGCCCGCCGCGAACACGTGGAAATCCGCGCCGAGCACGTGCGCGACGGCGGCGAGAACGCGCGGGGACGTCAACGCCGGATCGAACGCCGCCCCGGCATCGAGGATGTCGTCGAGATGGAGCGTGCCGCCGTGCTTCCTGGTGGGATCGCGCCGCGCGATCTCCAACAGCCCGTCGACGGACGATCGCATCGCCGCGACGCTCGCTTCGCCGAGAACGCCTTCCAGCACGGCGTATCCGTCACCGTCGAGTGCCGCGCGCTCCGCGTCCGCGAGCGCCGCCGGCCCGACGCCGAGCGCGGCGAGGATCTCGTTCGCGGACGTTTCGGCTGCGCTTCGGTCGCCGCTGCGGCCGCCGCCGTCATCTCGCGGTCGAAGCGCGCGTGCAAGCCGCCGTTGGGGCCGCGGTAGATATCGAAGTGGGTGCGCTGCGGGACGATCTCGATCTGCGCGTCGCTGCCCGGCAGCGCCGCGAGCGCGTCGCGCAGCCGCATCACGCCTCGTTCGAGCTGGAACGTGTCCCAGCTTCCGACGACGACGTGCAGCTTGCCGCGCAGCTTCGGCCCGAGCGCCGCCCAGTTGTCGCGCAGCGTCCGCACGATGTCGTAATGCGCTTCCCAGTAGCGCGCGACGCTCGGATCGATGCGGCCCGTCTCGCGGTCGAACAGCGGCTGCGGCCGGCCGTCCTCGCCGCGCGGCGAGAACACCGCGTCGAACGAACCGAACTGCCCGCCGTACGACCCGAGCGCGTGCTCCTGCAAGATATAGTCGCGTAGCGGCACGACGTCCTTGCCTTTGACGCGCACGAGCATGTACGGGCGCCCGGCGCGCGTGTGGTAGATGTTGCCGGCCGGATCGTCGACGAGATTCGGGCCGGTGAAGTCGTGGAAGTCGAGCGGGTCGGGCGACGTCGACCACGTGCCGCCGAACACCGACGGATAGGTGACCTGCAGCCACATCGTGGTCCAGCCGCCCGACGAGTGGCCGGTGAGAAAGCGCGTCCCCTCGGTGGCGGTCATGCGCCAGCGCGATTCGAGGTACGGGATGAGCTCGGTGGTGAGCGCGTGTCCCAGCGGGCCGTTGTTCGCGGAGTCCGCGAACACGCCGTGACCCAGCGGCACGTGCGGATCGAGGTAGACGTAGATCAGCTGCGTACCGCCGGCGCGCGCGAGGAGCGCGCGATCGCGCGTCGCGACCGCGGCGAGGTTCGCGTCCGTCTTGCCGAAGCCGCCGACGACGTACACCGTCGCGTAGCGGCGGGTCGACGTCGCGTAGTCGCTCGGCGGCTGAACGTACGCGCGCAGCGCGGTCGAACGGCCGAAGAACGCGCTGAGCGACGGGCTGACGAACGTCTCCATTCGGCCGTTTCGGCCGGCGCGGCGGCCGGGCCGGCGGCGTGCTCCGTCCGGCGGCGCGTGCGCACGGCGATCGTCGTCACCGCCCCCGGCGCGATCGCACGCGACGTTCGCGCTCGTCGGATCGCCCGGCTGCCCGCCGTCGTACGTGTAGCGATGGTGCACGTCCAGCTCGGCGCGCGCGGTGTACCGGCCGGCCGGAACGCGCGCAGCGGGTCGGATACGCGTCGGCGTTCACGGAACCTCGACCGCCGCGCCGGCGGGTGCGTCGATCTCGGTGCCGAGGATCTCGACCGACGCGGATCGTACGTGCCGGGTTCGACCGGCTCGTTCTTCTTCGGCGCGGTCTTCGTGAGAAACACGATCATGCGCCCGTGCAGCTCGCCGAGGCAGCGATCGAACTGCACGACGATGCGCGGCGCGGGCGGCGGCGCGGCCGCGGCCGGCGCCAGCAGCGCGACGAGCGCGAGCAGCAAGGCGACGAACGCCCGCATCAGACGCG
>CAWBTJ010000062.1:0-33399 GCA_963791645.1 Vulcanimicrobiota bacterium | reverse complement strand
GCGCGCACGCTGTTCGCATCGCTCGAACCGACGGTGCTCGTCGACGCGCTGCTCTCCGGCGTGCACGAGCTGGTCGACGGCCGCGCGACGCTGTATGCGCCGCGCTCGCGCGGCGGCTTCGCGGCGACCACCGACTTGTCGTCGAACGACGACGCCCCGCCCGGCGACGACTTCGTCGCGCTGGCTTCGCGCAGCGACGTGTGCGTGCTCGACGAGCTCGAGCACCGCGCCGCCGTGCGCGTGCCGGGCTCCGGCGGCGGCACGGCCTACGTGCTCGACGTGCAGCGCGACACGCAAGCTCGGCACCGCCGACGTGTTCGCGCTGGGACTGCTGGGCCAGTACTTCGCCGTCGCCGCGCGCAACGTCGAGCTGTACAAGGAGCTCGCGTCGCGGCGCGACGCGGTCGTCGAGCTCAACCAGGTGAAGAACGACCTCATCGCGATGCTCGCGCACGACTTCAAGGGCCCGCTCACGACGATCGTCGGCTTCGCCGACGTGCTCGCGGAGGACGACCGCTTCGACAGCGAGTCGCGCCAGTATCTGGGCATGATCTCGTCGAGCGCGATGCGGCTCGCGTCGCTGGCGACCGACACGCTCGCGCTGTCGCGGCTGGAGCAGAACGAGCTCGCGCTCGTGCTCGGCGACGTCGATTTCATCGCGCTCGTGCGCGACGTCGTGCGCGTGTTCTCGGTGACGCGGCCGATCGATCTGCGCGTGTCCGGCGCGCCGCTGGTGGTCAACGGCGACGAGGCGCGGCTGCGCCAAGTCGTCGAGAACATCGTCGGCAACGCGATCAAGTACTCGCCGGGCGGCGAGCCGGTCGAGGTCGCGCTGCGCGCGCGCGTCGGCGGCGTGGAGTTCACCGTGCGCGACCGCGGGATCGGCATCCCCGAGAACGAGCGCGGGAAGCTGTTCGGCCGCTTCGCGCGCGCCAGCAACGCGCGCGCGCTCGGCATCGGCGGCACGGGGTTCGGGCTGTATCTCACGCGCACGATCGTCGAGCTGCACGGCGGCACGATCTGGGTCGACTCGGTGGAAGGCCAAGGCTCGACGTTCCGCGTGTTCGTGCCGGCGCGGCCCGCGCACCGCACGGTCGCGTCGCGCCGCATCGCGCTGCTCGACGTGGACGGCGACGCGCGCTCGTACGTCGCGCACACGCTGCGCGACGACGGCTACGCGGTCGCGGTCGCGACCGGCGGCGAGGAGCTGCTGCGCACGATCGCGGACGGCCACTTCGACGTCGCGCTCGTCGACGCCGACCGGCTCGGGATGTCCGCCGAGACGTTCGTCGCGCGCGCGAACGGCACGCCGCTCGTGCGCATCGGCGTGCGCATGCCGGCGTCGCACGACGGCTGGGACGCGTTTCTCACCAAGCCGTTCTTGATGAAAGACCTCTACGGCGCCGTCGACGCGGCGCTCGACAGCACGCCAACGGCCGCCGGCGCGTGAACGCCGTTCAGGCGCCCTGAAAAGCGACGAGTACCGCGTCCTTGCGAACGCGGTACCCGCGATGGTGAGGCGATGCCTGAGCACGGACACCATACCACACCAAGACCGTCGGGACAACCCGGCGGGCTGGAGCGTGCGGGAATCGAACCCGCAAGCGACGCTGCTCAGGCATCGCTTCGAACCGTCGAACGCCCCAGCGTTCGTTACATCACGCGCACATAGTGCACGGCAAGGTCCTTACACGATCATCCTCGTTACTCCGCCTACAGCATCTCTCTCTTGCAGAGTCATATTTGCTATTATAGCAGCACAGCTCTATCACTATCATCTTTTTACTCTTCTCTCTCCTTCCCTATCACTCTTCACTTCAGCTCAGCTCTAACTCTCTCTCTTCCTCTACCACCTGCTCTATTTTCTCCCTCCACTCTCACTACCTCTCCCCGGAACACGAGCGTCGTCGGGTAGATCAGCGTCGACTCCTCGAAGATCGCCGGCACGGTGCGCGCTCGCGGTGCATCGCGATCGGGTACTGGATCTCGTACTTCTTGCGATACGCGCGCACGAAATTGTCCTCTTCCAGTATGTCGACGCCGATCACCGCGGTGTCGTCGGGGTGCCGCGCGCGAACGCGACGACCACCGGCTTTTCTTCGTTGCACGGACCGCACCACGTCGCGAACAGATTGACGAACACGACTTTCCCGCGGTACGCGCTCAGCCGGAACGCGGGGCTGTCCAGGACCTCCATCTTCCACTCCATGACCCGGTGTTCCGGGATGCGCTGAGCCCGTTCGAGCCGTGCACGTGGGGTTTCGCCGACGCGCGCGGCGCCGGCGACGGCGACGTGCCGACGCGTCGAAGGGCGCGCAGGTCGGCGTGCTGATCGGCGTGTGCGTCTACGTACCGATCGTCGCGATGCTGTATGCCTACGCGCAGCGCCCGGTGGCGCTGTTCCTGATCGACGGCGGCTACGGCCTCATCGGATTCGTGATCACCGGCGCCGTCGTCGGTATCCTGCGCGGACGGCGCCGCGCTTCGACGTCGTAGAAGCGAACGAGGGCACCGCTCACGCGATGCCCTCGTCTCGGACCCGCCGGTTCGTGCGGTCGACCGTTTCAGGCGCCGAGCTCTACGGCGCCGTCGAACGGCGCTCGAGCGCGCCGGCGGGCGCGCGAACGGTGCCCGCTCCAGCGCTCCGATCAACTCCGCAGGGTCGGCATAGACCGCGTCCGCTTCGCGTAACGTCGCCGGGTCGTTGCCGCCGCACAGCAGCGCCACGCACGCGACGCCGGCGCGGTGCGCCGCTTCGACGTCGTACTGCGTGTCGCCGACCATCACCGCGTCGCTCGCGGCGACGCCCGCTTTCTTCAGCGCCGCGCCGATGATGTCCGGATCGGGCTTGGAGTCCTGCGCGTCGTCGCCGGTGGCCGCGACGTCGACCAGCGGGCCCAGGTCGCCGCGCGCCAGCAGTCCCGTCGAGCTCCGATTTCTTTGCCGACGTCGCGATGACGACGCGCGCGCCCCGCGCTCGGACGACTTCGAGGAGCGCGCGCGCCCCCGCGCGTCGGCGGGATCGTGTCGAGTTCGCGCTCCTTGAAGACGCGCTTGCGCGCTTCGCCGATCGCCTTGCCTTCCGGGCTGTCTTCCTCCAGGCCGGGCACGAGTTCCGGCAGCACCTTGTCGCCGCCCATCCCGATGAGCGGACGGACCCGTTCGAAGGGTATGGTGTATCCGGCTTCGGCGAGCGCCGCGACCCATGCGCGGGCGTGCTGGTCGTTGGAGTCGATCAGCGTTCCGTCGACGTCGAAGAGTACGGCTTTGGTCACGGGAACGCTCTACCCGCCGCCGAGCATGCCGACCCAATCGAGGTGACCGTGTCCGATTCGAAGCCCGTCGTCGATCTCACCGCGCTGCTCGCGCGCGCGGCGGGCGCCGTGGGCGAGCGCGTCGGCCTGAACCCCAACGTGCTGTCGAAGCGCTCGCGGACGTTGCGCCCCCGCACCGCGGGCAAGAAGAAAACGCCGAGCGTCTGCCCCTACTGCGCGGTCGGCTGCGGCACGACGGTCTACAGCGACGGCGACACGATCGTCGACATCGAGGGCAACCCCGACTCGCCGATCAACGCGGGCACGCTCTGCCCGAAAGGCGCCGCGACGTACCAGCTCCACGTCAACCCCAACCGCTGGACCACCGTGCGCTACCGCGCGCCGTATGCGACCGAGTGGACGGACGTGCCGTACGCGTGGGCGATGGACCGCATCGCCGAGCGCATCAAGGACACGCGCGACCGTACGTTCACCGAGCACGACGAGCACGGCCGGCGCGTCAACCGCACGACCGCGATCGCGTCGCTCGGCGGCGCGACGCTCGACAACGAAGAGAACTACCTCATCGCCAAGCTGTTCCGCAACGTCGGAACGCCGTTCATCGAGAACCAGGCCCGCATTTGACATAGCGCGACGGTGCCCGGTCTGGGCACCCTCTACGGTCTGGGCGGCGCGACGACGCACCTGATGGATCTGCAGCACGCCGATCTCATCGTGATCCAGGGCTCGAACTTCGCGGAGAACCATCCGGTCGGCTTCCGCTTCGCGCTGATGGCGAAGGAGCGCGGCGCGAAGATCGTGCACGTCGATCCGCGCTACACGCGCACGAGCGCGCTCGCCGACCTGTACATCCCGATCCGCTCCGGGACCGACATCGCGTTCACCGGCGGCTTGATCAACTACGTGCTCTCGAACGATGCGTGGTTCGAGGAATACGTGCTGGCGTACACGAGCGCGCAGTTTCTCGTGCACCCGGATTTTCGCGACACCGAAGACCTCGACGGGCATGTTCAACGGCTACGACCCGGCCACGCGCACGTACGACGCGAAAGCGTGGCGGTACGAGATCGACGAGTCGTCTGAACCGTCCGGAGGCGGCGGAGACGCGTCCGTGCACGGTGGCGGCAAGCGCCCCAAGAAGGACCCCACGCTCCAGCACCCGCGCTGCGTGATCAACGTGCTCAAGCGCCACTACGCGCGCTACACGCCCGAGATGGTCGAGCAGATCACCGGCGCGCCGAAAGAGTCGTTCCTGAAGCTCGCGCGCCTGCTGGTGGAGAACAGCGGCCGCGAACGCACCGCCGTCTACGCGTATGCGATGGGCTGGGCGCAGCACACGGTCGGCGTGCAGAACATCCGCGCCGCCGCGACGCTGCAGGCGCTGCTCGGCAACACCGGCCGGCCGGGCGGCGGGATCATGGCGCTGCGCGGGCACGCATCGATCCAAGGGTCGACCGACATCGCGACGCTGTACGACAGCTTCCCGGGCTATCTCAAAGTCCCGACGCTCGAAAAAGACGAAGCCGACTTCGCGGCGTGGACCAAGGGTCACACGATGAACGCTCGGTCGCTGGGCCGATTTTCCGAAGTTCGCGGTGTCGTTTCTCAAAGCGTGGTACGGCGAGCACGCGACCGCGGCGAACGACTGGTGCTTCTCGCGCTTACCGCTCAACACCGGCGACCATTCGGACCTGCCGATGTTCTTCGCGATGAAGGACGGCGACGTCGAAGGGCTGCTGCTGTACGGCCAAAACCCGGCGGTCGGCGGGCAGAACGCCGCGCTGCAGCGCGGCGCGATGGAACGCCTGAAGTGGCTGGTCGTGCGCGACATGTTCGAGACGGAGAGCGCGGCGTTCTGGAAGCGCGAAGGCGCCGACCCGCACGCGATCGGCACCGAAGTGTTCTTCCTGCCCGTCGCGGGCGTCGCCGAGAAGCGCGGGACGTTCACCAACACGATGCGCCTCGTGCAGTTCCACGAGAAAGCCGTCGAGCCGCCGGGCGACGCGCGCAGCGATCTCACGTTCACCTACGAGTTGGGCAAACGCCTCAAAGCGCTCTACGCCGGCTCGACGAACCCGCTCGACCGGCCGATCCTCGACGTCACGTGGGACTACGAGAGCGACGACGCGCGCGAGCGCGAGCGCGGCGAGCCCGACGTCGAGAAGATCATGCGCGAGATCAACGGCTATCACGCCGAGACGGGCGCGCACCTGCGCGATTCGCACGAGCTGCGCGACGACGGCACGCACGGTGTGCGGCGCGTGGATCTACACCGGCATGTTCCCGGAGCCCGGGCGCAACCTGACGCGGCGCCGCACCGCGGACCCAAGCGAATACCGCGTCGCCTGAGTGGGCGTGGGCCTGGCCCAACAACGTGCGCACGCTGTACAACCGCGCGTCCGCCGACCCGTCGGGGAAACCGTGGAGCGACGCGCAAGAAGCTGATCTGGTGGGACGAAGCCGGCGCGCCGCTGGACCGGCGACGACGTGCCGAACTTCCCCGTGGAAACGGCGCCGTCGTACCGCGCGCCGGACGACGCGCACGGCGAAGCGGCCGTCGACGGCGACGCGCCGTTCGCGATGCTCGAGTACGGACGCTCCGAGATCTTCGGCGTGAACGGAACCGCGGATGGGCCGATGCCGACGCACTACGAGCCGCGCGAGTCGCCCGTCGGCAACGCGCTGTATCCGAACGTGCAGTACAATCCGGTGCTCAAGGAATGGCGCAGGCGCGACAATCCGTATCACGCGATCGGCGACCCGAAATATCCGTACGTCGTCACGACGTACCGGCTGACCGAGCACCACGCGTCGGGCGTGATGAGCCGGCAACTGCCGTGGCTGGCGGAGCTGCAGCCCGCGGCGTTCTGCGAGATCTCACCGGAGCTCGCGGTGGAGAAGAGCATCCGCAACGGCGATTGGGTGACCGTGGAGACCGCGCGCGGCGACATCGAGGCGCGCGCGCTCGTCACCGGCCGCGATGACGCCGGTCCGCCTTGGCCCGGGGCGCTTCGTCCACCAGATCGGCATCCCGTACCACTTCGGCTACGAAGGCGAAGTGCGCGGCGATTCGGCCAACGATCTGCCGCCGCTGGTCGCCGACCCCAACGTCACGATCCACGAAGGCAAGGCGTTCACCGGCAACATCCGGCCCGGCCGCCGCAGCGCGTTCAGCGCCGGCACCCCAGAGGTCACGCCCGTCCCCGAGAGCGAGCAAACGCCGTTCGGCAACCCGCAGCACCCGGGCCCCATCGCCGGCCCCGGCGAGCGCGGCGGCGCGGTGCAAACGGCGATCCTGACGCCGGAAGAAGTCATGGACGGCGCCCGCTTCGCGCACCGGCTGGAAGCAGGCGGCGATGCCGCGCCGTCGGGGTAACGGCGAGCATGGCGAATCAACCTGAGCGCGGACCCGATCCGCTCGTGAACAGCGACCGGGGGACCGGGACCACCCCGCCCGAGACCGGGCCCGAGAGCTCCGCGGTCGTCGGGCGGCCCGCTACCGAGCAGCCGCGCACGGCCTTTCACGAGCCGGCCGAGACCGCCGAGCACGAGCGCCGGTCGCTCAACGAGGATGAGGCGCTCGAGAAGGGCGGCAGCTTCGACGCCATCGCGCCGCCGGGGAGCGCCAGACCCCGGCCGGCTGATCCGCAAGGCGCGGGTGTCCGGTGTACAAAATACCGGATGCCAACGTTCGGGGGAGACCTGTTTGGAGACGATCGACATCACCGGCGGCGTGCCGCTCGGGCAGGCGGCCCGGGTCATGCCCGTGGCCGGCGCGGAAGGGCGGCGCAAGAAGCGGCGAGGGCAAGGCCGCGGGCGTCAGCTCGACCCGGCGGCGCTCGAGGACGTGCGCGCGCTGCTCGGCGACGAGCCGCGCCGCCGCGACCTGCTGATCGAGCATCTCCACAAGATTCAAGACCGGTACCACGCGATCTCCGCGGCGCACCTCAACGCGCTGGCCGAAGAGATGCGGCTCGCGCCGGCCGAAGTGTTCGAGGTCGCGACGTTCTACCATCACTTCGACGTGGTGAAGGAAGACGAAGCCGCGCCGCCCGCCCTCACCGTGCGCGTGTGCGACGGCCTCTCCTGCGAGATGACCGGCGCGAAGACGCTGCTGCGGATGCTGCGCAATGCGGGCTACGGTCACGACGTCCGGTTCATACCCGCACCGTGCGTGGGGCGCTGCGACACCGCGCCCGTCGCGGTCGTGAACCAGAACCCGGTCGACCACGCGACCGTCGCGGCGGTCGACGAGGCGATCGAAAGCAAAGCGCTGACCGCGTCCGTGCCGTCGTACCTCGGCTACGAAGGCTACGTCGGAAACGGTGGCTACGAGCTGCTCAAAGCGTGCGTCGCCGGCGAGCGCACCGCGGACGACGTCATCGCGACCATGGAAAATGCAG
The DNA here is from genome assembly GCA_963791645.1 of Vulcanimicrobiota bacterium. Classification (GTDB taxonomy): domain Bacteria; phylum Vulcanimicrobiota; class Vulcanimicrobiia; order Vulcanimicrobiales; family Vulcanimicrobiaceae; genus Vulcanimicrobium. The sequence goes on along the minus strand of CAWBTJ010000062.1, from coordinate 25,721 downwards.
GCCTGCGCGGCTTGGGCGGCGCGGGTTTCCCCGCCGGGCGCAAGTGGAAGATCGTGCGCGCCGAACCGGCGCCGCGGCTCATGGCAGTCAACATCGACGAAGGCGAGCCGGGCACGTTCAAGGACCGCTGGTATCTCGAACGCGATCCGCACCGCTTCCTCGAAGGGATGCTGATCGCCGCGTGGGCCGTCGGCATCGCGGAGATCTACGTGTACCTGCGCGACGAGTACGCTGCCGCGCGAACCATCCTGACCGCCGAGATCGCGAAGCTGCAAGCGCGCTCGCCGGTGCCGCTGCCGCCGATCCACCTGCGCCGCGGCGCGGGCGCGTACATCTGCGGCGAAGAGTCGGCGATGATCGAGTCGATCGAAGGCAAGAAAGGCATGCCGCGCCTGCGCCCGCCGTACGTGGCGCAAGTCGGCGTGTTCGGCCGGCCGACGCTCGAGCACAACATGGAGACGCTGTACTGGGTGCGCGAGATCGTCGAGCGCGGCGCCGAGTGGTTCGCGTCGCAAGGCCGCAACGGCCGCAAGGGTTTGCGTTCGTTCTCCGTGAGCGGGCGCGTGCAAAAACCCGGCGTGCACCTCGCGCCGGCCGGCATCACGATGCGCGAGCTGCTCGACGAGTACGCCGGCGGCATGTCTGCCCGGGCACACGTTCTACGGTTATTTTCCGGGCGGCGCGTCCGGCGGGATCCTGCCCGCGTCGATGGACGACATCCCGCTCGATTTCGACACGCTCAACAAGTACGGGTGCTTCATCGGCTCCGCCGCGATCATCGTGCTGTCGGAGAAAGACACCGCGAAGAGCGCGGCGCTCAACATGCTGCGCTTCTTCCGCGAGGAGTCGTGCGGGCAGTGCACGCCGTGCCGCGTCGGAACGGCGAAGGCGGTCGCGCTGATGGAATGCGACGACTGGGACAAGCCGCTGCTCACCGATCTCTCGACCGTCATGATCGGACGCGTCGATCTGCGGCCTCGGCCAAGCCGCGGCGAATCCGTTCCTGTCCGTGTACAAATACTTTCCGCATGAGGTCCAATAGCGTGGCGATCGCACCGCAGCGGCTGCAGCCGCACACCAACGGCGCAGCGCGCATCACTTTCTCGCTCAACGGTACGCCGGTCGCGGCGCGCGAGGACGAGACGATCCTGCAGGCCGCGGACCGGCACGGCATCGAGATCCCGCGTTTGTGCTACAAAGAAGGCTATCGCCCCGACGGCAACTGCCGCGTGTGCATGGTGGAGATCGAGGGCGAGCGCGTGCTCGCGCCGTCGTGCTCTAAGCGTGCGTGTCCAACGAACGCACCGCTAACGACGTCATAGCCGTGATGGAAGACTCCGGCCTGCGCGGTCTCGGTGGCGCCGGTTTCCCCGCCGGCCGCAAATGGAAAATTGTGGCGGCGGACCCGCGCCGCGTCTGATGGCAATCAACATCGATGAGGGCGAGCCGGGCACGTTCAAGGACCGCTACTACCTCGAGCGCGATCCGCATCGCTTTCTCGAAGGCCGCTGATTGCGGCATGGGTCGTTGGCATCGAGGCGATCTACATCTATCTGCGCGACGAATACGCTGCCGCGCGAACCATCCTGAGCGCCGAGGTCGCGACGCTTCAAGCGCGTTCGCCGTGCCTCTTCCGCCGATCCACCTTCGCCGCGGCGCGGGCGCGTACATCTGCGGCGAAGAGTCGTCGATGATCGAATCCATCGAAGGCAAGCACGGGATGCCGCGCCTGCGCCCGCCCTACGTGGCGCAAGTCGGCCTGTTCGGCCGCCCCACGCTCGAGCACAACATGGAGACGCTGTACTGGGTGCGCGAGATCCTCGAGCGCGGCGCCGACTGGTTCGCGTCGCAAGGGCGCAACGGCCGCAAGGGATTGCGGTCGTTCTCCGTGAGCGGGCGCGTGCAGAAACCCGGCGTGCATCTGGCGCCGGCCGGCATCACGATGCGCGAGCTGCTCGACGAGTACGCCGGCGGCATGCGCCGGGGCACACGTTCTACGGCTATTTTCCGGGCGGTGCGTCCGGCGGCATCCTGCCCGCGTCGATGGCCGACATCCCGCTCGATTTCGACACGCTCAACCAGTACGGGTGCTTCATCGGCTCGGCCGCGATCATCGTGCTGTCGGAGAAAGACACCGCGAAGAGCGCGGCGCTCAACATGCTGCGCTTCTTCCGCGAGGAGTCGTGCGGGCAGTGCACGCCGTGCCGCGTCGGCACGGCGAAAGCGGTCGCGCTCATGGAATGCGATGATTGGGACAAGCCGCTGCTGACCGATCTCTCGACCGTCATGACGGACGCGTCGATCTGCGGGCTCGGCCAAGCCGCGGCGAATCCGTTCATGTCCGTGTACAAATACTTTCCTCATGAGGTCCAATAGCGTGGCGATCGCACCGCAGCGGCTGAAGCAGCCGCACACCAACGGCGCAGCGCGCATCACCTTCTCGCTCAACGGCACGCCCATCGCCGCGCGCGAGGACGAGACGATCCTGCAGGCTGCGGACCGCCACGGCATCGAGATCCCGCGCCTGTGCTACAAAGAAGGCTATCGCCCCGACGGCAACTGCCGCGTGTGCATGGTGGAGATCGAGGGCGAACGCGTGCTCGCGCCGTCGTGCTGCCGACGGCCGAGCGAAGGCATGAACGTGACGAGCACCAGCGACCGCGCCGTCACGTCGCAGAAGCTCGTCACCGAACTGCTGCTCACCGACATGCCGGGGCAGACGGCGTCGCCGTACAAGCGCGAGTCCGAGCTCGACGTGTGGGCGGCGAAGCTCGGCGTCACGCAACCGCGCTACCCGCAGCGGCACCAGCCGGCGCCCGACCTGTCGCACCCCGCGATGTCGGTGAACCTGGACGCGTGCATCCAATGCGGTCGCTGCGTGCGCGCGTGCCGCGAGGAGCAGGTCAACGACGTCATCGGCTACGCGTGGCGCGGCGAGCACGCGAAGATCGTGTTCGACTTCGACGACCCGATGGGCGCCAGCACGTGCGTCGCCTGCGGCGAGTGCGTGCAGGCATGCCCCACCGGCGCGCTGACGCCCGCCAACGGCGTCGCGATGCTCGTGCCCGACAAGAAGGTCGACTCCGCGTGCCCGTACTGCGGCGTGGGCTGTCTGCTGACGTACAACATCAAGGACGACAAGATCATCTACGTCGAGGGCCGCGACGGCCCGTCGAACGCCAGCCGCCTATGCGTCAAAGGCCGCTTCGGTTTCGACTACGTGCACAATCCCAAGCGGCTTACCAAGCCGATGATCCGCAAGGACGGCGTCGCGAAGACGGCGGCACTGCTCGATCCGGACGCGATGTGGGACACGTTCCGCGAAGCGACGTGGGAAGAAGCGCTCGACCTCGCCGGCGGCAAGCTGCGCGCGATCCGTGACGCGCGCGGTTCGAAGGCGCTCGCGGGCTTCGGCTCGGCGAAGGGCAGCAACGAAGAGGCGTACCTGTTCCAGAAGCTCGTGCGCACCGGGTTCGGGACGAACAACGTCGACCATTGCACGCGGCTGTGCCACGCGTCGTCGGTCGCGGCGCTGCTGGAGGACGTCGGCTCGGGCGCGGTGTCGAACCAAGTCGAGGACGTCGCGCTCGCCGACGTGGCCATCGTGATCGGCGCCAACCCGACGGTGAATCATCCGGTCGCCGCGACGTTCATGAAGAACGCGGCGAAGAACGGCACGAAGATCATCCTGATGGACCCGCGGCGCAGCGATCTCGCGCGCCACGCGACCTACTTCCTGCAGTTCAACGGCGACACCGACGTGGCGCTGCTCAACGGCCTGCTGCACGTCATCATCGAAGAAGGGCTCGCGAACGAGGCGTTCATCCGCGACCGCACCGAGAACTACGAAGCGCTGCGCGAGAACGTCAAGGAGTACTCGCCCGAGAAGGTCGCGCCGATCACCGGCATCGACGCGGGGATGATCCGCGACGTCGCGCGACTGTATGCCACGGCGAAGGCGGCGATCATCTTCTGGGGGATGGGCATCTCGCAGCACATCCACGGTACCGACAACGCGCGCTGCCTCATCTCGCTCGCGCTCGTGACGGGCCAGATCGGCCGCCCCGGAACCGGCTTGCACCCGCTGCGCGGCCAGAACAACGTGCAGGGCGCGTCCGACGTCGGGCTGATCCCGATGATGTTCCCCGACTACCAGCGCGTCGACAACGCCGGCGCGCGCGACAAGTTCGAAGCGCTCTGGCACACCAAGCTCGATCCGAAAGCCGGGCTGACGGTGACGGAGATCATGGACGCCGTGCACGCCGACGTCATCCACGGCATGTACATCATGGGCGAGAATCCGGCGATGTCGGACCCCAACGTCGAGCACGCGCGCGAAGCGATGGCAAAGCTGGAACACCTCGTGGTGCAAGACATCTTCTTCACGGAGACCGCGAGCTACGCCGACGTCATCCTGCCTGCATCCGCATTTCCCGAGAAAACGGGCACGTTCACCAACACCGATCGCCGCGTGCAGCTCGGGCGAAAAGCGCTCGATCCGCCGGGCGATGCGCGCCAGGATCTGTGGATCATCCAGGAGATCGCGCGCCGCGTCGGCCTCGACTGGAGCTACGCCGGCCCGTCCGACGTGTTCGAAGAGATTCGGCTCGCGATGCCGAGCCTCGCCGGAATCACGTGGGAACGGTTGGAGGCCGAGGGCTCCTGCACGTACCCGCTCGAGCACGAAGGCGATCCCGGCGAGCCGGTGATCTTCATCGACGATTTCCCGCGCGCGGGCGGTCGCGGGCTGTTCGCACCCGCGGCGTACACCCACGCGGACGAAATGCCCGACACCGCGTTCCCGTACATCTTCACGACGGGCCGCCAACTGGAACACTGGCACACGGGTTCGATGACGCGTCGCGCGAGCGTGCTCGATGCGCTGGAACCGGACCCCGTGATCAGCGTGCACCCCGACGATCTCGCAAAGCTGAACGTCGCCGCGGGCGATCCGATCACGCTCGAGTCGCGTCGCGGTACGCTGACGGGCTACGCGCGCGCCGACCGCGGAATGCAGCGCGGAACGCTGTTCATGCCGTTCGTCTACAACGAAGCGGCGGCGAACCTGCTCACGAACGACGCGATCGATCCGTTCGGAAAAATCCCGGAATTCAAGTTCTGCGCCGTCAAAGTGCGCGCAGGCGAAAAGGTCGCGGTCGCGATCCTCTGAACCGCGGTAAGAAAAAAGAGGCCCGGTTTCCCGGGCCTCTTGCTCTCATTGAAAGAGCTTCGCTGCGTTTTGGAGCGTCACGATGACGCCCCAGACGAGGGGGATGCCGACCCAAATCCACCCGAAGATGACCTGCGCCGTATTCGCGGGGGCCGTCGTATCTTGTGCCATGTCGTGCGCTCCTTACGCCGCCGCTTCGGCGAGCGTGGCTTTGGCGAAATGCTCCTCGGTGACCGGTTTGATCATCAAGTTGCAGATGAAGCCGACGACGAGCAGGCCCGCCATGATGTAGATGACGACGGAGTATGCATCCGCTTTGGCCACGCCGTGGTCGAGCTGCGACTGGCGGATGTAGTTCACCAGGACCGGACCCGCGATGCCGGCCGCGGACCATGCCGTCAGCAGCACACCGTGGATCGCGCCGACCTGCTGCGTCCCGAACAAGTCGCGCAAGTATGCGGGAACCGTCGCAAAGCCGCCGCCGTACATGCTCAGGATGATCCCGTAGCCCAAGATGAACAGTGCGATCGCGTGCCAGTGCCCGAACGTCGGCGTCAAAGCGTAGAGCACCGCGCCCAGAGCGAAGAAGATCATGTACGTCCGCTTACGCCCGAGCGCGTCGGAGCTGGACGCCCAGAAGATGCGTCCGCCCATGTTGAACAAGCTCAGCAGCCCGACGAATCCCGCCGCTGCGGCAACCGTCACGCCGAACATCTCCTGAATCATGAGCGACGCTTGCCCGAGCACGCCGATGCCGGCCGTGACGTTCAGGAACAAAACGGCCCAGAGCAGCCAGAACTGCGGCGTCTTGACCGCTTCGGTCATGGCGAGGCTGCGCGTCGTCATCATGCGTGCCGCTGCCGCCTCGACGGTCGGCGGCGTGTACCCTGCCGGACGCCAGCCGGGGGCGGGCAGCCGGACGAGCAGCGAGCCGACGATCATGTAGACGAAGTAGATCGCGGCCATCGTCATCATCGTCGGCGCGACGCCGTTCGAGGTCGCCGAGCTGTAGTGTTTCATCAGCGCGACCGCGAGCGGTGCACCGATCAGCGCGCCGCCGCCGAACCCCATGATCGCGGTTCCCGTCGCCAACCCGGGCCGGTCGGGGAACCATTTGATCAGCGTCGAGACGGGCGAGATGTAGCCGATGCCGAGTCCGCAGCCGCCGATCACGCCGTAGCCGAGAAACACGATCACGAGGTTGTGGATCGAGACGCCGAAGCCCGCGACGAGCAAACCGGCGCAGAAGAGGACGGCTGCGGTGAACATCGCCATGCGCGGTCCCACGCGTTCGACCCAGCGGCCGAACACCGCGGCCGAGAGGCCGAGGAACACGATCGCGATGCTGAAGATCCAGCCGAGGTCCGTGATCGCCCAGTCTCCCGGTGTCGTGGAGATCGCCTTGACGGTCGCCGGGGGACACGCGCTCTGCGCCGCGCAGAGCAGCTGCGCCATCGGCTTGTTGAAGACGCTGAACGCATATGCTTGGCCGATGCACAAGTGGATGCAGAGCGCGGCGGGTGGCACGAGCCAGCGGCTGAAGCCGGGGCCCGCAATCGAATGAGAACGGTCGAGAAAGGCCGCCAAAACGTCGTCTCCTCTGCGCCCTCTCGCGGGCGCGGACACTCCCAAGTGCGACTTTTGTACGGAGGTGTGCGCTCGGTGACCTGCGTCACCCTGCGGTTGTTCGGGCAGGAGTAGGGCCCGTGACGCGGCCCGAACCGCACGCCGGGATGAACCTCCTCTTCGTGATCGTGGCGACTGCGGCCGGCGGAGCACTCGGTGCCGTCTTTCGGTTCCTGGTCTCGACGTGGTTCGGAACGCGGTTCGGGCCGGGCTTTCCGTGGGGCACGTTCGTGGTGAACGTCAGCGGGGCGTTTCTCGTGGGGGTCGTCCTGCAGCTGGCCGCGACGCGGCCCGGCTTCAGCCCGTATCTCCGGGTGTTCCTCGCAACCGGGATTCTCGGCGGCTACACGACCTTTTCCGCGTTTGCGTACGAGACGTACGGCCTCGGCGCCGCCGGGCTCCCCGCCCAGAGCCTGGCGTATGCAGCGGGGAGCATCGTCGCCGGGCTCGCCGCCGTGTATGCCGGGATCATGCTCGTTCGCGCCGTGCACCCGTAATCGGTTGGACCCGAATGGCTTGCGGGTAGCTTGACCCCGTGAGCTCGGACACCGGCTTCTTCACCGACGTCACCCTGTGCATCGGCTGCAAAGCGTGCGAGGTGGCCTGCAAGCAATGGAATCAGCTCCCCGCGGATGGCTACGCGTTCTCGGGGAACTCGTACGACAACACGGACAGGCTCTCGGCCGACAGCTGGCGTCACGTCGCCTTCGTGGAGCAAATGGACCGGGTCGACCCCGCCGCGTCGCGCTGGATGATGCTCTCGGACGTCTGCAAGCACTGCACGTTCGCGGGCTGTCTGGAGGCGTGCCCGACCGGCGCCATCGTGCGCAACGAGTTCGGGGACGTCTACGTCCAGCCCGACGTGTGCAACGGCTGCGGGTACTGCGTGCCGTCGTGCCCGTTCGGCGTCGTGGCGGTGCAGCCCGAGGCGGGCGTCGCGCAGAAGTGCACGCTCTGCTACGACCGGCAGAAGGACGGCCTCGAACCCGCATGCGCGAAAGCGTGCCCGACGGACTCGATCACGTTCGGGCCGGTCGAGGAGCTGCGCGCCAAAGCCGAGGCGCGCGTCGCGAAGCTGCGCGCGGAAGGTCGCGAGGCGCACCTCTACGGCGTGGACGGTGCCGAGACGCGCGACGTCGGCCCGCTCAACGCGTTCTTCTTGTTGCCGGACCGTCCGGAAGTGTTCAACCTGCCGCCCAAGCCGGTGCTGCCGTCGACGTTTCAGCCCGCCGCGTACGCGTCGGGTCTGCTCGGTGCGTTGGCGCTCGGCGCGGTCGGCCTCGCGGTTTTTCGCAGCCCGCGGCCGCGCGCCTAAGTGGAAAACGCGCAGAAGCACGGCGCGCAGTACGGCGCCGCCGGCGCGTACTCGCCCGACGCGGTCGCCGCTTCGATGCAGCGCGGCGACGGCGGCTTCGGCCGCGATCAGCAGTCGTACTACGATCATCCCGTCCTGCGCAAAGCGCACTGGAAATGGGAGATCGTCGCATACTTCTTCGCGGGCGGTGCCGCCGCGGCGAGCTCGGCGCTTGCGGCGCTCGCGGCGCGCGGAGGCGACCCCGACGATGTGCAGCTCGTGCGCAACGGGCGTTACACGGCGCTCGCCGGCGCGCTCGTCAGCAGCGTGCTGCTCGTCAAAGACCTGGGTCGGCCGGAGCGCTTTCTCAACATGCTGCGCATCGCGAAGCTCAAGTCGCCGATGTCCGTCGGCGTGTACACGCTTGTCACGTTCTCGACCAACGCCGGTTTGCGTGCCGTCGACCAGCTTCACGCCGACGGTGTGATTCCGTTCGATTTCGCGCTGGGCCGCGCGAAGCCGCTGCGCGTGCTGACCGGTGTGCCGTCGACCGCGCTGATGGCGTCGTACACCGGCGTGCTGCTGTCGGCGACCGCGATCCCGGTGTGGTTCACGGGCCGCCGCCACATCCCGGCGATCTTCGCGTGCTCCGCGGCGTCGACCGGCGCGGCGCTGCAGAACGCGCTGCTCGCGCTGACCGGCGGCTCGCCGCGCACCGCGAAAAAGCTCGAGCTCGTCGAGCTCGTCGCGTCGCTCGCGGAGGCCGCTCTGCTGCTGCACTGGGAGCGAGCCGCCGGCGACACCGCGAAGCCGCTGTTCACCGGCGCGCGCGGCGCGAAGCTGAAGACGTACACGCTGGGCGCCGGCATCGCGCTCCCCGCGCTGCTGATGCTGCCGTCGCTGCTGTCACGCAAGCGTCCGGCCAAGCAGCACCGCTCGCGCACGCTGCTCGCGGCGGCGTGCGCGCTCTACGGCGGGTACGTCTTGCGCGAAAGCGTCGTGTACGCGGGCCGCGACTCCGCGGACGATCCGCGGGCGTATCTTCGCCACCCCGAGTAGCGCAGAGAGATCGACGTCAGCGGCGAATGAGGATCACGCCCGCCACCAGCAGCAGCGCGCCGGCGATGCGCGTCATGTCGGCGGGATGCTTCGGGACGCCGAAGACGCCGAAGTTGTCGAACGCGAGCGACGCGATCATCTGGCCGAGCACGAACAGTGCGATGACCGTCGCCGTGCCGAGCCGCGGCAGCAGCACGATGATGATGACCACGTACACGGCGCCCCACAGCCCGCCGGTCCACGACCACCAGGGCGTCTTGCCGATCGCCGCGGTCGAAATCCACGGGTCGCGCGCGGCGAGTACGACGAGCACCATCGCGACGGTGCCGCCGGCATAGCTGATCAGCGCCGCCCAGTTCGGCGACGCCAGGCCGGTTCGCAGCCTGGCGTTGACGCTCGCCTGAAGCACGAAGCTCACGCCGGCCACCACGGCGAACAGCGCGAAGGTTCCGAACTGGGCGCTTGGCGCATAAGCGGGCTCTCGCATGCCGTTACTGCTGGTTCCAGAAGACGAACATCGCTATCGCTGCCAGGGTCATCAGCGCGAACGTCAGCCAGCCCCAGATGCGTGCGACGAGGGAGCTCGTCCAGCGGCCCATCAGGTTGCGGTTGCTCGCGATCGTGACGATCGCGAAGACCAGCGGGACCGCGGCTACTCCGTTGATCACCGCGGACCAGAACAGCACTTTGATCGGATCCAGGCGTAGGATGTTGAGGATCGTGCCGATGATGATGCCGGCGGCGAGGATCGTGTAGAAGCGCGGTGCGCTTCTCGGTTTTTCGCCGAGGCCGGTGTGGAACGACATCATCTCCGACGCGACGTAAGCCGATGAGCCCGCCAGGACCGGGATCGCCAGCAGGCCCGTTCCCACCATGCCGAGCGCGAAGAGCAGATAGGCGAAATTGCCTGCGAGCGGACGCAGCGCTTCGGCGGCGTCTTGCGCCGTGGCGATGTCGTGCTTGCCGTGCGCGCCCAGCGTCACCGCCGTCGTGGCGATGATGAAGAACATCACCACGTTCGAGTAGATCATGCCCGTGTTTACGTCGGCGTGTGCGTCCGCGATCTCGTCTTTCGTCGCGCCCTTGCGCTGCGCGACGGTGCTTGCGGCCCTTGTCTTTTTCTTCTTCGACCATCATCGACGACTGCCAGAAGAACAAGTACGGCGAGATCGTCGTGCCGAGCAGCGCGACGACCGTCGTGATCCAATGGCCGTCTCGGTGAAATTCCGGGACGACGGCGTGCCGGAGAATGTCCCCCCAGTCCGGGCGGACCAAGAACGCGGTGATGATGTATGCGAGCAATGCGAGCGCCAGCCATTTGAGGACGCGGCTGAGGAGTTCGTACGAGCAGTAGAATTCCGTTAGCAGCAGCACGGCGGAGAACGCGATCACCCAGGCGAGGACGGGCAGGCCGGCCACCATGTGCGCGGAGGCCGACATGCCCGCGAGGTCGGCGCCGATGTTGAACGTGTTCGCGACGATCACCAGTCCGGCCAGGCAGAATGCGAGCCACGTTGGGAAGCGTTTGCGCATCACCGACGCCAAGCCGACGCCGCTCACCATGCCGATGCGCGCGCACATGCCTTGGATGACCGCCATCATTGGGGTCGTGATCGAGCGCGAGCCACAGCATCGAGAGGCCGGTCGTCGCGCCTGCGACGGAGTACGTCGAGATGCCGGACGGGTCATCGTCGGCGGCGCCGGTGATGATGCCCGGCCCGAGATTCCGCAGGAAGTGGACGATCCGGTTTCGTGGCGGCTGGCCCCGTGGTTCTCCTCCGCGGGCCTCGGCGCGGGCGCTCACGGTTGGCAACGTACCCTGCTCGCTGTGGGAGCAACCGCGCGCGCAATCCGGGGAGCCGCCTCGTCCGTCTAGTAGCCGGATGTGCCGCTGCGGCCGTCCGATTTCACCGACTCGGGAGAATTCGATGATCCGATTCCGCATCGCGGCGCTGGCCGCCGTTGCCCTCAGCCTCAGCGCCGCAACGGTGCCGGCCGTTGCCGCCGACACCATGGGCGGCATGGACCACGCCCGTTTCTCGCCCGCACCCGTGTACGGCGGTGCCCCGAACCTTCCGCTCACGCTTTCGCTGATCGCCGCGGGCGGCGGACCGTCCAACTTCCAGACGACGAAGCTCGTCGGCACGCTCGCCGGCCCGCTCACGCAGGCCGAGCTCCAAAGCCTCACCGCGAAGTTCGGCGCCGACAACGTCACGTCGTTCGTCGACGTGTTCAACTTCGTGATCAGCGATGCGCTCAAGATCGTCACCGCTGCGAAGGTGCCGCTACCGTCGCAGCCCGCGGTCGATCCGACCGACGGCAAGGGACTCTCGGCGGCGCTCTACACGGCCGGCGTGTCGAACGGGAAGTTCGACGTGGAGTACATGCTCGACAACCTCGTGTCGCATCCGATCCACGTGCAGATCATGAACGACATCGATGCGAAGTACGGCGGGAAGGCCGACGGAAACTACCACGCCGTTCTCACGCAGGCGATGACCGACCTCAAAGCGGCCTACAAGCTCTAGGTTGCGGTCGCGGGCGATCCGGCGTCGAACAGCGTCGGCTCGCCCGAGCGCCAGCCTTCGATCGTGAGCATGCGCAGTTTGGTCGCGGTCCCGCCGCCGGCCGAGAAGCCGTGCATCTTGCCGCTTGCGGCGACGATGCGATGGCACGGGACGATCGGTGCGAACGGGTTTGCGCCGAGTGCCTGGCCGACGGCTTGAGCCGCGCCGGGTTCGCCGATTTGCCGTGCGAGGTCGCCGTACGTGACGATCGTGCCGGGCGCGATCCGGCGCGCGGCTTCGTAGACGCGCCGGTTGAATGCAGGCACGTCGCGCATGTCGAGGACGATGTCGGTGAGATCGTCGTGCGCGCCGTGGAGCAGTGCGGTGATGCCGTCGATCGCGCGCTGCGCCGCTTGCGGCGGCGGCGCTTCGGTCGCATCCGGGAATCGGCGCAGCATTCGCCGTCGCGTCGCGTGCTCGTCGGCTTCCGGGAGCTGGCTGCCCGCGATCTCGCCGTCCGACCACGCGACGGCGCAGTGGCCGATCGGGGTCGGAAACAGTGCGAAGCTGCGTTGCACGATGCTTACCGGAACACGCCGTACGGCGGCGGCGTTGCGTGCGCGCCTTTCACCGCGTGCCACAGGATGTCGTTGAGCTCGCCGGGGTCGGCGCGGTCGGCCCGCGCGAAGTCCAGCCGCGCGCTGTCCGACGCGCGATACGCCGTCTTGGGGTTCTTTTCTTCGAGGTCGATCCGCGCGGGCAGCGCGTCGAACGGCTGCAGGTTGGGCGTGGTGCGAAACGCCGCGGTCAGCGGGCGGGCACCGGCGTCGTATGCCGACATCGGCGGCAGCCCCAGCAGGATCTCGATGGTGCGCAGCACCGACGCTTGCGTGTACGCCGCGTGCTGCACGCCGCCCGCGGCATACGGCGAGACGAGATAGAACGTCGAGCGCTGTTCGTCGACGTGGTCGGGCCCGTTCTGCGCGTCGTCTTCGATCACGAAGATCGCGGTGCTCGCCCAGTCCGGCGAATGCGAGATCGCGTCGACCAGCCGGCCGACGGCGAGGTCGTTGTCGGCGACCATCGCCTGCGGCGTCACCTCGCCTGCTTTCGTCCCGCTCGTGTGATCGCGCGGTAAGCGTACGATCTCGAGCTGCGGCAGCGTTCGCGTGCGCTCGAAATCGTCGAACTCGCGCTTCCACTCGGCGACGCGGGCGACGTCGGTGACCGCCATGTCGAACGTCGCGAAGGCACGGTCGGTCCGCGGGCGCAGCGCGTCGTCGCTCACGGAGACCGGCGTCGGCTTGCTGGGGCCCGCCGTGACGTACTCGCCGTAGTTGCGCAGCGTGATCCCGTGCGCGACCGCGTCGTTCCACAGATACCCCGCGTGCGGAACGGCGGCTTCGGCCGCGTCCTCGAAGTCGTAGAGCGATCGGCGGTTGGCGTAGTTGGGCGGCCACATCTTTTCGAGGTAGTCGTTCGCGAACGCGGCGGTGGACCAGTTGTGACCGTCCGCGCTGACGTGCGCGTTCTCGAAGAAGCGGTCGAACGTGCCGAAGCGCTGCGCGAGCGCGTGCTGGTTCGGCGTGACGCGCGCGCCGAACAGCACGAGCGCCGGATCGCCGTCGGCGCCCGCGACGTCGCCGAGGACCTGGTCGTACGACCGGTTTTCCTTGATCACGTACACGACGTGGCGGATCGGGCCGCCGCCGCGCACGACCGCGCTGGGCGCAACGCGCTCGTGCTGCGCGAGGCTGCGCACGTCGTCGAGCCCGCGCGCCAGCGCAGCGTCGTCGGGGACGGCGAGCCGCCGGATCGAGCCGGTGAGCTGATCGGCGATGTACTGATCGGGCGCGGGGTTGGCGAGCCGCGTCGTCGACGGCTGCACCTTGTAGCGCGCGTTCGCGTGGCTCGACTCGCCTTTGCCGTTCGCGACGTAGAGCACGCCGTGCGCGCGGTCGACGGCGACCGCCGTCGGATACCAGCCCGCCGGTATCGCGCCGACCGGCGCCAGCCCGTCGTCGGTCGCGCGGAACACCGCGACCGCGTTCGCAGCGCCGCACGTCACGTAGAGCCGGTCGCCGTCGAGCGCAAGCGCGTTCGGAGACGCGCCCGCGGCATCGCGTTGCGCGAACGGAACCGGCACGCGCGCGAGGACGCGTTCGTTCGCCAGATCGATCACGGCGACGTCGTCGTCGTCGCTGTCCGCGACGTACAGCCGCTTCGCGCCGAGCGCGAGCGCGACCGGGTGCAGGCCCACGGCGATGCGCGCGCGCACCGCGTGCGAGGCTACGTCGACGACGTCGAGTTGCGACTCGGCGCGGTCAGCGACGTAGAGCGTCTTGCCGTCGGCGCTGAACGCGAGCGCGGCCGGGTGCCGGCCGACGCCGGCGGTCGCCACGATGCGCTCCGCGACGGGATCGACGAACGCGATGCGGTTACCGAGGTCGCCGGCGACGGCGAGCGTGCCGTCGGGCGCGCGCGCGAGCGCGACGGGGAAGAACGGCAGCGGCAGCGACACGTCGCGGTCGACGAGGCCTGTCGCCGTGTCGACGTGCGCGATCTGTTCCTGAAACGAGCCCGCGACGGTCACCCACACGCCGTCACCGTCGGGATCGCGCAGCGGAACGCCGAACGCGCCGCCGAGCGCGATGCTGCGCACTTCTTTCAGCGTCGCGGCGTCGAGCACGCGCAACGCGGGTTTGCGGTATCCGGCTTCGAGCTCGATCACGCGCGAACCGTCGCGCGAGAGCACGATTCCCTGCGGCAGCGTGCCCACGGTCGCGACAGGACCGTCGGCACCGCGAATCGTCCAGCCCGTCGGCAGCAGCGTGAGGCCGGGGGCTGCGACGACCGCCGCGGTCACGACGGCGCACGCGATCGCGCCGGCGACGCGAGCGCGCCGACGACCGCCGATGGGACGAACGATCGCGTCACGCGATTACGTCTGCGGCGAGCGCGAGCCGCGCGCCATCGCGATCAGCCGCGGCGCGAACGCGACGACCAGCGCGACGGTGATCAGAAAGAACGTCGGGTGCACGAGCGGCAGATCGTCGTGCGGGATCGCGCGGCAGCCCACGTTCGTGCCGGCCATCGCCATGCAGAACAGCCCGTATCCGAGCTGCAAGCGATAGCGCGGATCGACCGCGCGGCCGAAGAACGAGCGCCGGTGCTCCGGCAGCCACCACCACAGCATCGGCACGGCGAGCGCAAGGCACGCCGCCGCGGTGACGAGTCCCCACGTCACGTCGAAAGCGCGCGATCCTTCCATCCACTCCCAGCTCACGGTCCGAGCGCCGTTCCGCCTCGTCCGGCCGTCCTCCTAGGATTCGCGCGGCGACGTCGCTAGGCGCCGAGCGCCGCGCCGAGCAGCGCGGCAGTGACGACGACGATCCACGGCGCGACGCGCAAGGCGGTGACCGCGACGAACGCCGCCAGCGCGATCGCGATGCGCACCGGGCTCGTCCCGAGCGACAGCAGCACCGGATCGTACAGCACGCCGCCGAGCAGCCCGACCACTGCGGCGTTCGCGCCGCGCACCGCGCCGGCGGCGCGCGGTTCGCCGGCGACGCGGTTCCAGATGGGCGCGATCGCGAAGATCAGCGCGAACGACGGCAAGAAGATCAGCACGATCGCGACGAGCGCGCCCGCGACGCCGTGCAGCGGCGAAAGGTTCGCGTAGCCGAGAAACGCGGAGAACGTGTTGAGCGGCCCCGGCATCGCCTGCACCGCGCCGTAGCCCGCGAAGAAGTTCTGCGACGTGATCAGCCCGTCGTGCACCATGCTCTGCAGCAGCGGCAGCACCACGTGACCGCCGCCGAACACCAGCGAACCCGCGCGAATCAGCGTGGCGAGGAACGCGACCGACGGCGTCTTCGGCAGCGCCGTTGCGGCGACGAGCGCGACGAACACGCACCCCGCGACGATCGCCACGCGGCGCGGGACGCGGATCGGCAGCGCGTCCGCGCGCAGGCCCGGCGCGTGCAGCGACGAGCGCGCCCGCCAGCGCCCCCAGCGCGATCGACGCCCACTGCAAGCCGGGATACGGCCGCAGCGCCAGCGTGACGAACAGCGCGGCGACGGCGATGATCTTCGTCGGCAGGTCGGTGCACAGCGAGCCGGCCAGCCCGACGACGGCCTGCGCGACGACCGCCGCCGCCGCCGCGAACAGTCCCGCGAGCAGCCCGGCGAACCACGGCGGCACGGCGTGTGACTCCGCGCCGCCCAGCGCGGCGGCGAACGCCGTCATGGCGAGCGCCGAGGGCGCCGTGAACCCCAGCCACGCCAGGAACGCGCCGAGCGGCCCGCCTCGCGTGAGCCCGATCAGCATCCCTACCTGGCTCGAGGTGGGTCCCGGGAGCACCGAGCAAAACGCGACGATCCGGGCGTAGGTCGCCTCGTCGAGCCACCGCCGCTCCTCCACGAAGGTGCGCCGGAAATAGGCGAGGTGAGCGATGGGACCGCCGAACGACGTCGACCCCAGCCGGAGGAACGTCGTGAACACCTCGCGCACGACGCCCACCTTACCACCGGAGGAACCCGACCTCATGCACCTGGGCGATCTGACGGTCTATGCCGACGGCCGCTTCGCGCGCTACGACGACGCGAAGATCGGCCTGCTCACCCACGGCCTGCAGTACGGAACCGGGTGTTTCGAAGGCGTGCGCGGCTTCTGGAACGCGCGCGAGGAAGAGCTGTACCTGCTCAAGCTCGCCGACCACTTCGACCGGCTCGCGCAGTCGGCGCGCATCCTGATGATCACGCTGCCGCTCTCGACGCAAGAGCTGTGCGATCTCACCGTCGAGATCTGCGCGCGCAACAACTTCCGCAGCGACGTGTACGTGCGCCCGTTCGCGTACAAAGCCAACGAAGACGTCGGCGTGCGACTGCACGACGTGAAGGACGCGTTCGCGATGGTCGCGATCCCGTTCGAGCGCTACTTCGACAGCGACCGCGGACTGCGCGTCGGCGTGAGCTCGTGGCGCCGCGTCGACGACACGATGGCGCCCGCGCGCGCCAAGATCACCGGCATCTACGTGAACAGCGCGCTGGCGAAGAGCGAAGCGGTGATGAACGGTTTCGACGAAGCGATCATGCTGTCGGCCGAAGGCCACGTCTGCGAAGGTTCGGCGGAAAACGTGTTCATGGTGCGTCGCGGCGTGCTCTACACGCCCGACCCGTCGCAGAACATCCTCGAAGGCGTGACGCGCCGCGCGATCATGACGCTGGCGAAAGACGAGCTCGGCCTCGACGTCGTCGAGCGCCCGATCGACCGCAGCGAGCTCGTCGTCGCGGACGAGCTGTTCATCACGGGCAGCGCGGCGGGCGTCCAGTGGATCGAGTCGATCGACTACCGCCAAGTCGGCGACGGCAAGCGCGGCCCGATCGCGACGGCATTGATCGACGCATACGACCGCGCGATCCACGGCGCGATCCCGAAATACGAAGATTGGCTGACCCACACGTACTCGGGCCGCATCAAAACGGCCAGCTAACGCCTACGCGCTGACGACGACGCGTTCGCGGCGCGGTCATCACACAGCGGCTGCCGACTTCGTGTCCGAAAATCGGGTCCACCACTGTCGTATCATCATTGATTGCGCTTCCACATCGATGCCCCTAGATAACCGTGAGGTTGGGACCTCCATCGTCGCTCCACACTCTCTGAAAATGAAGCCCGCGCAGTCCGAGCGTTTCATACTGGGTCTTAAAATCGAGATGTGATGGAACGATGCCAGTAGATACAAAAAGATCAGCCGGCGCGGCACTCGCTTTGAACAATGACGTCGCGGGAAGGCGTTCCGGTCGAAACGCAAAGCGCTTTATATAAACGCGTGCTCGGGTGGGTAGCGATGACCATTCGCTCCGTTCCTCATCTATAGAATCGGTGCAATCCACTATGTTTAGCAGTTGATACGATTGCCCAGTCGCGGTCTTCACATCGAGATATTCGGCAGTTTCGGGAAGAATCGGTGCAAGCCGATCGCGAGTTGTGTGGTCCATCCCGATGGCGCCCTGATCGAGAAACGGAAAGTTTCCGGCTGGAGCGGACGGGTTCAACACCTCGACAAGCGCCCCCCCCGCGGCCAAACCGATGACCGCGCCACACAACGAAAGGACCATACGTCAAACCAGTCGACATTATCTGGATCTGCGGGCCAAATCTGCTGGTAGAGCCAGTTTCCTGCCTTGTTGTAGGCTAATTGTAGGCGATAGACCCGCATTTGATAGACCTGCTCTTGATCATCTTGCTAAGGTTTGAGATCACCGCTGCGAATATCATTGGCGATCTGCTGAAGGAGTCCCCGAACTTCGTCTTCACTCGTTGCGTTCGCAAGTCGGGCGTTGACCGTGTCGTAATACAGATTAGAGTGACTTCCTACTTTATCAATCCACATTCCATTGGCCGTGTCGTTTATGTCTATGCCGAACTTTTTGAGGATCTCACGCGCACGACTCGCTCGTTTCGCTCCGAACGCAACGATGTGATGCGCGACCTGTCCGGGAGCCCCCTTAAGCCCAGCTCGCGCCAGATTTCGAGCGAGCCACCAACGAGCCCCTCCCTCAGCCGCTCCGCCTTCAGGGCCGAGTGGGACCCAAGCCATGGATTCGCCAAGGACATCTCGCGACCGTTTTGTGCGCGCAACGGACTGAGCGACAGTACTACCGTCCGGCATCAGTTGCTGGGCCGGGGGAACTGGCTTCGCATGCACACATCCCATTGCGAGCGCCTTTCCGTTTGAGCCCGCCACGGACGGCCCGCCGTTGCAAGCGGGATCAAAGCCGGTCGGATCGCTATATTCGTACGGATTGTTCCGATTCCACATGAACGGCTTCTGGCTCATGGGGTCGTCGACGTCTCCAGCGTAGGCATCGGGGGTGTTCCACTGCCCAACCGACGCGTCGTAAGTGCGGACGCCCTGCCATGTGTTATTGTCGAGGGTCCAGCCATCGAGGGCAATCTTCGTGCCAGTTGCCGTTCCGAACGGGCCCGGCGGACCCGAGATGGTATCCGGCCCTCCGCTGTTGGGCGCAGTGGAACCAATGATCCCGACAAAGTAATTTCGCGAATTTCGGCCGACGGGTGTCATACCGGAGAAGCTCAACGCGTCATGCTTCGCGACGACCTGACCCAAAAGGCCGCGATCCTGTACCGCAACGTACCCGTTCGACGGATTGTAGTTGGCCAGCCCTTCCACCGAAAATCCGTACGATGCGCACTGTGTCGCGCTCGCATTCATGTATCCGCACTGCGCAAGCACGTCGTTTCCGTCCCACAGCCAGATCAGCGTTAGCGGCGTCGGCGAAATCCCAGCGTCAGGCGTTTGCGTCGCAGCGAACCGTACGGGGTGGCTGTCTGCGCTATAGTCCACCGCTTGAAGTTCGTACGCCGATCCCTGGCCCACGTCGTTCCAATAGCCGCCCGGATTGTTCTCCCCCCAATTGGGGAACGACGCCCCCGTTGCTGGTGACGTCTGCTGCGAGCGCAGGCGGTTTTCAGCATCGTAGGTCTTCGTGCGCGTCCCAGTGGAGTAGACACGGTTACCGGGCATCGACGGATCACCGGCACGCCAAGCCCGATCGAGCTGTTCCGCGTCTCCAGTGAGTCGCCCGGACGCGTCGTACGAGAATTGCCCGGAGCTCGCGTTGCCGTCGGTTTGCATCGGTCCTTGCCAGCTCTTCAACATACCAGCTCGTGCGTCGACCGTCCACGGAGTGACGCCGATTCCGGATGTAGGCCCCGGTGCGGCGCCTTCTTGAAGCGCAAACGTCGCCCCATTGTAGAAGAGACCGGCGCACACGCCTCGGTATATGGGAAGCTTTTCGTTGCGCACATTCGATGTCGCGCAAGTAACCGTGGTGACGCTGGTCGGCGCCTGCACGCTCAGGCTGCTCATCCCTGTCACGACATCCTCCAAATCGAAGCCGGTCACGCTTTGAGAGAACACGCCCTCAGGAAGCGTTACGCCGATTGTTCGTCCGTAATTGTCGAAAGTATAGGTCTCGGGTACATACGTTAGCGACGATGGGTAGTAGGGGTGTTGCTGTTGAGATTGACCCACTGTGTAGCCGTTATCCGGCGCGATCGTCTTACCGGTTTGGGGATCCGTTTGGCTCTGAAGCCTCCCCGCCGGCGTATAGGTCCATGTGAACCCCGAGCCGTTGTTAAGTTTTAGCGACGATCGGCGGCCATCGGCCCTATAGGAGTATTGGTAGAGCGGGGTCGCCGTGTACACAGTAGACGCGAAGTTCAAATCCTTTCGTGTTCCGTCGCTGTAGTAGTCGTATGTCATCGTCGCGCTTCCGAGCGACGCCGGCTTGGTAATGCTCGTCAGCTCGCCCGCCGCGTCGTACTGAAGCGTCTCATTGCCCAAGGCGTCCGTGCCACGGGAAACGATTCGACCGCTCGCGTCATATCGCACATGGGCTGGCGACGTCGCGCCGCTGTCGTTCGAGTAAGTGGTGTCGGTCAAACGTCCGATCGCGTCATAGGTGTATTGCTTGACTTCAGTCGTCGCCAGCGTTACCGACGACAGCAGGCCGAGCTGAGCAGCGCTGCCGGCTGGCGGAGGGGCGTCATATGTATTCGTAACCTTGGGCTGGCTCGCAAAGGCCGCCTCGTACGACGACAACGCTCGATCGAGTCCGTCGAACGACGTCGCCCGGACGTCGGTCCACGTTCCGGTCGAAATTGGGTATGGAACAAACGACGAGTACGTCGCGTACGTGAACGGCGTGATGACCGTACCGGTGAGAAGCTCCTCTGTCTTGACGAGATTACCGTAGCCTCGAAGTCCGAGGTTTTGGTACTGCGTCGTACCGCCTTGGCTGAGATCGTAGATGTAGCGCGTATTCATCCGGTAACCCTGAATGTCGTACGCGTCATAGGGAAGTGAGACTTCGACGAGCCGATCTGCGCCGTCATACCACTTATATGTCACGCCCGCCGTGCACGAAGAGACCGACACGCAACCGAAATGATGCGTCTCGCTGCTCTCGTTCCCGTCAGCATCATAGCTGAACGTCGTGCTCACACCTGCGGCACGTTGGGATGCGGACTGCTTCGACGATACGCTGCCATCCGGAAAGTACGCTGTCGTTGAAACGGTGCTCCAGCCCGACATTGCGCCCGTCTTGTTGCAGATGCCAGCGCCAGCCGCGCTATCATCAGGGTCCGCGGTGCTGACAGGGCGGCCAAGCGCATCGTAGGCAAGGATCCACAACCCGGAACCCGTGTTATAGCACCCGAGCCGACCGCTGTTGTCATACCAAAAGTTCTGCGTCGGCTGACGCTGCGTGCCGTCTGCTTGGCTGATCGGCGCAGCCGCCGCGGCCGTTGTCGGCAAACCGTAGTCTGCCCCACCTTGCCGGGACGAGTCGTAACTGTAATTGACGCGATATCCCGTCGGTGCTGCGGGCGTTCCCGGTTCGACCTTGGCTAGCAGCTCGCCGAACGGCTCATACGAGGGGTTCGCGGACGAAGTGCCGCTCTGCGTGGGGTCAGTGCTCCAGACGAAACGGGCCGCGAGCAAACTTGTGATCGGACAAAGCGCATCACCGCTTGGAGCGCTAGCCCAATCGAGCGACAGTGCATGGCTCGCGTCTGGATCGCAGTATGCCGTGATGTTGTTAAACGCATCGTACGAAAACAGTGAGGTGGGACGGAAGGTTCCCTGCGATGTGGTGACCTGAGGCTGCGCCACCGCAATCGTGTTGCCGTTCGCGTCGTAGGCGTAGTTTGTAACGTTGAAGCGTGCGTCTTGTTCGCCGGTCAGGTTGTTGCCGGCGTCCCAGCCGAACCAGTTTCCCAGCCACGTCGAACCTGTCCACTCGGCGACTTCCGTGACGCGGTTCGAGCCATCGAAATAGTAATAGCTGTCGTGCCCGTCCGTATCGATGAACTCGTTTATGCCGGGCGCGTAGTTGTGAATGCCCATCCAATTGTATTGCATCTGACCGGACGAAATATTGCGCTGCAATTGGACATTCGTGCTATCCGGCGGCGCGAAGTTCATCACCCCGACTGCTTGAATGCCTGCCACCGTGTGCGCGGGCGACGCCCACATCGCGGCGATATAGCCGCCTTCGGCAGTGTTACTGGCATTGAACCGCGGGCTGGTGAATACTACGCAGCACTCGCTCCACATGTACGATTCGTATGTCGTTCCGCCGCTGCTGTCGGGGGCGGGCTTTTGCACGGCTACTAGGTTGCCAGCTGCATCGTAGCTGTACGTCACCGTCGTCACGCCGTCGGGCCACACCAACCGCGAAAGCAACTGGTGGCCGGCAAAGCTCGCGAAGTACAACTTGGCCGTCACGCCAGACTGCGTCGAGGCGTCGATCTCGGCTAGGTTCTCGTTACTCGCCGCATCGCTGCACTGCCAGTAGTAGGTCAACGCGATGTACGTGTTGCTGTTGCGCCCTGAGACCTTGAGTAGCCGACCGTTGTAGCCCTCGTAGTTGTTGCCGTGGTTGATCGACGGGCCCGCGAAAATATACGACGAGCCCGACTTCTTGGTCCACTGGTACGTTGCACCGCCGTCGAAAGTAACCAGCGTCGCGTGCTGGCCGGCGGGAGGCAGCCAGTGTCCTTGACCGTCAGCCATGTACTCGTACCGCGCGCCGTCGATGTCGGAGATCGTCAGGCCGCCCGCAGCGTTGCCCGATAAGTGCGCATCGAAGGTGCTCGTCCAGCCGTTGCCGGCCTCGCTCGGCGTTGCACCGTCGGTGCCCGATGCGTCGTGTCGCGAGAGCGAGTTGTACGTGCGCCGGAACGCCAGGTCGATACCGGCGTTGTGCACGTCCATGTCGTCACCTTGCACCAGCAGATTCTGGGTTGCGACGTTGACCATGTAGCGGCCCACGCCGGGGATCGGGCCTTCCTCGTAGCGCCACCACGGATTGATCCCGGTACCCGGGTCGGTGCCGCTTAGCACGGGCAAATCGCTCGGGGTCGCATTGCAGCCCGAACCACCCATCACCGAGGACGCGCGCCGTCCGGTGTGTCCCGGCGGCGCCGGTACCGTGCGGCCGCGGGGTACGGGTACGATCCCTGACGACGTTGCGGAGCGCCGCTGCGCCGACTGCGCGTGCGGATCGGGCGGCGCGTGCTTGCTGTCGTGCACGGTTGCCGTGACGCCGGGACCAGTGCGCGTGCCGCCGCCTTCATGCGTGCGCGCGACGGCGGGCACCTCACTGCGCTTTGGCGCGCGAACCAGCGGCGGCGGTGTGATGCGCACGGGCGCCGGAAGCGCGAGACCGCGTGGTGCTCGTACGGTTCCTGCGACCGAGTCAGGTCGCCTCGGCGAAACGCTCGTCGCCGTCGCAACGGGCAGTTGCGATGCAAACAGAACGATTGCACCCGAAAGTGCTATACGGCGACGGAACGATGTCTTCACCCGGCACCCCCACGGCCTCGACTTCACGGTGTCGAAACATCGTTTAGAAATCGACCAAACTCGTCTTGTCTCCTCTAGCGGGCCAAGCGTAGCGGGCTTGCCTGGAGCAACAGGTCGGAGATCTGCGGACTTAGATCATGCAGCCGCGCCGCGTGGGCAGGCGAAGAGTGGAACCGCATGCACAAGCGCCGCCCGACGGGCGCGCTTGCCGAAAGGTCACAGGGTCATCGACGCCGCTCGCCGCGGCGTTTACGATTAGGGCGCGGGCGTTGGCGTCGTCGCGGGAGCCGCGACCGGCGGGGGTACGTTCTGCGGCGTCCACATCTGCTGGTCCGCGGTCGGCGGCGCCGCGTCGGTCGGTGCGGCGCGCTCGGACTCCGCGGCGGGGTTGAAGTCGTTGACGCCGCGCCACGTTGCGAACTTGCCGAGCGCGTCGTAGGCGAGCCGTGACACGCCGCGGATGAAGCGGCGGCCGGACGACAGCGTGCGCAAATCCGTGGTCATCACCGCGATGACGTACGGCGCGGAACCTTCGTAGACGATGCCGACGTCGTTGAGCGTGTCGTGCAGCGTCCCGGTCTTGTGCGCGATGTCCGTCCCTTCGGGCAGCGGCTCGGGCAGCAGCCCGTTGTGTTCCTGGCCGCGCAAAATCGCAATCATCGCGCGCGACGACCACTCGTCGATGAGCTGCTCTTGCGCCATCGCGCGCAGCAGGTGCGCCATGTCGGCCGGGCTCGAGCGCAGCGCCCAGCGGATGTGCGGGCCCTCGGATCGGATGAAGTCGGTCAGCCGCGTGTGCGTGAGGCCGAGGTCTTCCATCTCTTGGTTGATGTGCGGCCGCCCGACCAGGCGGATCAGCATGTTGGTCGCCGTGTTGTCGCTCACGTCGATCATGAGCGAGAGCAGCCGCGAGACGGGGTAGCTCGAACCGACGCGCCCGCGGTAGAGGTCGCCCGAGCCCGAGTCCTTGTCCGACCGCCGCAGCTTCACGCGCGTGTAGAGAGCGAACTTCCCGGTTCCGAGCTGGCGGAACACCTCGACCATCACGGGGATCTTGATCGTCGACGCGGCCGGCATCTCGGTGCCCGCGTTGAAGCCGGTGGTCACCCCGGTGACGACGTCCTGCACCACGATCCCGACGTGACCCGGCGCGCGCACCGAGACCGCCGAGAGCTGCGCCTGGAAGTCCGCGAGCGGCGCCGGCATGTTCGTAGCGCCCGCGGGTGAACCGACGGCGAACGAAACGGCTAGACTGACGACGATGGCAACGAGTCGTCGCGGTACCCGCATTGTCTCCCTATTGTCGGCATGCTGCGACGAAAGTCAAGGTGCGTTCGGACAACGTTACGGTCGCATGTAGGGGATGCCGTCGGCGGCCGGGGCGCGGACGCGGCCTGCGAAGCCCGCGAGCGCGACCAGTGCGGCGAGGTAGGGCAGCGCCTGCATCAGCTGGCTCGGCACGCCCGCGCGCTGGAGCGTATACTGCAGCGCCGCGAAGAAGCCGAAGAACAGCGCCGCGCCCGTCGCGCCCAGCGGCGTCCAGCGGCCGAAGATCACCGCGGCGAGCGCGATGAAGCCGCGGCCCGCGGTCATGCCGTCGGAATACAGGTCGAGCTCGGCGAGCGACAGATAGACGCCGCCCAGCGACGCGATCGCGCCGCCGATCACCACCGCGCGGAAGCGTGTCTTGAGCGCGTCGATGCCGGCCGACTCGGCGGCGCCGGGATCTTCGCCGCACGCGCGCACGCGCAAGCCCCACGGTGTGCGCGTCAGCACGAACTGCAGCGCGGCCGCCGCGACGAACGCGAGCACGATGAACACGACCTCGCCGGTGTGCCCGAACGCCGGCACTTCGTGCGACGCGCCGGGCTGGTGGTACACCAGTACGAGCCCGAACGCCGCGCCCGCGAGCGCCGCGATGTTCAAGCCGGTGCCGGCGACGATCTGGTCCACGCCGAGCCGCGTCGCGGCGTAGGCGAGGATCGCAGCGAGCAGCATCCCGGCGACGACGCCGGCGAGCGCGCCGAGCAACGGGCTGCCGGTCGCGCCGCTCACGACCACGGACGTGAACGCGCCGGCGATCAGAATCCCCTCGAGCCCGATGTTCACCACGCCCGCGCGCTCGCTCAGCACGCCGCCCAGCGCGGCGTAGATCAGCGGCGTCGCCTTGACCAGCGTCAGCCCGAGGATCGCGAGGACCGCGGCGAGCGTAGCGTTCACGTGGACCTCCGGTGCGCGACGACGCGCCGTCCTGCGAGCGCGATGATCACCAAGCCGGTGACCAGCGTGACGACCTCGCGCGGCACGCCCGCCTCGGCTTGCATCGCGATCCCGCCGCTCTGCAGCATGCCGAACGCGATCGACGCGACGATGATCCAGCGCGGGTCGAGGTTGCCGACGAGCGCGACGGCGATCGCGATGAAGCCGTAGCCCGGCGACAGCCCGGTGTTGAAGCGGTGCAGCCCGCCCGACACGATGGTCGCGCCGCCCAGGCCCGCGATCGCGCCGGAGATCGCCATCGCGACGAACGCCGTGCGGCCGAGATCGATGCCGGCGCGCTTGGCGGCTTCGGGCGCGTCGCCGGCGGCGCGCAGCTCGTAGCCGAATACGGTCCGCTGCAGCACGCGCCACAGCACGAACGCGAGCACGATCGCGAGCACGAACGG
>CAWBTJ010000061.1:0-7521 GCA_963791645.1 Vulcanimicrobiota bacterium | reverse complement strand
CTGAATTCACGGCGCATATCTCCAGCGCACATACAATCGAGGGTGACGATGCAGACGACTCGTTTGATCTCCGCGCTTGCGAGCGCGACGTTCCTGATCGGCACCGCGCACGTGGATGCCGCGTCCGCCCAAACGTCGCCCACCACACCGGCGATGCAGGCGACGACCGGCCCGATGACCCCGCCTGCCGGCGTCATCGGCGTGCTGGCGCTCGACGCGCGCCATCTGCGCGCGCGGCGCACCGCGGCGGGATACACGCTGACCGGTCAGGCGCAAGTAAAAGACGCGTGCCAAGCGGCGCGTTTCGACCCGTCGCTGCTCACGATCTTCCCGCCGCAGTTCAACCTCGTCCAATTCCGGCGCCCGGGCACGATGGGCGTGCTGTGCATCCAGAAGCTGATCTGGGTCATCGCGCAGCCGCGCATGGTGACGAGCGCGCACCCGCCGGCGTTCGTCACGGTGCGCACGCAAAAGGGTGTCAGCCGCGTACCGATCCGGTAGCATCGCGAGCTGCCAACGGCAAAGCGGTGGGCCGCCGCCGCGGGCCGAAGGCTCTCGGCGGCGACCGCGCTGCTCGCGGCCGTGAGGGAACGGTCATGAACTTCATCGACGAGATCGGCCTGGCGGAGCTCGAAGGCATGGAGCCCGTCGCGGAATCCGACCAGTTCGCGATCTACGCGGCCGGCGCCGACACGTATCTGCTCGTGCAGCGCCACAACGGCACGCCGTGGACGGCGCTGCGGCTGTCGGGCGACGGCATCTTCCGCGTGGGCTCGCTGCTCATCGACGCGATGCGCCACCTCTACCGTGACGTCGCGTCGAACCTGTCACCGATCGCGCTCGAAGCAAACGCGAGACGCCGCGACTGAGCACCGATGCCGTGGGAGCCGGCAGGAGCGACACCGAATCCATCAACGTGGAAGACTCTGCGGTGCGCCGCGCACTGATTACAGCGGTCGACGGGGTCTCATTCGACGAAGCATGGCCTGGTCGTGTCGAGGTTGAGATCGACGGCCTCAATGTGCCCGTGATAGGACGAGCAGCGTTTCTTGTGAATAAGCGCGCGAGCGGACGGCCGAAGCATCTCGGTGACGTTGAGCCTCGTCCTTCGGCACCATCCTGAAGACCGAGACATGAAAACGAGCCCGCCGGCGTAGCGGGCTCGTTTTTTTGTTCAGCCGAACCGAATTTACTTGCCGCCTGCGGCGACTTGCGCTTCCGTCACCGTGCTCGCTTTGTTGCCCCAGGCGTTGCGGATGTAGGTGATCACGTCGGCGATCTGCGCGTTCGTGAGCGTTCCCTTCCATGCCGGCATCTGCTGGTCGTACGACTGGCCCTTGACGTCGATCTTGCCGTTGAGGCCCTTGACCAGCACGCCGATCACGGGCTTCGGATCGCCCGTCACGAACGGGTTGCCCGCCAGCGGCGGGAACTGGCCGGCGATCCCTTGGCCCTTGTCGCCGTGGCAGCCGATGCAGTTGGAGGTGTAGACCGTCGCGCCGTTGCCAGCGGTCGCCGGCGTGGTGCCCTTCGCCGAGCTGCCTGATGCGCTCGACGTGCCGGCCGGACCGGTCTGGAGCGCGCCGTTGCTCGCCGCGGCGGCGGCCACCGGTGCGTTCGGTCCGATGAGGTTGTGCGCGAGCTGCTGCTGGACGACGTTGGACTGGCCGACGAAGCTCAGCGCGATCGCGCCGATCATGACGAGCGCCGTTCCGGCGAGCACCCACGGACGCCGCGACAAGCGCCGCGACGGGTTGCGGTCGACGAACGGCAGGACGAGCAGCAGCACGACGAGCAGCGTCGGCCCGACGATCGTCGCGAACAGCGTCGCGAGCTGCGTGATCTGCGGCGGGAACTTCCCGACGACGTCGAGCAGCGCGTACAGCGCGAGAAAATACCAGGCGGGATACGGAACGAACACGGCGTCGTTCGGATCGGCCTTCGCGTCGAGCGGCGCCGGCGAGAACACCGCGAGCGTGACGATCAGCGCGAACATCGCGAACGAGAGCACGGTGTCCATGAACAGCTGCTCCGGCCAGAACCGGCCGGGTTTGAGCTTCGGCGCTTCGTCGATCGGCGGTCCCGCGGGACCGTTCCAGCGGAAGATCGCGAGGTGCATGCCGACCAGCCCGATCAGCAGCGCGGGCACGAGCCACACGTGGATGCCGAAGAACCGGGTGATGGTCAACGTGCTGATCCCGTTGCCGTCCTGGAGAAAGTTCAGCACGGCCTGCCCGAGCACCGGCGCGTTGCCCGAGATGTTGATCGCGACGCGCGACGCGAGCAGCGCGTTGAGATCCCACGGCAGCAGGTAGCCGGTGAGGCCGAGCACGAGCGTCATGATGAACAGCAGGACGCCGACGATCCACTGCAGCTCGCGCGGCTTCTTGTAGGCGCCCCACAACAGCCCTTGCAGCAAGTGCATGAGCATGAACGCGATCATCGCGGACGCGCCCCAGTAGTGCAGCGACAGGACGAAGTGCCCGAAAGGAACCTTGTCCATCAGGTATTTCGTCGATTCGTACGCGGTCGCGGTCGACGGCACGTAATGGAACGTGAGGAAGATGCCGGTCGCGATCTGCAGTATCAGCGCGAACATCGTCGCGCTGCCGAAAGCGTACCAGTAGGAGGCGCCGCCCGGAACGTCCTCGGTGAGGAAGCCCTTCGTCGCGGTGACGACGCCGGTGCGCTGGTCGAGCCAAGTCAGCATGAAGCCGGGTTCTCCCTCATCCGACCTTCTGGATGATCAGCTGCGGGGCGTTGAACTTGTACTCGATCCACGTGATCTGCACTTTGCCTTGGTACTCGCGCAGCGGCAGCGGATCGAGCCCGCGCAGCGCCGGACCCGCCTCATGCACGCCCAGCTCGCTGTACTCGGAGCCGTGGCACGGGCAGATGAACTTATTTGCTTTTTCGTTCCAGCTGTACTTGCAGCCGAGATGCGGGCAGATCGGGCTGAACACCACGAAGCCCATGGTCACCGCCGGATACGGCAACTTGTCGACGCCTTCGAACAGCTCGGGGCGCGCCTTTTTCATCTGGTCGTCGGTTGCTTTCACCGCGTAGACGAACTGCTCGGTGTCGGTCGCGCCGAGATAGCCGTTCGTCTCGTGGACGTTGAACGTCACCTTGACCGGACCGTTGGTCGCTTTCTTGAACGCGTCGGCCTGTTCGGGCGTCAGCCCCGACCACTGGTCGGACGACGCGTCCGGCGCCGGGATCAGCGAGCCGAGCAGCGGGATGACCAGGCCGATTCCGATCACGCCGCCGAGCGCGACGACGGCGTTTGCCATGAAGACGCGCCGGGTCTGTTCTTCCGGCGTGCCGGGGTCTTTGTACGCCTCTGCGTGAGCCACGATCTCTCCTCGATGACAGGGCGGGTCCGCTTTCGTTGGCCGCTTACCCCGTAGTGTACGCAACGGCCCCGCAAAACTCGCGTACCTTCGTAGGAGCCGCGAGCGGTCCCCTGCGCCGAGCCGGCCGGCGGGGTTTCGCCTGGTCGGCCGCTCGCGCGACCGAACGCCGGTCGTGGGTCGTTCGCGGCCCGAACGGGAAGAGTGGGCAGGTGAACGACCAGGAGCTCCACCAGCAGATCGAACGCCTCGTCGCCGAGGAGCATCAGTTGTTGGAAAAGGGCGGTACGACGTCGTCCGACGAGCGCACGCGCCTCGGCGACATCAACGTCCAGCTGGACCGGCTGTGGGATCTGCTGCGGCAGCGCCGCGCCCGCGAGGAGTTCGGCCAAGATCCGGACGTCGCGCACGAGCGCAGCGCCGAGACCGTCGAGAAATATCTGCAGTAGCGGCTTCGACCTGACGGGTCGAACCGAAGTCCTACGACCGGCGGGGCGGGGGGCCGTTGAAGCGGCGCGGACGTTTCGGCGGGCGCTCCGCGGCGGCCTCGATCGTGATCGTCTTCTCTTGCAGCGGCGTATTGTTGAGCGCTTTGATCGCGGCCTCGGCCAGCTTTGCGTTGGGAACGAATACGTACGCGATCCCTTTGCGGCGGCGCGTGCGCCGGTCGCGCGGCAGCGCGATTCGCTCCGGGTCGGCGCCGTACTGCGCGAAAAGCGCCGCGATCTCGGTGCTCGCGACCCCGCGCGCGATCCCGCGGATCAGTAACCGAACCTCGCCAAACCGTTCCACCCGGCCCGCGTTCCCGGCGCGCGGTCCGGCGTCCTTGAAGGCCTTACGACGAGCAGCTCACCGACAAGCCCGCGTACTGCGCGGGCGCCGCGTGCGTCCACGCCGCGCGCTCGGGATGCTCGTCGAACGGGGCGCGCATGACGTCGAACACGGCGCCGGCGACGGTATCGTCCCCCGCCTCGCACGCCGCGATCGCCTCCTGCGCGACCCAATTGCGCAGCACGTACTTCGGGTTGACCGCTCGCATCGCGCCGCGGCGCGCCGCATCGCCGCGCGGATCGTCCGCCGCCCGGCGCGCGCAGCGCGCGAACCACCCGCGCGACGACTCGTCGTCACCGAGCAGCGCGAGCGCGTCGGCGTCCGCGTGCGAGAGGGCGCGCCAGAAATTCGTCCAGTCGACCCGCCGCGCCTCGAGCAGCCGGAACAGCTCGACGACGAGCTCCGCATCGTCGTCGTGGGCGCCGAGCACGCCGAGCTTCGCGCGCAGCAGGCCGAGCAGCGTCGTACGGTACGCGTCCGCGTAGCGGCCGAGCGCGTCGTCGAGCGCGTCGCGTTCGATCAGCGACGACAGCGCCTCCGCGAGCGCGTGGCAGTTCCACAAACCGATCGTCGGTTGGCGGTCGAACGCGTAGCGCCCGCCGTCGTCGCTGTGGTTGCAGATGAAACCGGGCTCGTACGTTTCGAGGAAACCGTACGGGCCGTAGTCGAGCGTCAGCCCGAGGATCGAGAAGTTGTCGGTGTTCATCACGCCGTGCGCGAAGCCGACGGCTTGCCAGTGCGCCATGAGCGCCGCGGTGCGCTCGACGACGGCAGCGAAAAAGCGCGCGTAGCGGTCGTCGCCGTCGCCGCACTCCGGGTAGAAGCGGTCGATCACGTAGTCCGCGAGCGTCTTCACCTCCGCCTGCTGCTTGCGGTAGTGGAAGATCTCGAACGATCCGAAGCGCACGAACGTCGGCGCCATGCGGATCACCGTCGCAGCGCGCTCGACGCGCTCGCGCAGCACCGGCTCGTCGCCGGCCGCCATCGCGAGCGCGCGCGTCGTCGGGACGCCGAGCGCGTGCAGCGCCTCACTGGCGAGAAACTCGCGGATCGTGGAGCGGACGACCGCCCGGCCGTCGGCGAAGCGCGAGAACGCGGTGATCCCGCCGCCCTTGATCTGCAGCTCCCACGGCTGGTCCCGGTCGGTGCGCACCTCGCCGAGCAGGATCGCGCGGCCATCGCCGAGCTGCCCCGCCCACACGCCGAACTGGTGCCCGCCGTACATCCCCGCGACGGGCTCCATCCCGGTCAGCAGCGCGTTCCCGCTCACGAGCTCGGTGAACTCGGTGCGCCGTTCCTCGCCGGGGCGCAGGCCGATCAGCGCGCCCGCCTCGGGGCTGAACGCGACGAGGCGCGCGCCGGGGATCCCGGCGGGCGTGCGGCGTTCGCAAAACGCGTCGCCGAGCGCGGCGAACGAGTTGTCGAAGCGGAGCTCCTCGAGCGAGTTGCCGCGCGGCGGTGCGATGGCCATCGTCCTCATGCAACCCTCACCGCGCTGGCGGTCGTTGCGGCCGCCGCCGTGTTCAGTTCTCAGCGAAACGGAGAAGAATGCCCCCATGCGTGGATTTCTCGCTGGCTTCGTCGCCGCGCTGATCGTGGTGGCCCTCGTGATTTTCGGCGCCGTCAAGACGGGGCGCGTCCCCGCGAGCGCCGACGGACCGCCGATCCCCGGCGAGCTCTGGGCGGCGCACACGTCGCTCAACGCGACGACGGCGCGGGAAGCCCCGCCGCCGCCGTATCCGTACACGCAAACCGACGCCGACATCGAGACCGGCGCGAAACTCTACGTGCAGAACTGCGCCGTCTGCCACGGCACCGCCAACTCGACTCCGAACGCGATCGCGCGCGGCCTCGGCGTGCGCCCGCCGCAGTTCGCGAAGCACGACGTGATGGACGATCCCGAAGGCGTGACGTACTGGAAGATCGAGCACGGCATCCGCTTCACCGGCATGCCGTCGTACAGCCCCGCGCTCGATGAAAAATCGATCTGGCAGATCGCGTACTTCATGAAGCGCACGCCCGACCATCTGCCCGCCGCCGCGAAGAACGTTTGGGAACACCCGGAAACCGTCCCGGCACCCACCGCGATGCCGGCGCTCCCCCAAAGACCGGGCCAGGGAAGCACGGCCCCGTAGCCTCATCGTAAGGCTACATTTTATATGAGTGTAGGCCGCTGATCCAGATGTTCACGCCGAGATAGCAGAAGACGATCGTCACGAACCCGAACACGCTGATGCACGCGGTGAACGTGCCGCGCAGGCTGGGGCGCGTGTGCAAGTGCATGAAGCCGGCGTAGACGATCCACGAGACGAGCGCCGCCGTCTCTTTCGGGTCCCACTGCCAGTACGCGCCCCACGCTTCCTTGGCCCACATCGCGCCGGTGATGATGCCGAGTGACAGCAGCGGCAAGCCGACGGCGATCACGCGGTACTGCATCACGTCGAGCCGCGCGAGCGACGGTAGCCCGGCCAGCCACTGCGCCGTCGTGTCGCCCGCCGCCGCGGCGCTCGCGAGCGCAGGCGTGTCGTTGCGCACGACGGCGGCGTCGGAACTCATCGCGTACGTGCTGACCGAGACGTCGACGTTCGCGCCGCCCGCGCCGGCCGCGGCGCCGCGCAGCGATGTGCCGCGGCGCGCGTAGCGGTTCTCAGCCCACACCTTCACCAAGTAGATCAGCGAGACGCAGAACGCGACCATGAACGACGCATACGCGGTGATCACGATCGGGACGTGGATCTTGATCCAATACGATTGGAGCGCCGGCACCGCCGGCATGTAGCCTTCGTTCCACGTGGTCGCGTAGCCCAGCGCGATCGCCGCCAGGGCGAGCACGGGCCCGCCGATGAACGCCAAGTCGTACTTGAACGCGAAGACCAGGAAGATCGCGACCGCACATGCGCTGAACAGCGACAGCGAGCCGTAGAGGTTCGTCAGCGGCCACACGCCCGTCATCCACCAGCGCGCGCCGAGCTCGGCGAACTGCGACACCGCGCCGAGGATCGCGAGCGGGATGCCGATCGTGCGCAGCAGCGGGTTGCGGAACAAGAAGTGTCCGAAGAGCACGAGCGCGCCGGTGACGTAGGCCGCGATGCCGACGACCAGCAGCGTCTGGTCGAGTGTCTGTCTGAACGGATCCATGGCTTTCCCCTTTACGCCTGCTCGGCGCGTTCGGTGCGCCGCAGTTCGTCGACGATCTCGCGGAAGCGGTCTTGGAACACGTCGTAGCCTTTGACGGTCGTCGCGGCGATCCCGACCTCGGTGCCGCCGCCGTCGGCTTCGCGCGCGAGAACGAACAGCCGCGCCGGCAAGAAGTACAGCGAGATGCACAATCCGGCGA
>CAWBTJ010000060.1:0-23962 GCA_963791645.1 Vulcanimicrobiota bacterium | reverse complement strand
GTGCCCGAACCGTACGGCCCGAGGATGAAGTTGACGTGATCTTGATCGATCAGCCGTTCGGCGAGCGACGCCGCCGTCGCGGGCTTGGACTCGTCATCGTAATACTTGATGTCGACCTTGTAGGTCTTGCCGCCGACCTTGATCCCACCGTGGGCGTTGGTGTAGGTCTTCCAGAAGTCGTAGCCTTCTTGGGTGAGATGGCCCTCTTTGGTGAGCGAGCCCGTGAGTGACACGGCCGAACCGAACAGGATCGTGTCCCCGGCGGCGGAGACGGGAGCGGACGGCGCGGCGAGCGACGCGCAGAGCGCGACGATCCCGAGCGCCGCGATTGGACGGAGATTCATCGATTACGGGTCCTTCCGGCGGAAGAAAACTGCACCCCGGATGCGCCCCGGCGCGAACGATTCCCTGTCAGTCCTGGCGTGGGAGCGCAGCCCGCAACGACGCCGCGTACGCGCCCGCCTTGCGCGCGGCCTCGTCGCCGCGATAGCCGGCGTACGAGTCGACCAGCGCGCTCCCCACGACGACACCGTCGGCCACGGATCCGATGGCGGCGACGTGCGCGGGCGTCGAGATGCCGAACCCGACCGCGAGCGGCAGGTCGGTTGCGGGCCGCAGCCGCTCGATCGCGCCGGTGATCCACGCGACGTCGGGCTCGCGCCGCGCGCCCGTGACGCCGAGCCGCGACACCAGATAGACGAAGCCGCTCGACGCCGCGGCGATGCGCGCCGCGCGGGCGGGCGGCGTGGTCGGCGCGATCAGCTGCGGGATCGCGAGGCCGGCCGCGCGCAGCGGCGGCGCGAACGCGTCGAGCTCCTCGAGCGGAACGTCGGGCACGATCGCGCCGACCGCACCGGCGTCGCGCGCGTCGCGCGCGAAGCGCTCCGCACCGTAGCGGTCGACGGGGTTGACGTAGGTGAAGAACAGGATGGGCGCGCAGCCGCGCGCGTGCGCTTTCGCGACGAGCGCGATCGAGTCGGCGAACTTGATCCCCGCCGACAGCGCGCGCTGACCGGCGGCGGCGATCGTCGGCCCGTCGGCGAGCGGGTCGCCGTACGGGATGCCGAGCTCGATGAAGTCGACGCCCGCCTGGGTCAGCGCGTCGAGCACCGCGAGCGTCGTGTCGAGATCGGGATCGCCCGCGACGACGTAGCCGATCAGCGCCGCGCGGCGTTCGGCGCGCGCGCGTGCGAACGCCGCGTCGATCCCGCCGCTCGCGATCACTGCAAGACCTCGGCCCCTTCGAGCGCAGCGACGGTGCGCACGTCCTTGTCGCCGCGCCCGCTCAAGTTGACGAGCACGAGCCCGTTGGCGCCGCGCTCGACTGCGAGCTGCTGCGCGAACGCGATCGCGTGCGACGACTCCAGCGCGGGCACGATCCCCTCGCGCCGCGCGGTGTGGTGGAATGCGGCGAGCGCCTGTGTGTCGTCGATCGCGACGTAGCGCGCGCGCCCGCTGTCCTTGAGAAACGAGTGCTCCGGCCCGACGCCCGGATAGTCGAGACCGGCGCTGATCGAGTGCGTGTCGCGCACTTGGCCTTCGTCGTCCTGCAGCACGTAGCTGCGCGAACCGTGCAGGATGCCGACGCTACCGGCGCCCAGCGACGCGGCGGTGTCGATCGGCATGCACGCCGTGCCCCGCGGCTTCGACGCCCCACAGATTCACGTCCGCATCGTCGACGAACGCGCGAAAAATCCCCATCGCGTTCGACCCGCCGCCGACGCACGCGACGACGTCGCTGGGCAGCCGCCCGTAGCGCTCGAGGAGCTGCGCGCGCGCCTCGACGCCGATCACCTTCTGGAACTCGCGCACCAGATACGGATACGGGTGCGCGCCGACGACGGACCCGATCACGTAGAACGTGTCCTCGACGCGCGCGGCCCACTCGCGAAACGCTTCGTTGGTCGCATCCTTGAGCGTGCGCGTGCCGCTCTCGACGGGATACACCGTCGCGCCGAGCAGTTTCATCAGATAGACGTTGAGCGCTTGGCGCTCGACGTCGACCGCGCCCATGTACACGTCGACCTGCATGCCGAGCTTCGCACCGATCGTTGCCGTGGCGACGCCGTGCTGGCCCGCGCCGGTCTCGGCGATGAGCCGTCGCTTGCCCATCCGCCGCGCGAGCAGCGCCTGGCCGACGGTATTGTTGATCTTGTGCGCACCGGTGTGGTTGGTGTCCTCGCGCTTGAACACGATGGGCGCGTGCGGCCCGTCGACCAGCCGCTCCGCGTGATAGATCGGCGACGGCCGCCCGACGTAATCGCGCAGCAGGCCTTCGTACTCGCTCCAAAAGGCGGGATCGGCGAAGGCCTCTTGCGTCGCGGCTTCTAGCCGCGTCAGCGCCTCGACGAGCACCTCGGGGACGAACACGCCGCCGAAGCGCCCGAAGTAGCCACGCGCGTCGGGCGTCGCCGGCGGCGGGCCGGTTCTGGTGCTCACAGCGATTCCGTCTCCGCGGCGCGGACCGCGCGCACGAACGCGTGCACTTTCTCAGGATCTTTCATACCGTTCGTTTCGACGCCGCTGCGCACGTCGACGGCATACGGCCGCACCGCACGCACGCACGCACCGACGTTTTCGGGTGTCAGCCCGCCGCTCACGACGAACCGTCGCTCGCCCGCGAGGCCGGCGCGCCAGCTCCCACGTAAACGTCCGCCCGGTGCCGCCGCTCCGCCCGTCGTCGGCAGCGGTATCGAACATCCACGTCGCGTGCTCGAACGGTTGCGCGAACCGCGCGAACGCGGCGGGATCGTACGCGCGGTTTGCCTCGACGTGAAATGCCTTGAGATACGGCCCGGCGGCAACCGACTCGCACGCCTCGGCCGGCTCGTCCCCGTGGAACTGCGGAACCGCGCCGGCATGCAGCGCTTCGTCGACCAGCGACGCGGGCGGATCGACGAACACCGCGACAAGCGTCGTGAGGGCGGGAACCGATTGCGCGATGTCGCGGAAGCGCTCGATCGAGACGCGCCGCTCCGAGCGCTCGGCGAGGATCACGCCGACGGCGTCGGCGCCCGCTTCGACGGCAATCGCGACGTCGGCGACGCTCGTGCAGCCGCAGATCTTGACGCGCGTGCGCAAGGCCTGCTTCAAACGGAGACCGCAGCGCCTTTGAGCGCGCGGATCGCCTGGCTCTTGTCGTCGGCGCGCATGAGTGACTCGCCAACGAGCACGCCGCGCGCACCGTGCGCGACGAGCCGGCGCACGTCGTCCTGCGACTTCACGCCGCTCTCGCTGATGACGATCGTCCCTGCGGGCACGAGCGGCAGCAGCTCCTCGGTGACGGCGAGGTCGGTTTCGAACGAACGAAGGTTGCGGTTGTTGATCCCGAGCAGCGTCGCGCCCGCGCTCGACCGCGCGCGCGAGCTCGTCTTCGGTGTGCACCTCGACCAGTACGTCGAGGCCGTAGAGGCGGGCTTCTTCCATGATCTCCGCGATGCACGCGTCGGACAACCCGGCGACGATCGCAAGGATCGCGTCAGCACCGTACGCCGCCGACTGCACGACCTCGTACCGCGAGCTCAGGAAATCCTTGCGCAAGATCGGCAGCGACGACGCCGCGCGCGCGACATCGACGTACGCGAGGTCACCGAGAAAATGATCGCTCTCGGTCAGCACGCTGATCGCGTCCGCGCCGGCCTGCTCGTACTCACGCGCGATCGCGGCGGGATCGAGATGCGGCACGATGAGCCCCACCGACGGCGACGCGCGCTTGATCTCGGCGACGATCGCCGGCCCGGTGGCAGCGGCAAGCGCCGCGCGAAATCCGCGGCGCTCTGCGCGGCGGCGTTCGGCACGCTCGCGCAACGCATCGAGCGGCTCGCGCGCCTCGTCGGCGGCACGCACGACCGCCTTCGCGGCATACAACTTCGAGAGCATGTCCGTCATACTAGCTCCGTTTCGCGCTCCGCGCGGAGCGCGTCGAGCGCTGCCTGCGCACGTCCGGTTTCGACCGACGTGCGCGCGCGCGCCATCCCGTCGTGGACGTCGACCGCCTCGCCCGCGACGACGAGCGCGAGCGCGGCGTTGAGCAGCACCAGATCGGCGCGCGGACTGCGCTCGCCCCCCAGGATCGCAAGCACCGCGGCGGCATTGGTCGCAGCGTCGCCGCCCCGAATCGCCGCGCGCGACGCGCTGACCCCGAAGTCGGACGGCTGTAGCGTCCAATGCCGCACGCCGTTGCGGTCGAACTGTACGACGTCGGTCGGCGCCTCGCCGCTGATCTCGTCGAGCCCGTCCTCGCCGTGGATCACCGCGCCCGCTTCGCCGCCCAGCCGGCGCAGCGCTTCGGCGACGAGCGCGACGTGCTCGGGCCGCGCGACGCCGATGAGCTGGCGGTTCGCGCCGGCGGGATTCGTGAGCGGGCCGAGCACGTTGAAGATCGTGCGCACGCCGAGCTCGCGCCGAATCGGCCCGACCACACGCATCGCGGGATGATGCCGCTGCGCAAAGAGAAACGCGATATTGTGCTCGCGCAGCGCGCGCGCGGACGCCTCGGGCGAACGGTCGATCCGCACGCCGAGCGCTTCGAGCACGTCGGCGCTGCCGCACGCGCTCGACGCCGCCCGATTACCGTGCTTGGCGACGGGCACGCCGCACCCCGCGACGACGAACGCAGCCATCGTGGAGATGTTGATCGTGTGCGCATTATCACCGCCGGTCCCGACGATGTCGAGCACGAGCGGCAACCCGTGCTCGACCCGCACGCTGCGCTCGCGCATCGCCCGCGCGGCACCGACGACTTCCTCGACCGCCTCGCCCTTCGCGGCAAGCGCCGCAAGCAGCGCAGCGGCGCGCACGGACGACAGCGTCTCGTCCATGACGGCGCCGATCGTCTCGGCCATCTGGTCCGCGGTCAAATGGATGTCCACCCAGCACGCCGCGCAGCAGCGCGGGATAATCGTCGATGCTCACGCGCGCATCTCGCGCACGACGTTCTCGCGCCAAGAGACGGCCATCAGGCGTGAGCACGGACTCAGGATGAAACTGTACGCCGGAGATCCGAAGCTCACGATGCGCAAGCCCTTGGATCACCCCGTCATCGCTCGCGGCATTGGCGTGCAGCACACCGGGAAAGCCGTCATGGTCCACGCACAGCGAATGATACCGCGTCGCGGTGAACGGCGACGGCACGCCGGCAAACGCACCACGCCCGTCATGCGTGATCGCCGACGTCTTCCCGTGCATCTGCCGCGGCGCATGCACGACGCGTCCCCCGAACGCCTCCCCGATCGCCTGCAGCCCCAAGCACACACCGAACAACGGCCGCCGCTCACGCGCCGCCTCGCGCACGATCGCCATCGTACGCCCAGCCTCCGCCGGCCGCCCGGGTCCAGGCCCGACAATCACACCGTCATAGCCCGCGGTCACGCCGTCGTCCAATCGCGGATCGTCATTACGAACCACGTCAACCTCGACGCCATCGATGCCGCCAAAGAGGTGCGCGAGATTCCACGTAAACGAGTCGTAATTGTCGACGAGCAGCAGCCGCGTCATGCGTCGATCCCCAAGACGGTACGCACGATACCGGTCTTTGCGAACACCTCCGCGTACTCGGTGCGCGGCACGCTGTCGGCGACGATCCCCGCCGATGCCTGCCAGTACGCGCGCCCGTTCGCAACCGCAACCGAGCGCAGGATGATGCACGAGTCCAGGTCGCCGTCGAAGTCGATGTGCGCGACGCTGCCGGCGTAGAACCCGCGCGCAACCGGTTCGAGCCGGTCGATCAGCTGCATCGCGCGGATCTTCGGCGTCCCGGTCACCGTCCCGGCCGGAAACGACGCCGCAAACAAATCCAGCGCATCCTTGTCCTCACGCAACTCCCCGACGACGTTGGACACGATGTGCATCACGTGCGAATACCGCTCGATCACCATGAGCTCATCCACACGCACGCTACCGGTGCGGCACACCGCACCGAGATCATTGCGCGCGAGATCGACGAGCATCACGTGCTCCGCGCGCTCTTTCTCATCGGCAAGCAGCTCGTCGGCAACGCGCTGGTCCACGGCAGGATCCGGGTCACGCGGCCGCGTCCCCGCCAGCGGCCGAATGCGCGCGGTGCGCCCGTCCAGCCGCACCAAGAACTCCGGCGAAGCACCGAACACCGCGCGCCCGTCATGCTCCACAAAGAACATGTACGGCGAAGGATTACGCGCCCGAATCTGCCGGTAGAAATCGAACGCCGTCCCGGCCAGCGCGCACGAGAACCGAATCCCGACCTGCAGCTGGTACGCGTCCCCGTCGAAAATGAACCGCTTCGCCTGCGCCACCCGGTCGAGGAACGCCGCCTCGTCCATCGACGCGCTCACCGCCCCTTCAGCGCGCACCGCGCCGGGAATGGTGGGCCGCTGGTCGAGCAGCCGCGCGACGTAGCCGTCGAGCCGCGCGTCGACCGCATCACGCTCGTGCTCCCCGCGCGCAAACCCGATCAGCGTCACGCGGTGCGTGAAATGGTCGAACACCAGCCACGTCCCGGGCACGACAACGAGCGCATCCCCGAACCGCACGTCCGCCGGCGGCGCATCGTCTCGCGCGTCGCGCAGCACCGGCTCGAGCGCACGCGCCGCGTCGTACGTGAACACGCACACGGCTCCGCCGGGGAACGGCAAATCGTCCCGGTCGAGCCGATAGCGCCCGATCGCTGCGCGAATCGTCTCCAGCATCGCCGGATCGCGGTCGATGGCGAACGTCTCCAGATAGTCCAGCCCCACGAACGAGAACCGGCTGATCCGCTCGGTGCCCTCCACCGACTCCAGCAAACACGAACGCCCCGGCTGGGCCAGGGCGAGATACGCGGAGATCGGCGTGATGGCGTCCGCGACGAACGATCGCGTGATGGAGGTCAGACTGAGCGGTTCGTCCGCGGTCGTGACTAACATACGGGGTAGCGCCGAGTATAGCGGGAATCCCGGCCGCTGGCAAACGCCTGGCAGCCGAGATCACATCGCTACGGTGCTACTTGACGAGCTCCAGAATCGAGAGCTCGGCGGCGTCGCCCGGGCGCACGCGCGTCTTCGTGATGCGCGTGTAGCCGCCGGTCTTGTCCTTGAGCGCAGGCGCGATCTGCTCGAACAGCTTCTTCGCGACGGCTTCTTCGGTGAGGTACGACGCCGCGAGCCGGCGCGAGTGGAGATCGCCGCGCCGCGCCTGCGTGATGAGGCGCTCGACGACCTTGGAGATCTCTTTGGCCTTGGTCGAGGTGGTCTCGATCTTCTCGTACTTGAAGAACGACGTCGCGAGGTTGCGCAGCAGCGCCTTGCGATGACCGTCCGTGCGCGAGAGGCGCTTGTAGGCGATTTGGTGCGGCATGATTCCTTATCCGAAGGGAACTGGGTTTCAGCGCTACGGCTGGCGGAGCGAGAGGCCTCGCTCCTCCAGGACTTGCTTGATCTCGTCGAGCGACTTCTTGCCGAAGTTGCGCATCTTGATGATCTCGTCTTCCGTCATGTCAAGCAGTTCGGACACCTTGGAGATGCCGGCGCGCTTGAGACAGTTGAACGAGCGAACCGACAGGTTCAGCGTCTCGACCGGCACGTCCCACTCGCTGGCGGGCGCCGTCGCGACGGGCTTCTCTTCGGTGGAGAAGCCGATGAAGAGGCGCAGCTCCTCGGTGAGGATCTGGGCGGCTTCAGACAGCGCGTCGTCGGGCGTGATCGAACCGTTGGTCTCGATCTCGAGCGTGAGGCGGTCGAAGTCCACCGACTGGCCGACGCGCGTGTCGTCGACGCTGAAGTTGACCTTGCGGATGGGCGAGAAGATCGAGTCCATCGGGATGAGCCCGATCATGTGCTCGATGTTGCGCTGCTTGTCGGATGTCACGTAGCCGCGCGACTTCTCGATCCCGATCTCCATCGACAGCTTCGCGTCTTTCTTCGACAGCGTCGCGATGTGGTAGGTCGGCTGGAGGATCTCGACGTCGGCGTCGGGCGCGATGTCGCCCGCGGTGACTTCTTTCGAACCGCTGACGCTGAGCGAAAGCACCTTGGGATCTTCCGAATTGAGTTTGATCGGCAAGCCCTTGAGGTTGAGCAGCAGATCGACGGTGTCTTCGACGACGCCGGAGATCGTGGAGAACTCGTGGAGGACGCCGTCGATCTTGACGTACGTCACCGCCGCGCCCGGAATGGACGACAGCAGCACGCGCCGCAGCGCGTTGCCCAGCGTGATGCCGAAGCCGCGCTCGAGCGGCTCGATCACGAACTTGGCATAATTTTCGCGACGCTCGCGAACTTCGATGTTTGCGCCGGCCGGCGCTTCAAGAACGGTCATGCTGATTTCGGTGGTGTCTTTCTCCGTTTACGTTATCCGCAGGCGCGAGCTCCGCTCGCGGCCACGATCGTACGCCTAACGGTGGTTGGGTTGGGGTTAGCGACTAGCGCGAGTAGTACTCGACGATGAGCTGTTCATCGACGGGCGTGTCGATCTGCTCGCGCGACGGCAGCGCCACGACCTTCGCCGTGTTCTCCGTCTCGTTGAACTCGAGCCACTCCGGATGGCGGCGCGCCTTCGCGGTCTCGACGAGCGCCCCGAAGAGGTCCTTCGACTTCGAGCGGTCGGCGATGGTGATCACGTCACCGGGCTTCACCTTGATGGACGGCACGTTGACGATGCGCCCGTTGAGGCGGAAATGCCGGTGGCAGATGAGCTGCCGCGCCTGTGCGCGGCTCGCGCCGAGGTTGAGGCGGTACACGACGTTGTCGAGGCGGCGTTCGAGGATCTGCAAGAACGTCGCGCCGGTCTGTCCCTTGACGCGCTGCGCTTCGCGGAAGTAGTTCTCGAACTGCGTCTCGAGCACGCCGTAGTAGCGGCGCATCTTCTGCTTCTCGCGCAGCTGGCGGCCGTACTCG
Source organism: Vulcanimicrobiota bacterium (assembly GCA_963791645.1). Taxonomy (GTDB): domain Bacteria; phylum Vulcanimicrobiota; class Vulcanimicrobiia; order Vulcanimicrobiales; family Vulcanimicrobiaceae; genus Vulcanimicrobium. The sequence continues at coordinate 15,113 of CAWBTJ010000060.1, read as the reverse complement.
CTGATCTTCTGACGCGTCTTGGTGTTTTGCGTCTTCTGGCCGGGCGCGGTGCCGCGGCGCTCGACGGCGCACTTTTTCGAAAGGCAGCGATCGCCTTTGAGGAAGAGCTTGATCTTTTCGCCGGTCTTGGACGTCGCGGTCTCGCGGCGGCACAGACGACAGACGGCTTCGGTATAACGGGCCATTCTTTTTCTCTAACTCCGTTACACGCGCCGGCGCTTGGGCGGGCGGCAGCCGTTGTGCGGGATGGGGGTGACGTCCTTGATGAGGGTGATCTCCAAGCCGGCGGCCTGGAGCGAGCGGATCGCGGCTTCGCGGCCGGCGCCGGGGCCTTTGACGTAGACCTCGGCGGTCTTCATCCCGTGGTCCATCGACTTGCGCGCGACGGCTTCCGCCGCCATCTGCGCGGCGAACGGCGTCGACTTCTTCGAGCCCTTGAAGCCGAGGTTACCGGCGGAGGCCCAGGCGATCGTCGAGCCCGTGTTGTCGGTCATCGTGACGATCGTGTTGTTGAACGAGGAGTGGATGTGCGCGACACCCGACCCGACGTTCTTGAACTCGCGCTTCTTGCGAGTCTTGGTTTGCTTCTTCGCGGCCAAAAGAAAACTGCTCTCTGGGGGTTTATCCTGTCCGGGGCACGGCCCGGTGTCGTCGCCTCGACCGGCAGGGCTCGCTTACCGCGAGCAGCTCCGACCTCTTGTCCAGCCGCACGGCGAATGCGGAGGGCGCGCGAACGCGCGTTGCCGTCTGCGGGGCAGGGACAACCGGATAACCTTACCACAGGGCGGGCTGGGCGTCAAAGGCGTTGAGGGTGTTACCTCGGGGCCTCGCCAAGGCAAGCGAGCCGTGGGAGTCCACTCTCAGCGTTCGTGCACCTAGTGTCGCCGCTGGTTCGCCCGGGCACGCTGCCTCGACCAGCCCAACGGCACAACCATCGTGAACCATCCTCGACGGTGTACCGATTGAGCGTGCCGTATCTTGGCGAAACGCACGCGATCATGGCGACGGCCGTGGCGCCGACGGTCTGGAGCCTCGTTCAGTTCGCGCGGAGCGGGAAGCTCGATGCGATGTCGGTGCTGGTGCTCAGCTGGATCGCGCTGTCGCTGCTGGTGCTGGTGCTCGGCGGTTCTCCGAAAGTCTTGCTCTTCCGTGAAACGTTGATCACCGGCTTGGGCGGCCTCGTGCTGATCGGCTCGGCGATGATCGGCCGCCCGCTGATGCTCGTGCTGGTGCGCTACGCCTTCGCGAGCCAATCGGGACTGAGTACCGTGCTTCCGAGCAGCGTCGGCGAACGCGCGCGCGGCGAGTTGGAGTCTTATGCCGACAAGCCGTGGTTTCGGCGCGTGATGGCGGCCACGACGGCCGTCTTCGGTCTGATCATCGTCGCCGAGACCGTCGTCCTCGGGCTGCTGGTCTTTTCGCTGCCGACCGAAAAGGTTTTGCTTAGCCGCCCGATCGTGCGAAACGCCGCAGCCGGATTGGTCTTGCTGTGCGACGTTTCTGTACTGCCTTCCGGCCGTACGCCGCGGCGCGCGCGAAGATGAACTGAACGCCTCGGAGCCTGATCCCGATTAAGGTCATCGCACGATCACGACCGAGCGGTCGTTTGTGAAAAATAGGTCGACCGATGTTCACCGGCGTAGGAGGCTTAGCCCCGACCCGCTCACCGACCGCACATCTGGGGAGGCAAGCCTCGTGCCACGACCGCCTCCCGGCGCGTCCGCCGCGTTGCGAATCTGTCTCTTCGGCGGGCTTCGGCTGCTCCAGTCCGGACGTGCGCTGAAGTTCGCAGCGCCCGCCCGCGCCGCGTCGCTGCTCGCGTATCTCATCGTTCACCGGCAGCAGCCGACGTCGCGCGACGCGATCGCGTTCGCCTTCTGGCCCGACGACGATGAACCGCGCGCGCGCGCGAATCTTCGCCGCCATCTCGCGCTGATCTCCGCCGCGCTGCCGACCATCGCGGAACACCAGCCGATCGTCTCCGACAACCGGTCGATCCGCTGGAACCCGCTCTACCCGTGCACGCTCGACGTCGCGGAGTTCGAACAGCTCAGCGCCTCCCCCGACGGCGCCGCTGACGCGACGGCGCTCTATCACGGCGACCTGCTGCCGGCCGCCTATGACGAATGGATCCTGCCCGAACGCGAACGCTTGCGCTCGATGCACAGCGCGAACCTCGAACGGCTCACGGAACGCTACGCCAGCGCCGGCGACTACGCGAACGCGATCGCGAGTACGCGCACGCTACTGCTGCACGATCCCTGGCGCGAGGACGCGCTGCGCACGCTGCTCTCGCTGCGCCACGCGGCGGGCGATCGCGCCGGAGCACTGCAGGAGTACGAAAGCTTCGCACAGCGGCTCCGTCGCGATCTCGACGTCGCGCCGATGCCGGAAACCGTCCGCCGCTACGAGTCGATTCTGCATAGCCGTGATCCGGCGCCCGAACGGCCCGCGTCCGCACTCGAGCGCGCGACGGCGCCGGCGACGATGCCGTTCGTGGGACGCGGAGAGGAGCTGCTGCGCCTGCGCCAGATGTGGGCGCGCGCGATGCGCGGCCTCGGCGGCGTCGCGGTCGTCAGCGGCGAAGCGGGGATCGGCAAGTCGCGCCTGATCACCGAGTTCGGCGCCACCGTCGTTGCGCAGGGCGGCACGGTCGTCGCCGGGGCCGCGACCTTTCCTGAAGCGATGCCGTACCAAGCGGTGATCCAAGCACTGCGCTCGGCGCTACCCGCGATCGCGAGCCTGCCGCTCGACCCCACGTGGCTCGCGGCCGCCGCGGACGTGCTGCCCGAGCTGCGCGACGGCGACGCCGCGCTGCCGCGCCTCTCCGCGCTCGACCCCGACCGCCAGCAAGACCGTCTGTTCGAAGCGGTCTGGCACTGTTTCGAGATGCTCGCGCGCAGCGCGCCGATGCTGCTCGTGTTCGAAGACATTCATTGGGCGGGACCGGCCACGATCGATCTGCTGGCCTACCTCGCGCGCCGCACGCGCAACCACTCCATCGTCGTAGTCGTCACGTGCCGCGACGACGAGACGGATGCTGCGCGTCCGCTGAGCGTGCTGCGCCATGCCCTTCGCCGCAGCGGCGCGTTCGCAACGATACCGCTCGGCGGGTTCACCGTCGACGAGGTCGCGTTCGTGGTCTCCGCCGTGCTCGCGGGGCCGTACGAAGGTGCGCGCTTTGCGCAGCGCGCGCACGACGTGTGCTGCGGCAATCCGTTCTTCTTGGCGGAGATCGTGCGCGACTGCCTCGCCGCGCCCGCCGTTCTCGCCGAGCCGCCGCTCCCGCTCAGCGTCGCGACATCGATCGAAGGGCGCGTCGACCGCCTTTCGGCCGAGGCGCAATCTCTCGCGCGCATCGCCGCCGTCGTCGGCCGCGCCTTCACCGTCGAGATCGTCGCGGCGGCAGCGGGTACGTCCGAGGCGATCGGCGTCCGCTGCATGGACGAGCTGCTAGATGTACGGCTCATCCGCGAGGCAAACGGCGACGCCGAGCGCGGCGGCGACTTCGTGTTCGCGCACGATCTCGTCCGCGCGCAATTGTATGCGCGCATCCCCGAGACTCTGCGCCGGCGGCTGCACCGGCGCGTCGGTTTCGTGCTCGAAGCACTGCACGCCCAGGAAAGCGACGCGCTCGCGATCGAGCTTGCACGGCACTTCGACGAAGGGGTGGAAACCGAGAAGGCCGCGGCGGCGTATCTGATGTCGGCGCGCCAGGCCCTGCGTCTATATGCGGACGGCGAAGCGCTGCGCGCGCTCTCGCGCGCGGCGGAGCTGACCGGCGATCCCGAGCTGCGCTATCGTGCCGTCTCGTTGCGCGAGGAAATTCACTGCCGTGCGGGGCGCCGCACGGAACAGCTTGCGGACCTCGAGACGCTCGAAGCGCTGGCGGATGCCGCTGCCGATGAGAGCTGCCGGCTCGACGTCATGCGGCGGCGCATCCTGTACGCACGCGCGATCGACGACGTGGCGGGACAGGAGCAATGGATCGACACTCTGCGCGCCCGGATCACCTCGGTGCAGGATCGTCATTGGAGCGCGTTCTGCAGCGAAGCTTCGGCGGCACTGCTCACGTCGCTGGGGCGTTACGACGAGGCGTTGTCCTGCGCGCGCGAGGCGGTGCTCGAGTACGAAAACGCTGCCGATAACGCCGGCATCGTGCGATCGCTCTGCCAGATCGCCGACGTCTCGACGCTTCGTGACGATGCGGCGACCGCGCGGGCCGCGCTCGACGATGCGACGGCGATCGCGGTCGCGTCGTCGAACGAAGCGTCGATCGTGCGCGCGCTGGCCGCGGCGGCGCTGGCCGCCTACATGGCGGCCGACTATGAAAGCGCGCGCATCCCGGCCGAACGCGGCTTGGAGATATGCCGCACGATCGGCGACCGCGAGGGGGAAGCCGATTTTCTGTTCCGCCTCGGCAACATCGCGGGGCGCCGTTTCTCGGTCGGCGCGGCGCTGGCCATGTACGCGTCGGCGACGGCGATCTACGAAGCGCTGAACAAGCCCCTCGGCCAGGCGGTCGTGCTGCTCAACACGGGCTTGCTATACTTGAAGATCGGCGAGCACGCGCAAGCGCTCGGTGCGCTCAAGAGCGCCCGCTCCGTATTTGCCGAGTTGAACGATCTGCGCGGTCTCACGGTCTGCGCGCTCAACCTTGGGATGGCCGCGTACCTTCGCGGACGCTTCGGCGCGGCGTTGCGGCTCTCGCAAAAAGCGGTCGCGCTGGCGCACCGCCTCGGCAGCGTTCAGCTCGAATGCACCGCGTTGGGCAACGCCGGCGCGGCGGAGCGCGAGCTCGGGCACTCCGCGGCGTCGCTGGCGCACTCCGAAGCGGCCCTCGACATGCGCCGCCGCATCGCGCCGATGGACATCGGTTCCGATCTCGCCGACATGGGCCTCACCTACTTGCGCGCCGGCGACGTGCGCGCCGCGTGCGCAATCGCCGAGGAGATCGAGGCGCTGCCGCCGCCGGCACTCGAATCGGTGATGTTTCCGCAGAACGTGCTCTGGAGCGCGGCGCAGATCTACGGTGCGGCGCAGTTGCCGGAGGCGTACGCCCGCACGCTGCGGCGGGCGGTCGAGATGTGTGACGAGCGTTGCGCGAAGATCCCTGAGGGTCCGTGGCGGGATACGTACCGCCTTCTCTTCTTCAACCGCGAGCTGGACGAAGCCCGCGCGCAGCATTCGGACGCCTTTCGGACGGCAGGAGGTGTACGCTCCGGGGCGTGACGCCGATCCATGTCCGGACGAAACAGCAGTTCTTGGTCGAGCTGTGGCGCGAACCGTCGGGAGACGGCACGGCTAGCCCGTGGCGTGGCATCGTGAAGCACATCGCGCACGATGAGGAGCGTTACGTCGCGACCCTTGCGGACGTGACGGCGTTCATCGCGCGCTGCATCGGCGACACGGTACATCCTCGCCTTCCTTCTGAAGGGACGAACACATGAAGATCACTCTCGGCACCGTTGCCGCGGCGTCACTCGCCGCTTTCGCGGTGTCCTCCGGCTACGGCCCGAGCAGCGCGGCCTCGCGGACGGCGTGCGACTTGCTGACGGCATCGCAGGCGAGCGCGATCGTCGGCAGCGCCGTCACGGCACAGGGTCGACCCGCCCACGCGGGCGGCAGTTCGGTGTGCCTGTACCGCGCCGGTGCCCGCATGATCGCACAATTCGGGCTCACGGTCGCGGAGAACGAAGCCGTCGCCACTCAGATTTTCAAGCAGCAGCAGCAAGCCGCCGTGCGCCACACCAACATCGCCAACCGCCAAAAAGGCAACATCGTGCTCTCCGGCATCACGATGAACGGCGATGCACAACTGCTCAACCGGCTTCTCGACGCCGCCGCGAAAAATCTCTAACCGCAATCGAAGGAATCACCATGCATCAGAAATCGCGGGTCATCGGGATCCTGGTCGCAGCCGCCATGCTCGTCGCGACGCGCTCGACTTCAGTGAGCGCAGCACCGCAGGCAGCATGTTCGCTTTTGACGCTTGCGGAGGTTCGCGCGATCGTCGGGCCGTCCGTCGTCATCTTCCAGCCTAGCTCCGCCGGGCCGACGGTACACGGCGCCAATACGATCTCGAATTGCGTCTATATGCCGCCCGGAAGCGCCAAGGACTGGAAAGGTGCGGGAAGCGGGTTCTACGCTCTGATGTGGGGCCCGGCGGCATCCCTAACCGCCGGCTACAACGCCTACGTGCAGCGGCATTGGTTAGCGCGCATCAAGGGCGACGTCTTGGTGACGGCCACCGTGTCGAACGGCAAGAAGCTCGACCCGGCAGCCAGCGGCAAACTGCTCGACGCCGTCTTGAAGAAACTCTGATGACCAACGTTCACGCAACCGCACTCGCCGCGCTGCTGCTCGCGATGACAGGTTGTACGTCGAGTCACCAGGCAACAGCGGCCGCGGACACCGCGACGGCCGAGAGCACGCCTGCTGCGGATCCACCGAACGGATCGACGGAGCACAAAGCCGGCGCCGGGCACGTCAGCCTCACCGGACAGTATTCGCTCGAGAAAGATTTCGCCGTCTCCGGTTGTCAGGTCGCTCCCCCGGGCGACGGACTGCTCAGCGGATACCACATGATGTCGAAAGACGGTGATACGCCGATCGCGCTGCTCTCCGTCACCCTGAAAGAGTACGACAAAGACGGTCCTTACGTTCAGGCCAGCACCTCGCGCGAAGCGGCGGCCGGCCGCGCGATGACGTCCGGCATCATGGGTCCGCTGACACTCATGGTCATGCAAGACGCCGGGGCGTCGCCGCTCGCCTTCGGACAGGTTCCCGCGTCCAAGCTCACCATCACGGTCTCGGACAACGGCGCCGCAGGCAACGCGGAGTTCACCGACCTCGAGTCGCAGCCGTCGATGGCCGACTTCGATCCGAAGTCCGGCGCGATGCCGAAGGGCAAACGCGTCTCCGGCTCCGTCACCTGGACGTGCGAAACGGTCGACCGTCTCAACGCGAAGATGAACGACGCCGTCAACGGCACGTTCAAGAAATTGATCCCACCCCGCTAGAGGGTCCTTGCGCTTCGATCGTGACGGCGGTGGCGGTGTACGCGATGGCCAACCGGTACCGCGCGGGCGAAAACGACTCCCAGAGTTCGGCCAGCACCGCGAGATCCAGCGGTGCTTGTGCCAGCCGAATGTCGTCCGGCGCCTGATCGAGGTCGGAGCCGCGCAGATAGTCGAGGCTTTCGATGACGTGGGTGATCGCGTCGCGCGGTAGGACCGGCTGCGCCTGCAGCGCGCTGACGACGGCACCGAGGAACCGCTGCGGCTCGAGCGTCTTCTCATCGCCGGCGAACGTCAGCAGATATTTGAGGTCGAGCACGGCCCGCGAGCGCTGGACGGCCGCGGCCGCCGGCGCCGGAAGCCCTTCGTTGCCGCGGACCGCGTTCGGTGTCACGCCGTACAGGAAAAGCGAACACCCGACGAACTTCGGATCCGGCTGCGGCGGTCCGAAACGCACGCGCGGTTTCGCGGACGGACGATCGACCCGCGCGAGCGCTTCGCCGATCATGCGCCCGAACGCCGCGGTCACCGTCGCGATGGCAAGGTAGTTACTCATCAGTGGATCGCCGGCTCCGAGACGGAAGCGGGCGTATCGGCCACGTCGAAATCGCAGCCCTCGTTCGCCTGGCGCACGTGCGCCGCGAAGATCGTTCCGTAGGCGGTCGCCGGCCGCGGAGCGGGCTGCTTCCACGCAGCTCGGCGCCGCGCGAATTCATCGTCGTCGATATCCAGATGCAGCCGCCGCGCCTCGACGTCGACTTCGATGACGTCGCCGGTCCGCACGAGCGCCAGCGGGCCGCCGACGTACGATTCCGGCGCGACATGGAGGATGCACGCGCCGTACGACGTTCCGCTCATGCGAGCGTCGGATATTCGCACCATGTCGCGCACGCCGGCGCGCACGAGCTTGAGCGGGATGGGCAGCATCCCCCACTCCGGCATCCCGGGGCCGCCCTGCGGACCCGCGTTCTTCAGCACGAGCACGTGCTCGGCGGTAACGTCGAGATCCTCGCGTTCGACGGCCGCCGCCATCTCGTCGTAGTCCTCGAACACGAGCGCGGGTCCGCGATGCCGCAGCAGCCGCGGCTCCGCGGCGGACGACTTCATCACCGCGCCGTCCGGCGCGAGGTTGCCGCGCAGCACCACCGTCCCGCCCTCGCGGAACAACGGCTTGTCCAGCGGGCGAATCACCTCGTCGTTCCACACCTCGGCGCCTGCGATATCCTCGCCGAGCGTACGGCCGGAAACCGTGAGACAGCGGAGATCCAAAAACGGCGCCAGCCGGTTGAGGAACGCGCGCAGCCCGCCGGCGTAGTAGAAGTCCTCCATCAGGAAACGACCCGACGGCCGAACGTCGGCGATCAGCGGAACGGAGCGCGCGATCTCGTCGAAGCGATCGAGCTGCAGCGGAATCCCCGCGCGGCGCGCGATCGCTAGCACGTGGATGATCGCGTTCGTCGAACCGCCCAACGCCTGCTGCACGGTGATCGCGTTGTCCACCGATGCCGCGGTGATGATGCGGTCGGGCGTGAGCTCGTCCCACACCATCTCGACGATGCGGCGCCCCGACTCGCTCGCCATCCGCGCGTGCGCGGAGTCCGCGGCGGGGATCGACGACGCGCCCGGCAGCGTGAAGCCCATGGCCTCGGCGATCGACATCATCGTCGCGGCAGTACCCATCGTCATGCACGTCCCGAACGAGCGCGCGATCCCGCCCTCGATCTCGTGCCAGTCTTCTTCGGTGATGCGGCCCGCGCGCTTCTCGTCCCAATACTTCCACACGTCGGAGCCTGAACCGAGCACGTCGCCGCGCCAGTTTCCGCGCAGCATCGGGCCGGCCGGCACGACGATCGCCGGGACGCCCGCCGAGATCGCACCCATCAGCAGCCCGGGGATCGTCTTGTCGCAGCCGCCCAGCAGCACCACGCCGTCGATCGGCTGGCTGCGGATCAGCTCCTCGGTCTCCATCGCCAAGAGATTGCGATAGAGCATCGTCGTCGGCTTCATGAAGTTTTCCGACAAGCTCATTGCCGGCATCTCGAGCGGGAACCCGCCGGCCTGCCACACGCCGCGCTTCACTTCGTCGGCACGCGTTCGCAAGTGCACGTGGCACGGGCTGATGTCGGACCAGGTGTTGATGATCCCGACGACCGGCTTGCCGCGAAAATCTTCGCGGTCGTATCCGATCTGCAGCAGGCGCGAGCGGTGCCCGAACGAGCGCAAGTTCGAGACGCCCAACCAGCGATGACTGCGAAGTTCTTCCGGACGCTTCGGCACGTTGATCTTGATCCTTCTACGTGTCGCGGTGCGACGCCGCTAGCGCCGCGCGAATGTATTTCGGCGTGAACTCGGAGGCCACGATGCCGTCGCGCACCTTTCGCAGTAATGCAGGCGCACATGGTTCCCTCGCGACAAAGGTACCGTCCTCGCGGTCCCGCCTCGTCGTGAACGTCGCGCACACGACTTCGCCTGATTCGTCCGGCTCGATGACGATCACCCACAAATGACCGCCGTCCACGTTCGACAGGAACGTATCTCCGGGACGCATCGGCGATTCGGCGCTACTGCGCCGAAAGGGCCCGCATCTTGTTGAAGCCCTTCAAATTCGTCGCGATGGCGTCCGCTTCGCCATCGTCGATGCCGACGGCGAGAAGAATGTCCTTGACGTCAATGGGGATGCTGCTGCCGTCTGGATCTTGCCATTCCCGAAACTCGTGCGTGAAGTCGCTCAATTGCCATTGAGACTGGTCGCCATAACGCGCGAATATCTCGTCGAGCAGCTTCTCTTCAGCTTGCGAGAGCTGATCGTCGCCGGGATCCTCGAGGAGCGAGACCTCGTACCTCTCCGGACTGGAAATATGCCGATGCCAATACGTCGGCGCCTCACTCGGCACGACGAGTAAATCGCACACACCGCTCAGGACGGGTCCGAGCTTCATGGAGACGTACCGGTCGTTCGTGACGGGCATTCCCCAGCGCCGGAGCGCCTCACGATCGGTGATGTGCATGAATTTCAACAACTCATATAGGGCAGGCGGCGTCCGGCAGATACGAGGAATCGGGCAGCGACCTGCGTCGCTTTTTTCTCGTTTAAATTCGCGCTTCGACCCACTCGGAAAGGATTCTACATTATTGGCGTCGAGGCCTCCGCGGGCGATCAGCGCAGCGGCCGCCGCGACGGAGGCAAGCCTTGCGCTCATCAGCGAACGACCCCGTGCAAACACCCCGGCTCTCGATATGCGCCGACGTATGCGCGAACATCGGCGCAATGGATCAAGGATTTTCGGCTCGCAGGCGCAAGGGCGCCGCGTGCGCGCATCGTTCTCCGGGCTCTGGATCGGTACGATCTCCGCGTTCGTCGTGCTTTCCGTGCTCGCGGCGGCGCGAGCGATCGACTGGAGCTACGGCGCCGACTCCGGCACGTTCGTGCAGATCGTGCTCGACGCGTTCGGCGGCATGCGCAACGGCGTCGAGGGCACCACGCACTACCGCTTCCACTGGTCCCCGTCGCTCGTGCTGCTGTGGCCGTTCCTCGCGGTCACCCGCAGCGTCTGGGTGCTCCAGATCATCTTGGCCGCCGCGACGGTCGCGTGCGCGCCGTTGCTCGCGGCAATCGCCCGCTGCGGCTTCGCCCGCGGCCGGCTCGACGAAGGCGTCGCCGCACGGATCGGCGCCGTCGCGCTGGTCTACCCGCCGCTGATCGCCGTCGGGTTCGGGGAGTTCCGCGACCTCGGTCTGCTGCCGCCGCTCGCGCTCGGCTGGTGGCTCGCCCTGCAACGCAGGTCGTGGGCTTGGCTCGCGGTCTGCGCGGTGCTGCTCGCCGGGCTGCGCGAGGACGTCTGCCTGGAGTTGGCGATCGTCGGCGTCGTCGTGACGCTGAACGGCGCGCGCTCGGGAGATCGCGCCAAGCTCACGGCGGCGCTCGGTTCGGTAGCCGTCGCGCTCTTCTCGGCGGCGATCTACGTCTTCGTCGTGCTGCCGCGTGTCGGGCCGTGGCCGCCCTCGCACTTCTACGACTACCCGTTCGCGCACGGGCCGGCGGCGCTGCTGCTCGCGCCGGTCGCGCACCCGCTCGCATTCGGCGCGGCGATCCTCACCGTCGGCCGCCTCACGTACGTGCTCGAAGCGCTGATCCCGCTCGCGTTCGTACCGCTGCGTTCGCGGCAGGCCTGGCTCGCGGTCCCCGGCTTCGCGATCGTGCTGCTCGCGAACAGCGGGCTCGTGTGGCGCATGGGCATGCACTACGCGGCGCTGTGGATCCCGTGGCTGCTGATCGCGTTCGCCGCCGGGATCGCGACGTTGCGCACGCAGCGCCGCTGGACGACGGTCGCGTTCGTGCTGTCGGCGATCGTGCTGATCGCCTTCAGCCCGCTCCACCCGCTGCACTACCTCAAGCCGTCGTACCACGCGCTCGGCGACGCCCGCGCGGTGCTCGCGTCGATCCCGCGCGACGCGGCCGTCGCGACGCACGACGAGTGGTACACCGCCGTCGCCGCGAGCGACCCGAACGCGAGCGTGCTCGGCACCGGGCCGCTCCCGATCGCCGCGCCGTACATCGTGTTCGCCGAGGACTTTCCGAACGACGACTTCCAGCGCCGGCTGCTGCCGAACATACGCAGCGTGCTGCAGGCGGGCAACTACACGCTCGTCGCACGGCGCGGCGCCGTCGCCGCCTGGAAGGCCGGTCCGGCCCGCAAGCTGCCGTAGAAACGACCCGGCGGGCGCAACGGCGGGTACCATGCGGGGGTCCAACCGCACGACGCTTCGTCACGATCTTCAACCCTGAGGAGAACCGCTTTGATCGCATGGCTCGGTACCGGATTGCTCGGCGCCAACTTCGTTCGCAAACTGCTCGAGCGCGGTGAGACCGTGCACGTGTGGAACCGCACGCCGGAAAAGGCCCACGCGCTCGAAGCCGACGGCGCCAAGGCATTCGACCAGGCGATCGACGCGGTCCGCGGCGCATCGGAGATCCACCTGACGCTCAGCGACGACGCGGCGGTCGACTCGGTGCTGGACCCGCTCGCCGACGTGATCCTGCCGACGGCCTTCATCGCCGACCACACGACCACCGCGCCGACGCCCACCGGCGACCGCGTCGAACGCTGGAAACAGCGCGGCCGGACGTTCGTCCACGCACCGGTGTTCATGGGGCCGTCGATGGCACGCGCCGCAACGGGACTGATGCTTCTCTCAGGCGACCCGCAAACCCGCGCGCGCGTGAAGCCGCACCTGGAACCGATGACGGGCAAGATCGTCGAGCTCGGCGACGACCCGACGCGCGCCGCATCGTTCAAACTGTTCGGCAACATGATGCTGCTCGTGATCACGGGCGGCCTCGCCGACGTCTACACGCTCGGCCGCTCACTCGGAATCGAACCGCAAGACGCGTTCAGCCTGTTCGCGGAATTCAACCCCGGCAACGGCATCCAGGGCCGCGGCAAACAGATGGCCGAAGGAACATTCTCACCGCCGAACTTCGAGCTGACGATGGCGCGCAAAGACCTGCGCCTGATGGTCGACGAAGCCGCGCGCCACGGCGCGAAGCTCGACGTCGTCCCCGCCGTCGCGTCGCTGATGGACCGCTACATCACCGCCGGTTTCGGCAGCGACGACGCCGGCGTGGTCGGCTCGGGCAAAGCGTGAACCCCCTCTACATCACGGAAGGCGACGTCACCGCGACGCTGACGATCCGCGACGCCCTGACCCTCGTCGAAGACGCCGCCCGCGCGCTCGCGCAGAGCCGCGCCCAAAACCGCCCGCGCCAACGCGCGTACACGTCCTCGTCGGTAATCCAAGTGCTCGCCGCGGCATACGGCGGCCGCATGGGGCACAAAACGTACACCGTCGCGCCCAAAGGCCGCGGCGCCCGCTTCTGGTACACGCTCTTCAGCGAAAACGGCGAGATGCTCGCGATCATGGAAGCCGATGCGCTGGGCCAAATGCGCACCGGCGCAGCGTCCGGCGTAGCGACCCGCTTCCTGGCCCGCGAAGACTCGAACACGCTGGGCATCATCGGCACGGGCTGGCAAGCACGCTCCCAACTCGAAGCCTGCTACCACGTCCGCAACATCAAGCGCATCCTGGTCTACGGCCGCGACGAAAAACGCCGAACCGACTTCTGCGAGCTGATGCAAGAAAAGGTCGACGCAAAGATCGAACCGGTCGGCTCCGCCCGCGAAGCGGTCGCGGACTCGGACGTCATCTGCACGATGACGAATTCGTCGACCCCGGTCTTCGAGGGCGCCTGGCTGCGCGAAGGCGCGCACGTGAACGCCGCAGGCTCGAACCGCGCAAACGCGCAAGAGATCGACATCGAAACGGTGACGCGCGCAGGGGTCGTCGCGGTCGAAGACATCGCCCAAGCCAAAGTAGAATCCGGCGACCTGCGCGCCGCCAACGAAACTGCTCACTGGTCGTGGGACCACGCCACGCACCTGAGCGACATCATCGCGGGGCACGCCCTCGGCCGAACTTCAGACGATCAAATCACGCTGTTCGAATCGCTGGGCATCGGCCTGTGGGACATCGCCGCGGCATCCCACGTCTTCGACGCCTGCGTGATCGAAGGCCGCGGAACGCGCCTGCCGATCCCGAGCTGATCCCACATACGTTCGCGGGGAATTGTAAGGTGCCATCGATGGACAGTGGAGCGAACAACGCGAGTTTTGTTTTCCACGGCACGGTCGTGCAGCCCGGCGCGAGCACCATGCCGCGTCAGGTTTCAGCGTCCGGCGCGACCGCGATAATTCGCGTCGACGAGGTCGTCTACGCGTCCGCTCCTTCGGTCTGGTCGAATACCAAGAATCAAACGACCCCGGCGCATTCACCGCGATCGCCTGCGCCGGCGTCGCCAACGAGGCTGCAAATGGTGGGCATCGCACCCGACTGACAAAGCGCAAGCGGCCGGGTTCGCTCAGCGCAACGGTCGCGGCAGTGTCGAACGACATCGTCCGCGATCGGGCACAACCGGTATCGCAATAGGACCCACCGCCGCAGCAGGCGCGGCAACGAGGGCACCGAGCCCCACAAGAAAATCCGCGCGCGGGTGTCCGGATTCACACGACATCACAGGAGACTCCCACACCATGCGTCGCGCAGCCACTCGCTGATTCCGACTGCATGACAGACCTTCGGCGGTCGTGGCGCCGGCCACGATGATTCGCATCACAAACAAGCGCGGGGAACAAAACGCAACCCGCAGCACTCTTTCCGCCCAAACGGACACCAAAGCGAGGAGCCGACGAGCAGCCGCGTAAGCGCTCTCCCTGAGTCATTGTGACCCAGTCTAAGGAGACATTGTGCGCAACGCGCTTCTCGTTCTCACGGTCGCTGCTCTTTCCGCATGCTCTTCAACCGGCAGCTCCACGCCGACCCGCTTGTCGCCGGCGGCCCACGCCAGACAAACCAGCACCATTCAAACGTATACCGCGCGCGTGATCGGCGACGGCATCCAAGTCACGCTATCCGCGAACCCCTACATCACCCCGGACGGCGCCGTCTCGCCCGATCCGTGCCCCACCGGCGGACTCGTGCTGTTCTCGAAACCGTACGTCGGCACGCCGCACCCCGGCCCTTCGTATCAATCGGGAACCGCGTTCACCGTCGGCCAATACCAATCGCTGTTTCTGACCGTAACTCCGTGCAACACATCCCCGGGCGACGTCCTGCAGATCAGCATCCTGTCCGGCTCCGTCACGACGACGAGCTTGACTTATGTCAGCGTGTCGTCGGACGGCTGGGTGACGAGCGTAAAAAACGGCAACAGCCCAACCGCCAAACTGAACCTCCAAGTAGACGATCTAACATCAGGCGCATCATCCACGATCACCGTCACGGCAGCCTCGTAAAATTCGCAGCACCAATCATGCCTGGTCGTGGGAGCGGCGCACCACCTCGACGGACCTTCTGAGCGAGCGTGCGCAGGATGCGCGGAAGCGATGCGAAGACAGAGCGGCCCCGCACAGGATGTGCGGGGCCGCGGGTCCGTCGAGGTGGTGCGCCGCTCCCGCGACTGCCCCGATGCTACTTCTTGGTAGCAGCCTTCTTCTTGCCGGCCACGGTACGCTTCGGCCCCTTACGCGTGCGAGCGTT
>CAWBTJ010000059.1:0-23436 GCA_963791645.1 Vulcanimicrobiota bacterium | reverse complement strand
CAAGGAAGCGCAGGTCTCGATCAGCGACGGCGCGCTCAAGCAGATCATCGTCGACTACACGCGCGAGGCCGGCGTTCGCAACCTCGAGCGCGAGATCGGCACGACGTTCCGCAAGGTCGCGCGCAAAGTCGCCGAGGACGCGAAGTACAAGCTGAAGATCAAGCCGGAGAACCTCGTCGAGTTCTTGTCGAAGCCGCGCTTCTACAACGAGGTCAAGCGGCGCACGGCGTCCATCGGTGTCGCGACGGGCATGTTCTACACGCCGGTCGGCGGAGACATCCTGTTCATCGAGACGAGCGCGATGCCCGGCACCGGCAAGTTCACGCTGACCGGCCAGCTCGGCGACGTGATGAAAGAGTCCGCGACGGCGGCGATCTCGTTCCTGCGCTCGCGCTCGTCCGAGCTCGGCCTGCCCGACGACTGGTTCGGCAAGCACGACCTGCACATCCACATCCCGGCCGGCGCGATCCCGAAGGACGGTCCGTCCGCGGGCATCGCGATGGCGACGTCGATCGCGTCGCTGCTCACCGGGATGAAAGTCGATCCGGAAGTCGCGATGACCGGCGAGATCACGCTCACCGGTCAGGTGCTGCCGATCGGCGGGCTCAAGGAGAAGGTGCTCGGCGCGAAGCGGGCCGGGATCAAGAAGGTCCTCATCCCGCGCCGCAACGAGATCGATCTCGACGACGTGCCCAAGGAAGTGCGCGACGCGATCGAGTTCGTCCCGGTCGACGAGCTGAGCGAAGTGTTCGAGAACGCGCTCGGCAAGCGGGTGATCACGCCGGTGCTGCTCGGCGCGATCGAAGCGCCGTCGGCGAGCGCGCGCCGCAACAACGTCGTCGCGCTGCGGCCGAGCGCGAAGCGCAACGGCGCGCAGCGCACGCCGCGCACCGCGCGCGGCGCCGCACCGAAGCGCAATCGCTGAGGCGCATCACGGACTGAGCGGCACCGGTCGGCCGCGTAGCGGTCGATCGGCGTCGCGACGCGGTACAGCCGGCCGCGGTGATCGTCGCGCGTGCTCTCGTGCAGCGTGCGCGCGGCGTGGCGCTCGGAGCCGAGGATGACGCGCCGTTCTTCCAAGTTGTCGAAGCGGCGGTCGGGGAGCGCGACGAAGAGGTCGAACGCGCGGTCGCCGATCGCGGCGTGGTCGAGCTCGTGGCCCAGGCCGAGCGCCGGCGACTGGCGCCCGTGGGCCGTCGTGCGCATCGCGCTGGTCGGGATCCCAGCGGATCGTGTGCGTGTCGGGCTGGTACGAGTCGTCGCCGCGGTGATCGATGACGATGCGGTGCGGGATGCGGCTGTGCTCGACGCGCCGGATGAGCGAGCGTTCGACCGCGTCGCGGCGCAAGTACGCGAGCGCGCCGTCGACAAGCGCCTGCGCGGCATGGGGGATCGCGAGCGAGCCGTAGTGCACGGCGGGCATTCTCATGGCGCCCGTGAGATCACGCGCGCGATCCGCGCGGCAAGTGCAACCGCCGCGACGCTGCGGTGTTGTCCCATGAGTGGCCAGCGGAACGATAGGACGGACGATCGGGGCGACGCGCGGTGCGCGTCGACGTGCGGCTCGTCGTCGCGATCGGGGCCGTGTGGCTGTTCTGGGGCTCGACGCTCGCCGGGATCCGCTACGCGCTGGGCTCGATGCCGCCGTTCGCGATGGTGTCGGCGCGCTTTCTGCTGGCCGGCGCGATCTTGTACGCGATCTGCGCGCTGCGCGGCCGGGCGCGCGCGACGCGCGCCGACGTCGTGCGCGCCGCGGTCACCGGCGCGAGCCTGCTGCTGATCGGCAACGGCACGACGGCGTGGAGCGTGCAGTACCTGCCGACCGGCATCACGTCGCTCCTGCTGTCGATGTCGCCGGTGTGGATGGCGATCATCGCGTTCGCGTGGGGCCGCGAGCGGCCGACGCGGCTCGCCGTGGCCGGCATGCTGCTCGGGTTCGCGGGGCTCGCGCTGCTGCTGCAGCCCAAGGCGACGAGCGCGCTGCCGCTGTGGCCGGCGGTCGCCGCCGTGCTCGCGAGCGTGTCGTGGTCGTTCGGTTCCATCTACCAGCGCCGCGCGCCCAAGACGAACGACCTCGTGCTCGCGACCGCGCTGCAGATGCTGTTCGGCGGCGCGCTGCTGGGGATCGAGGCGGCGTTCTTCGGCGACTGGCGCGCGCTCGACGTCCACGCGATCACTGCCGCATCGCTGGGCGGGTTCGCGTGGCTGGTGGTCTTCGGCAGCCTCTTCGCGTACAGCGCGTTTCTCTACACGATGCAATCCGCGAGCACGGCGCTCGCGTCGACGTACGCCTACGTCAACCCGATCGTCGCGGTGCTGCTCGGGATGATGCTCTTCCACGAGCGCTTCACGCCGCTGGAGGCGGTCGCGAGCGCGGTGATCCTCGCCGGCGTGGCGCTCATGATGGTGCCGGCGCGACGAGGACCGTCAGCCGGCGCGGCGGTCTAGGTACTGCCGGCGATCTGCGCGTGCGTCTTCGGATCGCTCGCGATCCTGACGTCGAACGAATCGATCTGTGCGCTGACCGGGATATGAAACGGTCCGGCGCGCACGGAGCCCTGCGCACGGAGCGTGAACTGGAACTCGAAGAGCTCGGGCGTCTGGCCGCTCGCCGGTACCGTACGACAGTTGTCGATCGTGCCGATGACGTTGATGCCGGGCGTGACCGCGACCGTCGTGCTTTGTCCGTTTGCCACCGATGCGATCGTCGAGCTGGCGCCGGCCGGCGCCGTGAGGACGACGCTGAGCGAAGCCGGAACCGTCTTCCCGCCCGACGTGTCGCAGAAGACCTGCGTGTTCGCGCCGATCTGAATCCCTAGCGCGGAATAACCGGTGACGTGTGGTCCGAAGACGCTTTGTGCCATGCGGGTCACTTCGCGCGCCGCTCGTCGTCGGCCTCGTCGAGCGCGGCGGCGCGGCGTTCAGGACGCGAAGCGATCCGGTGCGAACAGGTCGAGCGCAAACTCGGGCGCCTCGTCCGCGAGCAGCGCGGCGACGATCTCGCCGACGACCGGCGTGAACTTGTAGCCGTGGCCGGAGAAGCCGCCCGCGAGCACGACGCGCGGCTGCGCGCGGGTGCGCGCCGATCACGAAGTGCTCGTCGGGCGTGTTCGAGTACATGCACGCCGCCGCGCGCAAGAACGCACCGTTCGCGGCGGGCACGAACGACGCGAGCGCCGCGCGCGCGAACGCGATCTCGTCTTCGTGCACCGCGCGGTCGAGCGCGTCGGGATCGGCGTCGACGCCGCTGCCGTGGTGCGCGACCTTCGCGCCGTCGCCCGAAGTCCGGGAAAGCCGTAGAACATGCGCTGCACCGTCGCGCTCGCAGCACCAGATCGGCAGCCGTTCCGGCGCCACCGCGGCGCGGTCGTTCGGCGCGAACCAGAACTGCACGTTGCGCTCGATGCGCAGCGGGATGCCCGCGTCGGGCGCGACGCGCGCGAACCACGGCCCCGCGCAGATCGCGAGCCGCGCCGCGTCGGCGTGCGTACCGTCGCCGAGCGCGACGCGCACGCCGCCGTCGCCCGCGTCCCAGCCCGTCGCCTCGACGCCGAAGCGCAGCTCCGCGCCGGCGGCGGCCGCATCGAGCAGGTGCGCGTGCACGCCCGCTTCGGGAAACACCGCGCCCGCGATCGCTTCGTACACGCCGATCTCGTCGTCGCGCGGCGTGGTCGCGGGAAAGCGCCGCCGCAGTTCGGCCGCGTCGTACACGTCGTGCGCGAGCTGCCACTGGCGCGCGCTCGCGAGCGTCCCCGCGACGACCGGCGTCTCGGGGCGGCCGACGAACAGGCCGCCGGTTTGCGCGCGCAGCGTCGTCGCGGTGCGTGCCGCGAGCGCGTCCCACAGCGCGTACGCGCGGCGCAGCAGCGGCACGTAGTCCGGCGACTCGAAGTACGCCTGGCGGATGATGCGCGTGTCGCCGTGCGACGAACCGCGCGCGTGCGCCGGGCCGAAGCGCTCGATGCCCAGCACGCGCAGGCCGCGCGCGGCGGCGTGCGCGGCGACGGCGCTGCCCATCCCGCCCAGGCCGAGCACGATCGCGTCGTAGCGCACGCGTACCGCGGACGAACACCGCGCCGGCGGGCCCGTCGAGCACTTCGCCGACGATCGCGGCGGTGCCGAGATCGCTCAGCTCCGCGAGCATGCGCTCCGCGCCGTCGCGCGGGATCGCGATGAGCAGACCGCCCGACGTTTGCGCGTCGGACAGCGCGATGCGGTACCCGTCGCCGACGCCGTCGGCGTACTGCGTGAAGCGCGCGTGGTCGGCGAAGTTGTCGTGCGTTCCGCCGGGAACGGCGCCGCGCGCGATCAGGTCGAGCACGCCCGCGAACAGCGGCACGCTGCGCGCGTCGATCGCGAGCGCGACGCCGGACGCGCGCGCCATCTCGCCGGCGTGCCCCACGAGCCCGTAGCCGGTGACGTCGGTCGCGCCGTGCGCGCCGTGCGCGAGCATCGCGCGCGACGCGCGGTCGTTGAGCCGCACCATCTGCGCGATCGCGGGCGCCAGCTCCGCGTCGGAGATGAGGTCGCGCTTGCGCGCCGTCGTGAGGATGCCCGTCCCGAGCGGTTTGGAGAGAAGCAGCGTGTCGCCGGGACGGGCTCCGCCGTTCCTAACGACCCGCTGCGGATGAATGGTTCCGGTGACCGCCAGCCCGTACTTGGGCTCGGCGTCCTTGATCGTGTGGCCGCCGACGATGACGACCCCCGCCTCGGCCGCCACCGCGGCGCCGCCGGCGAGGATCTCGCCGAGCAGCTCGGTGCCGAGCTCCTCGACGGGGAACGCCGCGATGTTGAGCGCGGTGATCGGGACGCCGCCCATCGCGTAAATGTCGCTGAGCGCGTTGGCCGCGGCGATCCGCCCGAAGTCGAACGCGTCGTCGACGACGGGCGTGAAGAAGTCGACCGTCTGGACCAGGGCCAGCTCGGCGTTGAGGCGGTAGACTCCGGCGTCGTCGTTCGTCGCGTGTCCGACGAGGACGTTCGGGTCCGTGACGGGCGGCAAGCGGCGCAGGACCTGCGCCAGGTCGGCAGAGCCGACTTTACTCGCTCAACCCGCGCAGGCCGAGTACGCCGTCAGCCGGATCTTGCGACCGGGGGACTTCATCGGATGTCGAATACACCGCGCAACGCCGAACGTCCGCCGGAGAAGCCGTTGTCGAAGAACTTGCTCTTCATCCCGGGTCCGGTCACCGTCGCCGAATCCGTGCTCACCGCATCGGCGCAGCCGATGATCGACCACCGCGGCCCCGAGTTCAAAGCGCTGCTCGAGCGCATCTCGGCGCGCATGAAGCCGATCTTCGGCACCGAGCGCGCCGACGTGCTGCTGCTCGGCGCGTCGGGGACCGGCGGGCTCGAAGCCGCGGTCGGCAACGTGTTCGGCCCCGGTGACCGCGTCCTCGCGTGCCCGATCGGCGTGTTCGGCGAACGGCTGATCGCGCTGGCGCGCGTGTTCGGCTGCGAGGTCGAGGTGCTCGACACGCCGTGGGGCGGCGCGCTCGACCCCGGGGCGCTGCGCGCGCGGCTCGACGCGAATCGCGGCGAGAAGCGTTACGACGGCGTGCTGCTCACGCACAACGAGACGTCGACCGGCGCGCAGAACGACATGGCGCCGCTCGCCGCCGCGTTGCGCGGCTACGGCGCGTACGTCGTGGTCGACTCCGTCAGCGGGCTCGGCGCGAGCGATTTCGCGATGGACGCGTGGGGTTTCGACGTCGTCGTGGCCGCGTCGCAGAAAGCGCTCGCGGCGCCGCCCGGCATCGCGATGGTCGCGGTCGCGCCGCGCGTGTGGGAACGCATCGATGCGAACGTGAGCGCGCAGCGATTTTATTTCGATCTGAAAAAAGCGCGCGAGTTCGCGACGATCGGTCAGACGCCGTGGACGCCGCCCGTCTCGATCGTGTTCGCGCTCGACGCCGCGCTCGACGAGTTCGAGCGCACGGGTGCCGCCGCGGTGCACGAGCGCCACGCGCGTTACGCCCGCGCGATCCGCGCGGCGGCGCACGCGCTCGGCCTGACGCTGTACTCCAAGGAGGGCGCGCACTCGCCGACGGTCGTCGCGATCGACGTCCCCGCCGGCCTCGACGGCGACGCGATCCGCACGAGCCTGCGCACGTCGCGCGGCGTGATCGTCGGCGGCGGCCAGAAGCAGCTCAAAGGCAAGATCGTGCGCATCGGCACGATGGGCGATCTCACCCAGACCGACGTGCTGGGCGCGCTCGGCGCGCTCGAGATCGCGCTGCTCGAAGCGGGCGCGGCGGTCCGGCTGGGCACCGGCGTGCAAGCCGCGCTCAACGTGTTTCTGGAGGCCGATCAGCCCGCCGCGGTGTAGCCGCTCGCATGGCCGGCCGTCTCGTGCCCGTGCTCCTCGCGTCCGCGCTGCTCTCAAGCGTGCCGGCGCGCGCTGCGGCGGAACCGCCCGATCCGTGCGCGCTCGTCTCGAAAGCCGACGCCGCGACGGCGATCGGCTCGCCGATCGCGAGCGTGAAGCCCGTCACCGCCGGTCCGAGCCGAAGCTGCTCGTTCCACGGGACCAAGCCGCTGCAATCCGTCGTCGTTACCGCCTTTCGCTATGGCTCCCCCGCGGAGGCGCACACGCGCTTCATCGACATCGTCAAGCAGACCGCGAGCGCGGCGTCGCAGCCGGCGACCAAGCTGAACGGCGTCGGGGACGAAGCGGTGTCCATCATGTCCAACGTCTACGTCCGCAAAGGCACGGCCGCGCTCGTCTTCAACATCTTTGGCGTCCGCGGGCCGATGCTGACCGCGCGCGCCGTCGCGCTTGCGAAGCGCACCCTGCCGCACCTGCGCTGAGCGGGCGGGCTGGGTCGGAAATCTTTGCCGGAATCGCGCAAACGCCCCGAAGGAAAGCTTCGGACCGACGAAGCACTTTTCCGGACGCGGGCCACCGCGGCGCGATAAGGAAAGAGGCCGAGCGTATTGCACGACCTGGCTCAGCAAATCGTCAGCGGTCTGGCGCAGGGTTCGATCTTTGCAAGCTTGGCGCTCGCCCTCGTGCTCATCTATCGCGCGATGGGGATCGTCAACTTCGCGCAAGGCGAGCTGGCGATGTTCACGACGTACATCGCGTGGCAGCTCACGCAGATGGGGCTGCCGATCTGGCTCGCCTTCGCCGTGACGGTCGTGGTGGCGTTCGGCATCGGCGTCGCGCTGGAGCGCATCGTCATCCGGCCGGTCGAGCGGGCGAGTCAGCTGACCGTCGTGATCGTTTCGCTGGGCCTGTTCATCAGCATCAACGGTCTGGCGGGCTGGATCTGGGGCTACATCGTCAAGCCGTTCCCGACCCCGTTTCCGACGACCCCGCTGAACATCGCGCACGTCGCGTTCAGCGCGCAAGACGTCGGCGTCATCGTCGTCTCGGTGATGACGCTGTTACTCATCTCGCTGTTCTTTCAGAAGACGAAGCTCGGTCTCGCGATGCGCGCCGCGGCGCTCTATCCGGAGCAGAGCCGCGTGCTGGGGATCCGCGTCGGCTGGATGCTCGCGCTCGGCTGGGGGCTCGCATCGGCTGTCGGCGCCATCTCGGGGATCATGATCGCACCCGTCGTCTTCCTCGATCCCAACATGATGCAGAGCGTGCTCGTCTACGCGTTTGCCGCCGCGGTGCTCGGCGGCATCGAGAGCCCGATCGGCGCGGTCGTCGGCGGGCTCGTGCTCGGCGTCGCCATCAACTTGCTCGGAACGTACGTGGAGTGGATCGGGAACGACCTGCGCCTCGCGGCGGCGCTCGCGATCATCGTCATCGTCCTCGTCGTGCGCCCGGCCGGGCTATTCGGGCGCGTCTCGGTGCAGCGCGTTTGATGCCGCGTCCCAGCTCCGGCACGCTGCTTCGCGTCGGGATCGCCGTCGCCGTGATCGCGATCCTGCCGTGGGTGGTGCCGTCGTTCCTCGTGTTCGACTTGATCTACGTCGCGGCGTACGCGATCGCGATCTTGGGGCTGATCATCCTGACCGGGATGAACGGCCAGATCTCGCTCGGCCACGGCGCGTTCATGGCGCTGGGCGGTTACGTCGTCGCCGTGCTCGCGCACAGCGCCGGAGTTCCGTACTGGCTCGGTGTCCCGCTGGCGGCGATCGCGAGCGGCGTCGCCGGGTTGTTCATCGGGCTGGTCGCGTTGCGGCTGGCGGGCGTGTATCTCGCGCTGGCGACGTTCTCGCTCGCGGTCGCGACCCCGTCGTTCCTCAAGCACTACAAGTCCATCACGGGCGGGTTCGACGGCATGTCGCTGCAGCCGGTGCAGGCGCCGGCGGGGATCCCGCTCGACGGACAGCACTGGCTCTACTACGTTGCGTGGGCGGTCACCGGCGTGGTGTTTCTGCTGTCGGCGCTGCTCGTGCGCGGTCAGTTCGGCCGCGCGCTGCGCGCGCTGCGCGACAATCCCATCGCGGCGGTGTCGTTCGGCGTCAACCCGTATTTCTACAAGACGGCGGCGTTCGGCTGGAGTGCGGTGCTGGCCGGGATCGCCGGCGGGTTCTACGCGATCCCGACGGCGTTCGTCAGCCCCGATACGTTCACGTCGGCCTTGTCGATCACGCTGCTGATCGGCGCGGTGCTGGGCGGTATCTCGACCTTCTGGGGCGCACTGGTCGGAGGGATCGTCGTCGAGTTTCTCCCGCTCGTCGCGCAGCAGGTCAACGCCGCGGCGCCGAGCGTCGCGTACGGCGTCGCCCTGATCCTCGTGATGATGTTCCTCCCCGACGGGATCGTCGGGGGCTTGCTGCGACTGATCCACCGATTCCGTCGCGCGCCGCCGCAGCCGGCGCTCGATTTGCCCACCCCCGCCGCACCGGTAGCGGTCGCCCCACCATCGCGCGAGTAGCGCAGTCGAAGAGGTAACAATGACACCAACTGTCAGAAGAAAGGCCGCGGTCGGTATCTTCGCAGCGGCGTTCGCGCTCGCAGTCACGGGAAGCACGATCGCGCCCGCGGCTGCCGAAACGGGCGTCACCGATACGGAGATCCTGCTCGGCGGTACGCATCCTTATAGCGGCCCCGCATCGGCGTACGGCAACATCGGCAAAGGCATCGCCGCGTACTTCAGCTACGTGAACGATCACGGCGGCGTGAACGGCCGCAAGATCAAGTACATCGACAAAGACGACGGATACAGCCCGCCGCAGGCCGTGCAGATCGTGCATCAGCTGGTCGAGCAAGACAAGGTCTTCGCGATCTTCGACACGCTCGGCACGGCGGTCAACACGGCGATCCGGCCGTACCTGAACCAACAGGGCGTACCGCAATTGTTCGTCGCCACCGGCGCTTCGACGTGGGGCCACGACTATGCGAAGTTCCCGTGGACGATCGGCTGGCAGCCGGACTATCAATCCGAAGCGATCCTCTACGCGCAGGACATCCTGGCGAACCATCCCAAGGCCAAGATCGGCGTCCTGTACCAGAACGACGACTACGGCGAGGATTACAACGCCGGCCTGAAGCGCGGACTCGGCAGCCACGGCAACATGATCGTGAAGATGGCCTCGTACGAGACCAGCGATCCGAGCGTCGGCTCGCAGATCGCGTCGCTCAAAGCGTCCGGTGCCGACACGCTCATGATCTTCGCCACGCCGAAGTTCGCGATTCAAGCGATGGTCCTCACGGCGCAGCAGTCGTGGCATCCCACGATCTATCTCAACAACGTCTCGGCCGCGGTGCCGTTCATGCTCGCGGCGGCGAAGGCGGGCGGCCAATCCGCGGTCAACGGCGTCATCAGCACGCAGTACCTCAAGGATCCGGCGAACCACGCGCGCTACGGCGGCGATGCCGGGATGAAGTGGTACAACGAGATCATGACCAAGTATCTGCCGAGCGCCGACAAGGACGACGGAAATTACTTCTACGGCGTTTCGATCGGGTACACGATGGTCGACGTGCTCAAGCGCGCCGGCAAGGACCTGACCCGCAAGAAGGTCATGGACATCGCCACGAGCCTCGTCGAAAAGGACAACCCGCTCGCCTATCCCGGCGTCACGATCCGGACGTCGCCCAAGTTCCGCTACCCGATCACGCAGATGATCGCGGCGAAGTGGCTGGGCACGGATTGGTCCCCGAGCGGCGTGCTGGTCGACACGCGCTCGATGTCGATGGCCGAGAAGTAACGCTTCTGTGCCGGCGCTGCTTTCGGTCCGCAACCTCACGATCCGGTTCGGTGGAATCACCGCGCTGAACGACGTGTCCTTCGACGTTGCCGAGGGTCACATCACGGGGTTGATCGGGCCGAACGGCGCCGGCAAGACGACGTGCTTCAACTGCATCACCGGGCTGTACCAGCCGACGTCCGGCGAGGTGCGTTTCAAAGGCGAGGATCTGCTGCGGTGCCCGCCGCAGCAGATCGCGCGCAAACGCATCGCGCGCACGTTTCAGAACGTGGCGCTCTTCGATCACATGTCCGTGCTCGAGAACGCGCTGGTAGGATACCACACGCGGTTTCCCGGCGGCCTCGCCGCGTGGGGGGAAGCCGAGCAATCTGCGAAGCGCGAAGCGCTCGACGTGCTCGATCGGCTCGGGCTGGCCGGCATCGCGCACCGGCCCGCGCTCGGGCTGCCGTTCGGGCTGCGCAAGAACGTGGAGCTCGCGCGCGCGCTCATGGTGCGCCCGGAGCTCCTGCTGCTCGACGAACCGGCCGCCGGCCTCAGCCACGACGAGGTGGGCGAGCTCGGCGACACGATCAAACGGGTGGCACGCGATTTCAACACGACGGTGCTGATGGTCGAGCACCACATGGCGCTCGTCATGCGCATCTCCGATCACATCGTCGTCCTGGCTTCCGGCAAGACGCTGGCCGACGGCCCGCCGGACGCCGTGCGCCAGAATCCTGCCGTCATCGAAGCCTACCTCGGCGTCGTGTGACCGTGCCGCTGCTCGAGACCAAGGCGCTGCATGCGCGGTACGGCCAGATCGAAGCGGTCCACGGCGTCGACATCGCGGTCGAGCGCGGCGCGATCGTCGCGCTGCTCGGCGCGAACGGCGCGGGCAAGACGAGCACGCTGCGCGCGATCACCGGCACGATAAAAACCGAAGGCACCGTGCTGTACGACGGCGCGGCGCTTCAGAACCGCACGCCGGAAGACGCGGCGCGGCTCGGGATCGCGCACGTGCCGGAAGGGCGCGGAACGCTCAGCGCGCTCACGGTGTGGGAGAACCTCTCGCTCGGCGCCTACACGATGAGCAACAAGCAGATGCGCGAGCGCTACAAACGCGCGACCGTATATTTTCCGTGGCTCGAGGAGCGCAAGAACCAAACCGCCGGCACGCTGAGCGGCGGCGAGCAGCAGATGCTCGCGATCGCGCGCGCGTTGATGATGGAACCCAAGCTGATGCTGCTCGACGAACCGTCGCTCGGGCTCGCGCCGCTGATCGTGCGGCAGATCTTCGAGCTGCTGCGCACGATCAACAAAGAAGACGGCGTCAGCATCCTGGTCGCGGAGCAGAACGCGACCGTCGCGCTGGCCGCCGCGGACCACGCCTACGTCCTCGAAGCGGGCAGCGTCGCCGTGCACGGACACAGCGACGAGCTGCTCAAAGACGACCGCGTCCGCCGGTCGTACCTCGGCTACTGACGCCCGCTCCCTTAATCCGGAACTTCTCTTTGTCGGATGACGAGGGACGGCTAGCGGTGCGCTCGAAGCCCGCGCGGCTGTAAGGAGAACCGACGTGCCGATAGTCCGCGATGGGGTTGCCGTCCTCGAGATCGACAACCCGCCGGTCAACGCGCTGGGGCCGCAGTCGATCGCGCCGCTGATCATCGCCCTGGAGGCCCTGCAGCACGATCCCGCCGTGACCGCGGCGGTGCTGACGGGTGCGCGCGGCAACTTCAGCGGCGGCGCCGACATGAAGGGCTTCGGCCAGGACCCGCCGCCGCGGCCCAACGTGCGCGACCTGATCGAGGTGCTCGAGCAGTCGTCCAAACCCGTCGTCGCCGCGCTCGACGGCAACGTGTTGGGCGGCGGCTTCGAAGCGGCGCTGGGCTGCGACTACCGCGTCGCCGCGCCGACGGCCCGGCTTGGTTTTCCCGAGATCAAGCGCGGGCTGCTGCCGGGTGCCGGCGGGACGCAGCGCGCGCCGCGGCTGGCGGGCGCGCCAGCGGCGCTCGACTTGATCGTGTCCGGCGATCCCATCGACGGCGCGCGCGCCACCGCGCTCGGCCTCGTCGACGTGCTGGCCGAGGACGGCGACCTGATCGACAGCGCGGTCGCGTTCGCCGCAACGCTCGCCGGCCGGCCGCGCCGGCGCGCGAGCGAGATCGCCCCGGTGCCGGACGACGGCGCCATCGACGCCGCGCGCAAGCGCGCGCAGCCCGAGGCGCGCGGCGGCCTAGCCGAGCATCGTGCGATCGACTGCGTCGCCGACGCGCTGCACCTGCCGTTCGCCGACGGGCTCGCGCGCGAACGCGAGCGGTTCATGGAGCTGATCGCCTCGGAGCAGTCCAAGGCGCGGCTGCACCTGTTCTTCGCCGAGCGCGAAGCCGCGAAGCTGCCCGACGGCAGCGCGCCGCCGCAGTCCGCCGTTCGCACGGCCACGGTGATCGGCGGCGGCACGATGGGCACCGGCATCGCGATGGCGTGCGCGAACGCGGGCATCCGCGTGACGCTGGTCGACCTCGCGCCCGACGTCATCGAGCGTGCGCGCGGGATCATCGCGGGCAACTACGCGACGACGCAGCGCAAAGGCAAGCTGTCGCAAGAAGACATGGACGCGCGGTTGGGGCGCATCGTCTTCGCGACATCGCTCGATGCGGCGGCGGACGTCGACCTCGTGATCGAAGCGGTGTTCGAGGAGATGGGTGTCAAGCAGGACGTATTCCGCAAGCTCGACGCGATCGCTAAGCCCGGTACGATCCTCGCCACCAACACGTCGACGCTCGACATCGACGCGATCGCGGGCGTGACGTCGCGGCCGCAGGACGTGGTCGGCACGCATTTCTTCAGCCCGGCCAACGTGATGAAACTGCTCGAGATCGTGCGCGGCGCGAAGACGTCGCCGGAGACGATCGCCAAAGCGCTCGCGCTCGCGAAGCAGCTCAAGAAGGTCGGCGTCGTCGCGGGCAACTGCGACGGATTCATCGGCAACCGCATGCTGCACGGTTACACGCGCGAGATGGGCTTCGTGCTCGAAGAGGGCGCGACGCCCGAACACGTCGATCGCGTCATCCGCGACTTCGGTTTCCCGATGGGCCCGTTCGCGATGGGCGACCTCGCCGGGCTCGACGTCGGCTGGCGCATCCGCCGAGCGCGCAATGCGATCGCGCCGCCGAAAGGGCGCTACTCGAAGATCGGCGACGAGCTGTGCGAGATGGGACGCTTCGGCCAGAAGACGAGCGCGGGCTTCTATCGCTACGAGGCCGGCAGCCGCACGCCGATCCCCGATCCGGTCGTCGACGAAGTCATCGCGCGCAACGCGCGCGCGGCCGGTATCGAGCGCCGCGAGATCTCCGACGACGAGATCCTCAAACGCGGCATGTACCTGCTGGTCAACGAGGCGGCGAAAATCCTCGCCGAAGGGATTGCCGCGCGCCCGGGCGACGTCGATGTCGTGTGGGTGTACGGCTATGCGTTCCCCGCGTTCCGCGGCGGCCCGCTGCGCTGGGCCGACTCGATCGGTCTGCAATCCATCGTCGACGACATGCTCGCGTTCGAACGCGCGCACGGCGACTACTGGGCGCCCGCGCCGCTGCTGCGCGAGCTCGCCTCCGGCGGCGGCACGTTCGGAAGCTGGAAGCGTTCGGAGGCCGCGGCGCATGCGTGAAGCCGCGATCGTCTCGACCGCGCGCACGCCGATCGGCAAGGCGTTCCGCGGCGCGTTCAACGACACGCACGGCGTGACGATGGCGGGCCACGTCATCGAGCACGCGGTGAAGCGCAGCGGGCTCGATCCCGCCGAGATCGAGGACGTCGTCCTCGGGTGCGCGGAACCCGAAGGCGCGACGGGCCACAACGTCGCGCGGCTCGCGGCGATTCGCGCAGGCTTGCCGGTGACGACCGCGGGCACCACGATCAACCGTTTTTGCAGCTCCGGCTTGCAGGCGATCGCGTTCGCCGCGCAGCGCGTCGTGGTCGACGGCGTGCCGGCTATGGTCGCGGGTGGGCTCGAATCGATCAGCTTGGTGCAGCCCAACACCAACCGTACGTACCTGCGCGAAGACTACCTTGCCGAGCACAAGCCCGACCTGTACATGGCGATGATCGAGACTGCCGACATCGTCGCGAAGCGCTACGGCGTCAGCCGCGAGCGCCAGGACGAGTATTCGCTGATCAGCCAGCAGCGCACGGCCGCCGGTCAGCAGGCGGGTCGCTTCGACGCGGAGATCGTGCCGCTCCCCACGCGCAAAGCGGTGCAGAACAAAGAGACCGGCGAGATCACGCACGAGGACGTGACGCTGACGAAAGACGAGGGCAACCGCCCCGACACCACGCTCGAAGGCCTCGCGAAGCTCAAGCCCGTGCGCGGCGACGACCAGTACATCACCGCCGGTAACGCGAGCCAGCTCTCCGACGGCGCGTCGGCGTGCGTGGTGATGGACGCGAAGCTCGCGGAGCAGCGCAACATCGAGGTGCTCGGATTCTTCCGCGGCATGGCGGTGAGCGGCCTCGAGCCCGACGAGATGGGGATCGGCCCGATCTACGCGATCCCGCGGCTATTGCAACGTCAAGGGCTGACGATCGACGACATCGATCTGTGGGAGCTCAACGAAGCGTTCGCGGTACAGGCGTTGTACTGCCGCGAGCGGCTCGGCATCCCGCTCGAGAAGTTCAACGTCGACGGCGGCGCGATCTCCATCGGTCACCCGTACGGCATGAGCGGCGCGCGCATGACCGGCCACGCCCTGATCGAAGGCAAGCGCCGCGGTGCGAAGCGCGTCGTCGTCACGATGTGCATCGGCGGCGGCCAAGGCGCGGCGGCGCTGTTCGAGATCGCGTGAACCCGCTAACCCTCGCCGCCGATCGTCATGCCGCCGTCAACGGTGATCACTTGGCCGGTGACGAACGCGCCGGCGCGCGACGCGAGGAAGATCGCGGCGCCCGCGACTTCGTCGGGCTCGCCGATGCGGCGCAGCGGGTAGCCGGATACCGCGTGCGCGTAGATCTTCGGGTCTTCCCACAGCTTGCGCGCGAAGTCGGTGCGGATGATCGCCGGCGCGATCGCGTTGACGCGCACGTTCTTCGGCCCCCACTCCACGGCGAGATTGCGCACGAGCTGGAAGTCGGCGGCTTTCGAGATGCCGTAGGCGCCGAGCATCGTGTTGCCTTTGAGCCCCGCGATGCTGGAGATGACGATCACCGAGCCGTCGCCGCGCTCGGCCATGC
Source organism: Vulcanimicrobiota bacterium (assembly GCA_963791645.1). Lineage (GTDB taxonomy): Bacteria > Vulcanimicrobiota > Vulcanimicrobiia > Vulcanimicrobiales > Vulcanimicrobiaceae > Vulcanimicrobium. The sequence goes on along the minus strand of CAWBTJ010000059.1, from coordinate 8,118 downwards.
CGGGGATCACCATCTTGCCGAGCCACACGTTGCTGCGCACGTTGCTCGCCATGATCTTGTCGAACGCCTCGTCGGTGATGTCGAGCAGCGGGCCGTAGTACGGGTTGACCGCGGCGTTGCACACGAGCACGTCGATCTGCCCCCACTCGGCGAGCGTGCGGTCGACGAGCGACTGCAGCTGCGCCTTCTCGGAGATGCTCGCCGCGTGAGCGATCGCCGTCCCGCCGCGCGCCGTGATCATGTTCGCGACTTCCGCGCACGCGTCGGCCTTGCGGCTGGAGATCACGACCTTCGCGCCCAGCTCCGCCATGCGCTCGGCGATCGCGCGGCCGATGCCGCGCGACGACCCGGTGATCAAAGCGACTTTCCCGCTCATGTCGAACAACACGTGTCCCGCTCCCATTCCGTCTAGAGGTTTGCTGCTGTGGATCTAGCGTTCAGCCCCGAAGACCGCGCCTTCCGCGACGAGGTTCGCGACTTCATCGCAACGCATCTGCCGGCCGACATCCGCCGCAAGATCCAAGCCGGCGACCACCTCGTCAAGGACGACTACGCCCGCTGGCAACGGATTCTGTTCGAACGCGGGTGGGTTGCGTCCGGCTGGCCCAAAGAGCTCGGCGGCACGGGCTGGGGGCCGATCCAGCGCCACATCTTCTACGAAGAGATCGCATACGGCTGGGCGCCGCGGCTGCTGCCGTTCGGCCTGCACATGGTCGCGCCGGTCATCATCGAGTTCGGCAACGACGCGCAGCGCGCGCGCTACCTGCCCAAGATCGCGAGCGGCGAGGAGTTCTGGTGCCAGGGCTACTCCGAGCCGGGCGCGGGCTCCGATCTCGCGTCGCTCAGCACGCGGGCCGAGCGCCAGGGTGACAACTACCTGATCAACGGCACCAAGACGTGGATCACCGCGGCGCAGTGGGCCGACTGGATCTTCGTGCTCGCGCGCACCGACCCGAACGCGAAAAAGCAGGAGGGCATCTCGTTCATCCTCGTCGACATGAAGACGCCGGGCGTGACGGTGCGCCCGATCGAGACGATCGACGGCGGCAAGGAGATCAACGAGGTCCACCTCGAGAACGTGGTGGTGCCGGTCGAGAACCTCGTCGGCAAGGAGAACGAAGGCTGGACCTGCGCGAAGTTCTTGCTGGAGCACGAGCGCACCGGCACTGCCGGCATCGCAGGCTGTCGCCAACAGCTCTCGACGCTGCACGAGCTGATCGCGCACGAATCGATCGACGATCCGCGCTTGGGGGAACGTATCGCGCAGGTAGAGATCGAGCTCGAAGCGCTCGCGTTCACCGAGCTGCGCACGCTCGCCGCCGAATCGGCCGGCAAGCGACCCGGTCCGGAGTCGTCGATCCTCAAGATCAAAGGCACGGAGATTCAGCAGGCCCTGAGCGAGCTCGCGCTCGACGCGCTCGGCCCGTACGCCGAGGAACATCTCGCGCCGAAGTATTTCAACTACCGCAAGACGTCGATCTACGCCGGCTCCAACGAGATCCAGAAAAACATCATCGCCAAGCGCATCCTGAAACTATAGTGTGTTCGCGCAAAGTGCGCGAACACTCGCGTTCGGCCTGCGGCCGATCCGCCCAACGGAAAGTTTAACATCATGGATTTCACGCTCTCACCCGAGCAGCTCCTCATCAAGGACAGCGTCGCCCGCTATGCGGCCGGCGATCATGCGGGCACCGAGAAGTGGCCGCAGTTCGCCGAGCTGGGCTGGCTCGCGATCGGGGCGCCCGACGATCTGGGCGGCTTCGGCGGCCCGATCGAGACGCTGCTGCTGATGGAACAGTTCGGGCGCGGTCTCGTCACCTCGCCGTACGTCGCGCAAGTCGTGCTCGCGGGTCAGATTCTGCGCGCGGCGGGACGCACCGAGCTGCTGGAACGGCTGGTGGAAGGCACGGAGCGTTTCGCCGTCGCGTACGAGGAGCCGCACGCGCGCTACGACCCGGCTGTCGTGAAAACGAGCGCCGTGCGCGACGGCGACGCGTACGTGCTGCGTGGTACGAAAGTGCGCGTGCTCGACGCGTCGACCGCGAACACCCTGATCGTGTCGGCGCGCACCGGCGACGAAGTCTCGCTCTTCGCGGTCCCGGCCGATGCGCCGAACGTCACGCGCGAAAAGTACGCGTCCGAAGACGCTTACGATGTCGCGAACGTGCGGCTCGACGGCGTGCGCGTCGACGCGGCGCAGGTGGTCGGCCCGCTCGGCGGCGGCCTCGCGCTGCTGGACCGCGCGCTCGATCACGCGACCGCGGCGCTGTGCGCCGAAGGGCTCGGGCTGATGAGCCTGATGCTCGAAGCGACGGTGGAATACACCAAGCAGCGCCAGCAGTTCGGCGTCCCGATCGGCTCGTTCCAAGCGCTGCAGCACCGCATGGCCGAGATGTTCATCGAGGTCGAGCTCGCGCGCTCGGTGGCGTACATGGCCGCGATGACGCTCGACGAACAGGCCGGCGATCCCGTCGCGCGGCGCCGCGGCGTCTCCGCGGCGAAAGTGCAGATGGCAAAATCCGGCCGTTTCGTCGGGCAGAACGCGATCCAATTACACGGCGGAATCGGGATGAGCGAGGAGTACAAAGTCGGCCACTACTTCAAGCGCATGACGATCGTCGAACGGCTGCTCGGCGACGGGCAGTACCACGTCGCGCGCTACATCGCGTCGCGCGGCGCAGCGGTTACGGCGGCGCCGGATCGCGATCCAGTTGGAGCGTCCGGATCCAGAGCGTCGTAACGGTATCGACCATCCGCTCGATCGACGGGCGGCGCGACGAGAGCACCCACTCCAGCAAGAGATCGTGCGCGGCCCCCGCGAGCGCGGCGCTCAGCAGCCGGCTGTCGACTCCGCGGTCGTCGAGCTGCTGCGTCGCTTTGGTCAACTTCTTCACGAACGCTTCGCGCTTCGTGCGGCGGTGCTGCTCGAGCTCGGAGTGCATGCCGACCGCTTCGATCGTGTAGATGCGCGCCAGCCGCGGGTCGCTGGTGAGATAGCGAAAGTAGGCGTCGTTGCTGTCGTGAATGCGCTCGCGCACGTCCTTGTCGCGCACGCGGAGCGCTTCGATCACGCGCTCGAACACGGCCGTCGCGATGCGGTCGTACACCGCGCGCAGCAGTTTCTCGCGCGAGGCGAACTCGTCGTAGAAGTGGCGCGCGGTCACGCCGGACGCGCTGCACAGCATCGGGATCGTCGTCTTGTGAAAGCCGATGGTGCCGAACAGCTCGAGCCCGGCGTCCATGAGGCGCTCGCGGCGCTCGGCGCGGCGCTCGTCCGCGGAGCGCCCGGCATACACGCGGCCCGGCCCCGCGTCAGCCCCGGAGGTCCTCATCACCATCACGCGGGCTTCGGCTTCCGCGAGCGACGACCCGCGGGCGCGGGAGGCCGCGGCGGGCGGGTCGTGCAACGGGCGCCGCGATGATCTCAGCCCTCACGCACCTCGAATGCTCCGCGTGCGGCGAGCGCTACGACGCCGACGTGCCCCAAAATCTCTGCCGCGACGGGAAGCCGCTGCTGGTCCGCTACGACCTGGCCGCCGCAGGACGCACGCTGACGGCGCAGGCGCTGCGCGACCGCGAGCCGAGCCTGTGGCGGTATTCGGAGCTGCTGCCGCTGCGCGATCAGGCAAATCGCGTGAGCCTCGGCGAGACGATGACGCCGCTGCTGGCGCTGCCGCGCACCGGCGCGCGCCACGGCCTCGACCTGTACGTCAAGGACGAAGGACTGCTGCCGACGGCGAGCTTCAAGGCGCGCGGCGCGGCCGTCGGCATCTCACGCGCGAAGGAGCTCGGCATCACGGCGTTCGCAATGCCGACCAACGGCAACGCGGGCGGCGCGTGGTCGGCCTACGCCGCACGCGCCGGGATGAAGGCGCACATCGTGATGCCGCAGAGCGCGCCCGAGGTGAACCGGCTCGAAACGGTGATGACGGGCGCGGACGTGCATTTGGTCGACGGCCTCATCAGCGACGCCGGCAAGATCGTCGCGCGCGCGGTGGCGCGCGGCGGCATGTTCGATGCATCGACGCTCAAAGAACCGTACCGCATCGAGGGCAAGAAGACGATGGGCTTCGAGCTCGCGGAGCAGTTCGGCTGGACGGTGCCCGACGTGATCGTGTATCCAACCGGGGGCGGTGTCGGCTTGATCGGGATCGACAAGGCGCTGCGCGAGCTGCAGGCGCTCGGCCTGCTCGCGGATGCACGCATGCCGCGTATGGTAGCGGTGCAGTCGACGGGCTGCGCGCCGATCGTGCGCGCGTTCGAAGCGGGAGCGAAGGAGTCGGTGTTCTGGGAGCACGCGGAAACGGTGGCGTTCGGGATCACGGTGCCGAAGCCGCTCGGTGATGCGATCGTGCTGGAGTCGCTCTACGCGACGAGCGGCACGGCGATCGCAGTGGAGGACGACGCGATCCTCGCCGGCCAGCGCGAGATCTCGACCGCCGACGGCGTGTTCGTGTGCCCGGAAGGCGGCGCAACGCTGGCGGCGGCGATCGCGCTGCGCGAACGCGGGTGGATACGCGCGGACGAACGCGTGCTGTTGATCAACACCGGCAGCGGCCTGAAGTACCCCGGCGTGCCGTACGCGGAGCCGCCGTTACTGTCGCCGAGCGACGATCTCTGATCGGCTTCACCCTGAGCTTGTCGAAGGGTGCGACACGATCGTGGCTCATGCTTCGACAGGCTCAGCATGACGGAACATTGGAGCCTTTCAATCAGGCTCGCTCGGGCGGGGCTTATGGCGGCTGAGCCAAACACGTTCCACGAGGATCGCGATGAGGTTCACCAACGTCGTGCAAAACAGGACGGTGGTGATCGTACGGTACCGATGCGAATCGCGAGCGACGAGATAGGCCGCGAACAAAAATCCGGTCCCCGCGGTGCAGTACAAGCTGCGTAGTGCGAGCATCAGGCCTCGCGGGAAGGACGCGTAATACGCGGGCACGACGAAAAGGATGCTGAAGAACCCGACCGAGCCGACGCCGAGGAGGATTGCGAAGAGGCCGTCGAGCGGGTCCATGCCGTGCACCTTTCGCTACACGCGATGGCGGGCGAACAGCGGCGCCACGAGCGGGCGTACGAACCACGGCATCGTGCCGCGCAGGAAGCCATCGATCTGCGGGTTTTCTTGCGTGACGAACGCGACCAGCGTCGAGTTGTGGAAGTCGGTCCGGATGTCGCGCGTCAGTGGGAAAAACAACAGCACGTACAGCACGACCCACACGCCGACCAGCGACTTCGCCACGCCGACGAGCGCGCCGCCGAGGCCGTTGCCAAGGCTGATGACGGGCAGCTTCGCGATGCGTGAGAGCACCGACGAGATCACGATCAGCGCGACGTACACGGTCAACGCGAAGACCGCCATGCCGACGATGTGCGCCGAGCCTCCGCCGATGTGGATGACGTCGCGGAAGAACGCGTCGAACGTGCCCGGATAATAAATCGCCGCGCAGATCGCCACGGCGAGCGCGATGAAGCCGCCGATCTCCGCGACGAAGCCCCGCTTCCAGCCTTTCAGCGCGAACAGCAGCGCGATGAAGCCGATCACGAGATCGGGCCAGGTCATACCCGCGGGACCGCTCCGAAGCGCTCTCGCAACGTCGCAACGATGCGCGCCAGGGCCGCGTCGGCGTCCTCGTCGATCAGCGTCTTCTCGTCGCTCTGCAGCACGATGCGCAGCGCGAGCGATTTCTTGCCGTCGCCCACCTGCGGGCCTCGGTACTCGTCGAACACTGTCGCGCTGCGCACGAGCGGTTCGCCGCGCACCGTGTCGACGAGGTCACCGGCGAGCACATCGAGCGGCACCACGACGGCGACGTCGCGGTCGACCGCCGGGAACTTCGACGGCGGCGCGTACTTCGGCGTGGCGTGCAGCGGCAGCTTTTCGACGAACAGCGTCGCAAGGGCAGTCGTGTCCGCCACGTCGTAGGCGCGTGCCAACCGCGGATCGACGACGCCGACGTATCCCACGACCGCGTCACCGCAGCGCAGTGCCGCGGTCTTGCCGGGATGCAGCGAAGGGAATTCGCCACGCTCAGCGCGCGCGTCGCTGCCCGTGATCCGGCGCAGCAGCGCCAGCACATCGGACTTCAGCCGTCCGAACGCGCTCTCACCGCCGGCGTGCAGCGCCGTGAGCTGCACCGTCTCCGACGGGTCGGCGGCACCGTTCGCGAAGACGTGCCCCAATTCGAACACGCGGTACGGCCGCACCGCGCGGTCGCGCGCGGCGAAGCCCAGCAACGCGGGCGCGATCGAGAACCGCATGAAGCGCTGGTCTTCGCTGAGCGGGTTGGTGATCTGCACCGGATCGTCGACAGCGATGCCGTTCGCGCGCCACGTCTCCGCCACGCCGGCGGGCTGCAGCGAGAGCGAGATCGCCTCCGTGTAGCCCAAGCCCGCGAGCGTCGTCGCGAGATCGGTCTCGCGGTCGAACTCGGCGGAGTCGATGTCCTGCGGTGCGACCGGCGGCACCTCGGCGCGCACGTGGTCGTAGCCGACGACGCGCGCGACTTCTTCGACGAGGTCCGCCGCGATCGCGACGTCCCCGCGCCAGTACGGCGGCGTCACGACGAAATCCGCAGCGTCGCGCGCGACGCTGAACCCGAGCGACGTCAGCGCGCGTTCGATCTCGTCGTCCGTCAGCGTGAAGCCGAGCAGCCGCTCCACCTCGCCTGCGCGCAGCGTCACGGCCGCAGGCGCGACCGCGGGTTTGCCGGCGGCGTGCGGCATCATCACGCTGCCGCCTTCTCGTTCGAGGAGGTGCGCCGCGCGCGCGGCGCCCAGATCGGCGAGCGCAAGCGGTAGCGACTTCTCGAACCGGCTCGACGCCTCGGTGCGCAGTTTGAGCGCGCCCGACGCGCGGCGGATGCGCGGCCCCGTCCACGTCGCGGCTTCGATCAGCACGTCCGTCGTGGCCGGCTCGACCTCGCTGCGCTGGCCGCCCATGATGCCGGCGATCGACGTCGGCCCGTCGTCGTCGCAGATGACGATCGCGCGGGCGTCGAGCGTGCGTTCCTGGCCGTCCAGCGTGGTGAAGCGCTCGGCGTCGCGCGCGTCGCGCACCACGAGGTGCTTGCCGGCCACGCGGGTCCAGTCGAAGAAGTGCAGCGGCTGGCCCAGCTCGAGCATCACGAAGTTCGAGATGTCGACGACGTTGTTCAGCGGGCGCTGGCCCGCGAGCGCCAAGCGGATGCGGATCGACGCCGGCGCGGGCCGCACGCGCAAGCCGCTCGAGCGCTGGAACACGAAGCGCTTGCAGTCCACCGTCTCGATCGTCACGCGCGCGTCGTCGTCGCCGTCCATGTCGTACTGCACGGTGACCGGCGGCTCGCGCAGCGCGACACCGAACGCCGCCGCGAGCTCGCGCGCGAGCCCGACGATGGACAGTGCGTCGGGGCGGTTCGGCGTGACATCGACGTCGAGCACCGGATCCGTCAGCCGGAAATGCGCGATCGCGTCGGTGCCGAGCGGGATCGTCGGCTCGAGCTGCATGATGCCGTCCTCGAACCACTCGGCGGGCAGCCCGATCTCTTCGGCCGAGATCAGCATCCCCTCCGAGTCGATCCCGCGCATCTTGCGCGGCGCGATCGTCAAGCCGCCGGCCAGCTGCGCACCGATCCGCGCGACGGGGACGGTCTGACCTTGCGCGACGTTGGTTGCTGCCGTCGCGATCAGCAGCGTCTGGTCGCCGCCGACGTCGATCGTGCACAGCTGCAAGCGGTCCGCGTTCGGATGCCGTTCGAGCTTGGTGATACGGCCAACGACGACGTTGGTGAGCTTCGGGCGCGTCTCGACGTCGTCGACCGGAAAGCCGAGCGCCGCGAGCTTCGCGACGATCTCATCCGCGTTCGCCGGCAAGTCGGCGTAGTCGCGCAGCCATGCGATCGGGACGCGCATTACGCCAGCGCCTCCGCGAAGCCCGGCATGTTCTCGACGAACGCGCGGATGTCGTTGATGTCGTGGCGCTTCATCGCGATACGTTCCGGGCCGCAGCCGAATGCCCAGCCCGTCACGTCGTCCGGATCGTAGCCCACCGAGCGCAGCACGTTTGGGTGCACCATCCCGCTGCCGCCGATCTCGATCCACCCGCTGCCGCCGCACGTCCGGCACGAACCGCCCTTG
>CAWBTJ010000058.1:0-13567 GCA_963791645.1 Vulcanimicrobiota bacterium | reverse complement strand
CGCCTTCTCCCAAACCGACGGGTTGGTCTCCTTGATCATGTTCTCGCAGTAATCGACACCGACCAGATTCTCTTGGAAGATGTTGTGGTCGAACATGTACTCGGCGGCTTCGCCGAGGTTCGTGATCCACTCGCCCATCGCCGGCGGCTTCACGCCGAAGGCCATGTTCTGCGCGTACACGGAGCACACGGCGTGGTTGTCGCCGCAGATGCCGCAGATGCGCGACGTGATGAAGTGGGCGTCCCGCGGGTCCTTGCCCTTCATGAAGATGCTGTAGCCGCGGAAGATCGACGACGTCGAGTGGCACTCCGCGACCTTCTTCGCCGCGAAGTCGATCTTCGTGTAGATGCCGAGGCTCCCGACGATCCGGGTGATCGGATCCCAGGACATCTCGACGAGCCGTGATTTCTCGGTGCCGCTGGACGCGCTCGGCAGATCCTTGATAGCCAACGTTCAATCCCCTCGAAAAACTCAGATGCGACGGAGAGCTAGGAAAACGTGCCCGGGCGCGGTTTGTAGCCCGTGGTGAGCGTGCCGCCCTTGTGGCGCCATTTCGGTTCTTTGTCCGCGGTGCGCATCGTGATCTCGCGCAAGCCGCGCACCATGTTGCCGTAGATGCCGCTGACGGTCGACGAGAGCTTCGCGCCCGGCGGCTCGTCCATGAAGGGCATGAACTTATCGGGGAAGCCCGGCATCGTGCAGCCGATGCAGATGCCGCCGACGTTGGGGCAGCCGCCCACGCCGCCCATCCAGCCGCGTTTGGTGACGTTGCACTTGACGACGGGGCCCCAGCAGCCGAGCTTCACCAAGCACTTGGGCGAGTCGTAGACCGTCGCGAAATCACCTTGCTCGTAATAGCCGGCGCGGTCGCAGCCTTCGTGCACGGTCGCGCCGAACAGCCACGTCGGGCGCCCCGCTTCGTCGAGCGGGATCATCGGCGCGTTGCCCGCCGCTTGCCACAGCAAGTAGAGGATCGTCTCCGACAAGTTGTCGGGCTGCGTCGGGCAGCCGGGGACGCAGACGATCGGTACGCCGGCACTGGATTTCCAGTCCCAGCCGAGATAATCGAGGATGCCCATCGCGCCCGTCGGGTTGCCGGCCATCGCGTGGATGCCGCCGTACGTCGCGCACGTCCCGGCCGCGAGCACCGCCCACGCTTTGGGCGCGAGCTTGTCGATCCACGTCGCGAACGTCCGCGGCTGATCGGTGCCCGGCTCGTTGCCGAAGCCCGTGAAATAGCCTTCGGACTTGATCGACTCGTTGGCGATCGAGCCTTCGATGACGAGCACGAACGGGTCGAGCTCGCCGCGCTCCGCCGCGAAGAACGCCTTGAGGAACTCCTCGCCCCCGAGGCTGTACTCGATGAGCGGCCAGTGGAACTTGACACGCGGTAAGCCCGGCAATGCGCCGAGCGCGATCTCTTCGATCGACGGCTGCATCGCCGCCGTCAACGCGACGGAATCGCCGTCGCAGCTCAAACCGGCCGGGATCCACAGAACGTTGACGAGCGCATCGCTCGCTGTGATCGCCATCGTTGGCGCCTCCGAGAACCCGATCGCGTCGAAGCAATGCGTGGAGGGCGTACGTGGTGTCGCACTTCGCACGTTCTGCGGAGAATGCGGCGTCAGGTTCGCTCGGCGCTCGTGCGGCGCAACCGAAGCGGTGAAAACGGTGGGTGGGAAAACTGTGCGAGAGCGGTTCGCGTCGAGTGGCGCTTGCGCTTGGCCCGCCTGTGGGCTAACGTACCGTAAAGGTCATCTTTACGCAAGCCCCAACTTACGTCGTATACATTTTTCAGAAAGGAGGATTTGGTGCATGAGTTATCGGTCGCGCTGGACCTCCTCGAGGGCGTTCGAGAAACCGCAATGCGCGACGGGATCGATCGGATTCTCGCAGTTCACGTTCGCGTCGGCGCCTTGAGCGGGATCGCGCCCGACGCGCTGCGATTTTCCTGGGAGCTAGCGACCGCCGGTACGGTTGCGGCGGACAGTGCGCTGCGCATCGAGGACGTACCGCTCGTCGTATTCTGCGAAACGTGCGCGGCGGAACGCGCCCCGCGGGCCGCGAGCGGTTTGATCTGTCCCTCGTGCGGCAGCGCGTGCCCGACGATCGTGCGCGGCCGCGAATTGCAACTCGTCGCCATGGAGGTTCCCGAATGAAGTATCGCGTCGTGCAAATCGAGCAGAGCATCTTGCGCAAGAACGCCGCGTTGGCCGACGCCTTGCGCAGCCGGTTTGCGGCGTCGCACACGCTGGTGGTCAACCTGCTCTCGAGCCCCGGCTCCGGCAAGACGACGCTGCTGCAAGAGACGCTCGCGCGGCTGTGCGACCGCCATCGCGTCGGCGTGCTCGTCGGCGATCAGGCGACCGACAACGACGCGCGGCGGCTGTCGCAATACGGCGCGCCTGTGCGCCAGATCACGACGGCCGCCGAATGCCGGCTCGACGCCGACATGATCGGCAAAGCGCTCGAAGACTGGGACGCCGGCCCGTTCGACGTGCTGTTCATCGAGAACGTCGGCAACCTGATCTGCCCCGCGGAATACGACCTCGGCGAGGACGTGCGCGTGGTCGTGTTCTCGGTGACCGAAGGCGAGGACAAGCCGCTGAAATACCCGCTGGCGTTCAACACCTCGCACGTCGTCGCGATGACCAAGATGGACATCGCCGAGGCCGTCGGCTTCGACCGCGACGCCGCGTACGAGAGCATCCGCCAAGTGAACCCCGGGATCACGGTCGTCGAGCTCGCGGCGCGCACCGGCGCCGGCATGGACGACTGGATCGCGCTGGTCGAGCGGCGCATCGCCGAGAAGTCGCCGCCGCGCGAGGCGAGCCTGCGCTGAACCTCGGGGCCGCGGCGAACGTTGCCAGGGCGATGCACGTCCGACGCCTGGCGTTCGCCCTCGTCCTCATGCTCGGCGCATTGCCCGCCGCGCCCGCGCCCGCCGTCGAGGAGACGGTCGGGCCGCTGTACGTGATCGTCCCCTTCGGGGACCCGGGCGACAGCGAGCCCGTGTTCAAGCAGGCGACGCAGCAGTTCTCGGTCGACCTGTCCGACCGGCGCATCCGCTCGGCCGTCGCCACCCCGATCGACCCGATCGAAGCGGTAGGCACGGCGCGCCAGATGTGCGGCGCATACAACGCCGACGGCTTGCTCGTGCCGCAGCTGCGCTTCGAGCAGTCCAAGGAACGGAACCTGACCGGCTTCCTGCCGGTCGTCGGCGGCGTCGTCTCGTCGTCGGGCGCGTTCGACCGCTCCCCGATCCGCGCGTCGCTGCGGCTCTACCTCGTCGACTGTACCGGGATCGTCCGCTGGAAGACCTACACCACCGCCAACAAAGTCCACAAGGGCACGAACGTCTCGGCCGGGCTGATGCAGATCACGAAAGAAGCCCTAGCCGAAGCGGTCGACCAGTTCGCGAACCGTCCCGGCCCGCGCTAGAGGCGAGGCGCCTAGATCCGGCAGGTCCGGCGGCCTTGCTTCTCCAGGTAGCGCTGATGGTAGTCTTCTGCGCGGAAGAACGGCGCTTCGGGAAGAATCTGGGTCGCAATGGGTCGAGAGAACCGCGTTTGAGCGCGGGTTTTGCTTGCTTCCGCGGCAGCGCGCTGCGCGTCGTCCGTGGTGAAGACCGCCGAGCGGTACTGCGTCCCGACGTCGGGGCCTTGGCGGTTGACCTGCGTGGGATCGTGCAGCGACCAGAACGCGTCGAGCAGCGTGTCGTACGCGACGGCGTCGGCGTCGAAGGTGACGCGGACGGCCTCGGCGTGCCCGGTTCGCCCCGTGCACACGTCCCGGTAGCTCGGGTTCTCCGTCTCACCGCCGGCGTAGCCGGCCTCGGCATCGAGCACGCCCGGGATGTCGCGGAAGTCGGCCTCGACGCCCCAGAAGCAGCCGGCGGCGAAGGTCGCGATTTGTTTGTTCACGGTGTCTTCAACCGCGCTCGGGAGCGCGCGGTGGCATGAGAACGTTCGAGAGCCGCGCGATCGAGAACATCGCGACGGCGCCCGCCACCGCGGGCGACCGCCGCTGGGCGACCGCGAGCGCGCTCGCGATCGTCGCGTTGTTCGTCGTGTCGATCCCGTTCTCGCGGTTTCGGATCGGGACGGTTCCGGCGTTCGTGCCGTCGGTCGTCGGCGCGGGCGTCGTCGCGCTGGTGCTGACGACGGTGCTGCTGTACGTGCAGTACCGGATCGAGCGCGACCTCAAGCTCGCGCTGCTCGCGATCGCGTACGCGTTCGCCGCGCTGACGCAGACGCTGTACGTGCTCACGTTCCCCGGCGTCTTCTCCGACACCGGGCTGCTCGGCGCGGGCTTGCAGACGGCGTCGTGGTTCTACATCGCGTCGCAGATCGGCTTCGGCCTGCTGATGATCGCCGTGGGCGTCGTCGCGCGGCGCGGCTGGCGGCTCTCGCGCAACGGCGTGCGCCTGCTCGGGCTCGGCACGCTGCTCGCGACCATCGGCTTCGGGATCGTGGTGACGCTCGGCCGCGAGCTCGTCCCCGCCGGCAACGACGGAAGCGCGTTCACGCCGTTCTGGACGCACGTCGTCGCGCCGATCGTCGCCGCCGAGATGCTGCTTGCGGTCGTCGTCGTCGCGAACGGGCTGCAGACGGTGACGCAAGTGTGGCTGGGCATCGTGCTGCTCGCGCGCTTCGTCGCGATCGTGACGGGCGCGGAGCTGTCGTCGGGCCGCTACTCGTTCGGCTGGTACGCGGCGCGCGTCGAAGAGCTCGTCGCCGCGGTCGTCGTGCTCGCGATCTTCCTTGCGAAAATCAACGACTTGATGCTGCGGCTCGCCGCGCGCAGCCGCTCCACCGCCGAAGCGCTCGAGGTGGGCGAAGCGCGCTACGCGTCGCTCGCGAACGTCGTTCCGCAACTGATCTGGACGACGAACGCGAACGGCGACTTCGAGTACGTCAACGATCGCTGGGTCGCGTACACCGGCTTCGATCTGAACGCGACGCGCGAAAACGGCTTTCGCACCGCGCTCGATCCCGACCAGGAGCCGGTCGTCCGCGAGCGCTGGCGCCAGAGCTTGCGCACGCGGCGAGCCGTTCGCGGCGGAGTACCGGTTGCGCGAGCGCGCGACGGCGCGCTACCGCTGGTTCCTCGCCAACGCCGTGCCGGTGCGCGGCCGCCGCGACGAGGTCGTCGCGTGGATCGGCACGTGCACCGACGTCGACGCGCAGAAGCGGCTCGAGGAGCGCGAAGCGTTTCTCGCGCGCGCGGGCGAGCGGCTCGGCGCGTCGCTCGACGTCACCGCCACGGTCGCCGCGATGAAGAGCTTGCTGATCCCGCGGCTCGCCGAACGCACGTGGGTCGCGCTGCTCGACGACGACGGCCGCTACGTGCTCACCGGGCTGGGCAGCACCGATCTGGGCGACGAGCTCGACGCGCGCCGCTGGCTCGGCGCGCCGATCCAGTCCGTGCTGCACGATCCGGTCGCGGCCATCGTCGCGGGCGGCGATCCCGTCGTGCTCGAGAAGCCGCACGACTTTCCCGATCCGTGGGCGCGCGACGTCGCCGCGAACGCCGCGATGGTGGTGCCGCTCGTCAGCGGCGACCTCGCCGTGGGCGTGCTGGTGCTCGCGCGCACCAGCGGCCGCGCGTACGACGTCGACGACGTCGGCTTGGTGCGCGAGTTCGCGCGCCGCGCCGCGCTCTCGCTCGAGCACGCCCGGTTGTACGAACGCGAGCGCACGACCGCCGACGCGCTGCAGCACGCGATGCTGCCCGCGCAGCTCCCGCTGCTGGCGGACATTCGCTTCTCCGCGTCGTACTCGGCGGCGTCCGAGTCGCAGCGCGTCGGCGGCGATTTCTACGACGCGTTCGAGTTGCCGGACGGCCGCGTCGCGCTCACGATCGGCGACGTGACGGGACACGGTCTCGAAGCCGCCGTCATCATGGGCGAGATTCGCCAGGCGCTGCGCGCGGCGTCGTTCGAGTCCGCCGATCCGTCGGCGATCCTCGACCGTGCGAGCCGGCTGCTCGTCGCGAGCGGCCGCACCGTGTTCGTCACGGCGATCTTCGGCGTGCTCGATCCGGTGACGGGGCGCTTCGCGTACGCCACCGCCGGCCATCCGCCGCCGCTGCTCGACGACGGCCGCGATCTGCGCAAGCTGCCGAGCTCCGGGCTTCCGATCGGGTTGCGCGACGACGAGGGCGTCGACTTCGCGCTGCGCCTGCGCGCGCCGTGCACGCTGGTGATGTTCACCGACGGCTTGATGGAGTTCGCGCGCGATCTCGACGACGGCGAGCGCCGCATCGAGGACGCGATCCGCACGCTCGCGCGCGAGGACATCGACCATCTCGCCGCCGCGCTGATGAAAGCGGTCCTCGGCGACGACGAGCCGACCGACGACATCGCGATCCTCACCGTCACCATCGACCGTTTCGCCGCCGAGCTTCCCGGCGACGAACGCGAATGGCGATTCGTGAGCAACGACTACCGCACCGGCGCGCATGGTGCGCCACGACGTGCGCGAGCTGATCGCGCAGTGGACGCAGCGGCCGGAGACGCGCTTCGCCAGCGAGCTCGCGTTCGGCGAGCTGATCGCGAACGCGGTGCGCCACGCGCCCGGGGCGGTGCGCGTGCTCGCGTCGACCGATGCGGCCGGCACCACGTCGCTCGTCGTCGAGGACGCAGGCGCCGGCTTCTCCCACGACGACCGCGGCGTCGATCCGTACGCGGAATCCGGCCGCGGCCTCGGCCTGGTGCGAGCGGTGTCCGACGGCGTGCAGATCGAGCCGACCGCGCTGGGCGGAACGCGCGTGACCGTGACCTTCCGCCACGCTGTCGAGGCGCTTGCAACGACCGCTTGACGATATCGGAACGTTCGCTGTGCGCTCGAGGGCCGTTGACGCTGTAACGGCGCTCACAGGTGCCGATAGATATGGCATGGATGCCAAACCGTCGCTCCCCCGGGAGCTGCGTGAATCGCTCCAGTCAGCCCGCGCAGACGCGGACCGCCTCGTGTTGTGGAACCTCTGGGAGCTGCAGCAATGGGTCGAGGCGACCCGCTCGCGCGGACTGGCGTTCCTCGCGCTCGACGCGGACGTGCAGCGGCGTTTGATCGCCGCCATCGACGACCGCATGGCGATCGCCTGCTGAACGCGGAGCAGCTCACCAGCACCTGATCGAACACCCGACCGGCCGCCGAAAACGGCCTTGCGCGCGACCGCGCTTCAGCGTTGCGCCGTCTCGTGATGCGCGACGATCGCACGCGCGCGTGCGACGAGTTCGTCGCGAATCGCGAGCGGTTCGAGGATGCGGACGATGCCGCCCCACGCGACGAGCTGGTGCAGCGCCGCGTCCTGCGCCGGAAAGACGATGCGCACGACGGCTTCGTCCGCGGCGTCCGCAGGCGAACGCGGCACGAGCTGGATGTCCCAGTAGCGCGAGACCAGCTCGACGTCGGACTGGCGTAGCGCAAGCAGCACCTCGAAGCGTTTGCCGCTCGATTCGACGGACGACGTCCAGTCGCGCCAGTACGCGTCCAGGTCGAAGTCTGCGGGCCGCTCGAACGATGCGGCCAGCGCGGTAACGCCGAGGATCCGCTCCGCGCGAAACGTGCGGTACGCGCCGTCGGCGCGCGCGACGAGATACCAGATGCCGGCTTTCGCGACGAGGCCGAGCGGGTCGACGGTGCGCTCCGACGTGTTCGCCGCGCGATCGCGGTAGCGCAGCCGCACGCGGTGGTCGTCCCACACGGCGCGCCGCAGCGCGGCGAGGTGCACCTGCGGCTGCGCGGCTTGGTTCCAGCGGGTTTGATCCAGGTGGATGCGCCCGCGCGTCTTGACCGCGGCCTTGCGCTGCGCGTCGTTCATCGCGCCGGACAGCTTCTCGAGCGCGCGCTCGCGGTCGACGCCCAGCCCGAGATCGCCGAGCGGGTTCGACCCTGAGATGAACAGCGCGCGGATCTCGTCCTCACCGAACTGCGTGAGCGCTTTGCGATAGCCGGCCGCCAGCGCGATGCCGCCGTAGACGCCGCGCTCCGCATAGACGGGCACGCCCGAAGCGCTCAGCGCGTCGACGTCGCGGTACACCGTCCGCTCCGAGACCTCGAGCGCGGCGGCGAGCTCCCGGGCCGAGCGCCGTTCCGCGGACTGCAAGAGCAGCAGCATCGAGAGCAGCCGGCTCGCTTTCATGGCGCGACTCTAGCGAAACCTGACAGAAGATGTCAAGATTCCGGGGCTATGCTCGCGACGACTATTCGCCCGATGGAGACGACCATGGAACAACCGCCCGCCGACCTTTCCGCGCGCAACCGCCGCGTCGATTACGTCGAGTTCGTCGTGCGCGACATATCACGCGCCAAGGCGTTCTACGGCGCCGCGTTCGGCTGGGAGTTCACCGACTACGGCCCCGAGTACGCGGGCTTCAACGACGGCCGCCTCGACGGCGGCTTCAGGGTCGGCGACCCCAAGCCGGGCGGCCCGCTCGTGATCACGTACGCCGTCGATTTGACCGACGCGCAGCGGCGCGTCGAAGCGGCCGGCGGGAGCGTGGTCAAGCCGGCGTTCGCGTTCCCGGGGGGACGGCGCTTTCACTACACCGACCCGGACGGCTACGAGCTCGCGGTGTGGTCGGATCGCTGAACCGCTTGAAAACGAGGAGACGCAGTGCTACGGTTGTCTTAGAGGTGTGGCTAAGCGCTGCGAAGGTGTGCTAATCGTCGCGCCACGTTCCGTTTTGCATGCCTCCTTCACGCCTCGTACACGGAGTGCATCATGGAACTCAAGCCGGACTTCGTCTTCAGGCCGCTCCCGCACATCGAGCGCCCGGTCGATTTTCCGTTTCCCGACATTCTCAATCCGCTCGGCCCGTTGGCGGACCTGGCCGGCACGTGGGGCGGAAAAGGGTTCAACGTCATCTGGCGCCCGCATTTCCCGGCGTCGCCGCAGGACCGTTTTCTCGAGCTGAACCTCACCGACGAACAGATCACGTTCGACGGCATCAGCGGTCCGATCCCGAACCGCGGCTTGCTGCAGCCGGACATCAACATGTTCGGCCTGACCTACCTCCAGCAGATCTCCGACGCGACCAACGGCGCGGGCTTGCACATCGAGCCGGGCATCTGGGCGACCGTTCCGGCGACGACGAACCCGGCTCTGCCGCCGACCGTCGTGCGCATGGCGTCGATCCCGCACGGAACGACCATCCTCGCCCAGGGTACCGCGTCGTATCACGTCGCGGGCCCGCCGCGCATCGCGAACGACAACATCCTGCCGTTCCCGATCGGCAATCCCGGCAGCCCGTTCCACTTCCCGGAACAGAACCTGTCCATCCCGTCGGCGTTTCGCTCGCCGCCGAATCCCAACATCACGCAGACGATGGTCGACAATCCGAACTCCGTGCTCCAGGCGGCGATCGCCGGGCAGACGATCCTGTCGACGACGACGCTGCAAGTCTCGACGAATCCGACCAAACCGGTCCTGGGCGGCGGCACCGACAACACTGCGTTCTTGGAGGGCGCGCCCGGCCCCACCGGCGGCCCGAACGCCGTGGCGGCCGAAGTCTCGGCGACGTTCTGGATCGAAGTCGTGAAGGGCACGCCGAATTTTCTTCAGCTGCAATACACCCAGCTCGTGATGCTGAACTTCAACACGCTGAGCTGGCCCCACGTGACGGTCGGAACGCTGCGCAAGTCCGTGCCGGTGCACATCCCGATCTGGAAGATCGATCCGGATATCCCGCGGGACGTTCTCGCACGCGCGGAAGCGGTCCAGCCGAGGGAGCCCGGCGGTCCGGTTCCCGGGCCCGGCGGCGGTCCAATCGGAAACATCGACCCGAAGGGATAAGAAAAATACCGGCGTTCGCTTTTCGGAGCGAACGCCGGTTTCGTTCAGTCGGTTTCGTTCAGATCATCGCTCGAGCGGACACGGGGAGCACGACGCTCGCGCGCGTCCCGCCGCCTGCGTCACGCGTGAGGTGGATGCGGTCGGTGAAGGCGCTGATGAGGGCGTAGGCGTGGTGCGTCGCCTCGGCGCGCATGTCGTCGAGCGAGAACGGCCAGGTGCGCAGGCGGTCGGCGCCGTCGACGACGACCAGCGTACGATCGTGCCAGTGGAACTCCATGCGGATCTCGGCCGGGGCGTGCGCGATGCAGTTCGCGACCAGCTCGCCGAACACGGCTTCGGCGGCGTGGAGATCGCTCGCGGGATCCGCGTACTGCTCGAGGTAGTCGCGGAACGCGCCGCGCATGCGCGCGGCGTCCTTCGCATCGGCGGCGTCGAGCGCCCAATGGCGCGGATCGGCCTCGACGACGAGGTGTCCGTGCGCGAGCGTCGTCAGGGGAGCCTCACGATCAAGCAGCATCGCCGCTACCTCCTCTAGTGCGGTCCCTCGGCCGTGATGCGGACGCGGCCGTCGAGGACGCGGGCGCGAAAGGCGGGCTGAGGATATGCCGTCGGACCGGCGATGATCCCTCCGTCGAGGACGCAGAATTTGGAGCCGTGCCAGGGGCAGGTCACCACGTCGCCCTCCAGCGCGCCCTCGTCGAGCGGTGCGCCCCGGTGCGCGCAGAGCCCCGCGATCGCGTGGACCTCGCCGCCGCGGCGCACGAGCAGGACCGGGTAGCCGCCCGGGTCGACCCGCTTCATCCCGCCGTCGGGTACGTCGGCCAGCGCCGCGACGTCCACCTCGCCCTCGGGCGGGTCCGTCGCGCTCGTCTTGTTGACGCCGATTTGCAGATCGAGCGACAGCGTTCCGCCGTACAATGCGGACAGCGAAACGACGCCGTAGCCGAGCGTCGAGAGCAAAACGCCGTTGCGCCCCTTGCCGCGCGCGATCCATGAGGCGCCGTACAACAGCGTCGCCGCGCCGTTGAGCGCCGCGTGCACGAAGCCCAGCCGCCGCGGCTTGCCGTACGTGTCGGTCAAGTCGGTCAGCCCGGTCGCAGCCGCGCCGAGCGCGCCGAGCAGTCCGACGCCGACCGCGATGCGCGCGCCGCGCGGCTCCCGCAACAGGTCGAGCGCGAGCGCCGCGGTCCAGGCGCCGATCGGGACGTCGGTGATCGCGGGGTGCAGGCTGTGGCCGAGCCAGGTGCCGTTGAGCGCGTCCTTGAGCGGCTGCCGCGCCGCCCCGGCGGCATCGAGCGCGCCGTTGACGGCGCCGGCGAGGGTGTCCCCCGCGGCGTCGAGGCCCGGCGTCCGCAAAGCGAGGTCGACGAGCTGTTGTGCGATCGGCATGTCCGAGATGTACCCGATGCGGTGGGTCGAACCGGTCTGAAAAAGAAGCCGGCGCCGTCCACCTGTGTGCGGTGCGGACGGCGCCGTGACTTCCGAGGGCGTGTTGCGGTGTATTGCTAAGAGCCCCTCGCAGGCGTCGGTACCCCGGCGTACGCGAATTCAAACAAAGGAGGACGTTTGAGACTTTGCACGTTTCGTTCGAACGGCGGGCCCTTGCTCGGCGCCCAGACGGCAAGCGGCATCGTCGATCTGCGCGCCGCCGACGCGCAGTTGCCGCCGACGCTGCGCGAGTTGCTCGCCGGCGGCGCGGACGCGCTCGCTCGAGCGCGGCGCGCGATCGAAAACGCGCGCGACGAGCACGTCGTTCGCGCGCGACACGGTCACGCTGCTGCCCCCGGTGCCCGATCCGTCGAAGATCGTCTGCATCGGGTTGAACTATCGCGACCATGCCGCGGAAGTGAAGCTGGAATTGCCGCAGCACGTCACGGTGTTCGCGAAATGGCCCAACACGCTGATCGGCGACGGCGCGCCGATCGTCATCCCCGCCGAATCGCACCGGGTGGACTACGAAGCGGAGCTCGCATTCGTGATCGGCGCGCGCGCGCGGCACGTCGCGGAGTCCGACGCGTACGACGTGATCGCGGGCTACACGTGCTTCAACGACGTCAGCGTGCGCGACTATCAGATGCGCACGTCGCAGTGGACGCTGGGCAAAGTCTTCGACACGCACGGACCGTGCGGCCCGGTGCTCGTCACCCGCGACGAGATCCCCGATCCACACGCGCTGCGCATCCGCTGCTCGATCGGCGGCGAGATGCTGCAGGACTCGTCGACGGCACAGCTGGTGTTCGGCATCCCTCGGCTCGTCGCGGAGCTGTCTTCGATCATGACGCTGGAGCCCGGCGACATCGTCGCCACGGGCACGCCGGCGGGCGTCGGGACCTCACGCACGCCCAAGCGGTGGATCCGCGCGGGCGAGCGGGTCCGCGTCGAGATCGACGGGATCGGCGCGCTCGAAAACCCGGCGGTCGCGGAGCCTATCGCCAGGTAGGCCGCTCCGGCGAGCGAAGTGTCCGCGAACGCTCATTCCGGGGTGGCGGCTGATTGACCGGAGGTGGACCTATGTCCCGTCGGATTCTCATGCTCGTCGGGTTCGCCGCAATCGCGGCCGGATGCAACGGCGGCTCCACGTCGCCGCCCCCGTTCTTCACGGGGGTCGCCGCGCCGACGCCCACCCCCACGCCCACGCCGGCACCGCTGCACCTGTACGTCGGCAACGACAACACCCCGGGCCAAGTGCTGCAGTTCAATCTGCCGCTGACGATGGCCACGACGTCGAACTTCGCGATCGCCTCGAACAACGTCGTCACCGTCGCGGTGGACGCGAACGGCAACCTCTCCGTGGGCGACAACGCCGGCAACTTGCAGTTCTTCACGGCGCCGCTCTCCGGCGCGAGCACGCCCGCGGCTGCGTTCAAGAACGGGACCGCATCGAACAACGGGCAGAACGCGTTCTTGAGCACGGCCGACGTCTGGGTTGCGACGGTCTCGAACCGCGTGAACCGGTTCAACTCGCCGTTCAGCAACGCGAGCGCTCCGGCGGCGTTCGTCACCGACCCGGGGATGGTGTCGGACATCGGCGTCGCGATCGACGCGGCGCAGAACCTCTACATCGCGAACGCCGGCACCGGGACCGCCGCCGCTTGCGCCGGCACCTCGCAGCCCTTAGGCGGTTGCGGTAGCAACCTGTACGTCTATGCGCCGCCGTACACCGGCGCGCCGATCATCACGCCGAACGTGATCAACTTCCCGTTCAACAGCGCCAGCACCGCGTACCGCAAGCTGGCCGTGAACGCGACGCGCTTGTACGCGGCCTCGGTGTCGAACGCGCCCGGACGAGTCGACGTCTACACCCTGCCGATCACGGCGGCGAGCGCTCCGGCGTTCTCGCTGCAGACCGGCGTGAACACGCCGGAGGGCCTGGCGCTCGATCCGGCCGGGAACCTGTACATCGGCAACCTCAGCGACGCGACGGTGACCGTATACACGGCGCCGATCTCCGCGAGCAGCGTCCCATCGCTGATCTACAAAGTCAGCACCGGCGCGTTCGCGATCTTCGGGATCGCCGTCGGCAAATGAGTTCCGGCACGGCGGCAGGGTCGCTTGACCCCGGCCCCGCCGCCGTGCTAGGCTGCCCGGACATGGTTTCGCGCTCGTACGTTCTTCCGGTTTTTGCGTATATCGTCGAGCTTCGCTCGCCGGCCGGATCGTCGTTCGCGTAACGTACACCAGACAGCACAACGCAAACGAACGCCCCGGCCGCAACGGCCGGGGCGTTCGCCTTTCCCGACGCCTCTCGCCCACGAGGAGAACCGAC
>CAWBTJ010000057.1:0-13747 GCA_963791645.1 Vulcanimicrobiota bacterium | reverse complement strand
GTCACGCTCGCGCTCGCCGCGCGCTTCCTCGCCGAGTCCGCGCAGACCGACGGCCTCACGGGCGTCGCGAACCGGCGCACGTTCGACGCCCGTTTGCGCGAAGAGTGGAAGCGCGCCGCGCGCGACCGCACGTCGCTGGTCGTCGCGATCCTGGACATCGATTATTTCAAAGTGTTCAACGACCGCTACGGCCACCTCGCCGGCGACGACGCGCTGCGCCGCGTCGCGCACGCGGCGTCGGCGACGCTGCAGCGCGCGGGCGACCGCTTCGCGCGCTACGGCGGCGAAGAGTTCGCGGCGATCTTGCCCGCGACGTCGCTCGAAGGCGGGATCGCCGCGGCCGAACGCATCCGCGCCGCCGTCGCGGCGCTCGCGATCCAGCATCCCGTCGGCAAAGCGGGCCGCCTCACGGTGAGCGTCGGCGTCGCCGCTACCGAGCCCGCGTTCGGCGGCAACCTGCAAGAATTGTTCGCTGCCGCGGACCGCGAGCTGTACCGCGCCAAAGCCGAAGGCCGCGACCGCGTCGCCGCCGACGGCTACGCGCGCGAGCACGCCGCCGACGACGCGCTGCCGCAGCCGTTCTCCGCGCTGATCGGCCGCGACGAGGACGTCACGTCGGTGAGCCGCGCGATCGAAGCGCACCGCGTCGTCACCGTCACCGGCGCGGCCGGCGTCGGCAAGACGCGGCTCGCGCTCGCGGTCGCGCACGAAGCCGCCGCGCGCTTCGTGCACGTGCGCTTCGTCGACGCGCTGGGCGCGACGAACCGCGACGAGATCTTCGCGCGCATCGGCGCGGCGCTCGGCGTCACGGCCGCCGGCGACGTCGCGCACGCGGTCAGCAACGCCGTCACCGATCCGACGCTCGTCGTGCTCGACGGCTGCGAGCGCGGCGCCCACGCCTGCCGCGACGTGCTCGACGAGCTCGCCGGCACGCCGCTGCGCTTCCTCACCACCAGCCGCGTCGCGCTCGACGCGTTCGACGAATCCGTCATCCGCCTGCAGGCGCTCGACGAAGCCGCGTCGCGCGCGCTGTTCGCCGACCGCGCCGCCGCGACCGGCGTCGACGCCGCGCCGGACGATCCCGACGTCGCCGCGCTGCTGCACCGCCTCGCGGGCTCGCCGCTCGCGATCGAGCTCGCCGTCGGCCGGCTCGCCGGCACCACCGCGCAAGCCCTGCTGCACGCGTTCGCGCGCGACGCGCCGACGACGGCACGACGCGCCGGCGAATCCGCCGACCGCGCGACGCTGGGCTCGCTGCTCGCGAGCGCCGTCGGCGCGCTCGATCCGGACGAAGCGATCGTGTTCGGCGCGGTCGCCGCGTTCCGCGGCAGCTTCTCGGCGTCCGACGCCGCGACGGTGATCCCGGTCGACCGCATCGACGCGCGCCGCGCCGACGTGCTGCTGCGCGCGATGGCGAGCCGCTCGCTGCTCGACGCCGCGTCGCACGACGGCATCACGCGCTGGCGCATGATCGATCCCGTGCGCGACGCCGCCGACACGCTCCCCGCCGCCGCCGAGCAGCGCCGCGCCGCGTACGCCGCGCACGTGCGCTGGTGCCGCGAGCGGCTCGACGCGATCGCCGCGCGCTCGGGCACCGGCACCAACCGCGCCGCGCTGATGGAGAGCGAGACCGTCATCGACGAAGTGCGCGCCGCGCTCGACCGCGCGCTGCGCGACGACGACCTCATCGCGACGGGCGCCGAGCTGTGCATCGCCGCGGTGCGCCAGTGGTTCGCGGTGCGGCATCCGCACGAAGGCCGCGTGCGCTGCGAGCTGTTCGTGGAGCGCAGCGAGCCCTCGCGCCGCTGCTGCGCGCGCGCCTGCACGCCGCGACCGCGCGCATCGCGTTCGTGCAAGGCGATCTCGCCGCCACCGAGACGCACGCGCGCGCCGCCGACGCGCTGCTGGGCGACCGCGACGTGTTCGAACGCTCGCCGGTGCTGAATTTCCTGGGCATCGTCGCGAAGTTCCGCGGCGACTACGACGAGGCGGAGCGCCTGTTCCGCCTCGGCCGCGAGATGAACGTGCGCATCCGCAACCGGCGCGGCGAGGCGATCGCGATCGGCGCGCTCGGCACGGTGGCGTTCGACTTCCGGCTCGACCACGACGACGCGGTGCAGCGCTTCCACGAAGCCGCGACGATCTTTCGCGAGCTGGGCGACGACCTCAACGCGCTGGTGATGCAGGGCAACCTCGCGGAGTCGCTGTGCGCGCGCGGCGACGTCGACGAGGCGCTGCCGATCGTCGAGTCCGCGATCGAGGAGAGCCGCGCGTTCGGCAACCGCTCGACGACGGCGCACCTGCTGTGCGTCGGGGCGCTCGTGCACGAGATCGAAGACGACCTGGGGCAAGCGGCGCGCGCGATGCGCGAAGTGCTCGCCGCCATCGACGGCACGCCGGGCGCGCTCGCGCTGATGGCGCTGGACTTCACCGCGCGCATCGTGCAGCGCGCGGGCGACGACGCGCTGGCCGCCGCGCTGATCGGCGCGGCCGACCGCCGCGCGAAGGCCGAAGCGACGCCGTTCCTGCCGATCCAGTGCTTCTGGCGCGATCCCGTCCTGGATGTGCTGCGCGCGCGGCTGTGGCCGGACGAGGAGTTCCGCGCACGGCCGCGACGCGAACGAAGCAGAGCTGCTGCTGACGGCCGACGCGTTCCTCGCGCTCGAGCAAGCGCCTGCCCGAACTGAACCGCGCGCACGCGTGCGGAACTGCCACCGTTCTGCCGCCGCGCGCGACGCCGGCACAACGTCGGCATTTTCGCGCCTTGTGACGCACCGCGCCGCGTGCGAGCATCGGAAGTATCTCACTCTATAGCGAGGTACACACGTGACCCATCGCATGGCCGATGCGCGGGAGGGCGGACGTATAGCACGCGCCCTCGTCGCGCTCGGCATCCTGCTCGCGTTCCTGTGCACGCTCGTCTCGCCGGTCAACGCGGCGGGAACGACGGGCACGATATCCGGCACGGTCACCGCCCAATCCGGCAGCACCATCGTGCCGGTCGCCGGCGTCACCGTCACCGCGGTATCGTCGAACGACAAATACACCGCGACGACCGACGCCAAAGGCTTCTTCGCCATGACGGGCGTCAATCCCGATACCTATTCGATCTCGTACAAGCTCGCCGGGTATTCCACGTACACCACCAACGGCATCACGGTCGCGCAAGACCAGGTCGTCACGGCGTCGACGACGCTGTCGAAGGCGCTGGTGACGATCGGTACAACGAAGGCGCGCTCGACGACCTCCGCATTCCAGCCTACGCAAACCGTCGATCAGTACAACTTCAACGACACGCAGATCGCCACCACGCTCGGCAAAACGGGCGCCACCAACGAGGTGAACCTGCTGGCGGCGATCCCCGGCGCGTCGTTCGACAACACGGGCTACCCCGTACTGCGCGGCGGGCGCGAGAACGAAGAGGGCTATCAGTTCGAAGGCATCGACTACACCGATGCGTTCACCAGCCAGTTCGTCAACGCGCTGGTCATCAACGGCGCGGCGAATTTCCAAGTCACGCCGGGCACGGGCAACGCATCGGTCGGCAACGCCGGCACCGGCTCGATCAACGTGATCGCCAAGCGCGGCAAGAACCCCGCGTTCGGCCAGTTCGAAGCCGACGTCTTCTCCGGCTTCTACACCCACGAGCTGCACGGCGAGTACGGCTTCGCGAGCCCGACGGGGCGCTTGTCGAACTACAGCGCGTTCTACGGCACCCGCGGCGCGGGGCACTACGGTGCCGGCGGCGCCGACCCGCTCCCGCTGGGCGCGTATTTCGGCGGCCGCAACTACCAGTGGCTGAACGAGTTCACCAACAACGCCGTGTACAAGTTCGGCCGCGACAACAACCAGTCGATGCAGTTCTTCCTCGACAACACCGGGTTCGTCATCCATCTGGGCCTGGGCACCGAAGGCCTGCCGTACAAGATCAACGACCCGTTCTTCCTGGCGCACCGCGCAGCAGCAGCTCGGCCTCACCAAAGCACAGATCCAGTCGGTGATGCCGTTCACGCTCGGCCAGACCTCGCTCACGCAGCTGATCGGCTCGCACGGCATCGAGCTCGTCTCGGAGCCGAACGCGACGTTCAAGCTGCAGTACACCAACAACCTGAACTCATCGACGTTCCTGAGCGCGAAGTTCTACCGCGTGAACGCGGTATCGGTCTTCGACGCGCCGTACAACGGGACGCGCGCGCTCTTCGGCGACCACGTCGACTTGCAGGGCGGCCTCCGCTCCGGGTTCACGCTCGATCTCACCAAGCAACTCAACTCGCAGAACCTGCTCGGTATCGGCGGCAAGTACGAATACCTGCACCCCACGTTCTCGGATCCGTCGGCGTCGAACGCGCTCTACACGTTCGGCGGCGCGGGCCACTCGTTCGAGGTCGCGGACTTCCTGCCCAACGACGCGAACTGTCCGCTGGGCTCGGGCGGCTGCGGCTACCTGCTGGGCAACAACCCGACGGCGACGGCGTACGTGCCCGCCGGGACGCGCCTGCCGTACGTGAGCGAAGGGACGGCGACGAATCGCCAAGACTTCGCCTTCTACATCAACGACACGTTCTCGCCGACCGCGGCGCTGAAGATCGATCTCGGCTTGCGGCTCGACGGCTCGAACTACCGTCTGCCGACGTGCGACATCAACTGGTGCCTGCCCACGTCCGAAGGCTTCACCGGCGGCGTGCCCGATCCGGCGAAGGACCAGTTCAACTACGATGCGGCGACGCGCACGCCGCGCGTGCTCGAGCCGCGCATCGCGGTCGCGTACCAGATCGGCAAGAACGACGGCCTGCGCGTGGCGTACGGCCGCTCGGTGACGTTCCCGGCGCTCGGCTTCGTCGACGCGGCCGGGCAGCGTTTCCAGTTCAACGCGTACAACAACGTGCCGTCGCGCGATCCGCACACCGGCGCGCCGGCGACGTTCTGCGGCACGACGTTCGACCGGGCGTGCACGAGCTACGCCGACCAGTTGTACTGGGAGAACGCGGCGGTGTGGAGCGGCATCCCGATCAACCCGCTCAAGCCGACGACGTTCCAGAACTGGGAGGCGTCGTTCACGCACCAGTTCCCGAACGCGTTCGCGATGAAGGTTACGCCGTTCTACCGCAAGGCGTTCGACGCGACCGCGCTCACCGCGCAGCCGCGTGATCAAGAACGGCGTCGTGCAGACCGACCAGTTCGGCGCGCCGCTGCTGGGCCCGTCCGTCCCGAGCAACCTCGGCAAGAGCCAGATCACGGGCGTCGAGTTCTTCGCGACGAAGACGGCCGCGTACGGTTTGTCGGGCTCGCTCTCGCTGACGTACCAGAACGAGTTCTCCAATGTCATCCCGACGAGCGGCAACGAGAACTTCTTCCCGACGATCCCGCCGGAGTCGCTGCAGCTCGGGAACATCTACCGCGTCGGCTTCTTGTCGCCGCTGGCGGGCGCGCTCGCGGTCCAGGAAAAGACGCACTCCGGCTGGCGCATCAACCCGGTCATCTACTACAACCACGGCTATCCGTACGGCTCGGGCCGGCTCACGTCGGCGTCGGTCAACGGCCTGCCGTACAACGTCACCCAGACGAACGTCTCGATTTCGTCACAGCTCGGCGGCTCGCCGGCTGCGACACAGTACGTCGATCCGCGCAACCCGGGCTCGCTGTTCACACCCAACGTCGCGGCGACGCGCGGCACGCCGGAATCGCCGTCGGCCGGCGGCGTGCTGTCGGCGGCACGGTTCGGTCCTGCGCAGATCACGGTCGAGTACACGTCGCCGACGAACCCGCACTCGACGTTCGGCATGCTCGTCGCGAACGTGTTCGACCAGCTCTACGCGCAGCCGGCGCTCAACCCGCGCTTCCAGCCGATCGCAACCGGCATCGGCGGCCCGTACTCGGGCTACTCGAGTTCGGCCGTAAACCCGAACTTCCACGGAATCTACAACTACAACCAAGTCCGGGGCAATCAACCCTACCTGCTCTTCCCGAACAACACCCCGCTGAACATCCAGTTCTACTACCAGCTCACGCTGTAGCAGAACCACCCGACAGCCGCAGCGACGGCAAGAAAGAGCGAGGGACGGCGCAAGACGCGCCGCCCCTCGTTCGTTCTTGTCAACACAAGCGAGCAATGTATCGCGTGCATGCGGATGTGCGAGCGACGACGAAGAGCCCGGCGATGACAACTCTACGCATTCTCAAAGCGTCTCCGATCCTGCTGGCATTCGTGCTCGGAGGCGACGCACTGCTCGCGAACGCCGCACCCACGCCCGTCCCCGGAGGCGCGAACCAAACGGCCGGCGTCAGCGGCTCGATGTCGCAAACGCTGTTCAACGGAACGCTCCGGCTCAAGAGCATGTCGCTCAAGGACGCCGTGCCGGCCGATCACATCAACCCCAACGCGCCGGGCGAACGCGCGCTCGTGTTCCGTTCGATCGTCAGCAACGGCACGAAGCACGAAAACCACGGTTACTTCGACGCCACGCTGGCCGACGCGAACGGCATCACGATCGCGGGCCGGCCGCTCGACAGCGGCTGGAGCCTCGAGCCCGGTGCAGCCGCGCACGCCGTGAACGGCTTCTCGATCCCGCACGACTTCGTCCCCGTTCGCCTGGTCCTGATCGAATCCGCGCATCCCAAAGCACGCGCGTTCCGCATCGCAATCCGCCCCAGCGATTTGGGCGCAGCGCCGGCCCCAGCCGCTACGCCGTAGCGCTACGCAGCGTCGCGCCACACCGGGATCGCGGAGCGCACCTCGCCGCGCCCCCGGAAGCCGCGCACGACGGCTTCGAGCGCGTCGAGCGCGACGGCGTCGCTCGTCACGACGCTCCCTTCCGCAAACCGCACGAGCAGCGGCGCGCGCAGCGGGCGCGCGACGAGATCCTCGCCGCTGTGCACGGCGAGGCGCTCGCGCGCGTCGAGCGCCGCGAGCACGTCGGCGACGACCGCCGACGCCGTCGCATCGCCGCCGGCCCCGGCGCCGGAGAACACGAGCGAACCGCACCCGCGCCCGAGCACGCGCACGACGTTCTCCGCCCCACGCGCCCGCGCGAACGGATGCTCCTCCGGCACGTACGCGGGCGTCACGCCGGCCTCGACGGCATCGCCGATCCGCCGCGCGACCGCGACCAGCTTCAGCCGCAGCCCGCGCTCGGCGCCGGCGCGCACGTCCTCGCGCGAGATCGCGCCGATCCCGCGCCGCGCGAGCGCCGTCGACACCGCGGGCCGCCGGAACGCGAGCCCCGCGAGGATCGCGAGCTTGTGCGCGGCGTCGTGCCCGTCGACGTCGCTGCGCGGATCGGACTCCGCGAATCCGAGCCGCTGCGCCTCGGCGAGCGCCTCGCCGTACTCCGCGCCCGACTCCATCGCGTCGAGCACGAAGTTGGTCGTGCCGTTGAGCACGCCGCCGATCTCGAGCACGTCCTCGTCGGCCAGCGACCCGCCCAGCGCGCGCACGATCGGGATCGCGCCGCCGACCGCGGCCTCGTAGCGCAGCGACGCGCCGGTGCGCGCCGCGAACGCCGCCAGCCACGGCCCCTCGGTCGCGATGAGGTCTTTGTTCGCGGTGACGACGTCCTTGCCGCGCGCGATCGCCCGCAGCACGAGCTCGCGCGCGAGCCCGAGCCCGCCGATGCACTCCACCACCACGCGCACGCTCGGGATCGTCGACCACGTCGAACGCGTCGTCCGACGAAGGAATCCCACGCGACGTCGCGCGGCTTGCGCGGATCGCGCACCGCGATGCCGCGAATCAGCCCGGGATGCGAGGCGAGCAGCCGGCGCGCGACGCCGGACCCCACGGTGCCGCAGCCCGAGCAGCCCCACGCCGCGCGCGCGCGTCGTCGTCGACGACGCCGCGGGGGACGAGATCGCATCGGACGAGCACAGGACACGCGGTACGGAAAGCACGGGAACCTCCAGAGAAACAAAAAACCCTCGCCGGTTCGGCGAGGGTCGGTGCTGTATCGGTTGCGGCTGCGTTACGCCGACGTCGATCCAGACCAGCCCTCACCGAGGGTAGTCGTCATCGTGGTCGTCGTCGTGCAAATGGCCGTCAGGCCGAACGCGGACATGGAGCGGTTCTCCGCCCCACGCGCCCGCGCGAACGCATGCTCCTCCGGCACGTAGGCAGGCGTCACGCCGGCCTCGACGGCATCGCCGATCCGCCGCGCGACGGCGACCAGCTTCAGCCGCAGCCCGCGCTCGGCCCCGGCGCGCACGTCCTCGCGCGAGATCGCGCCGATCCCGCGCCGCGCGAGCGCGGTCGACACCGCGGGCCGCCGGAACGCGAGCCCGGCGAGGATCGCGAGCTTGTGCGCGGCGTCGTGCCCGTCGACGTCGCTGCGCGGATCGGACTCCGCGAAGCCGAGCCGCTGCGCCTCGGCAAGAGCTTCGCCGTACTCCGCGCCCGACTCCATCGCGTCGAGCACGAAGTTGGTCGTTCCGTTGAGCACGCCGCCGATCTCGAGCACGTCCTCATCAGCCAACGAACCGCCCAGCGCGCGCACGATGGGAATCGCGCCGCCGACCGCGGCCTCGTAGCGCAGCGACGCGCCGGTGCGCGCCGCGAATGCCGCTAACCACGGCCCCTCGGTCGCGATGAGGTCTTTGTTCGCGGTGACGACGTCCTTGCCGCGCGCGATCGCCCGCAGCACGAGCTCGCGCGCGAGCCCCAGCCCGCCGATGCACTCGACCACCACGCGCACGTCCGGATCGTCGACCACGTCGAACGCGTCGTCGACGAACGAATCCCACGCGACGTCGCGCGGCTTGCGCGGATCGCGCACCGCGATCCCGCGAATCAGCCCAGGATGCGAGGCGAGCAGCCGGCGCGCGACGCCGGACCCCACGGTGCCGCAGCCGAGCAGCCCGACGCCGCGCGCGCGCGTCGTCATCGACGACGCCGCGGGGGACGAGGTCGCATCGGACGAGCACAGGACGCGCGGTACGGAAAGCACGGGAACCTCCAGAGAAACAAAAAACCCTCGCCGGTTCGGCGAGGGTCGGTGCTGTATCGGTGCGGCTTGCGTTACGCCGTCGTCGATCCAGACCAGCCCTCACCGAGGGTAGTCGTCATCGTCGTCGTCGTCGTGCAAATGGCCGTCAGGCCGAACGCGGACATGGAGCGACCCTACCACAAGCAAGCCCCCAGCGCAAGCCCTTAACGAAGGCTTGTGATTCTGTCAACGCGTTGTCAGGCGCCGGCGATCGCGTTCGCGGAGTGACGCTCCACCGATGCGGAAGCGCGCTAATGCATGAACGGGAAGTTGCGCTGGACGTACTTCAAGAGTCCATCTGACGCGACGACAGGTGCCTCGCGCGATAGGATCTGAACGCACGAGTATGGCTCTCCGATACCGATTGCGTCCTTTGTTTGATCGCGGTAGTTCATCACGATCACCCAGCGAACGTCAACATGCGCGCTGCGGCATGCGGACTTCGGGTCTGTCGCAGTGTTCGCCAGTGCCCGGTACAGGTCGGCGACGGCCTCGCTATTTCCGCTGTCGATACGGACGTAGTCTGCGGTCTTCCTGGCGAGCAGCGATTCGATCGAGACGGCTGTACGATACAATGCGTCGGTAGCGGTATGGTACACCTCGAAATATAGGAGCTGCTCTTTCGAACGGACCAGTTCCGCCGCGTTATGCTGAGCCGGCGAGACCGGACTCTGAACGGCCAGCACGCCGGCTAGCGATAGCATCGCTGCCAAAGAGTGACGGTACACGAACCGCATCAAATGCATCTGGATCCAGATACTCCCGCCGTTCGGCAAGTGGTATTATACATGTGGTTGACCCTCCGTTGCACTCGGCCGGCCGGCTAGGCCGAGCGCTTGAGAATTGTGTTGCTTCGCTTAGCCCCTTTTAGTCACCTAAAGATCGCGCCATTGGCCATCCCTTCTAACTAGCCGCTTGCTGGGATGCGGCACAGCAATCAGACGCGGACACGCGCCGGGTTAGCGGAGCGCTCCGAAAACACCATGACCCGTTCGAAAAAACCGCGAGGCGCACATCCATCAAAATTCTGGGAATTTCTTCTCGGTACCTCAACGGCACGTATCGTCTTCGTATAACGCCGGTGCCGCGAATCAGCCGGGCTCTCGTAAGGGGGGACATCCTCGCGCGTCACGGTACCTCATCGGCCCCCGGTCATCGCCCGGGAGGTTCTCCTTTTCCGGCAGAGGGAACGCCGTGCTCGAGATGACCCACGCTTCCGACGCCGGCTCGCCGGACGCCGACGAGGCCCAACGCCGGCTCGCTGACGCGCTGCCGATTCTCGTGATGATCTCCGACGGCGACGGCACGGTGAAATTCTTCAACCGCCGCTGGCACGAGTTCACCGGCCAGCCCGCAACCCAGCCCGAGATCGCGCAGAACTGGCAGGCGTACATGCATCCGGACGACGCTCCGGGCGTGCAAAGCGGATGGGTCGAGTCGGTGCGCCGCGGCGACCGCGTGATCACGATGCGGTATCGCCTGCGCCATCACGCGAGCGGTCAATACCGCTGGTTCACCGCGCAGGCCGCCGCCGTCGAGGATGCGGACGGCCGCATCATGCAGTGGATCGGTGCGGCGGTCGACGTCGACGACGAAGTCACCGCTCGCACCGCGATGCAGCAGTTGCTCGCGACGCAGACCGCGGTCGCCGAAACGTACCAGCGCGCGTCGCTTCCCAGCAAGCTGCCGCAGATCCCGGGCCTGCGCTTCGACGCGCAGTATCGTGCGAGCACGCACGCGCTGCTCGTCGGCGGCGACTGGTACGACGTGTTCGCGCTGCCCGGCCGCCGCGTCGCGGTGTCGATCGGCGACATCGCCGGACACGGCTTGCGCGCGGCCGTCGTGATGAACAAAGTCCGGCAGAGCGCGCGCGCCGTCGCGCTGTGGGAAGCGCGCTCCGGCGTCCCCGATCCGGTCGCGGTGCTCGACGCGATGGAGCACACGCTGCACGAGGAAGACCCCGAGCTGATGGCCACCGCGATCTTCGGCGTGATCGATCTCGACGCGCGCACGCTGCGCTACGCCAACGCAGGGCACCCGCCGCCGCTGATCCGCACGCGCGGCGACGGCGTGCGCGAGCTCCCGCCGTCGGGCACACCGCTGGGCTGGAAGTTCGACCTGCCGCGCCCGGCATCGACGCTCTCGCTCGATACGGTGGACGTGATCGTCCTCTACACCGACGGCGTGGTCGAAGGCGCGAAGGACGGCCTCGACGGCCTGCGTCGCCTCTGCGAAGCGGTCGAACACCTCGAAGACACGCCGGATGAAGACGCCGTTACCACCATCCTCAAAGCGACGAAACCGACGCCACGTGACGACGCCGCGATGCTCGTGATCCACGTCGCGCCGGCGGTCTGAAAGAATGCCGCGCCGTTGCAACGCAGTGTTGGCGCTGCTCGTGAGCGTGCTCGTCCTCGCCGGTTGCAGCCATAGCGGCGAGTCGGCGGCGCACGACCCGTGCAGCCTGCTCACGAAAGCCGACGTGGAAGCCGTCACGCACAAGCCGGTTGCCGACGTCGCAAAAGTCGACGAGACGCACTGCGCGTACGGCCCGAAGGGCGGCGGACTCGGCGTCATCACCGTCGAGGCGGCCTGGAGCGGCGCCGACGCGCAATTTCAAGCCGGCGGCATCGCGAGCTCGTTGATGCACGATTCGGAGAAAGCCCCGAAGGTCGGCGACGCATCGTACGCCACCGCGATGGGAAATCTGTTCTACGCCCGCAAGGGCGACGCGTACGTCGCGATCGACATGCGCGCCGCCGCCGTTCCGGTCAAGGCGGTCGGCCCCGAGCTCGCACGCCGCGCGCTCACGCGAATCTAAACCGCGTTCCGCGGGTTAGCGAACGGGTGTCTCGCTGCGCAGCGTGTCGATGAAGCAGCCCGCCGAGAACAACGCGACGATGAACCATGGCAGGCGGGCGTCGGGAACGCCGACGGCCGCCATGATGACTGCTGCGAGAGCTCCGAAGCCGTACAGCGCCAGCTGCAGCCCGCGCAACAGTCTCGTATTTTGAAGAGCGTTCATCACCCTACGTTCAGCCTCTCTGAAACGGACGAATTCGATGACATCTTTGCCGCATCGGTGGGCAATTTCCCGCAAACGATCGCTATGTGCCGTCGACCGGATCGGCTGAGCCGTCTCGCAACCGCCGCAGCGTAACGCTGGCTGTCGCCCCGTCGAGCAGCCCCGGCTTACCGATTGTAACGACCGCAGCCCGAATTCGCTCATCCTCGAACACACCGTCGAGGATCTCGGCACCCATCCGCTCCAACAGATCGAACGACCGCTGCTGCACGATCTCGACGACGCGTCGATGGATAGCGGCATAATCGATCGTGTCCGCAAGCCGATCTGATCGCGACGCAAGCGCGAGATCGACGTTCATCGTCACCGCGACGTCAAAGGCTTGCGGCCGATCCTTTTCTCCGGGATATGCGCCGTGCCGCCCGAAGGCCCGAATCCCCCCGATCGTGATCTCGTCCATAATGCGTCAGACTTCGTCAGTCGACCCGCAGCCCCGTCCAGCGCCGCACCGCTAGATCGTGAAAGCAGCGGTCACGCCAGGAGTTCGGCCAGGGCCTGCGGCTCGGCGAGGAAGGCGTCGTGCCCGTGATCGCTCGCGAGCTGGCGGTACGCCGCATCCCACCCGGCATCGGCCCAGCGCGCCGCGCACGCGCGCACGAACGCCGGCGGATACAGCTGATCGTCCTCGATGCCGACGAACGTCAGCCGCGTCGCGCCCGCCGGCTCTTCGTGACCGCGAATCGAAGAGATCCATCGCGCGGGTCAGCGTCCGATAGCTGTTCGCATCGAACCGCTCGACGAACAGATCGCCTTGCCGCGCGAGATACCCGTCGACGTCGAACCGGTCACCGAGCACGCGCGCCGGATCGGCGCCGCCGCGATCGGGCCGGTTCGCAAACCGCCGCTCGAACAGCCCTTCGCTCTTGTACGACAACGTCGCGAGCGAACGCGCCAACCGCAATCCGGCGACGGGCGGCACGTCGTACCACCCGTCGGCGAACGCAGGGTCGAGCGCGATCGCATCGCGCGCGAGCCCGTTCTGCGCGATGCCTTGCGCGCGCAGATGATCGAACGCGCCGACGACGATGGCACGCTCGACCGCAGAGCCGTACGCACGCGCCCACTGCAGCGCCTGCTGCCCGCCGAGCGATCCGCCGACCACGACGCCGAGCCGCTCGATCCCGGCCGCCGACAGCGCGCGCCGCTGCGCCTCGACCATATCGGCAACGGTGACGACGGGAAACCGCGGCCCCCACCGCCGCCCGTCGCCCGCAAGCGACGCAGGTCCGGTCGACCCATAACACCCGCCGAGCACGTTGACCCCGACGATGCACCACGCCGCGGGATCGAACAGCGCACCGTCGCCGAGAAACCCGCCCCACCACTCGAGCACGCGCGACGACCCGCTGAGCGCATGCGCGACGAACACGACGTTCGCCCCATCCGCTCGCGGCTCGCACCCGTACCGCGTAACCCGCTGCACGACGTCGAAAGCACGCTCGCCGGAAACAAGCTCGAGCGCACCGAAGGCAACGTCGCGCTCGACCACGACAGCGCCGCACCCAGTGTCACCCTGAGCGCTAGTGTCACCCTGAGCGCTATGTCACCCTGAGCTTGTCGAAGGGTGCGCGTGCTCACGGCAGCGTGTCGAGCGCCTGCGTGAGGTCGGCCAGGATGTCCTCGATGGACTCGATCCCGACCGACAACCGCACCGCGTCGTCGCTCGGGACGCCGAGCTCGCGATCTG
>CAWBTJ010000056.1:0-5075 GCA_963791645.1 Vulcanimicrobiota bacterium | reverse complement strand
AATCGAAGGACGCGGCGCACGTGATCGAGCCGTTCCTCGCGCTGCGCGGGTCGTTCACGTTCACCACGTTCTCGGTCGCGGGGCGCAACGCGTCGCGCCCGCAGCGGCTCGCGTCGATCGCCAACGAGATGGGCGGCTGGGGCCGTGCGATCACCGATCCCGTCGAAGCGTTCTCGATCGCGCGCCGCAACGCCGAAGGCGACGACATCATCGTCGTGACGGGCTCGACGTTCGTCGTGGCCGAGCTGCGCGAATGGTGGATGGCGAACGTGCAGTCCGGCTCGAATGTCTGAAGGCTTGACCGCGCAGCGCGGCGCGCTGCGCGTGCGCGGGCGCGTGCTGCCGTGGGGCGTGCGGACCTATGTGATGGGGATCGTCAACGTCTCGCCGGACTCGTTTTCCGGCGACGGCGTGCAAGGGCCCGACGCCGCGCGTGCGCGCGCGCTCGGCCAACTCGCGGACGGTGCGGACCTCGTCGACATCGGGGCGGAGTCGACGCGGCCCGGGTACCGCCCGATCGATTCCGCGACCGAGCGCGCGCGGCTGCTGCCGGCGATCGCGGCGTTGCGGGCTGCGGCGCCGGATGCGATCGTCTCCGTCGATACGTTCAAGGCTGCCGTGTTTCGCGACGCGCATGCTGCGGGCGGCGACGTGCTCAACTCGATCTGGGGTGCGTCCGACGACGTGATCGCCGCGTGCGTGGAAACCGGTTCGCCGATCGTCGTGATGCACAACAAAGCGGTCGCGCTGTACGAGCGCGACGTCGTCGACGAAGTGCTCGCGTCGCTCGACGCCGCCGCGGGGCGCTGCGTCGCCGCGGGCATCCCCGCGGAGCACGTGATCCTCGATCCCGGCATCGGCTTCGGCAAGCTTCCGGAACACAACCTCACCGTGCTGCGCGCGCTTCCCCGGCTCGTGGGGCTCGGTTTTCCTACGCTGCTCGGCACGTCGCGCAAGTCGACGATCGGCAAGCTCACCGGGCGCGGCGTCGACGCGCGGGAGCTCGGCACCGCCGCGACGATCGCGCTCGCGATCGACGCCGGGATCGACGTGGTGCGCGTGCACGACGTTCCGGGCCAGCGCGACGCCGTTCGCGTCGCCGACGCGATCGCGCGCGGTTGGCGCCCCGACGGCTGGGCCGAGCGCCTTCCGTGAAGGCCAAGCGCCCCGCCGTGACCGCATAGCGTGCCCGTCGCGGCGATTGGGATCGGCTCGAACAGCGGGGACGCCGAGGCGCACGTCCGCCGCGCGTTCGAGCGCCTCGCCGAGGCCGGCACGGTGCTCGCGCGCTCGTCGCTCTATCACACGGCGCCGTGGGGGGTGACCGCGCAAGCGCCGTTCGTCAACGCGGCCGCGCTCGTCGACACCGTGCTCGCGCCGCACGCGTTGCTCGCCGCGCTGCAGCGCATCGAGATGGATGCGGGGCGCGTCGCGACGTTTCGCTGGGGGCCGCGCGTGCTCGACCTCGACATCCTTGCGTACGACGGCGCGCGGCTCGACGACGCGGACCTGACGATTCCGCACGCTCGGCTTCACGAGCGCGCCTTCGCGCTGGTCCCGCTCGCCGAGATCGATCCGCGGTATGCCGCGCTGCGCGACGCGCTGCCGCCCGGAGAGCGCGCCGGGGTCGTCGAACTGGAGCCGCGATGAGACGCCTCGCCGCCGCGTTGTTTACCGTCGCGCTCTTCGCCGTGCCCGCCGCCGCGCGCGCCGATTTGTTCTCGTCGGTGTCGGCTGGCGTGCACGTCAGCACGATCGGGCACGGGATCACGCTGGAAAAGCCGCTGCTCTACGACTTCAGCGTTCGCGTCACGACCGGCACGCTCAGCGTGTCGGACCAGTCCACCTACGACACGACCTCGTACACGACGACCACCCGCTTCAGCAACGTCGGCGTCATCGCAGATTACCGTCCCTATGGCGGACGGTATCGCATCAGCGGTGGACTCGTGTTCGGTAACGACCGCATCGACAACGTCGCGCGCGATGCGGCCGGGATGATCCGCGTTGGGAACGGCGTCTATCCGGTGAGCGGGACGGGGACCGTGAACGCGCGCGTGCGGTTCGACCGGCCTTCGCTGTATGCCGGGGTTGGGACCGGGACCGGGCTCATTCGTGGCCTTGCGCTCGAGTTCGATGCCGGTGCGCTGGTTCGTAACGGCACTGCCAGTGCGAGTGCTTCCGGGGTGCTGGTGAACGATCCGGCGTTTCGGGCGGATCTGGCGCGGTTGCGGGGGGAGTTGCGTACGCACGTCGTTGTGCCGGTGCTCAGTGTTGGGCTTGTGTATCGGCCGTAGCTTCGGTCGTGGCGCGGCGGTGGCGCGACGTTGCTGCGCCGGGGACGCTCCCGCCGCCGCATCGTGCGGCTCTGGTCGCTCGGTGCTCCGTTCGCTCTCGCCCTCCGGGCTTCGCGAACTCCGCAACGCCCCGTCGCAGCAACGTCGCGCCACCGCCTTCGGCGCGGTGAGTTTACGTGCGGGCGGTTAGGACTGGTTCGTAGACTCGTTTTTTGATGAAGAGGTCGAGCAAGTCTCGGTCTATTTTTCCGCGGTCGGCGAATTCTCGGACCAGGATGTCTAGGGCGCGGTCTACCGGCATCGAGGGTTTGTAGGGGCGGTCGTTGGCGGTTAGGGCGTCGAAGACGTCGCTGATCGTCAGCATGCGGACTTGGGGTGGGATTTCGGCGCCTTTTAGGCCGCGTGGATAGCCGGTGCCGTCTAGGTGTTCGTGGTGGGCGTAGGCCATTTCAGGGACGTTTTGCCATGGGGTTTTCGACCATGGGATCTCGCGCAAGAAATAAAACGATTGCGTGACGTGCTGTTCCATTTTGCGGCGTTCTTCGCTGGATAGGGAGCCGCGGGGGATGCGCAAGAAGTCGAGCTCCGTGCGGTCTAGGAGTGGGCGTTCGCCGTCTAGGTCGCGGTACGTCATGCGGGCTAGGGCGTCTAGGACGTTGCCGATCTCCATCGAGATGATGCGTGGTTCGTTTGCGTTTTCTACGTGCGAGAGGAGCGCGCGCAGCTCTTCTCGTTGACGGTCGTCGGCTGTTTGTTCGATTGCCAGCAGGAAGCGCAGGCGGATCGCGTCGATGCGGCCGTCCGGGAGTTTTTTGGCTTTGCCGAAGATGTATTCCGGGACCGCGACTTTGCCGAAGTCGTGGAGGAGCGATGCGTAGCGCATCTCGCGGACTTGGTCGGCGTTGAAGTTCAGGTCGGCGAAGATGCCGGTTTGGACCGCGTTCACCGCTTCGGCTTGCAGGCAGGTGAGCTCCGCGACGCGGGATGAGTGGCCTTGAGTTGATTTGTCGCGGACTTCGATTGCTTTGACCGATGCGCGCACGAATTGTTCGAAGAGGTCTTGGATCGAGTCCAGGAGCGCTTTATTTTCGAGGGCTACGCCCGCTTGTGACGCGAGGGACCGCAGGACGTGCTCGTCGCGTGAGCTGAACGGTTCGACGACTTCTTCGGTGTGGGCCGGTGAGGTGAGGATCAGGTCGAAATCCGGTTTGCGGTTGATCAGCATGATCACGCCGACGATCGTATCTTCGTGGTCGCGCATCGGTTCGGCGAGCACCGACATCGTGCGATAGCCGTTGGCTTTGTCGAAGCTGCGGTTCACGCGGTATTCGGCGTTCTCGGGGATCGCGTAGGCGTCGTCGATGCGGACCGTTTCGCCGCTGAGCGCGACGTAGCCGGAGATCGACGTGCGTGAGAGCGGCAGCACGGCGCCGAGGTAGGCGCCATAGTCGTTGGGGCCGGTCTGCGCGACGGCAAAGCGTAGGACACGCTCGCCGTTCTCGCCCTCTTCCAGGAGGTACAGGGAGCCCGAATCGGCTCGCGTCAGCTCGCGCGCGTTGCGGACGATCGTCCGCTGGAGCTTCGTCACGTCGCGTTCCGCCGAGAGCGCGAGCCCGATCTGGAGAAGGCGCTCGCTCTCGCCCTGGGCGGTTCGCACGTCGTCGCGTGCCGTGAGCGCGGCGGCTGCCGTGCGGATCGTTGCGACGAGCGCGGTCGGGTCGGGCGGGCCGACCACCCAGCCGCCGACGTACGGGTTCGCGGCCAGCCAGGTCGCGTCCGAGCCGCGTTCGGCCAGGACGACGGTCGTGGCGGCTTGCGCGCGACCGACCAGCTCCAGGGCGTGCTCGACGGTCGCGCGCGGGCCGAGCGAGAGCAGCCGGGCCTCGTCGACCAGGTAGACGACCGGTACGCCCGCATCATCGCCGGGGTAGGGGAAGCGGGCGCGGCAATGCACGATGCCTGCCCGGTCCAACGCGTCGCACGCCGCGCGGCCGAGGTCGAGGCCGTGCGGGCAGACGAGGACGAACGCCGATTCCATGGCAATGGTGCTGGCCGCCAAGCGTGCACCTCCTGGGTCCATCGTACCATGTATCGGCAGGACCTATGCCCTGACCGCACCGCGCCCGGGGGTGGCGCCGCCAAGCGTCGAACCGCACGCCCGATGACCGAAGACGTGATCGCCATGCGAGCCCGCGCGCTCGCCGGCGCGCTGACCGAGGCCGGCTTCGCCCGCCTGCGCGTCCGCGACGGCGACACGGAGATCGAGCTGCGCCGCGCTCCGCGCCTCAACGGCAGCGCCGCAGCCGTGCCGGGGGCTGCCCGCTTCCGCCGCGGCCGCCGAGCCGGCGGTGGCGGCGCCCGCCGAGCGGCGTGCCGACCTCATCGCCAGCGACGTCGTCGGCGTCCTTCGGCACGTGCGGCCCCCGATCGCCGAAGGCCAGGAACTCGACGCGGATCGCGAGCTCGCTTCGGTCGAGACGCTCGGCATCCGCAACCCGGTTCGGTCGCGCGGCGGCGGTCGCATCGTCGCGGTCTTCGTGACCGAGGGCCAGCCGGTGGAGTACGGCCAGCCGCTCTTCGCGATCGAGCGCTAGCGCGTGTTCAAGAAAGTTCTCATCGCCAATCGTGGCGAGATCGCGCTTCGTATCAATCGGGCTTGCCATGAGCTCGGTGTGGCGACCGTGGCGATTTTTTCCGATGCCGATCGATTGTCGCTTCACGTTCGGCATGCGGACGAAGCGTTCTGTGTCGGGCCCGGGCCAGTCATGCGGTCGTACC
>CAWBTJ010000055.1:0-5233 GCA_963791645.1 Vulcanimicrobiota bacterium | reverse complement strand
AACGGCACGGATTCCGGTTCCCGGCCGTCCCGGAGAAGCCGGCTCCGTGCCGAACGATCAGACGGCCGGTTGCCCTACTTCTTGTGGAGCGGAGCCCAGGCGATGCACCAGCCTTTCGGGCTGATCTTTCCGGTGACGACCTTGCATTTGTCCGGCTTGACGAACAAGCTGCAGCCGGCGCACTTCTGACCGTTCTTGCCGGGCTTGTCCTGGTACTTGAACTGCTTCTTGTTGTCGGCAGCCTGCGCGGGCGACAGCGTCGCGCCGACGCCGAGCGCGACGACAGGGATGGCGGCGGCCAGGCGCTTGAGCACCAGACCGCGGGAGACGGATGATTTCATGTCCATAAGACGACGCAGACCTCCGTAAGCGCCTCGTAATGAGACGCGGGTACGATGACCGTACGATGCGCGTTCTCGCCGGCGCCTTCCTCGCGATGATAGCGGCCGGCCCCACCCTCCCGGGGCCGGGCGGCGGCATCGGCATGACGCTCGACGCGCACCCAACCGCCCGCTGCGCGGTCACCGCCACCGCAACGATCGTCGCCTACGACACGACCGCGCAACGCGACATCGCGTACCGCTTCGTCCGCAGCGACGGCACCGTCTCACCGACCGGACACCTCGCGTACGCAGGTGACGGCGCGGTTGCACAATCCGTCCGCGACACCTGGACGCCGCACGGCACCGCACCCTGGATCGCCCTGGAGATAACATCGCCGCAGCGCATCCGCTCGCCGCGCCACACCGTCGCCCAACGCTGCCCTCGCCGCCTGCTGGCAGCAACGCACTAACCGGACTTGGCGACCCTCACCCTAGGGATCCGACGCGCCTTCACCCGCGACGACGGCCGCGAACGCATCGCGATCCCGTTCTGGCACGGCGCGCTCTACGCAGTCGCCTCGATCGCGATCGGCTTCGCGGTCATGACGCTCGCGCTGATCCTCATGATCTTCGCAGTCGTCTTGATCACCGGCAACACGCCGTCGATGAACCCGGGCCACCCCGTGATCGCGGCCGCCGAAGTCGTGTTCTACACCGCGGCCGGCTGGTTTGCATGGTGGGGCCTGCGCAAGACGAGCCTTCATCCGTTCCGCAAGCTGACGCGCCGCGACGGACGCGCGATCATGCTCGGCATCGCCGCACTGTTCCTAGTGCGCATCTTGACCGGCGTGCTGCTGGTCCTCTCCAACCAAACGAAGCACGTCCAATCAGGCTTCGAGCACTTCGACGTGTCGTCGAAGACGCCGGGGATCACCCCGATCGCGGTGAGCCTCGCCATCCTCTCTCTCGTCGTCATCGCCCCGATCGTGGAAGAAATCGTCTTCCGCGGCTACTTGTTCGGAGCGCTCGCGGGGCGCCTCGGCATCCTGGGCAGCGCCCTGATCACCGCCCTGCTCTTCGGCGCAGTCCACGGCGACCCGGTCCTGTTCCCGTCGCTAGTCGCAATCGGCTTCATCGCCGCACTCGCCTACGCCGCAACCGGCAACCTATGGGTAGCGATCATCCTGCACGCCCTGAACAACTCACTAGGCGCAATCTTCATCATAGCAACATCCGCCACGAAACATTGAAGGGACGCGGTATCGTGCCTGTGTTCGGCCCAATCGCAACCTAGAGAATATAGCTCGACAAGTCTGAATTCCCAGCAATAGCCTCGAGCCGCTGACGAACGTACGCGGCATCGATGAGAATCTTGCCACCCTCCTCGGGCGCCCGAAACGCAATCTCGTCGAGCACACGCTCGAGCACGGTGTGCAACCGCCGAGCCCCGATGTTCTCGGTCTGCTCGTTCACCCGCATCGCGATCTGCGCGATCTCCGCGATCGCATCCGTGGTGACGTCGAGATCGACGCCGTCGGCACCGAGGAGCGCCTTGTACTGACCGATCAGCGCGTTCTCGGGCTGCGTGAGGATGATCTCGAAATCAGCAGCCGTGAGCGAATCCAGCTCGACCCGCACCGGAAAGCGCCCTTGCAGTTCCGGGATGAGATCCGAAGGCTTGGAGACGTGAAAGGCACCGGCCGCAATGAACAGCACGTGGTCGGTCGAGAGCGGCCCGTGTTTGGTCTGCACGGTGCTGCCCTCGACGATCGGCAGGATGTCGCGCTGCACGCCCTCACGCGACACGTCGGGGCCGCGCTGGCCTTCGCGTCCGGCGACCTTGTCGATCTCGTCGACGAAGATGATGCCGTGATCGCCGGCGCGGCGCAGCGCCTCGCGCTTGACCGCGTCCATGTCGATGAGCTTGTCGGCTTCTTGCTGCGCGAAGATGCGGCGCGCCTCGGCGACGGTGACCTTCTTCTTCACGCGCTTCTTGGGCAGCAGCCCGCCGAGCATCTCGCCCATGTCGTTGCCGCCCATGCCCGGGCTCGCCGCCGCCGATCATGCCGATCGGGAGCTGCGCTGCTTCTTCCACTTCGATCTCGATCAGCCGCACGTCGTAGAATCCGCGCTCGACGTCGGCCTTGGCGGTCGCGCGCACGCGCGCCGCTTCGTCGTCGGGCAGCGTGCGCGACGCGGTCTGCGTCGTCGCCTGCGCGGGCTGCGGCTGGTTGGCGAACGCGTTGCCGAAGATCGAGCCGAACGAGGCAGCGAACGGGTTGGCCTGCTGCGGCTGCGGCGACGTCGTCTCCGGGTGGAGGATGTCGACGACGCGCTCCACGGCGGACGCGTCCGCAGCCTCACGCACGTCGGTGCGGCGTTCTTCGGACACCATGCGAACCGCGGCCTCGGCGAGGTCGCGCACCATCGACTCGACGTCGCGCCCCACGTAGCCGACCTCGGTGTACTTGGTCGCCTCGACCTTGATGAACGGCGCGCCGGCCAGCGTCGCGAGACGGCGCGCGATCTCGGTCTTGCCGACGCCCGTGGGGCCGATCATCAGGATGTTCTTGGGCGCGACTTCCTTGCGGACGTGCTCGGGGAGACGCTCGCGGCGGTAGCGGTTGCGCATCGCGACGGCGACGGCGCGCTTGGCGTCGCCCTGGCCGACGATGTAGCGGTCGAGCTCGGCGACGATCTCGCGCGGGGTGAGGTCCTGCGCGTTCTTCACAGCGATAAGACTTCGACGTTGTCGTTGGTGTAGATGTCGATGCGCCCGGCGATGCGGAGCGCTTCTTTGGCGATCGAGGCGGCGTCGAGCGACGAATGCTCCAACAGCGCCATCGCGGCCGCTTGCGCGTACGGGCCGCCGCTGCCGATCGCGGCGACGCCTTCGTCGGGCTCGATCACGTCGCCGGTGCCGCTGAGCACGAACAGGTGCTCGGCCGTGCCGACGATCAGCAGCGCTTCGAGCCGGCGCAGCGCGCGGTCCTGGCGCCAGTCCTTCGCGAGCTCGACGGCGGCGCGCAAAACGTTGTCCTTGTACGCGCTCATCTTGCCCTCGAATTTTTCGAGCAGCGTGATGCCGTCGGCCGCGCTACCCGCGAAGCCGGCGAGCACCTTGCCGCCGGCGATGGTGCGCACCTTGCGCGCGCCGTGCTTCATGACGGTCTTGTCGACGGTTACCTGGCCGTCGCCCGCCATGGCGATCTTGCCGTCCCGGCGGACGGCACAAATCGTCGTGGATCGTATACGCATCTGGACTAGCTACTCGCCGCCGGGCGCGACGGTTGCACTCAGGGTTCGTGACCGGCGCCGCCGTCGCCCGGTCCGGCGGGCGGACGGATCGGCGCCACGTCCGCCGCATCCGCAACGACCGCTTGCACGGTCCGTTCCTCGGAGCGCACGAAACGCGCAGGCATCGACACGACGATGCGCCGCGAACCCGGCAGCTCGGCATCGACGACCACGTCGGTCGGCCGCTCGTCGTCGCTGCGCGCTTCGCCGTCGACGTCGTGAGCGCCGGCGCGTGGCGAAGGCCGCTTGTGCGTGTCGCGGCTATGCATGCGCCGGCACCGCACCGCGCGGTGAGACCGCGGCGGCGAACGCGTCGATCTTCGCGAGCGCGCGCTGGGCGAGGCGGGCGCGCCGCTCGCGCTTCTCGCGGACCGTCTCCGCGAGCGGCGAGAAGAACGTCCAGGTGACGTTCGCGGGCTGGAAGTCGGGCGACTCGGTGTTCTGCAGATGCGCGACGACCGCGCCCAGCGCGGTGTCGGCCGGCACGTCGACCGCCGCGAGCCCGAGCAGTTCGCGCGCCGCCGCGATGCCCGCGATCGTGCCGCACGCAGCGGCTTCGACGTAGCCTTCGGCGCCGG
This sequence comes from Vulcanimicrobiota bacterium, assembly GCA_963791645.1. Classification (GTDB taxonomy): domain Bacteria; phylum Vulcanimicrobiota; class Vulcanimicrobiia; order Vulcanimicrobiales; family Vulcanimicrobiaceae; genus Vulcanimicrobium. The sequence continues at coordinate 1,035 of CAWBTJ010000055.1, read as the reverse complement.
TGACCTGTCCCGCGAAGAACACGCGCGGGTGCGTGCGCAGCCGCAGATCGGCGGTGAGCAGCCGCGGCGAGTCGATGAACGTGTTGCGGTGCATCACGCCCAAGCGCAGCCACTCTGCGTTCGCGAGGCCGGGCAATTTGCCGAACGCTTCTTTTTGGGCCGGCCACGTCAGCCGCGTCTGGAAGCCGACGAGGTTGAGCGCGGTGCCTTCGGCATTTTCTTTGCGCAGCTGCACGACGGCGTGCGGCGCGCGCCCGGTGCGCGGATCGCGCAGACCGACGGGTTTGAGCGGGCCGAAGCGCAGCGCGTCCTCGCCGCGCACGGCCATCTCCTCGATCGGCAGGCAGCCTTCGAAGTACGGCACGTCGCCCGACGCAGCGTCGGTTTCGAAGCCGTGCGGGTCGTGCTTGGGCAGCGCGCGCAAGTCGGCGATGAACTGCGCGTACGTCTCGCGGTCGAGCGGGATGTTGAGGTAGTCCTCCCCCTCGCCCTTGTCGTAGCGCGACTTGCGGTACATCACGCTGGTGTCGATGGAGTCGAGCGCGACGATCGGCGCGGCGGCGTCGTAGTAGTGCAGCCGCCCGCCGACCAGATCGTCGATCGCGTTCGCCAACTCGTCCGACGGCAGCGGCCCGCACGCGACGATCACCGTACCGGTCGACGGGATCGCCGTGATCTCTTCGCGCCGGATCTCGACGTTCGGCAACGCCGCGAGCCGCGACTCGACCAGCGCGCCGAACCGCTCGCGGTCGACGGCGAGCGCACCGCCGGCGGGCACGGCCGCTTCGCGCGCCGACGTCACGATCAGCGAGTCCAGCCGCGCGAGCTCTTCCTTCAACAGCCCGACCGCGTTCTCGAGCGCGGCGCCGCGCAGTGAGTTCGAGCACACCAACTCCGCCAGCGTCCCCGTGTGGTGCGCAGGTCCGCGCTTTGCGGGCGCATCTCGTACAGCACGACCGAAGCGCCGCGCCGCGCGGCTTGCCACGCGGCTTCCGATCCCGCGAGTCCGCCGCCGATGACCGTGACGTCAGGCAT
>CAWBTJ010000054.1:0-53023 GCA_963791645.1 Vulcanimicrobiota bacterium | reverse complement strand
GGACTGCACGCAGGCGCCGAGGCCGGCGTTGCTGGCGTTGCTCCAGAGCGGCTGCGTGGGGAAGCCGCCGGCGTTCGGGTTGTTTTGCAGGCCGGTCCACGCGCACTTGTCGCCGTTCTCGGCGCCGCTCGCGTCGGTCCAGCCGGTGCTCGGGAACGGATCGCTCTCGGTTTCGCCCTGCTCGTGGCCCGCGACGATCGAGACGCCGTCGATCGTGCCCGGGGTGTTGACGCTGCCCTGACCGCACGACGAGCCCGCGTCCGGCATGTACGGCAGGTTGGTGTACGCGATCGTGCCGCCCGCGGCCGCGGTGGAGCTGTGCCACGCGCAGTACTGCGCGCGGAAGCCGATCGGGATCACGTTGTGCGGCAGCGCGACGACGTACGCCGCGCTGGGCGAGTAGTCGCCGAAGTGCGCGGCGGCTTTGACGGCTTCGGCCGCAATGTCGGAATCTTGCGGCACCGGCAGCGGCGAGCTCGTCGAGTCGACGTACGAGCCCATGAAGATGTTGCCGGCGTTGCCGGCGTGCTGGCCGCCCGACTGCGTGTACTGCGTGACGCTGTTGATCCAGCTGTGGCCGCCGATCGCGCCGTAGAACGTCTTGAGCGGACCTTGGATGGCGTTCGGATCGCCGGCCGACGAGTTCCACGCGGAGCCCCAGAAGACGACGTAGAGATGCGGCGCGGTCTGGACGGGGCCGCCGCCGTAGAGCAAGGGGCCGGCGCCGCCGCCTACGCCTAGGTCGTGGCCTAGGGCTTCCCGGGTCGGGAAGACGCGGAGGATGGCGCCGTTGTCGCCGACGGCGGTAAATTTCGAGAGCATGGTGAGATGGCGGGCGGACGAGGGGGCCGTCGCGCCTGCGGCATTGCCAGGTACGATCTGGGAGCCGCCGCCTCCGCTGCATGCGCCCACGATGGACGCGGCGCCCGCGATCGCTAGGATTCTGAAGTGATGCATCGGTGTCACCCGTGTGGTGCTGCGGAGCCAACCGCCCCGCGCGCCGGCTCATCCGGTATCTTCACCGTACGCTTGCGGTCGGCACGCCGACATACCGGGTTTCGGGTAGGCCCTGCCGCGAACGTATCTGAACATGGAGCAGCCGCAAGCAACCTCGTGTTCGAGATCATCTCCGGCGACCCGACGCATCGACGCCCCTCGACGTATTCCAGCTCGCGGAGGTGCCCGAGCGGGTCGCGGCGCTGGGCACGGCGGCGAGCACCGGCTGCGGCCCGAGCCGAGCTTTGAGCTATCGCGGGCAGTGCTGCAACGCGTAAAGGGGGATGAATGCGAGTCACATATCCGACGACTAGCCATATTGGCGCGGCCCTGACGGGTCTCTTGCGCACGGGTTGGCAGATACGCGTGGCGCCTGAATCGGCTCGATTGCAACGTAACGGGCAACCAGTAGTCTTAGAATGGGCCGGCGGGACGGCCGCGATCCGCCTGTTTATCTACAAGGTAACTGGGTCGGGCCGCAGTCAGCACGAACGGCGAATCGAGATCACCTCAACCTACAGCAATAGACTTGTACGAGTACCGGGCTACGTCGACATCGTGCTAGGGTATGAAATCACCGAAGCGGTCTTCGTCGGCGTAGACCCCCGCCGCATTTCTCATGGTGGACAGACGGCCAACGCATCAAGTTTCATTGATCCCGAAGCGCTAAGCAAGGCGTCCAATACGACGATCACGGTCCTGTCCCGCCCTTCCGATCTGTTTGGAGTCGAACACCAAGCATATTTTAAGCCCCGGCGGCTCGCCGAATACCTCGCCAATTACAACGCGATACATGGAGGCGGATACGACGGGCGCGGTGAATTTTCCGCGAACACCGCTACGCGCGGTCGTATTTCGTTAGAGGTTCCCGAGAAAAACGTCCACGGGAATGTGCTGACCATTCAGGGGCCGGGTAGCATCGCCAAGGACCCGGCGTGGGCGATTCAAGACGTTTGGAAGGCCTTCGAAGAGGACGATGAATCTGCGTTGAGACGCAAGGGCCTGACGCAAGAGGATTTTATCCAATTGCATAAACGACAATTGGAAATTGGGATCAAGGGTGAGCAGCATGTGCTCGACCTTGAGCGTCGTCGCCTACGTCGCGCAGGGCGGACCGATCTCGCCAACCGCGTCTCGTGGATTAGTCAATTGCGGCCGTTCGACGGCTACGACATCCGTTCATATGAAACGGACGGCACGACGCGGTTCGTCGAAGTAAAGAGTACAACGGGGTCTGGTCGAAAATTTCCAATTAGTCCAAACGAATGGCGAATGGCCTCCCGCAAAAAATCGCTGTATGCTATCTGTCGGGTCACCTCCGTAGAATCGAATCCCCAGATTATCTGGCTTAATGACCCTGTCGCGCTCGAGGCTAACGGCAAGATCAAATTGGCAGTTTTCAATTGGACGATCGAATATCAATAAGTAGGCGGAAGTCCCTTGACCATGCAGTGACGAATACACACTCGCGGTGATGCAAACGGTTTTTGATGGGCGATCCTTGTTCTTAAAGGCGGAGCAACCTTAGTGGCTAAGAGCACGACCAAACGCCGCTCGACTAACCAGTCGAACGCGCGAACGCTCGAACAGTATGAGCATAGCGAAGAAACACGCTTGAATAATCCGCCGGTCGGATTGGTCACGCCAAGAACCGATCCAGAAACAGCCCCTAGAGAATATTCCTATGACCCGCACTTGGATCCGATCCTAACATGGTCTGGAAAAGCCGAGCGACTTACATTTGAAGTTCCCACCGTGTCGCTCTACGTGCATGAACGCATTGATCCACGAACCATCATCTCAGCAGTACGATCAAAGGCCACGCCTGCGCCTCGCCAGGAATCCCTCTTTGAGAGTCCGGCGATGAATCTAAATATTGTCGACGCCGTCGACTTCTATAAGCACAAAGAGAATTGGACTAATCGCCTCATAGCCGGCGATTCTCTCCTCGTCATGAACTCATTGCTCGAAAAAGAGGGTCTTGGTGGAACAGCTCAGGTCATATATATTGATCCGCCATATGGGATTGGTTACCGCTCAAACTTCCAGCCCTTTGTAAACAAACGCGATCCCCGTGACAATCGCGATGAGGACCTAACGCGAGAGCCCGAGATGATTCGCGCATTCCGTGACACGTGGGAATTGGGAATTCATACGTACCTAACCTACCTACGCGATCGCTTTCTGCTTGCTAAAGACCTTCTCACCGAGAGCGGCAGCATCTTCGTCCAGATCAGTGACGAGAATCTCGATTTGGTCAAAGCTCTCATGCGAGAAATCTTCGGGGCAGAAAATTTTGTATCGATTATTACATTTACCAAAGCGCCCGGCGGGCTTGAATCTACCAAGCGCCTCTCATCGCGTGTCGATTATATCGTATGGTTTGCGCGAAATCGCGAGAAACTATTGTATCGTCCGATATTCGAGGAACGCGATGACCTGATCGCGGCCGGTTTCACAATGGTGGAACAACCCGACGGGGTCCGCCGCAATATCTCCAGGGAGGAGCGCAGAAACCCTAGCCTGCTTAAGGACGCCCGATTATTCCGCTCGCAACTTCTTACAAAATCAGGACCTGGCTCGCGCTACGAGATAACGCACGAGGGCCGAACTTTTACGGCAAAGCAGAGATGGTGGGGAATGCAAAAGACCGACCTTGAGGCATTGATCGCAAAAGGTCGTGTGATGATCTCTGGAGATTCATTGCGTTTCGTTCGGTACGCTGATGATTTCACACTGAAGCCGATCGGCACTCTGTGGGATGGGTTCGCGGGCGCTTCCAACCCGATTTATGCAGTCCAAACGAATGCGGAAATCGTTAAACGTTGTCTTTTGATGACTAGCGATCCTGGAGATTTAGTGTTTGATCCAACGTGCGGCTCAGGAACGACCGCCGTTGTAGCGGAAGAATGGGGACGACGATGGATTACCTGCGATACATCGCGCGTTGCCATTACGCTTGCTAAACAGCGCCTAATGACCGCGGCGCTGCCCTATTACGAGTTAAGCCGTCCGGCCGAGAACATCGACGGGGGGATCCGATACCGAACGGTCCCGCACGTTACCCCTACTACGATCGCCGGATCGCAACCGCCGAAGCAGGAGACGCTCGTCGATCAGCCCCTGCTGGACTCATCGCGTGTTCGCGTCGCGGGTCCGTTTACCGTCGAAGCGGTCCCAGCAGCAACGGTAATTCCGTTGATGGGACCGCGAGGTCTGTCTGACGACGTCGTTGATAACTCAGTTGCAAGAGATGGAATCACCGCTAAGCATTCACAATGGCGTGGCGAGCTACTGCGGTCCGGGATGCGCGGCAGGTCAGGCGACAAGATTGAGTTTCTCACAGTTGATCCATTCCCCGGCGGGTCTGCAATTCACGCTTCCGCTATGACTGCCGGCGAAGTCTCAGAACGCATCGTGATATCGTTCGGCCCAGAGTACGGCCCGCTGAGTCCCAAACAAGTAGAGCGCGCGTGGCAAGAAGCGAGACATCTCTTGCCGCTCCCCGCCTATCTAGTCTTTGCCGCTTTTCAATTTGATCCAGAAGCCGCACGTGCTATCGATGAAGCGACCCACGAACGTATGGGGATGCATTTGCTGAAGGCGTGGATGAACGGTGATTTGTTTACTGAGGACCTTCTCAAGAAGAGGGCGAGCAACGAGAGCTTCTGGCTGATCGGCCAGCCCGAGATCGAACTGCGTAGAACTGGCTCATCAGGCGGTTTTTATGAGGTCGAAGTTCTCGGCTTCGACTATTTCGACGTCCGCAGCGGGGCCGTCCAATCTGGCGACCAAAGCATGATCGCCATGTGGCTGCTTGACACGGACTACGACGAGCGAAGCATGTACCCGCGCCAGTATTCTTCCCTATGGCGGAAGACGATGAGGCTTGGGGCCGCCAGCAAGGGATCTGAAGGCGGAAATTGATCCCGAGCTTACTGGGGCGTACCAGGGACGGTTTCTCTGCCATTCGTGCCCGCCGATTAGTCGCCGTCAAGGTTATCGATGACCGGGGAATCGAAAGCCTAAAGGTGCTCGACGTAAAGTGAGCATTGCAGTACAGCGCGGCTCTGCAACTATAAGTCACCTTATCGTCAATCGACCGTATGAGGAACCGTCTTGCTATTGGCTCTTCGATTCGATGACGAAAACATTTTCCTTACCGAAGGCCGACGGCCCGCCGGATATATGCGCGCCAGCCCCAGCGATCCAGATGCGCTATTTGACGAACCCGGTGAGTTTGTCCCGATAGACCTGGTCAACATCATACGGCCTCTCGCCCAGAGGTGGCGCGACGAAGGGTACCCCAACGCAACGTCGGCGACACGCGCTCTGCTCGAGTTTTGGCGAGACTCTCAGTGCAGAGAGTCCCCTCTTTCTATTGTCAACTCGAAGCTATAGAAACGCTATTTGGCTCGTGGAGTCCCCCCGCGAGTCGCACTGGTCTGAAGATCATCGGCGACGGCAGCCCATTCGATCGGGTTTGCTCAAAAATGGCGACAGGTTCCGGAAAAACCCTGAGTGATGGCAATGTTGATCGCCTGGAATGTATTGAATAAGGTCGATCGCCCGCAAGACACCCGGTTTACGAAGCACATTTTAGTGATGGCGCCAGGCCTCACAGTGAAAAGCCGGCTGGGTGTTCTCGATCCGTTAGCGCCCGGAAATGCATACGAGGAATTTCGAATTGTCCCGAACAGCCGCCTGCCGCAACTTCGCCAAGGTAGGCTTAAGATTCTTAACTGGCATTCGTTGACACCGATGGACCCGGCTAGGGGCCGCGCGTGATGAAGCTGGGCGGAGAAACGGACGCTGCGTACGCGCGGCGATGTCTCGGCGAATTGTCAGCGGCCCCTCGCCTTCTCGTTATAAATGATGAAGCGCACCACGCGTGGCGAAACCCAGGCTCAGCAAACCTCGGTAAGGCCGAGCGAGAAAGGCTACCATATGGATTCAGGGCCTTGATCGGATCGCACGCGCAGTTCCAATCCTGCGCTGCCACGACTTTAGCGCTACCCCGTTTGTCCCCGGCAAAGCGAACGCATGAGAAACGCTCTTCCCATGGATAGTTAGCGATTTTTCATTAACCGATGCGATCGAGTCAGGCCTTGTTAAGACTCCGCGCATCGTCGTTCGGGACGATGCAGGGCGCAATGAGCCACAGGACGGTCTCGTTTTTCACACATTTACGCCGATCCGGATGTCAAGGCCGATCTTAGTCGAAAGGGAGCGCCAATCGATGCAGGCCTCCCGCCTCTCGTTACGATGGCTTATATTGCGCTCGGGAGCGACTGGATGCAAACTGCGAAGGCCTGGCAGGACTCTGGCGCTCCGACGAAGCCCGTATTGATCTCCGTGGCAAATAGTATTGAGACCTCCGCTCGTATTGAACACGCATTTCAATCCGGTCAAGTTCCGATTCCGAAATTGTGCGAGCGCTCTGCAATACTTCGAATTGACTCGAAAGTACTTGAAAAGGCTGAGGACGCAGCGATTGCCGTTGCTGACACGACGGAAGCTGACGAAGGTATCGACAGCGATGAAGACGTGAACACGGATGGGGCAAAGCGCACTGCGTCGCAACAATATGAACTACTGCGCCGTCAAGTCGATTCAATTGGCAAGCCCGGGGAACCAGGAGCGCGGTTTCACAACGTTATCTCCGTTTCGATGCTTTCGGAGGGTTGGGATGCTCGAACAGTAACTCATATCATGGGACTTCGCGCGTTTCAAGCCAGTTGTTGTGCGAGCAGGTTGTTGGCCGTGGGTTGCGTCGAACTAACTTTGAGACAGACGAAGACGGCTTGTTACTTCCCGAGTATGTGAACGTGTTCGGAGTCCCGTTCTCGTTCTTGCCAGTCGAAGGCACCCGACGTCGTCGCTTCGGCATTGCCGAGACGTCGCCAGGTTTTCTTGACCCAAAGCAGAGGTATCGAATCCAATGGCCGAGGGTCACGCGGTATAACCAGGTTTACCGAAAGGTATCGTTAGACTTCGAGTCATTACCCAGATTTTGTGCTCGATGGTTCAAGCGTCACGCTCGCACTGGATCTGGGGGACCAAATAGATCGGTCAAGTAGACGTCTCACGACTATCGCGGCTAGATTTTGAGGGCTGGTCACGTTGCTTTCGACTGCAGCCAGGCGCTATTCAATGTTGCGCGGCGCCTTTTTCAACGGATGCCTCGCGAATGGAGCGCTGGACGCGATATTGTACTTGGCCGAGGTCGTCGATCTGGTGGAACGCTTCATCGTGTCTGGCAAAGTCCGTCCTATGAACCAGGAAACTGTGCGCAGGACCCAGTGCGACGTCGATTGACACTAACCGTTCGCGCTAGAACGATGCTCGAATACTTGTGGAACTCTCTTAGACTACAAAACGTCTCAAAGCAAGAAATCCGTCTTGAAGACAAGCCGATTGGATCGACGGGCGACATGGCACTGTGGTACACGCGTCGCCCAACCTGTACAGCGGAGCATTCGCATATAAATGTATGCGTCTATGATAAGTCATGGGAACATCAAGCGGCCGTAAGCATCGACGCGTGTGACAACGTTGATGCGTGGGTCAAGAACAGATCACCTTGATTTCGAAATTCCTTATGTCTTCGATGGCATTGCGCGTCGGTATAGACCGGATTTTCTAATTGCTTGAATTCTGGCACCACACTGGTTCTTGAAATCAAGGGAATGAAGACCGTCGAAAGCGATACAAAGAACCAGTACCTCGAAGAGTGGGTGCGAGCAGTAAACGAAGATGGCCGGTTTGGGAAATGGACGAGCGCAGTCGCCTACGATCCTTCAGATATCGAGCGTATTATCGATGATGCTGTTTGATCGGATTCCCGCGCGCGACAATATCGCGTCTGACGTGTAGCCCTGAGTTATGCCGCGGATAGGTGGAGAGCTGGGGTGGTTTGCAGCTCGCGAACGAACTCCTCGGGAGTGCGGTTGCCGAGCGACTTGTGGGGACGGAACTCGTTGTAGTCGCGTCGCCAATCTTCGATGATCAGTCGGGCGTGGGCGAGCGATCGGAACTCGTTCTCGTTGAGGCATTCGTCTCGGAAGCGGCCGTTGAACGACTCGATGTAGGCGTTCTGGGTTGGCTTCCCTGGGTCGATGAAGTGAAGCCGGACTTTGCGATCGCGAGCCCAGCAGGCCATCGCAATGCCTGTCAGCTCCGTACCGTTGTCCATCACGAGCGTTTGCGGATAGCCGCGGACCGAACCAATCGCGTCTAGAACGCGCGTTACGCGTACGCCTGAGAGTGAGGTGTCGACCTCGATGGCCAAACACTCCCGGGTGAAATCATCGACGACGTTCAACGTCCGGATGCGTCGGCCTGATTCCAGGCTGTCATGCACGAAATCCAAGGACCAGCGTTCGTTCATCGCCGTGACGGCAACCGCCGGATTCCCGCGGCCCAGCGCTACGCGCCGGCGGACGCGCTTTCGAACTTGGAGATTCGCTTCGCGATAAACCCGCAGCACGCGCTTGATGTTGACCACGATTCCATCACGGCGGAGCAGCACAGCCAGGCGTCGGAAGCCGAAGCGGCGACGTTCTGCCGCGAGCTCCTCGAGTCGTGCACGCAGCTCGGCGTCATTCTTCTCAACGCGGACGTAGCGAACCATCCGACGATTAACCCGCAAGAATCGGCACGCTTGACGTTCGCTGATGTCGAATTGATCCCGAGCCGCCTGCACGACTCGACGCTTCTGTGCAGGCGTTAGAATTTTCCCGAGGCGGCCATTTTCAAGACATCGATGTTGAGCGCCTGATCCGCGACGATCCGCTTGAGGCGTCGATTCTCGTCCTCGAGCGCCTTCATCTTGGCGACGTCGCTGACTTCCATACCGCCGAACTTCGATTTCCAGCTGTAGAACGTGGCCGGGCTGACGCCATGCCGGCGACACAGATCCTTGGTCGCCACGCCGGCCTCGTGCTCTTTTAGGATGGCGACGATCTGCGTCTCGGTGAACCGGGACTTCTTCACGGGTGGTCTCCTTCGAGGCCGGTGGCCTCAGAATTCTCCACCTATTTCCGGAGCCTTTTTCAGGCTACACGTCACGTCCTCAGCGGCGGCCTTTCCGCGATTGGTCGGCTCAGGCTAGGTGCGATCTCACGGTTTCCGGACCATTTCAGTAAGTCAGCATAATCGTTCTTTTGTTCCGTTAGGCGCGAAAGAGTACGTCGCCGGCGCAATGGTCGTGAAACGCAATGCGATACCGCCGCTCGATGAGTGGCGGCCTTCTGCATGGACTGTATTTGGGCTTACACCATTTATGACGCGCATGCCGGCTACGGAGTCGGCTGCAACCGCAGCCAGACCGCCGTTTGCGCCGGAACCGACAGCGCGTACCGGCACGTCCTTCGTCCGCCCTGGCGCGTGTTTCCGCGATGAGATGGTTATCGAGCGCGTCGCGCGCCTCGACGACCAGCTCGCTGCACGACGGCGCCCGCAGCCCCGGCCGTGCTTCGGAGATCGCGATCGTCCCCTGCGCGGTGGCGAGCTCGCTCGCGACTGCGGTCGCCGGGACGGCATCCAACGCCATCGCGACGCGACGAACACCCCGACCGCGATCCGGCAAAACGACAACACCATGCAACCAACCTCCGTCACCGTCGCTACCCGGCAAAGGCGCGCGGCTCTTGCGGACGGGGCCGTTTCTATCGGGTCGGGGAGGCCATCGGTCCTACGGCGTACACCCCCGCATGAGCGTCAAACTGACCGTCGTCTACGATAATCCGACCGATCCGGAAGCCTTCGAGCAGCACTACAAGGCCGTCCACGTCCCGCTCGCCCAGAAGATCCCGAACTGCCGCCGCGCCGAGCTGGCGAAGGTCTTCCCGAAAGAGGACGGCAGCCCGACGCCGGCCTACCGCACCGCCGACCTGTATTTCGACTCCTACGAAAGCGCGTGCGCCGCGGTCGCGACCCCCGAAGGCCAAGCCGCCATCAAGGACGCCGTGCAGATCGGCACCGGCGGCGTGCGGTTTCTCCTGTCCGACATCGAGTACTCGAGCTAGGCCCGCATCGCGGGTCCTCGGGCTGCTAGCGGGAGCAATCTGGCGGCGCCGTCGAAGCGACGACGCGCGCCGGGCCTTCCGGCGCGGCACCACAGCGACGGAGGATCGTTATGGCAGTTGCCTTGACCTTGCAATTGGCCGGCGTCGGCCTCGACGACTATTACCGGGTGTGCGGACTGATGAACATCGACCCGAAGACCGGTGGGGGCGACTGGCCCGATGGAATTCTCTGCCACGCGGCAGGCGTCACCGCCGACGGCTTGACCGTCATCGAGGTGTGGGAGTCGCGCGACGCGCAGGGCCGCTTCATGCAAAACCGGCTCGGCCCCGCGATGCAAAAAGGCGGCGTCACCGCGATACCCACGGTGACGTGGGTCGATCTCGAAACCTTCACGCCGATGCAAGGCGCGGCAGCCCGCTAGCCGATCGCGCGACGACGCACACAGCGAAAGGCCCGCTTCAGCAGCGGGCCTTTTCATGATCGCGTGTTACGAGCCGTCGGAGTCGGGCGAGAAATGCAGCAGGCGATACTCACCGGCCGTGATCGCCGTCGAGGTAGACGCCGGCGTCGCGAATGTTCGCGATGTCGCGCCGGAACGATCGCAGCGAAACGCCGAAGCGTCGCTTGTAGAGCTGCACCGTCACGGGCTCCTTGCGGCAGAGACGCAGGATGATCCATGCGGCGCGTACGATCGGCCGCGCCCAGCGCGTGCGTTGTACCGAGTGCCGCGTGTGGCGGACGGACCGGGTGGTCGACGTGAGCACGTCGAAATCGGCGTGTGTCATTCGGTGGCTAACTCCATCGGGTGACGGGCTCAGTCGGTGCTCATATACGCCGGCTGGGCCGCTTTGTTGTTTGCGCGATGCACAGCGTTCGCCGTTGCATCGCGTATGACTATTTTACACTATCACGCAGTACTCTCGCAAGGGGCGCACGTAAACGACGAGAAGCGTCGCTAGCGTCGCGCGATTCTTCGAAGCGCTAGCTGGATTCCCTCAACGTCGAGTGCCGCGGGGTTGAACCGGCCGCCGACCCACTCGCGCATTCGTGCATTCTCCGGATGACTCGGATCCCGCATGATATCGATGAACGATTCGTAACCGGGTGGGCCGCCGACATCTTCCGGCGGGCAGGCGCCGCGACCGTCGATGAAACGTGGGTATTGCGTGCCGGCTTCAGCGGCCGTGATCGATTCGACGAGCACGGTATGGAGCCAATGGTCACCGAAGTCGTACAGATACGTGAAGCGTTGCTTTGCGGTGCCGACGATCTCGTCGAGCCGAACCCGACTTTCATTTACGAACGGCAGCTCGGGGTCGGGCACGCCGTACTGCAAACCGCCGATGCGGAACACGTGGAGGTGCGCGTCGTCCCATCCCATCGCTGCTTGAATGATCCGGTGAAGTCGCGGTAACGTCGTCGGGCCAAGAACATCGACTCGGCGCCATACCGGCGGCTTGACGTCGGCAAGCGTAATCTTGAGCCGATACACCGACGGTACGTCGGCATCATTCACAAACTCGGGCCGGACGAGCTTACGGGATTGTTGTGACTTTCGAGGCACGGTCATGTTGGTTCTGCGATGACGCGGTCGAGCACTGTCCACGGCGGCGATTGTGGCGCACCCTTCGACAAGCTCAGGGTGGAACCCGCCGTTTCTTTGGTAGGTGCGTCGCTTGGCTCAGAACACGATTCTTCCGATGGAGTTGCCGTTTGTGTCGGCGTACCAGATGTTGCCGTCTGGGCCGATCGTGAGTTTGCTGAACTCGCTGCCGGTTTGCACGAAGCTCGGGATCCGGAACGTTTGCATTGTGCCCTTCGGCGTGATGCGCCCGAGTTCGGCGTAGCCGATTCCGAAGTAGATCGCGCCGTCCGGGCCCGTGACGATCGACATGCCGTTCGCGCGGCCGGGGAAGCTGTTCGGGAACTCCGTGATCGCCCCCGTCGTCGTGATTCGGCCGATCGCCAAGCCGCCGTAGTCGATGAACCACAGCGCGCCGTCGGGTCCGTTCGTGATCCCAAGCGGCTCGCTGACGGACTGGCCCGGGAGCGGCGTGACGGGATATTCGGTGATGCTGCCGGCCGTCGTGATCCGGCCGATCTTGCCGCCGCTGTACTCGGTGAACCAGAGGGCGCCGTCGGGGCCTGCCACGATCCCTTGGGCGGATGCGCCGCGCGTCGGGATCGGGAAGGCGGTTTCCACGCCGGACGGCGTGAATTGCGCGATCGCGTTGCCGTACGCATCGGGCGCCCACAGCTTGTGATCCGGCCCGAGCACCATCGAATACATCGGGTGCATTTGCTGCGGCGTCTTGATGGACGTGCGCGTGACGACCCCGGCCGTCGTGATCTGCTCGAAAGCTTCGTCCAACATCGAGACGTCGCTGAAGTACAGGTTCCCGTCGGCGCCGGACGCGATTGCCCACGGTGACCCCGGTGCGGGATATTCCGAGAACACGCCGGCCGGCGTCAAGCGGCCTACCTTGCCCGCCGCGCCTTCGGTGAACCAGAGCGCGCCATCGGGGCCGCTGGTAATATCGTGCGGGTACGAGACAGATGTCGGAATCCGAAAGTCGACGACTTGCGGCGTCGGGATGAGCTCGCCTTTCGCGCTGGTGACGGCGGGGTTTGCGGGAACGCTCGCGGTGACGATCGCCGAGGCGGTTTCGCCGCCGATCCACGCGCCGTTGTACGCGATCGTCGGCGGCGGGTCACTCGGCGCGGTGATCGAGGTGGCGGACAACACCGTTGCGCCCGACGCATCGGAGTTGCTGAGCGCGATCGGATTGTCGTAGGTACCCGGGCCGACGATCGTCTTGCCGTCCGCGTCGTACGCTTTCACCAGCAGTGTGACGGTCGCGGGCGCATTGACCGGCGGGTAGGCTTGGTCGAACGAGACTTGCAGCGACGCGATCGTGCCGTTGAACGTCACCGATACCGCGTTCGCTCGACCCTCGACGACCGTCGCCGTCGTCTGGCCCGCCGACAGCGTGTTGCCGGTGCCGTCCGGCTTGTCGTTGAGCGCGATCGCGAACGTGTCGACGCCGATCGTCGCCGGAACGGTTCCCACGCACTGCGACGCGACGCACGTGACCACCGTGCGCGTCGTCGGCCCACCCGCCGGCGTTACGTTGACCACTGCCGATTGCGTCGCCGGCGAGATATATGCCGGCCGGCGCTTGCGAGCGCTCGAGCTCGCGCTCGGAACCGTGATGGAGATCGCCACGGGAATCTGCTTGGCGTTCGCGGCGAGTCGCGCCGGCACCACCGACGAGCGTCCGCCGCCGCACCCGGCAAACAGCACGGCTGCGAGCATGCCGCCCGCGATCGCCCGCATCAGTGTCCGACAACCGTCAGCGTCGTCACCGTGACCGGCAGCGTCGTCTGCGTGCCGCCTCCGCCGGTGAGCGTGTAGCTGCACGTGCCGGCCGCGATCGGCGTTATCGTGAAGTTCTGCAGCGACGTCGACGCGTCGGTCGCCGCGATTCCGTCGCACGACGAGCCGCCGAGCACGAACTGTCCGTTGTAGTTCGCTTGCGTGACGACGATCGTCCTCGCGAACGCAGAGCCGACGGCGAAGAATTGCAGCGACGGAACGTTCACGACCACCGGAGCCGGTGTCGGCGTCGGTGTCGGTGTCGGTGTCGGTGTCGGTGTCGGCGTCGGCGTCGGCGTCGGCGTCGGCGTCGGCGTCGGCGTCGGCGTCGGCGTCGGCGTCGGCGTCGGTGTCGGTGTCGGTAGCGTGAGCGTCGCCTGCGTCGAGATCAGCGCCAGATCGTAGGTCGCGCCCTTCACGAACGACAGCACCATGCTGCCGAGTCCGCGCGCGATTCCGGTGGCGGCCGTCCCCGACCCGCTGACCACCGTCCATCCGGCGCTCGGGCTGGCGGGGTCGAACATCACGAGATATTCGGCGCCGCTCACCGGGCCCGGCACGGAGATGTTGGCGCCGAACGTCGAGGTGAACGTGACGTCGGCGGACGACTGCGCGGTGAGATAGGCGAGGCCGGTCGCCGATGCACCGATCGCGCGCGTCAGGCGGCGATCGCTCTGCAGCTGCGGGGAGCCGGCAGGTGGCGTGGCCGACAGCGTCAGCGCGATCGTTGCGGTGGCGCTCGCCGTCGTGAAGAGGATGCTGCCCGCGACGCCGCCCGCGGCGGGCGGAAGGAACACGGTGGTCGGACCGCTCGCCGAAACCGTACCCGCCGAGCTCGACACGACCGGCGGCGTCGCAGTCGGCACCGGGCTCGGCGTCGGGATGGCCGGCGCGAGCGGCCCCGGCGGACCGGCGCCGCCTCCCCCGTCGCCGCAACTGCACAATGCAAGAACAGCCGCGCTCAGAGATGCGCTGCGGACGAGACGCGGGAAGTCGCACACCATCTCACTAGCTTTCGGCCGTTGCGACGGCGAGCTACATGGTGGCGACCCTCGCCACATCGGGTGGATGTCGGTTGCTTCTTGCGGCGGCGTCTTCAGCGAGACCCACTTCAGGTGGCCGGACCTCGGCGGTCGATACTTTCCACGGCCGTCTTCTGACGCTGAAGGGTCGCCGGCGGCGATTGTGGTCACCCTTCGACCTGGGCCGAGAGGATGGCGAGCCGCGACCAAGCACACTGTCGATGTGACTGGCGCGAATGACGATTGGGAAAAGCGGATCTCCGAGCTGTGGGCCGCGATCGATGACCACGACGAGAACGAGTTCGTCAAGCTGATCGACGGTTTGGTCGCCGAGCTGCCGCCGGGGAGCGCGATCGGACTCTTCGAGCGTGCTGCGGCGCTCGATTCGACCGGTCGTTCCGACCTCGCGATACCGTTGTACAAGGCCGCACTCGATGCAGGGTTAGTCGGCGTGCGTCGGCGGCGCGCCATCATTCAGATGTCGAGCTCGCTCCGGAACGTCGGGAAGGCCCAGGACGCCGTCGCATTGCTCACCGCCGAACTCGATGGCGAGACCGACGCGCTCACCGGCGCGGTTCGAGCATTCCTCGCCCTAGCGCTCGCGGATGTCGGGCGCGAGCGCGAAGCCGTCGGCGTGGCGCTCGCGGCACTATCCGAGTACCTGCCGCGCTACAACAGATCAGTCGCTCGCTACGCGCAAGAGCTCGCCGCGAAATAGCTCGCGGGTCCGGGCGGCCGGCTAAATTTTCCGTTCGGATTCCGCAAAGGGGGCTGGCTGCTCTTCAGTCCAGGCGGGGCAAGGCCGATAGGACGGGGGTGACGCCTCGCGTCGACCCCGAGTATTCGCGCTGGCTACAACGGAACGCAACGTCTTCGGTCCTCATTTATAGCGGGCTGATCGCCGTTTTGCTTCCGGCGTTCCATTTTTTGCTCGTCGCGCTTCCCGGCGTCCCGCCGGGGTCGGACTCGTTGGCGCTGCGATGTGGTCCGGCGGTTTTCTCGCTCGCGGTGGCGGGGTCGCTGTGGGCGTTTCCGTCGCTCCGGCGGTATGCGGTGATGCTTCAGTTTCTGAACATCGCCCCGGCGGTCATCGTGATCACCATGCTCACCGTGAACAGCGGCAACCACTACGCATACGTCGCGGCCGGCCTGCTCGTGATCATCGGCGCGCAGCAGGCGTTCTATCGCAGCACGGACCTCGCGGTCATGTTCGGGCTCGGCTTTCTCAGTCACGTGGTGTATTCGGCGGCTCACGGCGTCCTGTTCTCGCCGATGAACCTCCTTGCGCTCGGGACCGCCGGCAGCGGCTATGCGATCGGGTTCATCCCTGCCGCGCTGCGCATCAAGATTCAGGACGCCGAAATCCGCAGCCGCCTCAAGGCACAACGCGTGAAGGAGGCGCTGCTCGACGTCCAGGCGATCACGCACCTCGGCAACTGGAACCGCGACCTTCTGTCCGGCGCGGTCGAGTGGTCGCCGCAGCTCTACGACATCTTCGACATGCCTGCGGACTCGCCGGTGGATCTCGCGGGGATCTACGAGCGGTCCGTCCATCCCGACGACCGCGCGGAGTTCGAAGCCCGGCTTGCGGCGTGCGAAGCAACGCGCGAGCCCGTCACGCTCGACCACCGCATCATCGCGCAAAGCGGCGCCGTGCGCTGGGTCGAGCTGCACGGAAAGTACGAGTACGACGAGGCCGGCCGTCCGGTTCACTGGGTCGGCGCCGTCCTCGACATCACCGCACGAAAGCACGCCGAGGCATCGCTCGTGCGTCTCGCGCGCAACGATGCGTTGACGGGGTTGCCCAATCGCACGACGGTGCACGAGCTGCTTACCGCCGAGATCGCGGCTGCAACGCAAACGTCATCGCAATGTGCCGTCGCCTTTCTCGACCTCGACCGGTTCAAGGACATCAACGACACGCTCGGGCACAATGTCGGCGACCAAGTTCTGCAGGAACTCAGCCGCCGGGTCGCCACCGTGCTCGGAGCAGCGGGTGTCGTGGGACGCTGGGGCGGCGACGAGTTCGTTGCGATCGTCCCGGGCGTGCGCGACTATGCCGATGTCGAGCAGCTCGCGCGCAGATTCATCCGCGCGATCTCCGAACCGGTCTGCGTCGACGACCTCGAGCTCGCCATCAGCGCGAGCGTCGGCATCGCGATGTATCCCCGTGACGGCAGCGAAGCCGGCGTGCTCATTCGCAACGCCGATACCGCGATGTACAAGGCGAAGCAGGGCCTCGGCCGCGGCTATGCCTTTTTCAGCGACGAGCTGTACGCCGCGGCGTCGCGGCGCCATTACATTCAGAACGAGCTGCGCCGCGCGATCACCGACGGTGGCCTCGAGCTTCACTATCAGCCGATCGTCGATGCCGCGAACGGTCACGTCGTCGCCGCCGAAGCGCTCGTTCGCTGGACGGACGCGACCGGGCGTACCCGGTTGCCCGACGAGTTCATCGGCGTCGCCGAAGACAGCCGCATCATCGTCCCGCTCGGCGCGTGGGTGCTCAACGCCGCCTGCGAGCGTGCCGCGCTCTGGCAACGCAGCGGCATCGGCATTCGCCTCGCCGTCAACGTGTCACCGCGTCAGTTCGAGCACCCGGACTTCGTCGACATGGTAGCGCGCGCGCTGCGCACCACCGGCGCCGATCCCACGCTGCTCGAGATCGAGATCACCGAGGCGGCGATCATGTCGAGCGCGGAACCCGTGCTCGCGACGCTGCAAGCGATCCACCGCATGGGGATTCGCGTGGCGATCGACGACTTCGGCACGGGCTACAGCAGCTTCGCCTACCTCAAGCGCTTCGCGGTCGACTCACTGAAGATCGATCGCACGTTCGTCGAAGGCATCGAGCACGAAGAGAACTTCGCGATCGCCCGATCGATCCTCAGCGTCGCGCACACGCTGGGTCTCCCGGTGACCGCCGAAGGGATCGAAACGTCGGCGCAAGGGGAGATCATGGGCGAGCTCGGCTGCGACCGGCTGCAGGGGTTTCACTACGGGCGCCCGATGCCGGTCGAGCAATTCGAGGCGCTGTTCGCGCCGTATGCGTGCGGGCCGGCGTCGCGACGCGCCGGCCCGCCCGCGGTCGCTCAGCAGTAGACCGTGCAGCCGCCTCCGCCGCCGCCACCGCCGCTCGGCGGCGGCGTCGCTGCGGCATTCGGTCGTGCGACGTGCCAATGGCCGCCGAAATCCGGCACGCCTTCGCCGTTCGCCTGAGCCGGGCCGCTGTCGCCGGTATACATGTAGAGCGGATGACCTTCGTACGCCCATTGCTGCCCGGTGGCGTCCGAACGCGTCGCCAGCGTCATGTTGGCGACGGCTGTCGAACCGGCCGTCGGCGTCAACACCGGCCAAACGCCGACGCACGCTCCCGTGCACGTCGATCCCGTCGCGGTATCGACGTCCAAGAAATACAGCGTCTTGTTGTTCGCCGGATTCACGAAGCCCGCGGAGCCCGCGACGCTTTGCGTGACCGGGATATTGCCCTGCGTCGTCAGGGTCGGGTTCGGGTTGGGTACCGGCGTGCCGCCGCTGGTGCTTCCGCCGCCGCCGCAGCCGGCCATCACGGCAGCGGTTGCGAACACCAAAATTGCGAGTCGTTTCATTGCTTCAAAATCCTCCCTCGTGGCACCGAGCCTACGCCGGGAAAATGAAGCAAGTCTGAATCAAAAGATGAAGAGTTTCTGAAAACGAAAGGGTCGGGCGCTATGTTTCTTCAGCGGTGGGCCATGTGCTTGCACGTGGCGATTGGCGTATCGGAGAAACACAGCAGCAGTTGGGCGATGTCGATCCCGCGATTGACCGGCATTGCATACATGTCGTCTACACTCTTCGTGTAGTAGCGCAAAGGCTTGGAGAAGCGCGGCGGCTCCGTCATCCGGTGATGGCTCACCGCCGCGACCGTTTCGTCTTGGATGCGGCCGGCCTTGCGCTCATCGAGCAAAATGTTCTCAATGTCTCCCTGCGCCGTTCCGTACGCCCACAGCCAACCGGCGACGAGGCCGGTCATGGCGCTCGCGACGATTTGGCCCTTTTCGGGGTTCGTCGCGTGGCGCCACTCGGGCCATCCCGCGTGCACGATGGGCACGCGGGCGGCCGGTGCGCCCAGCGTCCCCGTCGCGCCGGATATCGTGCATGCCGCGGCGAGCAAGCCGACGACGCATGCGCGCACGATCATCCCGAGCCGATCCCGGAATACGGCGCCGAAGGCATCCATGCAGGCAAATTGACGCCGTTCGGCCATGGCTGCCGATGAATCATCGGCCGTCCTCCTTCCTTGTTTTCCCAGAAAATGTTGATTCGCCATCGATCGAGCTCCATGCCCCCGTCGAAGAAGTGCGCTGTGACTTTTCCGTTGGTGATACCGAGCTGAGCGCTGATGTGCAGCTCTTTGTCGACGACTTTCAAGAAGATGACGTTGGATGCCGAAATCACCGACGTAACGTCGTAGCCCTTGTTTATGAGAATCTTCGCGATGTACGTCGCCAGCCCGGCAGCGAGAAAGTCTTGCGCCGTCATACCGGGATGATAGAGCGCGCCGAACGCATAACCGATCGCAGTTTCAATGTCCTGCTGTAGGAAGCCGAAGCCCTGGCCGGCGTCCGCAACGAGGCGGTCCATCGCCTGAAGCGGGTCCTCGTTGCCCGCGCCGGCGACTGCGCCGTCGTCGGGACTTCCCCAACCCGGCTCCGACGTGCAGTCGATGCTGCTGCACCCACGACTGGTGAACCCGCTCGGATCGGAGTACGCGAACGCATTGTTGCGGTTCCACATGTACGGCTTTTGCGAGGCCGGATCGTGCACGTTGCCCGGATAGGGATCCGGCGTGGTCCACGTGCCCAAACTCGGGTCGTACGAGCGAGCTCCTTGAAACACGACCATACCGTCCCAGAAACCATCGGCGGCGGGATCCGTGATCGGCGAGTCGTCAAGCGTCATCATACTCGCGAAACCGTCGGAGCTATACGGCGCGGTTCCCAGGTACCGGATGCCGGTTCCGGGGTCGTGCAGGCTGACGGTGATGCCGTTCCAGTCTCTGTCGTACACGAGCAGCGTCGGGAAATTTGCCAACGCGTTGACGCCGCCTAGGCCGCCGAGCCGGATGCTCACCAGCGTGCCGCTGCCGTTCGTCACGAAAAGCGGCTTGTCGCCGTCCCAATGGATCGTGTACTGGCCTACGGTTATCGGATGACCGTTCGGTCCCCAGCCGTAGCTCGACGTCGCCGTGACGTTGCCTTGCTGCAGACACGACCCGGCCTGAAAATTGTAGTTGTTTGCTGCTGCTTGCACCACGCGGTTCTCGACGTCGTACGTCCGCGTCACGCTGCCGGAGCAGTCGCCGTCGGGTGAATGCTCGCTGTCCGTCTCGCTGGTCAGCCGCCCGCCGGTATCGTATTGCGCGTTCGTGTGGGCCCAATATCGCGTTCCCGCGATGTTTGCATACGGGCGGCCGTCGAACGCGTCGAACTGCGTCGTGCCTGTCGGGCACGGGTTGTTGCGGATTTGGGCGCCGCCACAATCCAACGCCAAGCGAACCATGAAGCCGTTTGCGCTAGCGGCGACGAAGTGCGGCGCCATGACGTTGTACGGAATGCCGAATAGGGTATCGGTTCCACCGCTTCCGCCCTGTTGAGACTGCGCGAACACTTCGCCGCGGTTGTTGTAGAAAATATGATGTGTCGCGGGCGTGTTCCCTTGATCGGGATTGGTCGTGTATGACCGCACTTCGCCTTCGGCGTCGAACGAGAACGCGTTGGCGACAACCCCCGAGGGGATCGTGTACGAGCTGAGTCGCCCCGTAGAATCGTACGTCGCGCTCTTCGGCACGAGCGAGACTTGGTTCGGGTAGGAGAACGGAGTGAGCGCGTTCGTTCCGGTCAAGGGATCGCTCTGCGACAGCAGGCGGCCCGCACCCGTGCGCTGCCACGAGAAATCGCCCGAACTGATGCTGCTATTGAGGTGCTCGCGTTGGAGTCGACCGTCACCGCGATAGCTGTAGACCAGCAGATTCTGCTGCGTCAGCGCGCTCGAGCTCACCGACAGCGTGGAGCGGAGGCCGTCCGGGTAGTACGTTGAGGTCGTGACCGCCGGCGAGCTGACACCGGTCGTGGGCTCCGTGTCGGTGAGGACGCGCCCTTCAGCGTCGTAGGTGCGCTGCTCCGGGCCGTACACGGACGAGGTCAGCGTCGTATCATGGCCGTCTGCGTCGTACAGGTACGTTTCGTTCGGGGTCGGCGCGCCGCTGGTCGTGAATTGGATCGATGCGACGCGGCCCTGACCATCGTACGTATACGCGGTCTGCGATCCGCTGGGAGCGCTTACGATCGAGCTGAGCAACCCTGCGGACCCCGCGCCGTCGTAGTAGTTGGTTCTCAGCGGCGCCGTCCCGTTGGCGAGATCGTATTTCGCGGTGAGCCGGTCGAGCGCGTCGTGCGAGTCGCCCCGAATGTCTTTCCAGGACCCCGTGATCTGCGGGGGCGTCGCGGCGATGGTTGCGCTCACGACGGATGGGCCGATGAACTCTTGCGTCTTGAACAAGTTTCCGTGCGCGACGATGCCCGTTACCGTGCCGATCGCGTTGGTCCCGCCCTGGCTCAGATCGTAGAAGTAGCGCTCCATGAACGCGAACGAGTAGTAGTCGGATGCGTCATGGGGGTAGGCGACCTCAACGAGCCGGTCGGCGCCGTCGTACCATTTCGTCGTCGGCGGAGGCGCGGTGCCGCCCGCTACGTACGCGTAGTGCTGGAACACCGACGTCGTATTGCCATCGGCGTCGTAGGTGAACTGCGTCGCCACGCCGGCAGCGGCTTCCGAGGGTGTTTGCTGGGACGCGATCGACCCGTCAGCATTGTACGTCCGATGGGTCACGATCGTCGAACCCGGCAGGCTCGGCGTCTTGTTGCAAAATGCGTGCGAGGTCGACGCGTCATCCGCGTCGGCTCCTGCGATCACGCGACCCAGCGCGTCATAGGTCATGATCGATGTCGTGCTGACGTCATTCGCATTCGATTGGTAGCAGACGACGTTGCCGTTCGCGTCGTAGACGAAGGCCTGATGGGGCTGTCGGCTCGTTCCGTCGTTCTGGGTGATCGCATCGCCGATCACGTCGGTCGGCAAGCCGTAGTCCGCACCGGCCTGCGGAGTGGCGTTGTATTGGAGCGTACGGTGATAGCCGAGCGGCGTCGTGACAACCGTCATCTCGCCGAACGGCTCGTTGCTTGGATACGAGTACGTCGCCTGCCAATGCGCCACGCTGGGACCGTAGGTTGCGCATAGGGCGTCGTTCGCGTACACCGATGCGTACGGGCCCGTCCAGTCCGCACCTTTCGCATGCGACTCGTTCTCGTCGCAATACCCGACGATATTATTGTGCGTGTCGTAATCGTAGATTTTCGTGGGCTTGAACGTGCCCTGTGACGTGGTCGTCACCGGCTCGCCGATCGCAATGGTGTTGCCGGACGGATCGTATATGTAGCCGGTTTGATTGCCGCGCGGATCGGTCTGGGTCCACAAATTGTTGAGCGAGTCCCACGTCTGGTTGCTTACGAGCCAAACGCCCGTGCACGTCCAGCCGGACATTTCGCTGCATTCTTGGGTTTGCGTGGGGCGCCCGAGCGAATCGACGACCCAGTTGGTCGAGTGCCCGTCAGAGTCATGAAACCACGGGTTCGTGCCGCCAGTGCCGTACCACTCGGAATTGTACTGCACGGCGCCCGTCGCGTACCCGCTCTGCAGTTGACCCGCGTTGGTGCCGTCGGGGATGGCCGGGTTCACCAACGCGACGTGACCAATGGTGCTAAGCGTGGACGACGTCAGGCTCGAACCCAAAAAGCCGAACAACATGTAACCGCCGTCGGAACCGTTCCAACGCGCGCTCGTCACGTAGTACATGATCATACCCGATCCGAGCGCCTGATATCCGAAGCCGTGATACGGTCGATCGCCCGCGGCGTCATATGAAGGCTCACCGACCGATGTGAGGTCCCCGGCCGCATCGTATCCGTACACCGCGGACGTCACGCCGTCCGGATACACCAGCGACTGCAGCAGCCGATGCCCCGACACGTCGGCGAATGTCGCCGTCGCCGTCATGCCCGACTCGGTCACCGCCTGGACTTGCGAGATCTTGCCGCCGACGGCGCTGTTGCCGTTGTCCCAGCTGTAATAGAACGTGATATACGTGTTACGATTGCGCCCGATGATCTGATACGTTCGGCCCGCGTACGCGCCGTATTGCGGGTACCACCAGCTAGCGCAAGGGCCGGCGCCGTCCGGAGTCCAGAAATAATACGTCGTGCCGGACTTCTTGGTCCACATATAACCGCAGCCGCCGTCGGACACGAGCGTTGCGTACTGCCCGGGGGGCGCGACGCGGGTGACACCGTCGGCCGCGAGCGTATAATCGTAACGCGCGCCGTCGATGTCCCAAACGCTGATGGTGCCGGTAGTCGAACCCGACAAGTGAGCGTCGAACGTGCTCGTCCAGCCATTGCCGTACATGCTGGGCTCGGTGCCGTCGGTGCCGGCAACGTCGTGCTGGCTCTGCGAATTGTAGGTGCGGCGGAATGCGAGCGACATGCCTTTGTGGGGCACCGCCATGTCGTTTTCTTGCAAGAGCATATTGCCGGTACCGACGTTGACCATCACATGACCACCGCCCGCAGCTTTTTGCTCCTGATAGCGCCACCACGGGTTGATGCCGGTGCCGGCTCCCGCGTTGACGCTTTTCGTCGCGCGGACAGCGGACTTCGAGGGCGCACCGGATCGCAAATCCCCGTGCGTGGTCGCACGTGAAGCCTGGGGCTCGACGTGTTGCCGGCCGGGGCCGCTGGTCCGCGTCGCGCGCTCGCGCGCCGCGGTCAAGACGCGATCGATTTCGCGCGGCTGCAACATGCGCGGCACGCGCCCGGGCGCGCCGTGCGCAACGCGAACGTCACGGCTGACCGCACGGTGAATCGACGCAGCCGGCGGTAGCGCCATCGGTGCCCGCGGCGCCGGCGCCGGGACCAGAATGCGCTGCGGCGATTTGCGCGCGGCTTGCGGGCCGCCGACCGGCGGGAGCGCCGTGACGGCCGTCCCGGGGTTCAAACCTGCCACAGCGCTCAAGGGAACGGTTACTGCAACGAACGTTGAGCTTGCTGCGACCAAAAACGCCGCGCGGAGCCATAAGCTGCTGTTCACGTGACACCCCACCCTCGCGTCGGCTGTTTGCCGGCGGAAATTCCGCGTTCGGGTGTGGTCGTCCAGTTCCCCCTGCCCTCAAGGCTGGCAAACGCCGGGCAAACTCGGCCACTCTCCCAGTCCACCTGTCGAAGGTCACGGTGACGAGAAGAAAGGGCCGGGCGTTAGCCCGACCCTTCCTTTTTCACGCGTGTCGCGCGACTACAAGTCTTCCGGGTTGATGCCCTTGGGCTTGTACTGCGTGCGTACGCCCGGTGCGCCTACGGGGGCGGCTTCTTCGTATTCGCCTTCGTATTGCACCGCGTTGTCCGCCATCCGCTGGCGCTCGTACGGGCCGAGCACCTTGGGATTCATCTCCTGACCGTTCGGTGCGACCACGTCGCTGTACGCTGACAGGCCGTCGTCGCCGCCGTTGGGGTTGAAATCCAGGAACACGTTCTTCGGGCGGCCCTCGTCGTCGAGATCCTGACCTTCCGGCTGGATCGTGAGATTGCGGTACCGCGACATGCCCGTACCCGCCGGGATCAGCTTGCCGATGATGACGTTTTCCTTGAGGCCGAGCAGCGGGTCGTGCTTGCCCTTGATCGCGGCGTCGGTGAGGACGCGCGTGGTCTCCTGGAACGACGCCGCCGACAAGAACGATTCGGTCGCGAGCGAGGCTTTGGTCACGCCGAGCAGCACCGGGGTGCCCTCCGCGAACTTACCGCCCTCCGCCTTGATCTTCTCGTTCTCTTCCGCGAACACCGAGGCTTCGATGAGCTGGCCCGGGAGCATCCGCGTGTCGCCGCCGTCGACGATCTTCACCTTGCGCAGCATCGAACGGCAGATCACTTCGATGTGCTTGTCGTTGATGTCCACGCCCTGCGAGCGGTAGACCTTCTGCACTTCCTGCACGAGGTAGTTCTGCAGCGCGGTTTCGCCGCTGATGCGCAGGATGTCGTGCGGGTTGAGCGAGCCTTCCGTCACCGGCTGACCGGCTTTGACTTCTTGCCCTTCGACCACGTTGAGGTGCGTGTTGGCCGGCACGTCGACTTCGTGATCGTTGCCCTCGGCATCCGTCACGAACACGACCCGCTTGCCCTTCTCCTCACCGAACTTGATGTGTCCGGCGACTTCGACCACGGGCGCTTCGCCCTTGGGCTTGCGCGCTTCGAAGATTTCCTCGACACGCGGCAGACCCGTGATGATGTCTTCCTGCGCGACGCCGCCGGTGTGGAACGTGCGCAGCGTGAGCTGCGTGCCCGGTTCACCGATCGACTGCGCCGCGATGATGCCCACCGCTTCGCCGATGTCGACTTTGAGGCCCGTCGCCAGATTGCGGCCGTAGCACATCGCGCACACGCCGTACTTCGCTTGGCACGCGAGCACCGAGCGGATCTTGACCGTCTTGACGCCGGCCGCGAGGATCGCCTTGGCCTTCTCCTCGTCGATCTCTTCATCGCGCTTGATGAGCTTCTCCGCACGCGGATGCTCCGGCTGCTTGATGTCCTCGGCCGCGCGGCGGCCGATGATGCGATCGTAGATCGGCTCGATCGTCTCTTTGCCGACTTGGATGTCGGAGACGAGGATGCCGTTGGACGTACCGCAATCTTCCTCGCGGATGATCACGTCCTGCGCGACGTCGACGAGACGGCGCGTGAGGTAGCCCGAGTCCGCCGTGCGCAGCGCGGTGTCGGCGAGACCCTTGCGCGCGCCGTGCGTGGAGATGAAGTACTCGAGGACCGTGAGGCCCTCTTTGAGAGACGCCTTGACCGGGATCTCCAGAATGCGGCCCGACGGGTCGGACATGAGCCCGCGCATACCGCCCAGCTGCTTGACCTGCGCGATCGAACCGCGCGCGCCGGAGGTCGCCATCATGAACACCGGGTTGAGCGGGTTCTGTGCGGCCTGCATCGCGCCGGTGACGTCCTCGCCGGCCTTCGACCAGATCTCGATCGTCTTGTTGTAGCGCTCGTCGTCGGAGATGAACCCGTCGTTGAACAACTGGTGCAGCTCGTCGACCGAGGCCTGCGCCTTGTCGAGCAGCTCGTGCTTGGCCTGCGGCACGATGATGTCGCTGATCGACACCGTCGTACCCGACTGCGTCGCGTACCGGAAGCCCAGCGCCTTGACCGCGTCGAGGAACTCCGCCGTGGCGGCGTTGCCGAACTTGCGGTAGCACTGCGTGATGAGCTTCTTGAGCGCGTTCTTGTCGAGCGTGGCGTTGAGGTACGGGTACTCCCACTCCGGCGGGAACGCCTCGTTGAGCACGATGCGCCCGACCGTGGTCTTGATGCGCGTGCCCTTGATGCGCACTTCGATCCACTCGTGCAGACCGATCAGGTCGTGGTTGAACGCCGTGACCGCTTCCGTGCCGTCCTTGAACGCCATGTAGTTCGGCGAACCGTCGGGCTTGTTCGGACGGCCCTTGCCGTCGCGCAGCACCGGCGCCGCGTGCAGCGCGTCATCCGAAAGCGCCGCCTTCGCGGGCCCCTTGTACTCGTCGGGATGGAACGTGAGCCAGTACAGGCCCAGCACCATGTCCTGGGTCGGGATCGACACGGGGTTACCGAACGACGGCTGCAAGATGTTGTTCGACGACAGCATCAGGATGCGCGCTTCGGCTTGCGCGCCGGCGCTCAGCGGAAGATGCACGGCCATCTGGTCGCCGTCGAAGTCCGCGTTGTAGGGCGTGCAGACCAGGGGATGCAGATGGATGGCTTTGCCTTCCACCAGCACCGGCTCGAACGCCTGAATGCCCAGACGGTGCAGCGTCGGTGCGCGGTTGAGCAGCACGGGGTGCTCGCGAATCACTTCGTCGAGGACGTCCCACACTTCCGGCCGCACGCGTTCCACCATGCGCTTCGCGCTCTTGATGTTGTGCGCCTGACCGCGGTCGACGAGCTTCTTCATCACGAACGGCTTGAAGAGCTCGAGCGCCATCTCTTTCGGCAGCCCGCACTGGTGCAGCTTGAGGTTGGGGCCGACCACGATGACCGACCGGCCCGAGTAGTCGACGCGCTTGCCGAGCAGGTTCTGGCGGAAGCGTCCCTGCTTGCCTTTGAGGATGTCAGACAGCGATTTCAACGGCCGGTTGTTGGGGCCGGTGACCGGGCGCCCGCGGCGGCCGTTGTCGATCAGCGCGTCGACCGCTTCTTGCAGCATGCGCTTTTCGTTCTTGATGATGATCTCGGGCGCGCTCAGCTCCAGCAGCCGCTTGAGGCGGTTGTTGCGGTTGATCACGCGGCGGTAGAGATCGTTGAGGTCCGAGGTCGCGAAGCGGCCGCCGTCGAGCTGCACCATCGGGCGCAGTTCGGGCGCGATCACCGGCACGGCGGACAGGATCATCCACTCCGGCTTGTTGCCGGATGCGAGGAAGGCTTCGACCACTTCGAGGCGTTTGATCGCCTTGATGCGCTTCTGGCCCGACGTCTCTTTGAACTCGCGGCGCAGATCTTCTTGGAGCTTGCGCAGGTTCAGGTCGCGCAGCAGCTCGCGGATCGCTTCGGCGCCCATGCCCGATTTGAAGCGCGTGCCGTACTTCTCGCGGCTCTCGCGGTACTTCTGCTCGGTGAGGATCTCGCGCTTGGTGAGCGTCGTGTCACCGGGATCGGTGACGACGTACGCCGCGAAGTAGATCACCTTCTCGAGCTGGCGCGGCGACATGTCGAGCAAGATGCCGATGCGCGACGGCACGCCCTTGAAATACCAGATGTGCGTGACGGGCGTGGCCAGCTCGATGTGGCCCATGCGCTCGCGGCGCACTTTGGCGCGCGTGATCTCGACGCCGCAGCGGTCGCAGATCATCCCCTTGAAGCGGATGCGCTTGTACTTGCCGCAGTGGCATTCCCAGTCTTTGGTGGGCCCGAAGATCTTCTCGCAGAAGAGTCCGTCCCGCTCGGGCTTCAGGGTGCGGTAGTTGATCGTCTCCGGCTTTTTGACTTCACCGAACGACCACGCACGAATTTGTTCCGGCGACGCGAGGCCAATGCGCATCGCGTCGAAGTTGTTGACGTCTAGGAGGTTCATCGATTCCTTTGCTCAGCGCGTCGGCGAGACAGAGGCGGCCGAGGTGACGTCGTAGAGCCGGGTTGGTCCTGGGTTATCGCTTGAAAAGGCGAAAAGACCCAGGAGACGTCCGGTCCGACGTTCCTTGGGCCCGCGTTATCGGCCGAAGGGCATAGGCAGGTAGTCTACCACAAAGGCCCCGGTTTCTCAAGGCCAAAGCTAGGTCCGATGCTTGGTCGTTGGGTTCGCCGGATTGCCCTTGGGGTCGGGGCTCTGATTGGCTTGGTCGTTCTGCTCGTCGGGCTGTATGCCGCTCGCGTGGCGATGGCCGGGCACTTCTCGGTCGCCCGCGTCGACGGGACGGTCTCCCAAGTGCCCGTCGACGGGCCGGTGACGATCGCGCGCGACCCGCGCGGGGTGCCGCACATTCGGGCCGGCTCCGTGCACGATCTGTTCGTGGCCGAGGGCTTTGCGATGGGGAGCGACCGGCTCTTTCAGATGGACCTGACACGGCGCTACGTCGACGGGCGACTGGCGGAGCTGCTCGGCTCGAATCTCGTTCGCGTCGACCGCCGCATGCGGCGGTACGGCATCCGTGAGCTCGCCACGAGCGTCTTCGCGCACTCCAGTGCCGAGGAACGCGCGATGCTGACGGCGTTCGCGGACGGGATCAACGCCGCAGCGACGCAGCAGCCGAAGCCGCCGGAGTACGCCGCATCGTTCGCGACCTTCGAGGCATGGCAGCCGCAGGACGCACTCGCGGTTGGATTCGCGACGGTGCTCGACCTCGACGACCGGCCCGACGACGTCGTGATCCGCGATGCCGTGCGCGGCGTGGTCGGCGACGCAGGCATGGAAGCGCTCTACCCGCTGACCGATCCAAAATACGACGTGCCCACCAACGGCCGGCCCGTCGGAACGATCGCGAAGCTGCCCGCGCTGCACGGCGCGCGACGGGATGTCGCGATCATACCGGCCGAGGAGCGCGCGCCGGTCGGGAGCAACGCGTGGGCGGTTGGGGCCGGTCGCACGGCTGTCGGGCGGGCGGTGCTCGCGAACGACCCGCACCTGGACATCGGAATCCCCGGGATCTGGTGGCTCGTCGAGATGAGCGCGCCCGGGATACATGTCGCAGGCGGTGCGCTCGCGGGGACGCCCGGCGTGACGCTCGGGCACAACGAGCACCTTGCGTGGGGCGTCACCGCCGGTGAGACTGCTGCGATGCGCGTGCTGAAAGAACGCCGCTCCGGCGCCGACCTCGTTCAGGAAAACGGGCGGTGGGTGCAACTACAGCACCATCACGAGCAGATCGGCGTCCGCTTCGCGAGCAGCGTGGACGTCGACGTGATGCAAACCGCGCGCGGCGTCGTGATCCAGGACGGCGGCCCCAATGGGTACGCATACCTCATGGACTGGCGCATGCATCGCAATCCCGTGTCGCCGCTAGCGCCCTTCGTCCGCCTGTTGCGCGCGCGCACCGCGGCGGAGGGCATCGCGGCGATGCGCGATCATCCCGAGCCCGCGCTCAACCTCGTCGTCGCCGACGACGCCGGACGCGTCGCCTATCATTTCGCCGGACAGGTGCCGCTCGATCCCACGTGGGGCCGCTTTGCGAGCGACGGCGATGCGCCCCAGCCGCAGTACCTCGCGTTCGCAAACGCGCCGCACGTCGATCCGTCGCGCTCGGCGCTGATCGTCTCGAGCAACAATCGCTCCGACGGGGACGGTTCGCCGCGCCTTGCGCCGTGGTGGCCGCCGCCGTACCGTGCGTACGAGATCGAGCACACGTTCACGAATCTGGAGCATCTGCACGGGAAGCTCTATCCGCAGGAGATCGCCGCCGAGCAGCTCGACACCGTCTCGCCCGCCGAGTACGAGTTCGCATCGCTCGTCCTGGCGGCGGCGACGCGCGCGCGCCACGACGGCGACGCGGCGCTCGCACCGCTCATCGGCGCGCTTCGCCCCTTCAAGGGTGACATGATCTCCGATTCGCGCGGAGCGACAGCCGTCGTCGCGCTGCGGCGCGACATGCTCGGCGCGATCTCAGCAGCGCAGCTTCCCGGCGACCTTGGAAAAGCGTACCCGTCGACGGGACCCGGGTTCGAAATCGTGCTGCGTGCGCTGCGCGAACGTCCGCGCGGCTGGGTTCCGAACGACGACTACGACGCTTTCGTCGTCGCTTCGCTGCGCCGTGTGCAAGCCGCGTTCGGTACGGAGATCCCGGAGTTCGGCACGTATGCGGCGCAGCCGCTCAAGCACGCGCTCGCGCCGTTCGGGTTCACGTTCTGGAACGGGCCCACGATGCCGGGCCGCGGCGGCAGCTTCGCACCGTTCGTGCAGTGGAACTCGCACGCGCAATCGTTCCGCGCGGTCTGGATCGTCGGCGACTGGGACAATGGCACGATCGACATCGCCGCCGGAGAGTCCGGCGAACCCGGCTCACCGCACTACGCCGACCAGAACGCGAACTGGGAAACCCCCACCCGCACGGGGCTGCAGTTTTCCGATGCGGCCGTGAAGGCCGCGACGAGATCCACGCTGACGCTCACGCGTTGACCGTTCGCTTCGCGGCGCCGCTGCTCGCCGCGCTCCTTCTGCTCGGCGCCAGCGGTTCGGGCGCGCCGTCCGTCGTTCGCATCCTCGTTCTGACCCAATCGAGCGCTCGCGGCGCGCCGGGGTTGGCGTACCTCGACCCGGCGCCGTAGTGCGGGCCGGGACATCTCGCGCCGGATATTCGGCCTCTCGTGCGCCGGAACGCGCACTTCGTGCGCGTCGGCACCCATCGCCGCAGCCTCGCGGCTATACTCACGGCACCTTATCGCTCTTCGAGGAGACATTTGACGGTGCCGCAGTTCCCCGCGTTCTCGACCAACGGACACACGAACGGCAAAACGCCGCACGCGCCCGAGATCGGCCGGCCCTATACGGACGAGGACGTCGCACGGCTTCGCGGGAGCGTTCGCATCGAGCACACGCTCGCGCGCCGCGGCGCCGAACGGTTGCGCGCGCTGCTCGCGGAGAATGAGCCCGTCGCCGCGCTCGGGTGCATGACGGGCGGCCAGGCCGTACAGGCGGTCAAGGCCGGGCTCAAAGCGATCTATCTCTCCGGCTGGCAGGTTGCCGCCGACGCGAACACTGCGGGGCAGATCTATCCGGACCAATCGCTGTATCCGTACGACTCGGTGCCGAAGGTGGTCGAGCGGATCAACAACGCGTTCCAGCGCGCCGACCAGATCGACGTCGTGGAAGGCCGCGGCGGCGAGAAGGATTGGTTCGCGCCGATCGTCGCCGACATGGAAGCCGGTTTCGGCGGACCGCTCAACGTGTTCGAGCTGACGAAGTCCATGATCGCCGCCGGCGCGGCGGGCGTGCACCTCGAAGACCAGCTCGCGTCCGAGAAAAAATGCGGGCATCTGGGCGGCAAGGTGCTGATCCCGACGTCGCACGCGGTCCGCAATCTGATCGCCGCGCGGCTCGCGATGGACGTGTCCGGTGTGCCGACGGTGCTGATCGCGCGCACCGACGCCGACGCCGCGAATTTGCTGCTCAGCGACGTGGACGACCGCGACAAACCATTCCTCACCGGCGAACGCACGCCCGAAGGCTTCTTCCGCGTCAAGCCCGGCATCGATCAAGCCATTGCGCGCGGGCTGGCGTACGCGCCGTACTGCGACCTGATCTGGTGCGAGACGTCGCACCCGTCGCTGGAGGAAGCCGAAGCGTTCGCAAAGGGCATCCACGCGCAGTTCCCCGGCAAGATGCTTGCGTACAACTGCTCGCCGTCGTTCAACTGGAAGCGCAAGATCGACGACGCCACGATCGCGCAGTTCCGCGCGAAGCTGTTCGAGTACGGCTACCGGTTCCAGTTCATCACGCTGGCCGGCTGGCACGCGCTCAACCACTCGATGTTCGAGCTCGCGGCCGACTACGCCGCGCGCGGCATGTCCGCATACGCGGAGTTCCAGGAGCGCGAGTTCGCAAGCGAACCGCGCGGCTACACCGCAACGCGCCACCAGCGCGAAGTGGGCACCGGCTACTTCGACGAAGTCGCGAAGGTCGTCGGCGGCGGAACGTCGTCGACAACGGCGCTAACGGGAAGCACGGAAGAAGCACAGTTCTCGACGGAGCTGTCCGTGGTGTAACTACCGATTCAGTCGCGCCCAGAATCCCCAGCCGCCCACGACGTCGGTTACGTCGACGGCGCCGTTCCTCGTCCGTCGGTGGATTGCTCTGGAATGGGAGACAATGATAGTAATACGTTCGAAGAACTTCATTCGGGCCGGCCATCCACGCTGCAAACTTCTCATAGTCGATGCGGGCGTTGTCGAACTCTTCGCGGAGCACGAAATCTAGGTAACCGCCGTCGATAAAGATTGCTACGCGCCCCAAGATCTTGCCCTCACAAGAAAAAAGGCCAGGGAATAATCCCCGGTCCTTTATGCTTTCCCGTCATCCACTAGGAACGACGGGGGTTATACTTCGGCCATCTTACCATTCGTTCGCGATAGCGTCAACATCGAATCGGATTCACTCCTAAACATGGCCGAAAGGTCCACGTTTCACCGTGCGCGGTGTTGGCGGAATGTTACGTTGAGGCGTTCGCCTGTCAGGCGAGGATCGCGTGGGACGCGGTGTTCCCAGAACAGTTGCGTGTCGCCCGCCATCACGACGAGATCGCCGTGTGCGACGTCGATCGTGATCGGGTCGTGGCGCAGGCCGCTGTTCTTCTTCGGCCGCAGCTGGAACTGGCGCGTCGCACCGAGCGACAGGGATGCGACCACCAGCCGCGCGTCGCGCGTGCCGTCGCGGTCCCCGTGCCACGCGACGGCATCTTGGCCATCGCGGTACCGGTTGAGAAAACAGTAGTCGAACGTCGTGCCGGTGTGGCGCTCCGCCATCTCGCGCACGAGCGCGAGCGCAGGCGTCCACGGCTGCGGCATCTTGTCGCCGCGGCCCGCGGTCTCGCGCGGGACGAGGACGCGCTTGCCGTACATCATGCGCGAGTCGGCGCGCCACTGCGTGTCCGCGCGCAGCTCGCGCACGACGGCATCCGCGAGCGCGCGATCGAGGAACTCCGGGACGTAGGTGACGTCGCCGTGATCGCCGACCAGTCGCGTGGGGCTGGCGGCGGAGGCGAATAGCGCGGTTTGACGAGGCATGGCAGCGATACGAACGTATGTTCGCCCTGGCCGCGACCACCCCTACCGACTGGCGAGGAACGTCCTGACGTCGTCGCGCAGGCGCTCGCGGATTGCTCCGTCCGTTTTGGCGCGGCTCATGCCCTTGGCGATGTACTCGCCCGCACGCGGCGGGAGGTTCGCCGTGAGCCATGCCTCGAGCTGGTCCGGCGTCGCGGCGTCCCAGAAGATCGCCGGCACGCGGTTCGACAGGCTCAGCATCTTCTCGAACAGGGAGAAGCGGTTGGTGAGCGCGTCGCTGTGGGCTTGGAAGAACGACCACGCGAGCTTCGGGTTCCACTCCGCCGCCGTCGCGACGTAGCGGAAGCGCGACGAGTCCTGCTGCGGCGGTATCTCGTTCGACATCGCGATGTCGAGCGCGAGCGCAGCGAGCTTCGGATCGCGCACGTGCATCAGCGCGCCTCGGTATTGCGAGGCGATCGTGGGATCTTTCGCCGCCTGCGCGAGCTGGTGGAGGCGGTCGAACGCCGCCGCGTCCGCATTGGTGGCGACGATGCCCGTAAGGACCGCCCGCATCTCCGGCGTCGTGGACGCCGGGTCGGTCACGGAGCGTTCGAAACGGGTGCGCGCTTCCGCGACCACCTCGGGATCGCCCCACGCGCCGAGCGCGTTGATCGCGCTGCGGCGCAGCTCGCCGGTCGCCACCGTCTCGCCGGGTTTCGCGTCCCAGCCGAGCGACGCGACGAGCGGCGCGACGATGGTGCGCGCGTAAGCGGTAAACGCGTCGTGCTGCGCGGTCCCGCGCGTATCGTTCTCGAGCTCCGCGAGCGCGCCGACGATGTCTTGCCACGCGCGCGCGTTGCGGTTTGCGCCCATCGCGTTCGCCAGCGCCAGGTACGACGGCAGCGGAGCGGCGCCGATGCGCACCAGATTCCACTGGTCACCTAACATCGCGATCTTGTCGGAGTCGGGCAGCGAGGCGAACGCGGTACGGTTCGCCTCGAACGTCGCCGCGTCGTACGCGACGCGGTAGTAGCCCACGCCGCCGGCGTTCGCGCGCAACGGCTCGTTGCAGCGGCCGGCGGGTACACCACCCTGCTGCGCGTTCGTCAGCAGCACGTACGCGGGCGCGGCGCTACCGCTCGCGAGCGCGACGGGGACGTTCCAGCGCGTATTCGCCGCGTCGGTGGTGCCGTCGAGCAGGAAGCGTTTCTGGGCGAGCGTCACGGTGCGGTTGCCCGACGCATCGCACGCCGCGGTCACGGAGACGACGGGGAAGCCGGGCTGTTCCGTCCACGCTGTCGCGAGCGCGGACACGTCTTTCTTGCTCGCGGCGCCGAGCGCGATCCACAGATCGGCCGTCGTGGCGTTGGAGTATTTGTGCGCCTGCATGTAGCTGCGAATGCCGGCGCGGAACGTGTCCTCGCCGAGATACGCTTCGAGCATGCGCAGGAACGCCTGGCCCTTGTTGTAGGTGATCTCGGGATCGAACGACGCGTCGGCCTGCAGCTCGTCCGTCACGTGCTGCTGGATCGCGTGCGACGTGGAGCGCGCGTCGGCGTTCATCGCGCTCTGCTTGGACGCGTCCTCGCCCTGCTGCCAGTTCCATTCGGGATTGAACTTCTCGGTCGCCTTCGCAGCCATCCACGACGCGAAGCTCTCGTTGAGCCAGATGTCGTCCCACCAGCCCATCGTGACCAGATCGCCGTTCCACTGGTGCGCCATCTCGTGCGCGATGATGGAAAAGCCAGTCTGCTTCGCGCCCAGCGTCGCGTTGGCGCGGTGGATGAGGATGTTCTCGTTGTACGTGATCCCGCCCCAGTTTTCCATCGCGCCGCCGAAGCCGCCGGGGATCGCGATGTGGTCGAGCTTGGGCAGCGGAAACTTCACGCCGAAGTAGTCGTCGTAGTAGGGCAGGATCTTCTCGGCGCTTTCCAGCGCGTACCGGCCGTACTGCTCGTCGCCCTTGATCGCCCAGATGCTCTGCTTCACGCCGTCGGAACCCACGCCGGAGATCGACGCGAGGTCGCCCGCCGTGAGCACGACCAAATACGACGGCATCTTCGGCGTCCGCTGGAACGCCGTCGTCGCCGTCGCGCCGTGCACGGCGCGCGTCTGCACCGGCATGTTCGACACCGCGGTCCACGCCGCAGGCAGCGTCACCGTCAGCTGGTACGTCGCGCGAAACGCGGGCTCGTCCCAGCCGGGGAACATGCGGCGCGCGTCCGTCGATTCGAACTGCGTCGACAGCATGCGGCCCGAACGCCCGTCCGGCGTGCGGTAGTCCTGCGCGAACAATCCGTCCGGCGAGTCTTCGATCTTGCCGCTGTACGCCAGCGTGAGCACGTGATGGCCGGCCGCGGCGGGCCGTGCGAGCGTCAGCGTCGTGAGCTGCTTGTCGTTCTGCGTGACCGTGCGTGCGACGCGCGTCCCGTCGAGCCGCGCGTCCGCGATCGTCATGTCGTGCGTGTTGAACACGATCTGCTTGGTCGGGCGGCGCACGTCGAGCGCGACGTTCTCCGTGCCGCGCAGCGTCTTCGCGGCGGCGTCCGGCGTGAGCGAGATGACGTAGTCGATGGGCATCACCGTCTTGGGCAAGCGGCCGGGCGTGGCGTCGAAGTTGAACGGCGCGACGGCGGCGACTGCCGGTGCTACGGCACCCAAGACGAACGCGACCGCAAGAGCGAACCGCGTCAGACGATCGAGCATGCTCGCGGCATTCCGGACGAATGCGGAGTTGCCCTAGCGGGCGTGCGCTCCGCGAGGCATGGCGCACTGCCCGGGTACGAGGGGTGCATGAACGACGACCGCGAGACTCAGGACCCCGACGACGCCGCGCTGGACGCCGACGCGCCGACCGACGGCGGCAAGGGCGACCAATACGACGAGGGCGTGGTCGCAGCCGACGACACCGGAATGCTCGGCGGCGAGCAGCTCATCACGCAGATGGAGATCGAACGCGGCTTGCGCGGTGAATGACCGCGCAGGTGACGTGTAACCCGTGACGTAACCGAGTGGCCTGTGAACGGAACCCGCAGTGCGCGCGCCAGTCTCTGGGAGAAGGCGATGAGTCTTCCCTTGGCCCGCGACGAAGATTTTTTCGGCGGCAACCGCCGGCCGGTGGCTATCGATCCGCAGCATCTGCGGGTCATCAACGATACGGCACTTCGGTCGCGGTTGATCATGGCCGGGATCGCCGAGGGGTTGCAGTCACCCAAGGGACCGCAACGCATCAAGTCGATCATCCGCCTCTATCCGGCCTTCGATGCCCCGCGGCCGTTCACCAAACCGCGCGCAGTCCGCGCCGCGGCGGCGCCCGCCAACGAACCTGCTCGGGCCGCCTACGGGCTGCCGACGGTCGAGGAGCTCAACGCGCTGCTCGGGCGCATCCTGCAGATCGAACGCGATGTGAGCCGCGAGTTGCAAGGCCGGCTCAGCGGCGACATCGACCGGCTCAAGAAGCAGATCGCGACGCTGGACGGCGACGATTTCGAGCGCGCGTTTCGCGAGTTGGAGACCGCGATGCGCCAGCGCCGCGAGCTCGCCGGCCAGATACGCGAGGAAGCGTTTCGCCGGATCGACGCCGACGGCACGTTCGAACCGCGCCGCTACCTGCGCTTGATCGCACGCGAGCGAGGTTAGAGCACGGTCGCTTAGCGCCGTAATACCGCTGGTCGATCGCCGGAGAAAAACCGAAGACTCCATAACGGTCAAGATTGACCGTGACCGCGCGCTGCCCGAACTCGGGTGCAAGGGGTGTCCTGCGCGGGGGGAGTAGGCTGTTCGGCAGTGATCAGGAGCGTGAGGGCGGACGGGCGTCCCGATCTCGGCGGAGTTTTCCGTCCGATCGATCGGCCGCGCGTTCTCGATCGTCTCGCCACCGCGGCGCAGTATCGCATCGCAACCATCATCGCGCCCGCCGGCTTCGGAAAATCCGTTGCCGTGCGCCAGTTCTTGGCCGGGGTTCCGTCGTCGGTCGTGTACGACGTGCCGCCCGACGCCTCGACGCTGCTGCCGTTCGTGCGCGGCTTCGCCGACGCACTCGAGAGCGTGGTCCCCGCGCTGCGCCGATCGCTCGCCACCGCATTCGACGGTGCGCGCAGCAGCGAAGCGCCGGGCCGCGACCTCGCCGCGTGGGTCGCGACGCACATCCGCTCGCTCGACACGCTGATCGTCGTCGACGACTTGCACAACGGCGAAGGCGATCAGGAGATCTCGCGCTTCATCACCTCCGTGGTCGACCGCACCCGTGACGGCCCGCGCTGGCTCTTCTCCTCGCGCAGCCCGCTGCAACTGCCGGTCGCTTCGTGGCTCGCGTACGGCGAGTCCGACCTCGTCGTCGATGCGGTCGACTTGCGCTTCACCATCGACGAGGCCAAGCAGAGCGCGCGCGCGACGCGCGTCGCAGTGCGCGACGACGAGCTGGAGCAGATCCTCGGCCTGATCGACGGCTGGCCCGCCGCGCTGACGTTCGCGTTGCGCAC
The DNA here is from genome assembly GCA_963791645.1 of Vulcanimicrobiota bacterium. GTDB lineage: Bacteria > Vulcanimicrobiota > Vulcanimicrobiia > Vulcanimicrobiales > Vulcanimicrobiaceae > Vulcanimicrobium. The sequence goes on along the minus strand of CAWBTJ010000054.1, from coordinate 15,807 downwards.
GTCGACCCGCGCGAGCGACCTGCGCGCGGTCTCCGCCGGCACGCGCGAGATGGTGTACCGCTATCTCGCCGAGCAGGTGTGGCACTCGCTGGACGACCGCGTCCGCGGCTTCCTGCGCACCGCGGCGTTCCTGCCGCGTCTCGAAACGCGCCTCGCCGTCGCGGCGGGCTTCGACGACGCCGCCTCGATCATCGAGTCGTTGCGCGAGCGCGTCGCCTTCATCAGCGTCCTCGACACCGGCGTCTACAAGCTGCACGATCTCTTCCGCGACTTCGTGCAGCGCCAAGTAGGCCTCGAAGGCGACGAAGCACTGCGCGCCGCGCAAGTGTCGGCCGGGCAACTGCTCGAGAAGATGGGGATGTACGGCGAAGCGTTGGAACGCTTCATCGACGCCCGCGCCGCGCACGAGGTGGAACGCGTCCTCGCTGCCTACAACTTCGCCCTCCTCGACAAAGGCTGCTTCGACATCGTCGAACGCGCAGTGCGCTCGCTCCCCGGCGCGATGGTGAGCGCAAACCCGAACGTGCTGGCGCTGCGCGCCGCGCTGGAAGACGCCCACGGCCGCGTAGACCAAGCCGAACGCTGGTATGCAGCAGTCCTCGAGCGGGTGACGGAAGACGTGGCGTTCCGCGTGGCGGTGGCGACACGGTACGCGCTGCTGCTCCACCAACAGGGACGGTTCGACGCGATCCCCGTGCTGGAGGAGCTGCAAAAACGAGACGACTTAGATACGCCCGAGCGCGCGAATCTACTCGCAATGCTCGCGCAGGTGTACGCATCGTGTGGCCGGCACGACGACGCGCAAGTCACGATCTCCGAGGCGATCGACCTTGCGGAATTCACCGACGATGAAACCCGAGCGCGCACCTTCGGTCGTGCGGCGACCGCGGCGTTCTATGCGTCCGATGACACGCAAGTCGAGTATTTCACGCGCGAATCGACGCGGCTCGCAATTGAGGCTGGACAGTTTGCGATGGCCGCCCGCACGTTCAGCACGCTGACCGCGCTGCACGCGTTTGCCGGCCGGCTTCCCGTCGCGGCGTGGTATGCCGCGCAGGTTGCGGCGAACGCCGAAAAGGCGGGCGATCCGCAAATGCGCGTCGCCGGTTTGCGAACGCTTATTCAGCTCGAAGCGGAGCGCGGCAACGCGGAACGCGTGGCCGAGCTCGACCATGATCTCTCGCGCTCGACATACCGCGGTCCGATCGGACTCACCGGGTACGTTTTTGCGAAAACGCTGCACCACGTCTGGAACGGCCAGCTCCGCGAGGCACAGCTCATCTTGAGCAGCGTCATGGACCGCGATCTCGCTCCGTTCCAGAACCGCCTGCGCTATGCTCTTCTCGCCGTCGTCCTCGCAAAACTCGGCTCGCGCGCTGAAGCGCTCGATGCGCTGGGAAAATATGACGCCGTCGTCGCGAAGGACGCGGATGCACGACCGCTTTTCGAACGGCTGCGCGGATTCGCAGATCGATACACCATCCTCGCGAACATCCTCCTCCAACGCCAAGCCCTCGCGCAAAAGGCCATGCGCGGTGCGCGATCCTCCGTTCCCGACCTCAAGTCGTTCGACGTTTTACTCGCCGCGCTGATCAACCGCGTGCCGGAGCAATTCGAAATGGGGCTTCGCGAGATGCGCCTTGCCGGAGTAGCCGGAGTCGCACGCTTCGTCGAGGTGCTCGCTGACGGGAACGCCATGACCGTTGCCGATCCCGAACAAGTCGAGCGGCTAACACCGGTTGAGCTTCAGGTGCTTCGGGCGATGTCACAGGGTCTCGGCAACCAGGCTATCGCCGACGATCAGCGGCGGACGGTCAACACCGTACGGACGCACGTCTCCTCGATTCTGCGCAAGCTCGGCTGCACGAGCCGCGGTGAGGCGGTTGCAACGGGGAGACGACAGGGTCTCGTCTAGCCTCGGAACGACCTCGTCCTTTCGGACGAGTGTCGCCGCCCGCGCTCCTTGATAGGGTGGAGTCGTCCCCCGCCTCTCCAAGGAGCCCTTTGTGATCACTGCTCTTCTCACCGCCGCGGCCATCGCAAGCGTCGCGTACATGAATCTTCCGACGGGCGTCTAGTCAGTGCGGATTCAGGTGAATTAGCAATGGAAGGACGGGCCGCGCTAGCGCGGAGACTGATCGAGACGCGAATCGACGTCGCGGACGCCGTCCTGCAGCGCCTCGGGCCCTGTTCGTCGCGGCAGGCGTCGGCGCTGATCGTTCGGTCGCTGGTCTCGGCACTCGGGCAGTCGCTCGACGCAGCCGGACCCGATCCGGTGGTCTCCTGGGCGCGGATGGCGCACGGCGCCTACGCCCTTCCGATCATCCACGACCTGGTCGCCACGGCCTGCGACGTCGCAGCGAGCGAAGGCGAGCGCCTCGACCTCGACTTCTCGGCGACCCTGGTCTTCCTCGAAATCGTCAAGGCGAACGTCGCCGAGGCGTTCCCGCTGGCGCCCGGTCCGCGCTACGAGAGCCCGAACCGCGCGACGAACGGCGTGATCGAAGGCGTCCTTACGATGCTCAAGGCGCGCGACGAAGCGACCTGCGCGCACTCGCAGGCGACCGGCGCCTGGTGCCGGCGCCTCTCCGAGGCGATGGGACTTTCCGCCACGACGACCGACGTCGTCGTCAAGGCCGGCGTGTTGCACGACATCGGCAAGATCGCGACCCCGGACGCCATCCTCTTCAAAGATGGCCCGCTGGACGACGGCGAGTGGGTCGTCATGCAGAAGCACGCCGAGTTCGGCGCCGAGATCCTCGCTGAGCTGCCGGCACTCGCACCGTTCGCGCCGATCGTGCGCGCGCACCACGAGCGCTGGGACGGCAAAGGCTATCCCCTCGGCCTCAAAGGCGAACAGATTCCGTTCGAAGCGCGGGTCGTCGCGGTGGCGGATGCCTTCCACGCGATGATCAGCAACAGACCGTACCGTCCCGCGATCGCGCAGCGCGAGGCGATGGAGATTCTTCGCGAAGGCCGCGGCACGCAGTGGGACGCTGAAGTGGTGGACGCGATGATCGCAATGCTCGACGCGCCTCGGACCGCCACGGGTAGGCGGGAAGCCGCGCGAGGGTAGTCCCCTATCGAGCATGGGTTGGCCCTACTGGGTGTGGGCCGGAGAAAGGGTCGTGCGGCGGGTGCGCACGGCCCTTTTCCGTATGTCAGCCTCATGCGACCTCGACTGGGGCGGCGGCTACAGCATCGGGACGACCGGCCGAGCGTCGGTGATGTGCGCCGGCGACACGCGATCGAACCGCATTCACGCGCGATCTCGTACGGCGCGACATGGCACCGAGGCGCGTTCACATGCACCTCGCAACTCGCGGGCCTGCGCTGCACGAACGCCAGCCACCGCGCACTGCGCGACGCACGCGCGGCAATGCACGCCGCTCCCCGACGCGCCGCACCGCCCTAAAAACGAAGGCCCGGATCGCATGATCCGGGCCTCCCTTTTGGAGTCGTCCGACTAGTAGTCGTCGTCCGTCGAGTGCGCGAGTGGGCCTTCGTCCTCTTCCGATTCCTCGGCCAGCTCTTCGTCCTCTTCTTCGAGGACGTAGCCTTCGTCGACGTCGTCTTCCTCGGTTGCGACCGGGACTTCTTCGTCGACGATCTCGTCGACGACGATCTCGCCGTCGTCCGTCATCGTTGCGCGCAGTCCGCCCAGCGGGCTCGTCGGAAGCAGGTCGTCGTCGGGTGCACGTCCGCGCGCCGGAGCGGCGCTGACGAGCGGAGCCGAATCGTCGAGCTCTTCCTCTTCTTCTTCGGGCTCGTCCTCGACGACGCCGGCGACTTCACCGGCTTCGCCTTCTTCTTCTTCCTCATCCGTTTCGACGGTCGTGCCGAGCGCCGCCGCTGCCGCCTGCGACAGACGGTCGCGTTCGGCTTCGCGTTCCGCGAGCGCGGTTTGCGACAGGCGCGGATCTTCGTCGCCCATCAGCAGACCGATCTCCTGAGCGCGCTCCGCCATGTCGTCGTCCGCGATGCGGATCTCGACCTCTTCGCGCTGCTCCGTGAGAACCTTGACGTCGAGCGCCAGCGACTGGAGCTCCTTGATGAGCACCTTGAACGATTCGGGAACACCCGGTTCCATCACGTTCTCGCCCTTGACGATCGCTTCGTACGTTTTCACGCGCCCGACGACGTCGTCGGATTTGACCGTGAGCAGCTCCTGGAGCGTGTACGCGGCGCCGTACGCCTCGAGCGCCCAGACTTCCATCTCGCCGAAGCGCTGGCCGCCGAACTGCGCTTTTCCGCCCAGCGGCTGCTGGGTGATCATCGAGTACGGACCGGTCGAACGCGCGTGGATCTTGTCGTCGACGAGATGCGCGAGCTTGAGCATGTAGATGTAGCCGACGGTGATCGGACGGCCGAAGCGGTCGCCCGTGCGTCCGTCGCGCAGCCACGTCTTGCCGTCCGCGGGCAGACCCGCGTCCTGCAGCCACTCGCTGATGTCTTCCGCGTGTGCGCCGTCGAACACCGGCGTCGCCATGTGGAATCCGAGCATTGCGGCGGCCCATCCGAGATGGGTCTCCATGATCTGCCCGAGGTTCATGCGCGACGGCACGCCCAGCGGGTTGAGCACGATGTCGACCGGCGTGCCGTCTTCCATGTACGGCATGTCTTCTTCCGGCAGCACCTTGGCGATGACGCCCTTGTTGCCGTGCCGGCCGGCCATCTTGTCGCCTTGCAGAATCTTGCGCTTCTGCGCGACGTAGACGCGCACGAGGTGGTTGACGCCGGGGCTGAGCTCGTCGCCGTTCTCGCGCGAGAAGCGCTTGACGTCGATGATCTTGCCCTTTTCGCCGTGCGGAACTTTCAGCGAGGTGTCGCGCACTTCGCGCGACTTCTCACCGAAGATCGCGCGCAGCAGGCGCTCTTCCGCCGTCAGCTCGGTCTCGCCCTTGGGCGTGACCTTGCCGACGAGGATGTCTTCCGGACGCACCTCGGCGCCGATGCGCACGATGCCGTTCTCGTCGAGGTCCTTGAGCGAATCCTCGCCGACGTTGGGGATGTCGCGCGTGATCTCTTCCGGCCCGAGCTTCGTGTCGCGGGCTTCGCACTCGTACTCCTCGATGTGGATCGAGGTGAAGCGGTCGTCCTTGACCATGCGCTCGGAGATGAGGATCGCGTCCTCGTAGTTGTAGCCTTCCCACGGCATGAACGCGACCATGACGTTTTGGCCCAGCGCAAGTTCACCCTCATCCGACGACGGGCCGTCGGCGAGGATCTGACCGCGCACGACCTTGTCGCCGACGGCGACGATCGGGCGCTGGTTGATGCACGTGCCGGCGTTGGACCGCGTGAACTTGAGCAGGTCGTAGCTGTGGTCGAGACCGTCGTCGTCGTGCTTGACGACGATGTGGTGCGCGTCGGCCGCGGTGACTTCGCCGTGTGCGCGCGCGAGCACGCACCCGCCGGAGTCCTTGGCGGCGCGGTACTCCATGCCCGTGCCGACGATCGGCGCCTGCGGGCGGAGCAGCGGCACGGCCTGGCGCTGCATGTTCGCGCCCATCAGGGCGCGGTTGGCGTCGTCGTGCTCGAGGAACGGGATGAGCGCCGTCGCGACCGACACGATCTGCTTGGGCGACACGTCCATGAGCTGCACCTTGTCGGGCGGCTCCTCGACGTACTCCTCGGCGTAGCGCGCCACGACGGACGACGACGTGATCTTGCCCTTCTCGTCGAGCAGCGTGTTGGCCTGAGCGACGATGTACTCGTCCTCGCGGTCGGCCGTGAAGTAGCGGATCTCGTTGCTGACGATCCCGTCCTTCACGACGCGGTACGGCGTCTCGATGAAGCCGTAGCGGTTGACGCGCGCGAACGTCGCGAGCGAACCGATCAGTCCGATGTTCGGGCCTTCCGGCGTCTCGATCGGGCAGATTCGGCCGTAGTGCGAGTGGTGGACGTCGCGGACTTCGAAGCCCGCGCGCTCGCGTGACAGACCGCCCGGCCCGAGCGCCGACAGACGCCGCTTGTGCGTCAGCTCGGCGAGCGAGTTGGTCTGGTCCATGAACTGCGAGAGCTGCGAGGAGCCGAAGAACTCTTTGATCGCCGCGACCACGGGGCGGATGTTGATCAGCGCCTGCGGCGTGACGGTCTCGATGTCCTGAACGGTCATGCGCTCGCGCACGACGCGCTCGAGGCGCAGCAAGCCGACGCGGAACTGGTTCTGCAGCAGCTCGCCGACCGACCGGATGCGGCGGTTGCCGAGGTGGTCGATGTCGTCCTTGTGGACTTCGCGCGACTGCACTTTGATCAAGCGGCGCAGCACCGCGATCATGTCCTCGCGGGTGAGCGCCTTCTTCGTCATCGCCGGCGCTTTGAGCTTGGCCGACGTATACTCGCGCAGCTTCTCGTCGCGCGCGCCCTCGAGCTTGCCGAGCAGCTTGTAGCGGCCGACGCCGGCGAGATCGTAGCGCTTCTCGTCGAAGAACAGCGACTCGAGCAGCTTCTCCGCGTTCTCGGCGTTCTCGGGCTCACCGGGACGCAGCTTCTTGTAGATTTCCTTGAGCGCGTCTTCCTTGGTCTTGATGTCCTTGTCTTTTTCGAGGCAGTTCGCGATCAGCGGGCTGTTGTCGAACAGCGCCAGGATCGCTTCGTCCGATTCCCAGGCGTGGCCGAGGTCGGGGCGCGACAGCGCGCGCACGAACGTCGTCGCGTAGATCTTGCGGTTCTTGTCGATGCGGACGCCGATCGTCCCCTCGGTCTCGTCGTTCTTCGTGCCGTTGTCGGTCTCGAACTCGATCCACGCGCCGCGGTTCGGGATGATCGTCGCGTTGTAGGTCGGACGGTTGTTCGTGTCCGTGTCCTGCAAGAAGTAGACGCCGGGCGAACGCACGAGCTGGCTCACGATCACGCGCTCCGCGCCGTTGATCATGAACGTGCCCTTGTCCGTCATGAGCGGGAAATCGCCCATGAAGATCTCTTGGTCGGGGATGCCCTTGATCTCGCCCGACTCGGCCGTGATCAAACGAACGCGCACGCGAAGCGGCGCGCTGTAGGTCATGTCGCGCTCGCGGCACTCCTCAACGGAATATTTCGGCTCGCCGAGCGAGTGGTCGCCGAACTCGAGCACGAGGTTGCCCGTGAAGTCCTTGATCGGCGAGATCGAGTCGAACGCTTCCTTCAGTCCATCGTTGATGAACCATTTGAAGGAGGCTTTCTGCAGCTCGATCAGATCGGGCAGCTGCAGAACGTCCGTGATCTTCGCGAACGAGTGACGCTGGCGCTTGGCGCCGGGATCCTCGGGTAGCTCGACGGTGAACGCTTCTTCGGGAACGTGGAAGCTCGCGCTCGCAATGTTCTCTTGCTTGACCGCGGTGCTCGACCCGTTCGGCGCCGCCGGGGCCGTTTCTGTCTTCTTGCGGCTGCGCGTCGTCTTGGGTTTGTCCGCCGTCGTTTTCGTCGCCATTCTGTTTCTGGGGGTCTTCCTGCGTGGGCTCACGCGCGCTCGGGGCTCGCAAACGCGAAAAGGCAAGGACCGACCCACCGGAGTGAGGTGTCCTCGCTCGCTCTCGTATGCCGCTATCCGCCGAGAGGCATAGGGCGGTATCGTAGCACCGCCCTGCGAGCCCCGTCAAGCGGCAAAATCGAGGGTCAGGCGGCGTCCCCGCTCCGGGCCACGTAGCCGGGGGGTGAGAACAGCGGGGTGGTCCGGGCGGTGTCGACCGCCGCCTCGAGCGCCGCATGGCGGTCCAGCTCGCAGCGGCACCGCCCGACGCGGTCGCCGGAGCAGCCCATGTAGTCGTGGTTCGCGAGCGAGTGCCCGCACGGGCACAGCACCAAATTGTCCATCCACTCGCCTCCTCGGTCGCCTGCTCCCGCCACGGAGTCGTCCGCGGCGCCGCTCTCCGAGGAGCTCGTCGCTGCGGACCTTCCCCGGGGTCGTGCCGGTGGGCATCGGACGATCCCACGCCTGGATGGTACCCTGGTCGGCGGTCGACAAACGCGCGTCAGCGCGAACGGCCTAGCCCACGGACCCGTTTCGAGAATCGCCACGTGCGAAGTCGAACGCCATCGAGTGATCGTACGAGCCGGCGTCTACGATGAGCAAACGATCTCCCACGGCGACGTCCGCCGGAAATCGCAGCCCTTCGATGAGATCGTATTCGAGGCACGTTCGCCCGCCGCATCGATCCGGTCCGTGGCCGACCGGCTCCCACCGGTCACGCCGCCATGCGAACATCTGGTGCGGGTATTCGTGCATCTGCGGCCAGTCGGAGTAGCCCAGGTCCACGACGATCTCCTGACCGCCGCGCCGCCGCCGGACCTCCGTCACCTCGGTGAGAAGCGCTTCCGTGGGCGTGCAAATCGCCTGGCCCGGCTCGAAGAACAGCTGCCCGCACGCGGGCAGCGACGCGATGAGGCGCTCGATCATCCACGTCATGTCGGGTTCGAAGATTTCGTCGAACTCCTGCGGCGTCCAACCGCCGCCCACGTCGAATGCGGTGACGCGGGCGCCGGTGCTGCGCTCGAGCGCGACGGCGCGCTGAAGGACGTCCTCCGCGACATCTCGCCACGATGCGCCATTGAAGTCTTCGCGCCTGGCGTGGAACGAGATGCCGAGGGGAACGTGCCGTCCACCGGCCGCCACCGCCTCGTGCAACTCCGGTTCGTCTTCGATCGGAACGCCGAAGCGCGAGGCGAGCATCGACGGACGCATGCGGATACCGGCGATGCGCGACGCGGCCCGGTCGCGATTTCGCACGAACGCTTCGATGCTGTCCGCAAAGATGACGGCGAGCGGTTCGCCCGCAGGCGGTTCGAGCAACGGTTGCGGCCCGTTGTGGATGGTCAGCGCGGGCGTGAACCCGTTGCGAAATGCCCAAGCAACCTCTTCACGCGAGATCGTCTCGGCGAAGAACCCAGCCTGCCGGGCCATCGCGAGCAACTCCGCCCGTGGGTTGGTCTTGAAGCTGAAGCTCGCGCTGAGCTGCAGCGCCGGCCGGGTCAGTGCTTCACGCAAACGGACGACATGATCGATGCGCTCGCGCGCGGCGCGCGGCAGAAAGATGCGCTGCGGCGTCGGCTCGGAAGCGGCGGAGCCGGCCACGTCCTCGAGGGCGATCGTCACGACGCGATCTCGAGGCGATCGCGCTCCCACCAGCCTAGCTCCGCCGGCATCGCAGGAACCCGGCCGGCGGCGAGCTCTTCAACCACGCTCGCAACGAGCGTGCGAACCGGCCGTTCGCCGCGCCCGGCGCACGTGTAGATGCCGTCCTCCCGGACGTTATCGAAGCGGCGCAAGAGCGACACCCAGTCGACCATCCCGAACGCCGCCCACGCGCCGAACGCCGATATCGGGACGCCATCCTTTGCTACCGCGATCGCATCGGCGAACCGCTGAAGCATCCAGCGCGCGCGTTCGCGCTCGTTGCCGATCACGTGCACCTCCGACAACGCGAACGGCAAGCCGAGCCGGGCGTACGCCGCGTGCAGCAGCGCGCGCATGTCGAGCCGCTCCGGTGCGACGTCTACCAAGCCGAGGTTGCGGTGGCCGTCGCCGTCGCTCTCGAGCCAGCGCTCGGAGTTCGGGTAATAGTTCCAGCCAACCACGTCCGGCGGCTGCGGGCGGCGCTCGAGCCGGCGCAGCAGCAGCGGATCGACGTGGCACCGTTCGACCAGATACCGGTGCATCGGGTGCCCGTCAGCGATGCGGCCTTGCAGCAGCTCGCATGACAGAAACGCCCGCTCGCGCTTGTGCGCGACGTACGCTTCGACGCCCGCGTCTGCGGCGGTGAAGCTCTGCAGGTCCTCGGTCAGCAGAAAGCGCGCGCCGGGGATGACCTCGCGAATCCGCTCGGAAGCGGTTGCGATCGCGAGCGCTTCGTTCACGATTGCGCGCCCGAACGCGACGTCGTCGAAGAACGCGTTCGGGTACCACGCGGCGTACAGCGTCGATAACCGCGCCGTGGTCAGCGGCTCGTTGATCGGCGTCCAGCGTTTCACCCACGGAAAACGGCGTGCCGCGGCGGCCGCGTAGTCCGCGAACAGGTCCGGGAACGCAGGATCGACCAGGCTCGTGTACGCCGGCCCGCTCCCGTGGTGCAGCAGCGTCACGATAGGCTCGACGCCGCGGTCGGCGAGCGCCCCGAGCCGCCGGGCCGCCCAGCGGAAGTCGTGGGACTGCGCGTCGTACGGCGCGACCTTCTCCCACAGCACGGGGTAGCGCGTTGCGTGCACGCCGAGATCCGCGATCAAGCCGACATCGCTTTCGCGCACGTCGTGTCCGGTTTCGCGCAGCTGGTCACGCCAGCGCTCGCCTTCGATTCGCGCGACCGTGGGTTCGGGCGACGCCCATACCTCGAACGGTAGGGGAGGACGTTCTACTACGATGCGACCGCCGCCGTCCGCGCGAGTTCCTCGAACGTGACCAGTGCCGACGCCACGACTTGGTCCATGTTGAAATACCTGTACTCGGCGAGCCGGCCCACGAAGGTGACGTGGCGCTGGGCCCGCGCGAGCGCCGCATATTTACGGTAGAGCTCCCGGTTGTCGGGACGCGGGATCGGGTAGTACGGATCGCCGTCCGCACTGGGGTACTCGCGGCTGAGGATCGTCTTGGCGTGCCGCTGACCGGTCAAGTGCTTGTATTCGGTGGTGCGCGTGAACGGTACGTCCCCAGACGGCTCGTTGACGCAGCCGACAGGCTGTACCCAGGCGACGTCGCGCGTCTCGAATTCGAACTGCAACGAGCGGTACGGAAGCTTCCCGAACTTGTACTCGAAATACTCGTCGATCGGGCCGGTATAGATCACGTGGTTGAACGAAGCGCGTCCCAGGATCGATGCGAAGTCGCAACCGGTGACGACCTCGATGCTTGGATGGTCGAGCATGCTGCCGACCATCGCGGTAAAGCCGCCGGCCGGCATCGCCTGGAAGGCATCGGTGAAGTAACGGTCGTCGTCGTTGGTGCGCGTCGGGATGCGGCCGCACACGGTCGCGTCGAGCTCGGACGGATCCAGGCCCCACTGCTTGCGGGTGTATCCGCGGAAGAATTTCTCGTACAGCTCGCGGCCGACGCGCGCGACGATCGCATGCTCCGAGTTCTCGATGCGCGGCAAATCCTCGGCGCGGGCCGCAAGAAACGCGGCGACCCCTTGGGCATCGAGATCGAGGTCGTACAAACGGTTGATCGTCGTGCGGTTGATCGGTATCGGCACGAGCTCGCCGTCGACCCGCGCGAGCACGCGGTGCTCGTAGGGCAGCCACTGCGTGAAGGCGCTCAAATAGTCGACGACGTGCTGGGCGTTGGTGTGAAAAATGTGGGGGCCGTAGCGGTGATAGCGCAGCCCGTTTTCGTCGAGCGGATCGTGCGTGTTGCCGGCGACATGCAGTCGCTTGTCGATGACGAGCACGCTTGCGTGCAGCTGGCTCGCAAGCCGCTCCGCGATCGTGCTGCCGGCTAAGCCCGCGCCGACGACGAGAAAATCGTACGACAAAGAAAAACTTTCTCCGAGCAGACTTCGGAAAAATTGACAGGTGCCTCGCTGGGGTATAGACGCTGTATCCCCGCGAAATCGGGGCATTATGCTAGCTCGCTTCCTGCACTGCTAAGGAGACGGTCCATCCCGCACGAATCGGTCGAGGTCGTCGTCGCCGGTTTGCATCTGCGCTGGCACGGCGTTTGGCAGCGTCCCAATCATCTGCTGGCGCGGATCGCGCGCGACGTCCCGGTGATCGTTCTGGAAGAGCCGCTGACGGCCGGCCGCGACGACGACGCGATCGAGCGCAGCGACGGTTTGACGATCGTCACGCCGCGCCGAATCGCGCCCGCGGCCGATGCGCTCGACGACCGTTCGGTTTCGACCGTGCGCGCGCTCGCGGGCGATCGGCGCGCGCTGGTATGGCTGTACACGCCGATGATGCTCGCGCTCGCCGACGCCTTCCCCGATGCGCCGTTCGTGTTCGACAAAATGGACGAGCTGGCGAAGTTCGCGCACGCCGATCCGCGCATCGGCCCGCGCGAGCGCGAGGTGCTGCGGCGTGCCGGCGTCGTTTTCACCGGCGGGCGATCGTTGTTTCGCAGCGTCGCGGGCCGCACGCGCAACGCGCGCTGCTATCCCAGCGGCGTCGACGTCGAGCATTTCTCGCGCGCTCTCTCCATGCCGCCGCACGCCGATCTGACGCCGTTTCGCGGCCGCCCGGTGTTCGGGTACGCGGGCGTGATCGACGAGCGCATCGACCTCGAACTCGTCGACGCGCTCGCCGCGGCGTACCCGGGCGCGACGGTCGCGATGATCGGCCCCGTCGTGAAGATCGACGAAGCGCTGCTCCCGCGCCGTGCGAACATTGCGTACTTGGGCAAGCGCACGTACGACGAGCTCCCGGCGCTGCTCGCGGGCATCGACGTGGCGCTGATGCCGTTCGCGCTCAACGAGCACACGCAGAACATCTCCCCGACCAAGACGCTGGAGTATTTCGCTGCGGGCCGGCCCGTCGTGAGCACGGCGGTGCCCGACGTCGTCGCCGATCACGGCGACGTCGTGTACGTCGCACGCGACCGCGCCGAGTTCATCGCCATGGTCGACCGGGCGCGGTGCAGCGACGACGCGCGCGCCCACCGCGCGGCGGAGAAAGCGCGCGCGGCAACCTGGGATGCGATCGCGGCGGCGATGCGCGCCGATCTCGCCGCCGCGGGGATCGTCTACGCGGCGGCCAGCCCGATCCGCAAGAACTCCGCCGCTCGCGCGTAGCACGGGCACGACACGGCGGCCTCCAGCCGCGCGCCGTCGACGATCCGCACGCGCGCGTAACCGTGCGCGACGAGGCCCTCGTCCACGAATCGCCCGAGCACCGTCACGACGCTCGCGCGGCGGACGCCGAGCATCATCGCGACGATGTCTTGCGTGATCTGAATCTCGTCCCCGACGCGGTCGCGTGCCGTGAGCAGCCACTTCGCGAGCCGCTGCTCGATCGTGTGCCGGGCGTTGCACGCCACCCACTGGCCGCGAATCGAGCGCGCGGCGGCGAGGTAGCGGCGCCCGGACTCGCGCAAGCCGGCGTCACGCTCGAGCGCTTCGAGGAACACCTGCGCGTCGAGCCGGCCGAAGCGTCCCGGCGACTGCACGATCCACGTGTCCGGCGTCGTGCGCGCTCCGAGAATCAGCTCCATGCCGAGAAATCCCTCGGCGCCCGTCACATCGACCTCGACGTTCGTGTCGCCCTCGAGCGGGCGCAGCGTGGACACGATCCCCGAGAACGGGAACCAGACCGCGTCGATCGCGCTGTCGGGCGGCTGCAGAACGTCGCCGATTCCGCCGCCGTGCGCGGTCATGCGCGACTCGAAAAGCACGCGCGTCATCGGCGCCAGTGCGCTCAGGAACCTGTTTTTCTCCGCTGTACCCGCGAGCATATTGCAAACGTTGTACCCGTACATTTTGAAACGACCCATCCCATAGGCCGTTCGACCCACTCGGTTTTGGGGTTACTTGTAGTCAGGCCGGGATGCGGCGCTCGCTGAGTGCCATGATCAAGCGCACCTCGGTGCGCGCCTGGTGCGTGCGGATCTCGACGCCGTCCATGAGCGCGCGCATCAGCGGTAGGCCGCGGCCGCGCTCGTCGCGCCGTTGAGCCGGCTTCCACTTGCCGTCGTCCTCGATCGTCACGACGAGGCTCGTCGTCGCCGGCCTGTGCGTGCACGCGGACGAGGCCGGGTGGGCCGAGGTACGCGTGCTCGACCGCGTTCGCGACTGCTTCACCGACCGCCGTCAGCAGCGAGAAGCGGCCGTCGTCGTCGATGCCGATGCCGCGCGCGAACCGCTCGAGGCTGCGGCGCACGAGCGGCACCGCCATCGGCAGCGCGCTGAACGTGAACGCGAACGTCGTGCTCGGCACGTCGGCGGACGCGACGGTGAGCGTCGCGACGTCGTCGGTGTTCTCGCGGTTCGCGAAGATGCGCCGGAGCAGCGCGCGAGCGGGCTCCGCGTCGATGCGCACGACGCCTTCGCGAGCGGCGGCGAGAAGCCGGTCCTCGCCTTCGATCACGTCACGTGAGTACTCGATCAACCCGTCGGTGTACGCGGTGAACAGCGCGCCCGGCGGCAAAGTGAACGTCCAATCGGTCGCGCCGATCACGTCGACGATGCCGAGCGGAACACCGTCTTTGGGCAGCAGCGACACGACGCCGCACGGCAGCGCGAGCAGCGGCGCGGGATGACCGGCCGATGCGTACGTCACCGTCCCGTCGCGCGGATCGACGATGCCGAACATGGCGGTCACCATGACGGGGTTCGCGCGCATGTTGACGATCGTGTTCGCGCGCTCGAGCACCAGCGACGGCGAGTTCGGGTTGAGCGCGGCCGCCCGAAATGCCTGACGAACTTCGCCCATCACGATCGCGGCGCGCAAACCGTGCCCGGCGACGTCGCCGATCGAGAACGCGATCCGGCCGTCGGGCAGGCGGAACGCGTCGTACCAGTCGCCGCCGACGATCGCTTCTTGCGCGCCCGGCAGGTACGCCGCGTCGAACGCGAGCCGGTCGTCGACCGGTAGGCGCTCGGGCAGAAGCGCGCGCTGCAGCGTGTCGGCGACGTGGTGCTCGCGCGCGTAGACCTGCGCGGCGTCGACCGACACAGCGACGCGCAGCGCCAGCTCCGACCACAGGTCGAGCCCGCTCTCTTCGTCGCTCGACGCGGCGCCGCAGACGCGCATCACGCCGAGCTGCTTGCCGCGCGCGACGAGCGCGAACTCGTTCGCGTCGTCGACCGACGCGCCCGGCGCGTGCGAGCGTCGTGCGAATCTCGCCTTCGTCGACTTCAACGGAAAAGCCGTCGGCGAACCCAGGCACGATCAAGCGGCCCACGGCGGCTAGCGTCTGGGCGTAGTCGAAGGATGTCGCCAGCTCGCGGCTCGCCGCGACCAATAGCCGCAGCGAAGCCGCTAATCGTCGCTCTTCGATCGGGCTCACCGCCTCGCGCGCATGCTCAGAAACGGGCCCTCCCCTTTAAATGCGGCAATACCCTCGCTTGCTCGGAGTCAAACGCAGTATGCGTGGGGATGCTCGCCCCATGAGCTTCGTTCGGCACATCTGTCATCGGCGCGATAGCGGGCGCGGCGGCGACGAGCGCCCTCAACATCGCAACGTACGCCGACATCGCCGTCCGGGGCCGCGGCGAGAGCGACGTGCCGTCGACGATGGTGAAGAACTTCGCGGAAGCGGCCGGCATGGGCGCGCTCGCATCGGACGACGAGACCACGCAACACCGCCGCAGCGGCATCGGCGCGCTGATGGGCTACGCGGACGGGCTCGGCGTCGGCGTCGTGTACGGCGCGCTCCGCCCGGCGCTGCGCGGTGTGCCGGTGCTGTTGAGCGCCGTCGTGGCCGGCGCCGCCGCGATGGCCGTGAGCGACGTGGCGATCGCGAAGAGCGGCGCGAGCGATCCGACGACGTGGGGCGCCGGAGATTGGGCCGCCGACGCGATCCCCATCTCGTGTACGGCTTGGCGCTCGCTCTCTCGTTCGACGCGCTCGACAGGCTCGCTCGACCGGTGACGGAACGCTTCCGGATTCCGTACACTCTTCGGTAAGTACGGCACGCCGTTTCGCGCTTGCCGCCGACGGGTAGCTTGCCCGTCGTAAGACAGTCGCCGTCGTTGCCGATTTATCGTTAATAGGGCGCCGTCGGCGTTCGGTCATTTCCGCCCGAGGAGATCGCGTATGCCGCCTGCGGCCGTCGCCGGTAAAACGAAGCCGGACGCCAAGCGTCCCGTCGCCGTCAAGACCAATGCTGTTGCGCGCAACAGCACACGCAACGGTAACGGTACGGTGGGATCGGAGCACGTCAAGCGCCAGCTCCTGAACGCGCTG
>CAWBTJ010000053.1:0-37175 GCA_963791645.1 Vulcanimicrobiota bacterium | reverse complement strand
TCCGGCGCTTTGCCGCCGTGCTCTTCCACCCAATGACACGCCGCGCGATGTCCGGGCTCGTACTCGTTGAACGCCGGCACCTCGACCTTGCAGCGGTCGAACGCGATCGGGCAGCGCGTGTGGAACCGGCAGCCCGACGGCGGGTTCACCGGCGACGGGATGTCGCCGGTGATGATGATGCGCTTGCGGCGGCGCTCGACGACCGGGTCGGGGATCGGGATCGCCGAGAGCAGCGCCTGCGTGTACGGGTGCAGCGGGTTGTCGTAGAGCCGGTCGCGGTCGGCGATCTCGACGATCTTGCCGACGTACATCACGGCGACGCGGTTGGAGATGTGGCGCACGACGGAGAGGTCGTGCGCGATGAACAGGTACGTGAGCCCGAGCTTCTCCTGCAGATCCTGGAGCAGGTTGATCACCTGCGCCTGGATGGAGACGTCGAGCGCGGAGACCGGCTCGTCGGCGACGATGAACTTCGGGTTCACCGCCAGCGCGCGCGCGACGCCGATGCGCTGGCGCTGGCCGCCGGAGAACTCGTGCGGGTAGCGGTTCGCGTGGTACGGCTGCAGCCCGACGAGCCGCAGCAGCTCCTGGACGCGCGTGTCGGCGTCCTTGCCCTTGCAGATGTCGTGGATCTCCAGCGGCTCGCGCACGATCGAGCCCACCGTCATGCGCGGGTTCAGCGACGCGTACGGGTCCTGGAAGATGATCTGCATCTCCCGGCGCAGCGGGCGCAGGTCGCCGCGCGAGAGCCCGACGAGCTCGCGGCCTTCGAACTTGACGCTGCCCTTCGTCGCCTCCGTGAGGCGCAGGATCACGCGTCCCGCCGTCGTCTTCCCGGAACCCGACTCACCGACGAGCCCGAGCGTCTCGCCGCGGCGGATCTCGAAGTCGATCCCGTCGACCGCTTTGACGTCGGCGACGTGGCGGCTGAAGATGCCCGCGGTGATCGGAAAGTACTTGTAGAGGTCGCGGACGACGACGAGATCGTCGTCGCCAGGGACGGTCGCGACGCCGTTGTCGCTGAAGCTCGCGGGCGACGGGTTCGGACTCGTCATCGCGCGAGCTCTTGCGGCGTCTTCGCGACGGCGGAGTTCGGGATGATGGGATGGTTCGCGGCCGGGATCGGCTTCTGTGCGTCGGCCCGCTCGTCGTAAAGAAAGCACCGCGCGACGTGCCCGTCACCGAAGTCATAGAGCGGTACCGGCTCGTCGCAGATCGGCATGCGGTAGCGGCAGCGCGGCGCGAACGCGCAGCCCGACGGCATGCGCAACAGGTTCGGCGGCTGGCCTTCGATCGGCACCAGGCGCGAGCCGGCTTGGTCCAAGCGCGGCAGCGATTCCAGCAGCCCCATCGTGTACGGCATCTTCGGCTGCTCGAAGATCTCTTGCGCCGTCCCGTACTCCACCATGTTGCCGCCGTACATCACGAGGACGTTCTCGCACGTCTCCGCGACCACGCCCAGGTCGTGGGTGATGAGGATGATCGCGGAGCCCAGCCGCTCCTGCATCTCGTTCATCAGCTCGATGATCTGCGCTTGGATCGTCACGTCGAGCGCGGTCGTCGGCTCGTCTGCGATCAGCACGGCGGGATCGCACGACAGCGCCATCGCGATCATCACGCGCTGCCGCATCCCGCCGGAGAACTGATGCGGGTAATCTTTGAGCCGCTTCTCGGGAACCGGAATCTTGACGAGCTTCAGCATCTCGACCGCCTTGTCGAGCGCCTCTTTCTTGTTCAGGTGCAGATGGAGCCGGACTGCTTCCGCGATCTGCTCGCCGATGGTCAGCACGGGGTTCAGCGACGTCATCGGGTCCTGGAAGATCATCGCGATGTCGTGACCGCGGATCTTGCGCATCTCCGCTTCGCTCTTCTCGAGCAAGTTCTCGCCCTTGAAGCGGATCGTGCCGCGCTCGATCGTGCCGTTCTGCGCGAGGAGGCGCATGATCGAGAGCGAGGTGACGGATTTTCCGGAGCCGGACTCGCCGACGATCCCCAGCGTTCGGCCGGGCTCGACCGCGAACGACAAGCCGTTGACGGCGGCGACGGTGCCGTCCTCGGTTCGGAACGTCGTCTTGAGGTCGTTGACCTCGAGCAGCGCCAAGGAGTTAGGCCCTTAGATTCCCGACAGGCTGACGATCGTCGCGACGACGACGAACGCGATCGCGACGAACTGCGTCACGCGCGCGATCTGCGCGTCGAGCCCCAGCCGCCGCGTCGACGACTCGACGCGGCCGCCGAGCGTACCGCTCAAACCTTCCTGCTTCGTCGTCTGGATCGCGAGCAGTATCACCAGCAGCACGCCCAGCACCACGAAAAAGCCCGCGAACGTGTGCGTCAGCCACGGCGCGTGAAGTGCCAGCCCTGAATGCGGCGTCGCGTCGAACACGCTCGGCGGCAGCGTTACCGCTTGCGGGAGCGCGGTCGCCTTGACGGCGGGGACCGCCGCCTTGGCGGCAACCGGCGCGGCGGACGCGGCGGCGAGCAACATGGGAAGCACGATGGGCAGACTCCTCGGCGGAAAAGAACCGCCGGGGCTTGGCCCCGGTCCCAAAAACTTCCTGTTTCTCTAGGCGGTCGGGGTGGGGCTCAGGGCGCGGACGCGGGCGGCGATGTTCTCCGCCGAGAGGCCGAACTGGGCGCGCTGCGCTTCCGGCTTGGCGTGCTGAACGAGCACGTTGGGCACGCCGACCCGTTCGACGGCGACGTCGAGACCGTGGTCGCTGACGAACTCGACCACCGCCGAGCCGAACCCGCCTGCGAGGCTGTGCTCTTCGAGCGTGATGAAACGGCGGTGCGTCTCCGCGAGCCCGAGCAGCAGCGTCTCGTCGAGCGGCGCGACGAAGCGCGCGTTGACGACGGTCGGCTGAACTCCGGATTCCGCCAGCAGATCGCACGCGTCGAGCGCGGCGTCCACCGTGTTGCCGAGCGCGAGGATCGCGACGTCGCTGCCGGTGCGGAGCACCTCGGCGTGGCCGAGCGCGAGCGGCGCGAGCGGCTCGTCGTGCTTGCCGCTGGTGGAGCCGCGCGGGTAGCGGATCGCGGCCGGCGCGTCGAGCGCGAGCGCGAGATCGAGCATCGGCCCGACCTCGTGCTCGCTGCGCGGCGCCATGATCGTGATGCCGGGCAGCGTGCGCAGGTAGGCGATGTCGTACAGGCCCATGTGCGTGGGGCCGTCGTCGCCGACGAAACCGGCGCGGTCGATCGCGAACACGACCGGCAGCCCCTGCACCGCGACGTCGTGCACGACTTGGTCGTACGCGCGCTGCAAAAACGTCGAGTAGATCGCGCAGACGGGCTTGATCCCGCGCGTCGACGCGCCGGCGGCGAAGCACACGGCGTGCGCTTCGGCGATGCCGACATCGAAGTACCGCTGCGGGAACTTCTTGGCGAACTTCGCGAGACCGGTGCCGTCCGGCATTGCGGCGGTGATCCCGACGACGCGCTCGTCGCGCTCCGCGGCGGCGATCAGCGCGTCCGCGAACGCCTGCGCGAACGTCTGGCGCGACGCGGCTTTCTCGAGCCGTCCTTCGTCCGGATGGTACACGCCGGGCCCGACGCCGTGGAACGTGCGGCTGTCGCCCTCCGCGATCTCGTAACCCTTGCCCTTGACGGTCTTCACGTGCAACAGCACGGGTCCGGGGATCTTGCGCGCGTTCGAGATCACGTCGACCAGCGTGTCGAGGTCGTGGCCGTCGATCGGGCCGATGTAGCGGAAACCCATCTCCTCGAAGATGACCGGCGTCTTGTGCTCGTGCAGCGCGAAACGCATGCCCGCCATCTCCGCGGTCGAAAGCGCTTTGCGAGCGGTGTCGCCGAGCGGCACGTGATCGAGCATGCCCTTCACCATCGCGCGGCCTTTGGTGAACAGCGGCTTGGAGCGGAGCACGCCCAGGTACGACGCGATCGAACCGACGTTCGGCGCGATCGACATCTCGTTGTCGTTGAGGATCACCAAGAAGTTGGTCTTGAGCAAGCCCGCGTTGTTGATCGCTTCGTACGCGAGACCGCCGGTAAGGGCGCCGTCGCCGATCACCGCGACGATCGTATCGTCCCTGCCCGCGAGATCGCGCGCGGCCGCCATGCCGAGCGCCGCCGAGATGGACGTCGATGCGTGGCCCGCGCCGAATGCGTCGAATTCGGACTCGCTGCGCATCGCGAAGCCGCTGACGCCGCCGCCCTGGCGCAGCGTGCCGAAGCGCGCCGCGCGGCCGGTCAGCAGCTTGTGCACGTAGCTCTGATGGCTTACGTCCCACACCACGACGTCGCGCGGCAGATCGAGCACGCGGTGCAGCGCGATGGTGAGTTCGACCACGCCGAGGTTCGGTGCGAGGTGGCCGCCGTTGGCCGCGCACACGCGGATCAGCGTCTGGCGAATCTCGGCGGCGAGCCGATCGAGTTCGGGCCGGCTGAGCCGTTTGACGTCGGCCGGGGACTCAATGCGCTCCAGGATCATCACGGGGTGTTCGACGACCATGGCCGAAGGCCCGTCCCCGTGCAGGCCCCGGAACCGGGTACCAACCGACCCGCGATCGCGCCGACTCCCCTGCGGGTGCGCAAACGCGTCTGGATCGACGTCGCGAAGATCATCTCGACGGTGCTCAACCCGTTCGTGACCTCGCTTGTCCTGTTCGTCGTCCTCGCCGACGTGCGCTCGAACGGTTCGCACGACTTCTGGATCCTGCTCTTCAACAGCGCGTTCTTCACGTCGATCGCGCCGATGCTCTTCATCTTCTACCTGTATGCGACGGACCGGATCTCCGATTTGGACATGTCGGTACGGTCGGAGCGGGAGCGGGTGTTCATCGCGTTCGTCCTGCTGTACGCGCTAGGTGCGCTCGACATGTGGGCGATCCACGCCCCGGTGATCATGACCGCGTCGATGGCCGGCTATGCCGCGAGCCTGCTCATCGTCCAGTGGATCACCCGCTACTGGAAGATCTCGACGCACGCGTTGGGCATCACCGCGCCGCTGGTCGCGTTCACCGTGCTGTTCGGTGACCGGCCGGACCCGTTCTACGTGTTGATCCCCCTGCTTTGGTGGTCACGCGTCTATCTCCGCGCGCACACGTTTGCGCAAGTCCTCGCCGGAACGCTGCTCGCGCTCGCCAACACGCTGCTGTTCTTCCGCATCTTCCACGTCGTCTAGCGCGCCGTGTTCCGATTCCAGGAGCGTTCATGAGCAACGTGCGATCGTGTCAGGGGCTGACCGAAGACATCCTCGCAGCGGGCGGCGCCCAGCCGGACGTACCGCACAGCGCGGCTCAGCCGATCGCAGTCGTCGGGGTGCACGGCATCAGCCCGATCCAGCAGTACGCATTTCAGGACCAGCTGGCGATGGGGCTGCTCGGCTATCTCAACGCGGTGGAAGCGGTCGCAAAGTCGGGGCGCACGTGGTTCTCGACGTCGTACTGGCCGCACGTGTCGAGCAATCCGGCGCATCCCGTCCTCAAGCCGAGCGCGCTGCGGTTGTACCGCGACGACGAACACGATCCGGAGCGGCCGACCGGGCGCGTGTACGACGTCTATGAAGGCTATTGGAGCCCGTACAGCAAGGGCAAGACGAACATCGCGTCGCTACTGGCGTGGCTGCTGCGCTGCACGTTCTTGGCGACGAGCTCCACCGCGCGCGTGCCGGCGACCTGGAGGAAGCTCTTCTGGGACGTCGGTTATCTCGTCGCCGCGATCGGCATCGCGATCGTCTGCCTCGCGCTGGCGTTCGTCGCCGGCTCGTTCGCGTGGAGCCACTTCGCCGAGCTCTTCGACGCCGCCGCGACGGCCCGGCCGTCGTTCCTGGAGTTCGCGTTCGCGCCGCTGGCGCAGATCAGGATCTTGCCGTGGACGGGCTGGCTACAGCTCGCGTTCGACGTCGTGCTCGCGTATCTGATGGTGCAGCTCGTCGTCGTCGGGCGCACCCGCGTCACCACCCACGCGCGCACCGCGGAGCTGCGCCGCGACGGGCGCAAGGGCGGGCGGTTCGAGAGCCAGACGATCGCCGCCGGGACGTTTCACACCGTCGTCACGATGCTGCTGGTGATCGTCGTCGTGCTGCTGGTGGTCGCCGACGTGCTCATGCTGGAGAACTTCCACCCCGGCAACGTCGCACGCATTCTGTGGCACGGAACGTGGCTCGTGTTGGCCGTCGGCTTCTTCCAAGCCGCGCGCGGTATCGCTGACTTCGTCGTCGAGAGCATCCTGGGCGACGTGCAAGTATACTGCACGCACGACAGCAACTCGTCGTTCTACGCCGTGCGCCAGCAGATCGTCGATGCGGTGACCAAAGCCGTGCTCGGGCCGCTCAACGCGGTCTGGCCGAAAACTACCGACGCCGACGGTGATGTGCCGCTGTACGGAAAGATCCACGTCGCCGGCCATAGCCTGGGCACGACCGTCGCGCTGGACGTGCTGATGCGCCTGCGCCAGCTCGTCCAAGAAGACGCCGTCGAGGAAGCGGCTTGGCTGCGGGTGCGCTCGTTCACGACGTTCGGCACGGCGCTGGAGAAAACGCGGTTCCTGCTCGACGTGCGCAACCCGACCGTCAGCGCGGCGCAGTACCAGTGGCAGAACGACTCGTACGGCCGGTTCTTCACGGACCGCCGCTCCGCGCTCGCCGAGCCCGACAACAAGCGCGGCATCTTCTGGTCGAACCACTGGTACTTCCGCGACATCGTCGCCAACGAGATCGTCTCGTACAAATCGGACGTCGAGCCGGGCGAGTCGTTCGCGTCGTGGGCCGCGGCGCCGCACGACCACGACATCTGCGAAAACAACCCGATCGCCCATCCCAAACCGCCCTGGGCGTTCGTGCACAGCGACTACATCGGCGACCCGCTGTTCTGGAAGAACGCCGGGCCGGTGTTTACGAGCTGACGGCGAGCGCGGTGACGCGGCCCGTCGTGTCGCCCGTCCAGCGCCGCACGGCGCGTTCGAACGCGGCGGCGTCGCCGTTGGTGTAGTACGTCGTCTCCGACGTGCCGGGCGCGAGGCCGCGCTCGGCGACGAGGCGCGCGGCGGCCGCGGCCTGCGCGTGCGCCGGATCGATGCGCGCGACGTTCGGCGCCAGCGCGGCGGCGAACCAGCGGTCGAGCAGCGGATAGTGCGAACAGCCGTACACGAGCGCGTCGAGGTCGCGCGGCAGCCCGGCGACGACGGCGGCGACGGCGTCGCGCGCCTCGGTGGTGTCGGTGGCGCCGCGCTCGACGATCGGCACGAGCGCCGGCGCCGCGAGCGCGAACAGCTCGACGCCCGGCGCGGCGGCGCGGATCGCGCGCTCGTACGCGCCGCTGCGGATCGTCGCGACCGTCGCGACGACGCCGACGCGGCGATACGGCGTGCCCGCGAACGACGCGCCCGCGGTCGCGATGAGATCGAGCACCGGAAAGTCTGTGCGCGGCCAGCCGAGCTGCTCCGCCACGGCGCACGTGGTGTTGCACGCGGTCACCACGGCGTCGACGCGGAGCTCGGCGAGCAGCGCCAGGTTCTCGGCGAGGAAGCCGTGCAGCTGCGCATCGGTCTTGTCGCCGTACGGCAAGTGCGCTTGATCCGCGAAGTACACGACGTCCTGATCGATCCCAGCCGCCCGCAGCGCGGCGAGCACGGTCAAGCCGCCCAGCCCCGAGTCGTAGAGCCCCAGCATTACGGCTGCAGGCTCAGCGCGTTCGAAGGCGCGCCCGCGTAGGCTTTTACGCCGTTGGCGATGCCTTGCGCGACGTTCTGCAGGAACGACGGCTGCCGCAGCAGCGCGACGTCGCCGGGGTTCGTCGCGAACGCGGTCTCGATCAGCACGGCCGGCATCGTGGAATGGCGCACGACGTAGAAGTTCTCGTGCCGCGTGCCGTCGTCCTGAGTTCCCGCCAGCGGGATGACGCTGCGCTCGATCGCTTGCGCCAGCGCGGCATCTTGCGGCTTGTACCAATACACCGTCGTGCCGTGCGCGCTCTCCGACGGCGCGCTGTTGATGTGGATGCTGATGAACATGCGCGCGCCCGCGTTGTTGGCGACGTCGCAGCGCGTCTGCAAATAGGCGCGGTCGTCGGCCTTGGGTTTGCCGTCCGCGCGCATCTTTGCCAGGATGTCGGAGCTGAGCGGGTCGACGTCGGTCTCGCGCGTCATGCGCACGATCCAGCCTTGCGCGACGAGGATCGACCGCAAGCGCTGCGCGATGTCCAGCGTGAGCTGCTTCTCCACCAGACCGTTGTGCTGCGTGCCGGGATCGGCGCCGCCGTGACCGGGATCGATCACGATGAGCTTCGGATTCGTGTTCACGGCGGGTTTCCACGGCGGCGTCGTGTCGGTCGACGACGACAGATCGGGGCTCGCCGCGCTGCCGACGACCGCTGCGCCGCCCGTGCGGCCGGTGCCGATCCGCGCCAGGTCGGTCGCGGGCTCGGTCGACACCGTGATGACCAGACCGGCCTCGCTCGGCGCGAGATCGACGCGCTGCTGGCCCGTCATCGTGAACGCGATGCGCACCGTCGGCGTGTCGGTCGAACCGGCCTGGCGCACGCGAACCGACTGCACCGCTCCGAACGACGGGTGCTCGTCGCGGCCCGGGCCGTTGAGCGTGGTGTTCTGAAAGTCGATGTACCAGCGGTCGTCCGTGAGCCGGTGCCATTCGTACGACGCGGCGCCGCTCAGCGTCACGCGCACGGCGATCGCGTCGCCGGCGGCGGGTTCGATCGCGAGATCGGTCACCGTCGCGCGGCCCGCGACGACCGGCGGCGCGGCGGTCGCCGAAACGTTCGGAGCTATCGCGGGCGGCGTGTCGGCGGGCGCCGGCGGCGGGGGCGGTGCGTTCACCGCGACGCCGTGCGTTTCGAAGATCACGCTGTACATGTCGGGCGAGCCGGCGGCGACGACGCGATGCGTCGCGCCGCGCACGCCGGCGATCGTGAGCGTCGTCACGGGAACTTTCGCCGTGCCGGCGACGGCGACGTCGATCGCGTCGACGGCGGTGCCCGGCGCGCGGCGCGACGGCGCCAGCGACGAACCCAGTCCCGACGAACGACAGCTGCACGTGGTCGGGCGCGTCGGCGTTCGTCGTCGTGACGAGCGGCATCGCGGCGTGCACGGTGACGATGGTGCGCCCGCCGTCGGTGCGCACGTCGAGCGCGCCGACGCGCGGCTGCAGCACCGTGTCGCCCGCGTCGGCGACCGGTTCCACGTACAGCGCGCGGGCCAACGCCACGAACGGCAGCACGACGTCGTTGCCGTCGGCGAGCGGTGCGAACGGGGCCTGCGCGCGCACGCCGCCGATCGTGTACGCCGGATCGCCCAGCGTGAAGACGATGCTGCGGCGGTCGGCGGTCGAGATCACGACGTAGCGCTGCTGCGGCTGGTACGACACGGTCGCGCCGAGCCGGTCGAGGAAGCGGCGCAGCCCGGCGTCGCGCGTGCTCACGGCGATGTCGCCCTGCATCGCGACGGGATGCTCGAAGATCAGCCGCGTGCCCTGAAACCAGAAGCTCGGCGCACGGTCTTGGGCGGAAGCGCCCAGCGCGCACGCGCCGATTGCGACCAGCGCGATGAAGAGGCTAAAAACTCGAACGCGAGAGCGATTCATCGAGGGCGAGGTGTCCTCCGGGAAGCGTTGCGACGCGAGCGCCGTTGATGCGCACTTTCACCGACGTGATCCCGAGCGACGGTTGGGTGAGCGTCCAGACGAGCGACTTGAACTCCGCCGACTCGGCAAAGCCGCCTTCGGCGGAGGCACCGATCTCTTTGGAGAGATCGACGTCCGCGGTTGAACCCTGAACGTCGCAGGCCAGGACGTGCGTTCCCGCGGGGAACCGAACGGCGTCGATGCCGGCGGGCGGCCCGGTCACGGCCTGCGTGGCGGCGTAGAACGCGACGCTCGCGCGGTCGCGCGCCGGTCCCAGCGAGACGCGCCACGGGACGAGCGTGGTCCCGTCGGCCTTCGCGTAGTACACGTCGATCGCGTCGCCGACGGTGCTCGCCGTCTGGCGGTGGGTGTACCACCACGCGGCTGCGACGGCAGCCGCGAACAGCACGATCAGCACCAAGGCGCGTGACGCTCGCATCTTGGATGGCAGCCGTTCGACGCTTAGGCGTTACGTCCCTGACGGCGATAGGTGATCCGGCCGCGGGTGAGGTCGTACGGCGAGAGCTCGACGTCGACGTCGTCGCCCGGCGTGATGCGGATGCGGAACCGGCGCAGACGTCCTGCGAGGCTCGCAAGGATCGTGTGGCCGTTCTCGAGCTCGACTTTGAACGTCGAGCTGGGGAACGTCTCGACGACGCGGCCGACGAGGCTCAGCGTGTCTTCTTTGACGACGGGGGTCAGGGGCTCGCGGCGCTTTTTGCCGCCGCCGCCCTTGCGTCTGCGAGGAGGGGGAATGGGAGCTCCTTCGGTTGAGGCTGAGTGGCGCACCCTTCGATGAGCTCAGGGTGACAAGAGGGAGCGTTCGCCCCCGCGGGCCGAATGGCCCGCGCGTACGCAGCCG
Source organism: Vulcanimicrobiota bacterium (assembly GCA_963791645.1). GTDB lineage: Bacteria > Vulcanimicrobiota > Vulcanimicrobiia > Vulcanimicrobiales > Vulcanimicrobiaceae > Vulcanimicrobium. Next base: position 26,715 of record CAWBTJ010000053.1, on the reverse strand, counting down.
GCGGAGATGCTTTCCGGCCCCCGGCACAGTGCGTGCAAAGGAACTTCCCCGCCGCGGTCGCTGTCGTAGGCACCGACATGATAACCAGTGCTATCGTTTTCGGAATGGTGGGCGTCGCGGCCGGCTTCACCTGGGACTACGTCATCAACCGAGGCAAGTAGCCTTCAGGCCTCTTGTCGGGCGCCTGAAGGCCTCCCTGCGGCTGCGCCGCAGTTCCGAAAACGGAAGTGGTTTCAGTTCTTGACCGTCACGTTACGAATGGGGATGGCACCATTCGGCCCGGACTTGTGTTAAAGTGGTCGAGCCGGAAGAACCCTATCAGGCGTCATTCTTCCGGCTGTAGTACGAGTCGTGTCCCGCGTGGTCTGGCGCTCAGGCGTTCTCCCGGTTCAGGTACATCGTCCGTCTCACAACCCCCCGACGCCGGAGTCTTAGATGTACACTGACGAAACGCTCAATTGCACCGATTGCAATGCGCCCTTCACCTTTTCGGCCGGAGAACAAGAGTTCTTCGCCGCGAAGGGCTTCACCAACAAACCGAATCGTTGCCCCGACTGTCGCGCCGCTCGTAAGAGCCAGCGCGGTGGCGGCGGCGGCGGTGGCGGCGGCTCGTATTCGGGCGGCGGCTACGGTGGCGGCGGCGGCGGAAGCCGTCCCGCGCGCGAGATGTTCCAAGCCACCTGCAGCGGATGCGGCAAGGTTGCCGAAGTCCCGTTCCAGCCCCGCGGCGACAAGCCGGTTTACTGCCGCGACTGCTTCTCGCAGCGGCAGTCGTATCGCTAACTTTTAGCGACACACAAAGAAGAGGCCCGGGGATCCGTCCCCGGGCTTCTTCTTTTCTCTTAGCGGGGGTTCGTCGTCGCCGACGCGATCTGAAGCTTCCAGTTCGCGAGCGGCGTTCCGTCGAGCGCGAGGTTGTTCAGCAGAAAGCGCAGCCGCGTCGCGGCGGGACCCGTGCCGTGCGTGCGCTCGCGCTTGAACGACGGCTCCCACGACTGCGACCACAGCGTCGCCGCGACGCGCAGATGCGACGCGTCCGTTCCCGGCGGCAGCGCGATGCGGTACGTCACGACCGCGCGTCCTTTGCCGTCGGCGTAGCGCGGATCGCTGGTGACGTACACGCCTTTCGGATGTGTCGCTTCGAGCCAGTTCGCCGGCAGCGCGATCCCCGGCGGGCCGTCCTTGCGCCAGCCCTCCGGCAACAGCCGGTTGTCTTTGAGATGATGGTCGCGGCGGATGAAGCTGTCGGTGATCGCGCCGCCCTTGTCGACGACGAGCTCCTCGAAAATCTGCACTTCGTCGGTGCGCGTGATCGGGTGATGCTCGTCGAAGTGAGGCTGATACCGCTGCTTGCCGTTGCCGCCGCGCGTGAAGTACTCGGTCGGGAGCACCGCGTTGCGATCGTCGACGATCTCGCCGTTCGGGTTCGTCGCGCCCGACGACCACACGACCTTGCCGTCCGGATCGGTGAGCGTCAGCTCGATCCACGCGCGCCGGAAACCGACGCCGCTGGGCAGGCGATGCCCCGTGAGGTTCAGCACGCCGACGTTCGCGACCACGGTGCCGTTCGCGACCGTCGCCGCGACGTCGACCTTCGCCGTCGACATGCGCGCTTGCCGCACGACGTTGCCGATCGCGTCGTCGAGATCGGTCGTCGAGCCCGACATGTAGTCGCCGAGCCGCACGCCGAGCACGTCGTCGTTCGGCTTGGTCTGAAACGTTTGCAGCAGAAACGCGTTCAGCCCGAGCAGCTCGTGGCGCCGGAAACCGTGCTTGCGATAGCGCACTTCGATGCCGTCGAGCGGCGCGCGGTGCTCCGCGGCGGGATACGTCTCGTCCTGGACCAGCGCGATGCGCGTCTGGATCTCGGGGTCGCTCACGCCGAGCCGGTCGTTCGTGACGCTCGGCGCCATGTGGCAGTCCTGGCACGATTTCGCGCCGGCGCCGGGTTTGTACTCGGTCTGGAACTTGCTGTTCACCCACTCGACGTACGTGTTCTGCTCGACGTCGTGCGCCATCACCGGCGTGATCGGATGGAACTTGTCGGGCGCGTCGATCACCGGCAGGTTGATGCTGTGACAGCTCGCGCACAGCCGCGCCGACTTCGTGATCGCGCCGAACACGGGCGTCGTGCCGAGCGACGATTTCATCGGGTGCGCGGCGATCGTCTTGGTTTCGAAGGGCCCGTGGATCTTGTCGGGCGGGCCGACGTCGAACAGCCCGGTGTTCTTGTGCGTCGAGCACGAATGCGAGCGACTCGTTCGGCGGCTGCGTGATGTGGTGGCACACCGTGCAGCTGATGCCGTCGCGCGCGAGGCCGCCGTAGTGGAACGACGGCTCGGCGGGATCGGCTTCGAACACCCACTTCTCGTCGAAGTGCGCGCTGGGGCCGTGATCGATCTCGTTCTGGCGCTTGCCCATCACGCCGTGGCAGCGCATGCACGTGTCGACGACCTGCTGCTTGAGCGTCGCGCGCGTCTGGCCCGGATGATCGCCCGCGATCTTGGCGTCCGGGATCGCGTCGATGAACTGCTGCTCGCCCTCGAGCTGCGAGAAGAACACCGGATCGCGGCCCGCGAGCCCCATCGGCGACCAGCGCCACTCGCCGTACTCCGACACGTTGACGCCGACGCTGCCCGGCGGCGGTGACGGCGGCGGCGTGTAGGTGGGCGGCGGCGTCAGCCACATCAGCGGGCCGGACGGCGCGCCCGACGCGGCACCGTGGCAGCCCATGCACTGGTCCGACGTCATGAACTGCGGCGGGCCCTTCGGGTGCGCGAGCATCGTGTCGAGCGGCTCGACCGGAAACGTTTGCAAGCCGGGCGGAACCGCGCGCACGTGCGTGGGCAGCTGCGCGTTCTTCTCGTGCTCGCGGTCGATCTGTTTGGGCGCGGTCGTCGCCGCCGCGATCTCCGCCGGCGGCGGCGTGCGCCAGGAGTCGTCGATTTTGAACGTCAGCGGCTCGCCCGCGAAGCCCTTGATGTTGTCGAGCGCCGCGAACGTGCCCGCGTCGTTCGCGGAGCCGTGGCAGCGCAGGCAGTACAGGCCGAAGCCCGCGTTGGGATACTGCGTGCCGCCGAACGTCATCGGCTTGTTCTCGGCGGTCTTGGTGTAGACTTCGGCCCAGAACCAGCCGTCGCGCGAGGCCGACGTGCGGCGGATCATCACCGTCCAGTCGTGCGGCTGCAAATGCGCGTCGTCGAGCCCTTCGTAGCGCGCCGCGGGCGCGGGGTTGAACTGTTCCTTGATGATCACCGCGCCGTCGGCCGGCACGCCGTGGCGGCCGTTGCGCAGCCACGTCATCATCTCGGGCGAGTAGTAGATGCGCACGGCGGGATGCGTGCCGTAGTACTGGCCGTGCACGTACGGACCGGTGTCGCGGACGTACTTGTCGACGCACCAGCCGAGCCGGCGATACGGGTAGAGGTTCGGGCTGTTGCTGGGCACATGATCCGGATCGTCGCCGTAGAGGTAGCGCAGCATCTTCTTTTCGATGGCGGTCGGCTCGCCCGGCGGCACCGAGGCCGGCAAGCGCAGTGCGTCCGGTACGGGCGCGGGATTGGGGCACGGGTCGGCGGCGCTCACCGCGGCGGTCACACTGCCGCGCGCGGGGGCCGGACTGTGCGACACCGCCGCTCGCCAACAGCACCGCGCCGACGACGATTCCTGCGTAGATCAGCGTCGTTCGCATCGTGCCGCTTATTTCGGAAAGAGAACGCGCGTGCTGCCGGAGCGCTCGACCTCGTCGACGCGCGCGTAGCTGCGCCCGATGAAGTCCATGCTGGGGTTCGTCACGCCGAACCACGTGCGCTCGTTCTTGAAATGATGCCAGAGGTGGTACTTCTTGATCCAGCGGCCGAAGCGCGTCTTGGGCACGAACGCGATGTGCGCGACGTAGTGCACCCATTCGTAGTAGAACAGCCCGAGCACGGCGCCCAGCAGCATCGCGAAGCTCACGCTGAGATCGCGCGTGATCGCGAAGAAGATGCCGAACGTCAGCGACGCCACCGGCACCACGAACCACACGGGCAGGAACAGCAGGCCGAGCTCGTCGGGCTTGACGTGGTGATCGTAGTGCAAGCGGTGCTGCAGCTTGAGCACGAACGCGTTTTTCTGCGGCGGCGCGTGGAACATGAAGCGGTGCGTCGTGTACTCCGAGCCGAAGAACACGAGCGCGCCGATCGCGACCGCGGCCGGCGACAGCGGCGCGAACGCGAGCACGTGCGCGGCGAACAGCGCCGCCAGCGCCAGCGCCAGCCCGATCAGCACCGTGTTGCTGCCGTGGCGAAAGAACGTCCCGACCATCTCAGCGCTCCTCCTGCGGCCGCCTTCGCGGCAGCGCGTACCAAGCCTCGTCGCACGCCCGGCGGTCGTCGTCGTCGAGCTCGATCTCCAGCGCCTTGATGGAGTCGCGCAGCTGCTCGGCGCGGCTCGCCCCGACGATCGCGGCGGTGATGCCGGGCTGGTCGAGGACCCAGCGCAGCGCGACATGGGTGAGCGACTTGCCGCGCGACGTGACGTCCTCGACGAGCCGCTCGACGACGTCGAGCTGCGCGCCCTGCCAGTAGCGCTGCTGGTAAAGCGACGCCGCGTTGCCCAGCGTGAAGCGCGTCCCTTCGCGCGGCGCGTCGCCGCGCCGGTACTTGCCCGTCAGTACGCCCGCCGCGAGCGGGTTGAACACGACGGCCCCGACGCCGTTGGCGAGCGCGGCCGGCAGCAGCTCGCTCTCGATCGCGCGGAACAGGAGGTTGTAGCGCGGCTGTACCGCATCGAAGCGGATCAGCTCGTGGCGTTCGGAGATCGCCAGCGACTGCATCATCTGCCAGGCGGCGATGTTGCTGCAGCCGGCGTAGCGGATCTTGCCGGCGCTGCGCAGGTCGTCGAACGCCGCGAGGGTTTCGTCGATCGGCGTGTCGGCGTCCCAGCGGTGGATGTAGTAGAGGTCGATGTGGTCGGTGCGCAGCCGGCGCAGCGACGCCTCGCACGCGGCCATGATGTGACGCCGCGACAGGCCCGTGTCGTTGGGCCCGGGCCCCATCGCGCCGTACACCTTGGTCGCGAGGACGAACCGCTCTCGCTTGCCGCCCAGCCACTCGCCGACGATCTCCTCGGTGCGCCCGGCGGTCTCCAGCGTACCGCCCACCGGGTACACGTCCGCGACGTCGAAGAAGTCGATCCCCGCGTACTCGGCGGCATCCATGATGTCGAACGACTCGCCGCGATCGGTCTGCAGCCCGAACGTCATCGTCCCCAGGCAAATCTCCGAGATCTTGAGCCCGGTACGGCCGAGTCGAACGCTGCGCATCATGCGTCCTTCCCGACGCGGGCCCCGCGGCCCCGCGCGGGCGCACGCCGGCGCATCAGATCACTTGTTCGGATTGATCAAATACTTCGCGCCCGTGGCTCGCTTCTCGTAAGCGGCGATGACGTCGAGCTGCAGCGCCTCGGCGAGCGAAATCTCCGCGGTGTAACGGCTCGCGAACGTCGTCTTCAGCTCCGCCGCAACACGGACGCGCAATCGTTGCGCGGCCTGCTGCCCGATCTTTTGCAGGAACGCCATCACCAGCCAGCCACCGATGCCCCAGGCCATGCCGAAGTCGCGGTTGAGCTCCGTCGGCCGGGTATCGAGGCCGCCGTAGATGTACACCTGTTTGTGGACCGCTGAGCCGTATCGGCTGTACGTGGTGGCGTTTCGGCTGAGCGCCGCCTCCATGCACGACAGAATCTGCCCGCACAAGCGACCGCCGCCGATCGCGTCGAACGCCAGCGTCGCACCGGTCGCCGCTAGCGACTTCGTCAAGTCGTCGATGAACGTCGCGGAGCTGCTGTCCACGACATGCGCCGCGCCGAGCTCTCGAAGCAGCGCTTCTTGCGCGGGACTCCGGACGATGTTCACGAGACCCACCCCGTCCTTGAGGCAGATCTTGTTCAGCATCTGGCCGAGATTCGAGGCTGCGGCAGTGTGAACCAGCGCCGTATGCCCCTCCAACCGCATGGTCTCGACCATCCCCAGCGCCGTGAGCGGATTGACGAAGCACGACGCTCCGTCAGCCGCCGTGGCGCCCTCGGGTAAGACGAGACAATCACGCGGCGCTCAGCGTTCGGTATTGCGAATACATCGCGCCGCCCAATGCGGCGACCGTTTTTCCGATCAGGTGCTGCGCCTCCGCTCCCGCCGCGATCACGACGCCGGCGCCCTCGTTGCCGACGGGCATGGCGTGATCCAGCCGCGCCGCCATGCCTTTGGGTAACGGCTGCGGGATCGTCGCGGTGATCACGGGGCGTTCCGCGGTTCCGCTCGCCCGAGCCGTGGTCATATCCGCGCCGCCGAGCAACAAGCCGAGGTCCGACGGGTTGATCGGCGCAGCCTCCATGCGAAGCACGACCTCGTTGGCCTTGGGCTCCGGTGTCGCAACGTCCGCAAGCGAAAGCTCGAGCTCGCCCGTGGACTTCACCAGCGACCGCACTTGAAGGCCATGAGGCTCGTGCCGTGTGTTCGTCATCGTCGCAGACGCTTCTCGCCGGTACGATCCGGCGCCCTCGTTACGCGGGACCGATCTGGGTACACCGTTCCACCGACACGTGATGGAGGAACGCCTTGACCGGAACGCATCGAGTCGCCCAGGGTGTGTGGATCGCAACAGCGGTACTTTTGTCATCCTGCAGCGGCGGCTCGACGTCCGCCGTCGCACCCGTCGGCACGCCGACGCCCAGCGCGCAGTTTCCCGGCGCGGGACCCGGTCAGGCGACTCCCGCGCCGGGCCAAACGGGGAGCCCGGCGACGCCGACTCCGGTGCCGACCGCGTCGCCGGCGCCCGGCTCGACGCCGGCCGCTCCACCCGTCGTCGGCGTGACGCCTGCCCCGAACGTCGTCCATCTCGGGTCGTATCGAATCGCTCCGCAGCAAATCTTCGTCGCGGGGATCTCGTCGGGCGGGTTCTTCGGCGTGCAGATGCACGTCGCGCATTCGAGCGTCTTCAAGGGCGCCGCGATCTACGCGGGTGGCGTGTACCACTGCGCGCAGGACAGCGTCGAGCTCGCGCTGATCGAGTGCGGCGGCGAGACGGTCAACGGCCAAGCGCTCTACCAGAGCACGCTCGCGTCCTCGGAATCCTATCTCGACCAGCAGTCGGCCGCGGGGACGATCGACGCCGCTTCAAACCTGCAGGCGCAGCCCGTGTACTTGTGGTCCGGCACGAAAGACTCCGTCGTCAACCCGCAAGAGATGGCGGACTTGAATGCTGAGTACCTGCACTACGGGGCGCACGTGACGTTCGACAACGCGTTCGCCGCCGAGCACGGCTGGGAGTCGCCCGACGGCGAGCTTCCGTGCGGCACCGCCGCGAGCCCGTACATGATCGCGTGCGCGCAAAACGGGCAGGTCGTACGACTCAGAACAGAAGTGGCTCACGCTGTTCTTCGGCAACCTGAGCGCGCGCGCGAGCGCCTTGCACGGCAGCCTGATGCGCTTCGACCAAACCGAGTTTGGCGCGAGCGCGGCGAACTCGATGGACACGAACGGAACCGTGTACGTACCTCAGCCGTGCGCCGCCGGCGCGACGTGCGGTTTCGTCGTCGTCTTCCACGGCTGCCTTCAGGGCCACGTGCAAATCGGCGACCGCTTCGTGACCGAAAGCGGCATCGACGAATGGGCCGACACGAACAAGATCATCGTGCTGTACCCGTATGCGGTGGCCGCTCCGGGACCGACGCCGTACAACCCGAACGGCTGCTGGGACTGGTGGGGCTACGACGATCCGAACTATTCGCTCAAGAGCGGCACGCAGACGAGCATCGTGTACCGCATGGTGCAGCGCGTGACGGGCAACCCGTGATGCGTGGTATTCCCAGAACGTCGTCACGATGACCGAACGGAGCGGCTTCGGCAACGTCCCGGTGAGCAGCGCGTTCGCGATGCGCAGCGGATCGTAGTCGGACACATCGACGACGTCGGTGTCGTCGGCGTTGCGGCGGGCCGCGCGTAGGGCTTCGATCGCTTCGGGAAGCGCGAATTGTTCGCCGACGTAGCCGCGACGAAGCGGCCGCCGCGGATTTCGCCGCGGGCTTCGAGGCGGCGCAGCGCGCCGAGCAGCTCGCGCCACGGCGGGGCCAGCGTTTCGCGCGCGACGACGTCGCGGAAGACCACGCCCCAGCGTTCGAGCAGGCGGCGTGCGAACGTCTCCGGCTTCGATGCGTTCCGTTTCCGACGCCAGGAGCGTCCAGCGGCCGCTCGACGAGCGCGGGCGTGCGCGCAGGCCCTTGTCGCCCAGGCGGCGTTTTGCGTCGATCAGCGAGCGCAGCGCGTCGAAGCCGTCCGCCGTTACCAGGCCGGCGGCGACGAGCTGCCAGAGTGCTTCTTCCACTTCGGCCGGGAGGCGTTTGGTGCCGCGGACGATGTCGGCGAAGAACGGTGCGCCGCGGCGGCCGATCTCTTCGAGCACTTCGCGCGCCGCGTGCGACAGCGCGGCGTTCTGCTCGCCGTCGCGCGTGACGATCAGCGACTCGCGCGTCCTCGCGTTTGAACAGCGAGATCGGCGCGAGCTTCGTCGGGCGGATGCGGCGCTGGCGTTCGTCCGCTTCGACCGGCGTCAGCGCGGGGTGCGGGGAGAGGCGGCCCCACATCACTTCGCCGGAGTAGCAGAGCTGGTCGAGGTACTCGCGCTTGTAGCGCGTCACGCGCGCGGGCAGGATCGATGCTTCCCATGCCGCGGCGGGGATCTCGTAGCCTTCGAGCTGCTTGATGATCTGCAGCGTGCCGTCGATGCCGTGCAGGCGCGACGTCGGCGCGACGTGCTGCCAGCGGTACAGGAAGCGCACGTACTCCGCCGTCGTGACCGGCTCGATCTCGCGGCGCAGCGTGCCCAGCGTCAGGCGGTGGATGCGCGCGAGCACGCGGCGGTTGCAGAACTCTTCGACGTCGGCGCCGCGGAAACGCCCGCGCAGCACTTGGCCTTCGGTCTCGAGTCGGATCAGTGCCGCGTCGATCGCGTCGGTGTCGACCGCGAAGCGTTCAGCGAGCTCCGCCACCGTCACCGGACCGCTCGACTCCATCCAGCCGCGCACGATCTCGGCGATCGCGTCCTCGCGGCGTTCGGGCAGCGGTTGCGACGGCGCGATCGCGGCGATCTCGGGCTGCATCGTTGCGTCGGGATAGGCGGCGCGCGCGAGCGCGAGGCGTTCAGCGCACGTCCAGAAGCGCGCTTCGCTTTCGGCGGTCGTCGTCGTCGTGAGCGTCAGCGTCGTCGCGCGGCGTTGCGCGACGAGCTCCTCGAACCACGCCGTCCATTCTTCGACCGGCGGTAGGATGACGAGGGTCGCGAGCGCGTCGTGCAGCTCGTCGGCGTCGCGGACGACCGGCCACACCGATTCCGTGACCTCGGCGATCGCGGCGGGGTCGAGGATGCCCGCGCCGTCGGCGTCGGTGCGGATCGTGCGGCGCAGCGTCACGGCGCGCGCGCGGCGCTCTTCGAGCGGCGCGTCGTCGAGGTAGGCGTACGGGTTGGCGTTGAGGATCTCGTGGCTGAACGGCGACGGCTCGGCCGTGTCGACCGCGACCGTTTTGATCGCGCCGCTCTCGACCGCCCGCAGCACGGTCGTCAATCCCGCGAGGTCCATCGCTTCGTTGAGGCAGTTGCCGATCGTCTCGCGCACGAGCACGTGATCGGGGATGCGGATCGGCCCGGTGAGGTTCTCGCCGCATGCAGCCGCGTCAGGGAAGCACGCTGCCAGCAGATCGTCGGCGCGCATGCGCTGCAATTGCGGCGCGACCTTCTTGCCGCCGCGCATGCGCAGGATCGCCAGCGCGCGCGTCGCGTTCCAGCGCCAGCGCGCGGCGAACATCGGCGCGGTGAGCAGCGCCTGCGTCAGCGTCGCTTCCACGCTCGCGGACTTGACGTACTCGAACACGATCTCCAGCGGGAACGCGTGCTGGTCGCTCAGCGACAGCACGAGACCGTTGTCGGTGGCGGCGGCTTGCAGCTCGATGTTGAACGCGCGGCAGAACTTCTTGCGCAGCGCCAAACCCCACGCGCGGTTGATGCGCGCGCCGAACGGCGTGTGCAGGATCAGCTGCATCCCGCCGGCTTCGTCGAAGAAGCGTTCCGCCACGATCGTCGTGTCGGTCGGCACTGTGCCGAGCACGGTCTTGCCGGCGCGGATGTAGGCGACGATCTGCTCCGCGCCGGCGCGGTCGACGCCGCATTCCGCGAGCAGCCAGTCGATCGCGGCCGCGTCGTCGCGCTCGTCGACCGCCGCGCGCAGCGTGGACACTTCGTGCGACAGCTCGATGGTGCGGCCGGGGCTCTCGCCGTTCCAGAACGGGATCGACGGCGGCGCGCCGCGCGCGTCCTCGACGCGCACCACGCCGGACTCGACGCGGCGGATTTGCCACGACGTCGAGCCGAGCAGGAAGATGTCGCCGGCCATGCTCTCGACAGCGAAGTCTTCGTCGACCGTGCCGACGACGTGGCCGTCAGGTTCCGCGACGACGTTGTAGTTCGCAGTCTCCGGGATCGCGCCGCCCGAGGTGATCGTCGCCATGCGCGCGCCGCGCCGTGCGCGCAGGCGGCGGTTGACGCGGTCGTGGTGCAAAAATGCGCCGCTGCGCCCGCGCGAGGTGGCGACGCCGTCCGACAGCATGGTGACGACATCGTCGAAGTCTTTGCGCTCGAGATCGCGATAGGGGTACGCCGTGCGCACCGCGCGGTAGAGGGCGTCGACGTCCCATTCGTCTTCCGCAGCGCAGAATGCGACGAGCTGCTGCGCGAGGATGTCGAGCGGCGCGGTCGGGATCACGAGCGCGTCCATCGCGCCGGAGCGAATGCCGCGCACGATCGCGGCGCATTCCAGCAGTTCGTCGCGCGTCGTGGCGAACAGGCGGCCTTCGGGCTTCGCGCCGACCCAGTGGCCGGACCGGCCGATGCGCTGCAGCGCCGTCGCGATCGAGCGCGGCGTGCCGAGCTGCACGACGAGGTCGACCGAGCCGATGTCGATTCCGAGCTCCAGCGACGCCGTCGCGACGACCGCGCGCAGCTCGCCCTTCTTCAGCCGGTCTTCGGCTTCGAAGCGCTTGTCGCGCGAGAGGCTGCCGTGGTGCGGCAGCACGATGCCTTCACCTAATCGCGAGGCGAGGTTGAACGCGGCGCGCTCGCTCATGCGGCGCGTGCTGACGAACACGAGCGTCGTCTTGTGCGTGCGCACGAGCTCGGCGACGCGGTCGTAGATCTCGCCCCACATCTCGTTGCTCGCGACGGGGCCGAGCTCGTCGCTGGGGACTTCGACCGCGAGCGTCATCGCGCGGCGGTGGCCCACGTCGACGACCACGCGCGTTCGGCGAAAGAAAGCGCGCGACGGCGTCGAGCGGCCGTACCGTCGCCGACAGGCCGATGCGCTGCGGCTTGCGCCCGCTCTCGCGCATCACGAGGTCGTCGAGCCGTGCGAGCGTCAGCGCGAGGTGCGAGCCGCGCTTGTCGGCGGCCATCGCGTGGATCTCGTCGACGATCACCGTGCGCACGCCGGTGAACAGCTTGCGCGATTTTTCCGCCGTCAGCAAAATGAAGAGCGACTCCGGTGTGGTGACGAGCACGTGCGGCGGCTTGCGGAGCATGCGCGCGCGCTCGGCCTGCGTGGTGTCGCCGGTGCGCGTGGCCGTGCGGATCGGCGCGAGCGGCAGTCCGCGCGCCTCCGCGGCCGCGAGCAGCTCGCCCAGCGGCGTTTCGAGGTTTTTGCGCACGTCGTTGGTGAGCGCTTTGAGCGGCGAGACGTAGACGACGAGCGTCTCGTCGGGCAGCTCGCCGTCGGCCGCGCGGCGGATCAGGTCGTCGAGGCAGAGCGTGAACGCGGCGAGCGTCTTGCCGGAGCCGGTCGGCGCCGAGACGAGCACGTCCTTACCGGCGCGAATCAGCGGCCAGCCTTGGACTTGCGGCTCGGTCGGCTCGCCGTAGCGGCTGGAAAACCAGTCGCCGACGAGCGGATGGAAATCGCTCAGCACAATGATCCTCTTCAACCCCCGCGGGCGGTGTCCGTTTGCGGCGCCGACGAAGCGGGCTGGACGCAGGCCCATCACGTCACGCGGATGCAATAGCACGCCCGTGACGATCCGGAAAACCACGCTGCTGTTCGCAGGCCTGCTCGCGCTCGGCATGGCGAGCGCGCCGCTCGTGAGCGCGGCGCAGTCGCTGCCGCCGCCCCCACCGCCGCCGGTCCCCGCGCCGTCGACACCGACGCCGTCACCGCCGCCCGAATCGCCTTCGCCCTCGGGATCGCCGTCGCCGTTCGCGACAGCACCTCCATCGCCGTCGTCGTCACCCTCGCCCGGCGCGTCCGCGTTACCGTCGCTGCCGATCCGCCTCGACCGTGCGCGTGTCGGCGTCGTGCCCGGCGGCACGGTGACGGTCGGCGTTTCCGGCGGCGCCGGTCCGCTCGCGGCGCAGGCGTCGTTCGACGGGGTCGTGGTGCGCTACGACTCCGTGACGCGCACGCTGTTCGTCACGGGGCGCGCGTTCGGGCGCGGCACCGTCACGGTCTCCGATGCGGCGGGCGATACGGCGAGTGTTGCCGTCTTGGTCGCGCCGCCCGCGGGTGTCGTGCCGCCGGATGCGACGGTGGAACTTGCGGGAAACGTCAGCGGGCCGTTCGCCGTGGCGCGCATCCGGGCCGCGATCGCGCAAGCGGCGCAGATGCAGCCGGGGACGACGCTCGACGTCGGCGGCGTGGCATCCGGCGATCTGCGTCCCGGACAAGCGCTCGAAGCGCGTGCGAACGTCGTCGTAAAAGGCAACGACACCTACGTCGACCAGACGGGCACGACGAACGTGCACGTGCGCGTCGATGCCTTGCCGCAGCTCGAGCCGGCGGTGCTCTTCTACAGCGACGATCCCGAACGGCTCGGCGCGCTCGACGACGGCGTGCTGTTCCGCGGCACGATCGATACGACGCGCCCCGCGCGCGCGTACGTCTACCACGTGTCGGACTCGCCGAACCGCCGCTTGTACCTCGCACTGCAGCCAACGGCGTCGACCGCGCGCGTGCAAGTGCTCGGCGCGGTGGCGGGGCCGTCGGACGCGTTCGCGTACGTCGGCCATACGTCCACGGTGCGCTATCTGCTGGAACGCGCATCGCAGGAGAGCTTCGTCGTGTCGCTCCTTCCAGCGACGCCGTATCTGCTGCCGCTCGGCGCGGGCACGATGCTGCCGGGCACGCTGATCAACGCGATCTACGACCTGCGCGTGCTCGATGGTGCGCCGGTGAACGTGCTCGTCGTCGCGGCGAGTAACGGCGTCGATCCGGCGACGCTGCTTTCGCAACCGGAGCATTCGACCGACACGCACTACCGGCGCGGCGAGTTTTCGCTCGCGAACGTGCCGCCGCTGGCGCTGTCGTACACCGCCGGCGCGCCGGAGCCTCAGCCATTCGCGATCGGCGTGCGCTATTACGCGAACGGACAACCGGCGTTTCCGAGCCTGCGGCCCGGCGACGTCGCGGTCGCCGGACAGCGCGCACCGCTAGCGGGCGACTACGGCGTGTTGCGCAACGTCACATTGCAGTTCGCGAACCCGACCCCGACGCCGCAAAACGTCTACCTCTACGAGCAGCCCGGCGCAACCGGCGGCGGCGTCACGACGACGATGTGGTTCACCGGCGACGCTGCGCCGACGCAAGTGCGCTGCGTCAGCGACCCGTCGCAGCGCTACTTGGTCAAAGGCTTCGGCGTCGCACCCGGCCAAACGCTGAACGTGACCGGCACCTACATGACGGACGGCACGTCATTCCTCCCGCTGTACTTCGGCTTGACGGCCACCCCGCCGACGCCGCCCCCGCTGAACGCCTGCGGCGCGAAGTGACGGATCTCGACGACCGGTTGAACCGGCTCCGGCCCCTCCCCGAGAACACGTGGAGTGCTCTGACGCGTCTGTTCGCGGCGGAAGACGTTCGGTTCACGTGGGCCAGTAATGCGCTCGAAGGCAATACGCTGACGCTGCGTGAGACGCAGCGCGTGCTCGAAGACGGCGCGACCATCGCCGGCAAGTCGATGCGCGATCATCTCGAGGCCGTCAACCACGCGGCGGCGGTTCGCCGCATGCACGAGATCGCAGAGCGCGGCGAAGCGATCACCGTGCACGTCATGCTCGAACTGCACGGGCTCCTGATGCGCGGCATCGACGACGGTTGGGCGGGCCGCATTCGCAATGATGCCATCGCAATCGCGGGCACTCGCTACCGCCCGCCGAATGCCGACGTCGCGTCCGCCGGGGTGGACGACTCGTTCGCGCGTTACGCCGAGCGCAAAGATGGCGAGCATCCGGTCCTCGTTGCGACCGACCTGCACTACGAGATCGCCCGGCTGCATCCGTTCTTCGACGGCAACGGGCGCACCGCACGGCTGCTGATGAACGCGCACCTCTTGCAGCACCGCCATCCGCCGCTGATCATCGAACCCGACCGCCGCGGCGCATATCTCGATGCGCTCGACACGGGACAAGATACCGGCGACCCGAGCGCGTTCAGGCTTTTCGTCGCCGACGCGATGCTGCAGTCGATCGAGCAGTACGCAAAGATCTTGGGTTAGCGCGGCTCACGCGCCGGCCGGCGCGCGGACCACGATTCGTTTTGCGCGCGACACGATGCCGCGGACTGCGCCTAGCAGCGCGTGGCGGCGTGATACCGTTGCGACCGGTTCGCCGAGGACCGTGGGGTCCGCTGCGGCGAGCGCCTTCACGGTCGACGTTGCGTCCACGGTGTGGTTCGTTGCGTACGCGAGCTGGTTTGCCGCGTAGCGGTCGAGCTGGTAGCGGTAGTTCACCATGACGCCGAACGACTGCTCGATCCCGCGCGGTGTCGGGTCGGCGAGCCAGTCGATTCGTTCGATCGTCGCGCCGTTGCCGAGGTGGAAGCGTTCCACTGCGTCGCGGGGTGCTCCGTCACCGCGCTTCGCTTCGAGCAGATAGCGTGCGGCGAGCCGCAGCAGGGGTTCGCGCAATGCCGCGAGCGGCGCGGCCTTGCGGTGCCAACCCGGCGTCGCGAGTGCGCTAAGCACGTCCGCGTCGACGCGTTCGCCCAGCGTGCGGACCCATGCGGCGAAGCCCGACAGCGGCGACAGCGTCGCGAACGTGCGTAGGCGCGGCAGCTCCGCGCGCAATTGTTCGACGGCGTGCTTGATCAGCGCGTTGCCGAACGGGATCCCCGTCAAGCCGCGCTCGGTGTTCGAGATGGAATAGAACGTCGCGCACCGCGCTTGCGCGGCGTCGACGCGCGGCGCGTTCGGGTTGAGGATCGCGCGGACGGACACGGGCGTCTCGTCGGTGAGCGCGACCTCGGTGAACACCACCGGCATGCCCGGCAGCGCCGGGTGGAAGAACGCGTAGACGCGGCGGTCGTCGTCGAGCCGGTCCTTCAGGTCGAACCAGCCGCGCACGGCGTGCACGGCCTCCGAGCGCGCCAGCTTTTCGAGCAGCGCCGCGGAGTCGGCCCACGTGAGGCGGCGCAGCTCCAGCAATCCCAAGTCGACCCGCGATGCGAGAAACGCGCGCAGGTCGTCGTCGAGCGGCGCGAGGTCGGCCGCATCGGGGCGCTTCTCCAAAAACGCCAGCAGTTGCGCGCGCAACTCGACGATGAGCCGCAAATCGCCGGGCGGTGCCGCGAGGTGGCGGAGCACGCAGTCGCGCGCAGGTTCCAGATGCCGCCGCAGCCGGGCCAAAGCGCCGCGCCGGGCGACCGGATCGGCAACCGCACGCGCGGCATCGAGGTCGCCCTCGACGCGCGGCAGATCGACGTCGAGCGCGTCGAGCAGGCGCAGGAAGCGCAGCAGCTCGCCCTCCGAGGCGACCGCGAGGCTGGAGCGCACCGTGCGCACGTGATCGCGCGCCGCGAGATCGCCCACGGGGAGACGTCGCAGCGCTTCGACCGCGCGCTCCACAGGGGTCGATCGAATCGGCATGGCGACCGGCACAACCCGCTTACGCCGCGGCAGGGTTCAGAATCCGGGCGGCAGCTTCGTCGTCGCGAACGGCGGCCGGTGGTAGCTCGCTGCGCACGATGCCGTGTCCAGGTTCTTCGCCGAGCGCGCGCGCACGAACTCGACGATGAGCTCGTCCGCGCACGGCAGCTCGATCTCATGCGAGGCGTGCGGGATCAGGATCTGGCGCGCGTTCGGCAGATACCGGAGAGCTTCGCGCCCGAACTTCGGCGGTGAGGCCGGATCGTCCGTGCCCGAGAGCATCAGGATCGGCGCGCCGCTTCGAACCGGGGTGGCGAAGGCGCGCGCGACCGTGCGCACCTTCCAGATCGTACACGCATGCTGTTGCGCGCGCACGCGCGCGGCGCCCATGAACGTACCGGCGCTGCTGCGCGCGACGTCGGCCTCGGTGATGAACGGGATGTCCTCCGCGCAGGTCATCGAGAGGTTCAGCCCGGTCGCGACCGAGCTGAAGTTCTGCACGACGAGCTGGATGAGTCCGCCCAGCGGCACGTAATCGCCGCGGTACGCCCGCTCGACGATGAACGGCACGACGGACGCCCCTTCCGAGCTGTACGAGAGCTGACGCACCCGGTCGGCGAACACTTCTTTCGAAAGCGAGACCGTCTGAAACTGCTTCGTCGCGAGGTTGCGGATGCGCATGCGGATCGGGCCGCTGTCGAAACGCTTCTCGAGCGCCGCGAGATGCGCGGCGAACGCGGGAAAGTGCGCGTGACAGTCCCGGTCGGCGGCACACGCCGCGATGATCTGTTCGCGGGCGAACTGCGAGCCTTGCGCCATGTCGCGCGGGATGACGTAGATGCCCGGCGGCGCCACCCCTTCGAGGACGGCGCTCTCGACGTGCGCGGGATGGCGCCGCATGTAGTCGAGGTAGAGCATCGTGCCGTACGAGCCGCCGAAGAGCACCACGCGGTCCGCGTGCAGCGCGGCGCGGACGTCTTCGAGGTCGTCGGCTGTGATGTCGGTGGTGTAGAGGTCGAGATTCGTTTTGCTCGCGAGAGCGGTTCGGCACGCGCGCAACGCGGCGTCCGGCCACAACTGCGCGAACCACGGCCCAGGCTGCGCCGGCGGATACAGATCGCAGGTGAGGGGCGCGGAGCCGCCGGTCCCGCGCACGTCGACGAACACGAGATCGTACGTGTCGTTCAGCTCTTTGAACGGCTTCGCGAAGAGGCCCTCCATGATCGGCGCCGCTTGCTCGACGGCGCTCGCACCCGGACCGCCGGGATTCCAGAACATCGCCCGGCCCGACGGCGTTTTCGCCGGAACGACCACGAGCTTGAGCGGGATCGTGCGCCCGCGTTGCGCCGCACGATCCTCGAACACGTCGAACGTGCCGCACTGCGCAGGCGTCTTCTTCTGCCCGACGACGCACGGCTTCACGTGCAGCCGCGACTCGAGCGCCGTCTCCGGCGCCGCGAGGGCCGTGCTCGCACTGAGAAGCGCGACGAGCGCCACCGTGGCCGTGGCATAGCGAAGGAACGTCGTCATGTCCGCTGGAGCGTAGCCACCGGACCGTCCGGCGTCAAGTCGCGACGACGATGTCGCGGCTCGCCGCCCACGCGCTCCACGACGATCGCGCGCAGCGGCGACGCCGATTCGAGATATACCAGCTTCGCATCGACGTCGATCCCCGCGACGAGGGGATCGGCGATCGGCGCACCGACGGGCGCGAACTGCACGACGAGCGCGTCGCGCTCCGTGCGCTCGCCGCGCAGCCACGTGCGCCGCACTGTCAGCCGCTCGTCCTCCTCCACGCGGGTGCCGACGACGGTCCAGGTGTCCTCGACGACGTCGAACCCGCGAGCGACGATCTCGTCCTGCGGTTGATTCCAGCCGACGTGACGCCGCACGTCGGCGCGCAGCGGCGCCGGCAGCTCGGCGAGGCGCGCGTATGCCGCGCAGAGCAGCGCGATCTCGCCGAGCGCGGCGAGCAGACGGCCTTCCCAGCCGGCACCCGACGCGACGATCCAGCCCAGCGAGCGCACGCGGCGCGCGACGCCGGGACACTGGGCGTCGACCAGGCGCGCGGCGCGGTCGTACCAATAGCGCGACGGCTGCGTCTGCGCGTGCGCGAGCCCGAGCCGCACGACATCACGCAGCCAGAGCTCGCACTCAGCGAGCCCGGCCGCGACGCGACCCTCGCGCGCCTTGGCGCGCTTCGCTGCAGCGGCCGCGTTCACAACGGGATCGCTCGGCTCGCGCGGTTTCGCGGCGCTTTCGGACTTCTGCTCGGCTTTGGCGGCACGCTCGGCGAGCCACGCGCGCGCCCATTCCGGCGGCGCGCCGCTCGCAACGCCACCGCCGGCGTGCAGCAGCATGAGCCCGAGCACGTGCTTGCACGGGAACTTTCGGCTCGGACACGAGCATTTGTACGCGACGGTCGAAAGCTCGACGCGCGTCTGATACGGCGTCGATCCGCTGCCCTTGCACTCGCCCCACAGCAACGTGCCGTCGGTTCCGGCGCCCACCCAGCTGCGCGCCGACGCGAGCCCTTGCCCGGCTTTCGCGGAGGCCGGGTCCGCTGCGAGCGCAAGCACCTGATCGGCGGTCATGCGATCGTCTCTCGGCTGCGCTCGCGGGGCTTCCTGCCGCCGGCTCCGACGGCTTCCAGCGTATGGAAATGCGGAACTTGACCTCGACATTCAGGCCCGGCTACAATCGTCTTGCAAACATGAGCCGGGCTCTGCGTTAACAGAACCCGGCTGATCTGCCGCGATTGGGGTGGGAATGCTTCCCGTAAAGCTTTGGGTGTACGCCGCCCTTTTTGTTTCATGCATGGTCGTAGCGGGCTGCGGCGGACAGCGTTCGGTGCCGCCGCCAGCGCTGGGCATGCGCAGTAGTGCAACCTTCCAAACGCCCTCGCCAAGTACGATGCTGATGCCCGCTTACGTGCTGAGCGCCGGTTGGCATCCCGGTCACGGAGCGACTGCGCTGCGGCGAGGACCTCGAGTGAGACGGACGACGATGTCTTCCGCTCCGACGCCAATGTTCACATGGCCGCCCGGTACGACGTGCGCGACGGTGAGCGTCGATGAAAACTCCTCGTGTACGCCCATAGCGATGTGGCCGGGACAAACGATCACCCAAACGTGGTATTGCGCGAATTGCGCGTCGAACATTACGACGATCCAGTGGTACGCCGGCAACTATGTGTTTCCGGAGGAAACGTGTCCGCGGGATCCTACGATTCTCACGTGCACCTGGACGCCCACATCAGGCTACACGCCACAAGGCACCAATCCAGATATCCCATACTCGCTGTCGTGCGGACAGCCGTACCCCACGTGCTTTTCGACGCTGACGATCACGGCATCGGCTGCCCTCGCCCCGGACGGCACGGAGATCGGGTTCATGGTCCAGGGAGACGTCGGCAGTCCGGTGGTTTCCGACTACCAGCTGATCACGATCGTACCGTCACCGTCTCCTACTCCGTCGCCCACGCCCTCGCCGACGCCGTCGCCGAATGTCCAGCCGACGGCGGACGCGGTGCTGCTGACGACGGAAAATCCTAGTGCGGCTCCGCCGTACGTGTACGCCGACACGTTGATTGCAGCCGGCCCGATACAACCGGGAATCGGGACGGCGTCGGTAACACGCGCCGCTTCGGCGGTGATCCTGGTGCCGTGTACGCAAGGGCACGTAACCATCGATCTTCGCACGGCGGGGTCGCTCAAGGTGAACGACAACATCATCTGCCCGCCCGGCTCGATCGTCGATCAAGTGACGGCCGTCTTGAAAATCAATGACATCAACAACCAATCTTCCGTGATCGGCGGCTCGACGAAGACGGCAAAATGCGGCGGCAGCTCGTGCAACGCATCGATCACGTTCAATTCAAAGTCGACCGGGCTGTACGACCTCTCGGTCAGCTATACCGCGCATTTCCCGCAAGAGGCGCCGAAGCAGTCCGCTTCGGTCGGTTTTGTGGTGCCATACAACAAGAACGGAGTGGCCTATCCGCAGCATGCGGACACGCGAATGGCAGCGTATACGATCGTTCCGTTCCCTGCGCCGCCGCCGGCCATTCAGGGCTGTCCGCAAAACGGCAGCACGCAGCCGGCCGGCTGCAGCAACCGAAGCTCAGCGCCGGACGGGACCAGCTTCGCCGCAAATTTGAAGGCGCTCTACGTTTCGCAGAGTTGGCCACAGGCGGTCTTCTCTTCCGTGAGCCCCGAGGCGCATCATATCCAACCACTGTGCTGGGGAGGCGCAAACGATAGCGCAAAGAACGGCGTGTATCTCGCACATGCCGACCATCAAGACTACACGACGTGGTGGACGGGAGTCTCGCTAAGCGGTGTGACTATCGCCTGCAGCAGTACCGAGTAACGGCGTTGAGCGAGGTTGACGGGCTCGCGCGAAAGCTTGCCGCAGCCGAACGTTCCGTCCGTTCGGCGGGAGCTCGCTGGACGGCGAAGCTCGAGGGCGGCGCGGCACCCGACGCGATCGCCGGCCTCGAGCACAAGCTCGGTGTGAGGCTCCCGGAGTCGCATCGCCGGTTCTTGTCGGCCCACGACGGAGCTCGCTTCTCTATCGACGTCGTACGCCCGGTGGAGTGGGGCTACGACGTGTCGATTCTATCAACCGAGTCGGTACATATGGCGACCATGGAATCGAGAACACTGCTGGCCGACGCTTTCGGCTCGGAAGACCGCTACGCGCAGCAAGCGATGGCGCTTATCGCGTTCGCAAGTTACGGCGCGAGCGGCGATCGCTGCATGCTCAATCCCAACATCACCGACGGCACGGGCGAATACGCCGTGGTGGACGCGTTCAACGAAGCTCCCGGCGAGTGGCTCACCTCAGTAATTGCCGGCTCCTTCGACGAGTGGCTCGACAAGATGTTCGAGGCCGTCATCAGCCGGCAGCAGCTTCTGCATTATTGGCTGCCGACGGCGATCGCGGGCGTCGTGAAATAACGCGCGCCCGCGGCTCAAACGGATCAGCGCGCCCCTGAAGCTGCCTTTGCCACGGCGCGTGCCGCGAACACGTCCGCCATCGCCGTTCGGTACGCCGCCGACGCGAACGTGTCCGCGCGCGCCGTCACGCTCCGCGCCACGCCCGCGCACGCCGCTTTCAGCGCGTCCGCGTCGCCGGGTTTCACGCCCTTGAGCGCGCTCTCCACGCCGCTCGCGCGGAACGCCGAGTCGCCGATGCCGGTCACCGCGATGCGCGCCGATTCGATCGTGCCGCCGCTGACGGTCAGCACCGCGGCGACGCCCACGACCGCGTAGTGCGACGCCGGGTGGTGGAACTTCACGTACGCCGAGTTCGGTGCCGCGTCGAACGCGATCTTCGTCAGTACCTCGCCGGCGCCGAGCGCCGTCTCGAACATGCCCTGGAAGAAGTCGGACGCTTTCAGGTCGCGCGTTCCGTTCTTGCCGGCGATCGTGAACGTCGCGTCGAGCGCTTGCAGTACCGCCGGATAATCCGCCGACGGATCGCCGTGCGCCGACGCGCCGCCGATCGTGCCGCGGTTGCGCACCTGCGGGTCGCCGAGGTCGTTCGCGGCGTCCCACAGCGCGGGCGCGTTCTTCTTCAGCGCGTCGCTCGCGGCGAGCGCGGCGTGCTTGGTCAGCGCGCCGATCGTGATGCGGCCGCCGCTCGCGTCGATCGTGTCGAGCTGCGGGATGCCGCCGATGTCGACCAGCACCGCCGGCGTGGCAAGGCGCAGCTTCATCATCGGGATGAGGCTGTGGCCGCCCGCGAGCAGCTTCGCGTCCTCGCCGTGCTCGCCCAGCAGGCGGATCGCGTCGTCGACGCTGGTCGCGCGGACGTAGTCGAACGTTGCCGGAATCATTTCGTGCTCCCGTTCTTCGGCTGCATCGCGAGCCAGAGCTTCTCGGGGCGCAGCGGCATGTCGATGTGCACCACGCCGAACGGCGCGAGCGCGTCGATGACGGCGTTCGCCACGGCCGGCGTCGAGCCGATCGTTCCCGCTTCGCCGATACCTTTGATGCCCAGCGGGTTGACGGTCGTGCTCGTCACCGTGTGGTCGAGCTCGTAGTGCGGCACTTGTTCTGCGTGCGGGATCGCGTAGTCCATCAGCGTCCCCGTCAGGAGCTGCCCGTTGTCGTCGTAGATCACTTCCTCGAACAGCGCCTGCGAGAGGCCCTGCGCGATGCCGCCGTGCACTTGGCCTTCGACGATCATCGGGTTCAGCAATCGCCCGCAGTCGTCGACCGCGAGGTACTTCACGACCTTCACCTCGCCGCTCTGCGCGTCCACTTCGACCACGCAGACGTGCGTGCCGAACGGGAACACGAAGTTGGGCGGTTCGAAGCGGCGCGTCGCGTCGAGCCCGGGCTCGAGCCCGGGCGGCAGATTGTCGCCCATGAACGCGAGGAAGCCGGCTTCGGGCGTCGTCATCGATTTCGACGGATCGCCTTTGACGCCGATCTTGCCGTCCTTGTACTCGACGTCGTCGGGGTTGGCTTCCCACTGGTGCGCGGCGATCTTCACCGCTTTGGCTTGAATCGTTTCGATCGCGAGCTTGAGGGCCGAACCGCCGACCGCCGTACCGCGCGAGCCGAACGTGCCGACGCCGTACTGCACGCGGTCGGTGTCGCCGTGCACGACGGTGACATTGTCGATCGGCACCCCCAATTCGTCGGCGACGATCTGCGCGAACGTCGTCTCCTCGCCTTGACCGTGCGGCGACACGCCGGTGAGCACCGTGATGCTGCCGGTCGGCTCGACGCGGATCGTCGCGGAGTCCCAGCCCGCCGCGGGCATCGCGGCCGACGGGCCCATCCCGCACACCTCGACGTACGTCGAGACGCCGATGCCCAGGAAGCGCCCTTGTTTGCGCAAGTCCGCCTGCTGCTTGCGCAAACCGTCGTAGTCCACGGCCTTGAGCGCTTTGTCCATCGTCGTCTCGTAGTCGCCGGAGTCGTACGTCAGCCCGGTCGCCGTCGTGTGCGGGAACGACGCGTTCGCGATGAAGTTCTTGCGGCGCACTTCGACGGGATCGAGGCCGAGCTTGAGCGCGACCATGTCGATCGCGCGCTCGATGAAGAACGTCGCCTCCGGGCGGCCCGCGCCGCGGTACGCGTCGGTCGACATCGTGTTCGTGAACACGCCGACCACTTCGGCTTCGATGTTCTCGAAGCGGTAACAGCCGTGCGCCATCAGCAGCGTCAGCGTCGGGATCACCGGCGTGAGCAGTTGATGGTACGCGCCGAGGTTTGCGGTGATCTTCAGCTTCAGTGCGGTGATCGTGCCGTCGCTCTTGGCGGCGACCTCGAGGTCGTCGACTTGGTCGCGGCCGTGGATCATCGCCTGGAAGCACTCCGAGCGCGTCTCGATATATTTCACCGGGCGGCCGAGCTGCATCGCGACCCAGCTGATCAGCGCCTCTTCCGGATAGACGTTGAGCTTCGCGCCGAAGCCGCCGCCGACTTCGGGCGCGATGACGCGGATCTTGTTCTCCGGCATCTGCAGCACCACGGCAAGCTGCGTGCGCAGCAGATGCGGGATCTGCGTCGCCGAGTAGATGGTGAGCTGCTGCATCCCGGCGTCCCAGTTCGCCACCATCGAGCGCGGCTCGATCGGTACCGGCGCGACGCGCTGGTTCACGATGCGTTGCTTGATGGTGACGTCCGCGGCGGCAAACGCTGCGTCGGGATCGCCGGCCTTGAACGGCATCGTGAACGCGACGTTGGTGCCGAGGTCTTCGTGCACGAACGGTGCGCCGGCCTCGGCTTTGAGCGGATCGACCACGACGCCGAGCTGCTCGTACTCGACGACGATCTTCTCCGCGGCGTCGCGCGCCGTGTATGGCGAGTCGGCGATGACCACCGCGACCGCTTCGCCGACGAAACGTACTTCGTCGAGCGCGAGGATGTAGTGCGGCGGCGTCTTCAGGCCGAGCGCGCCCATCTTGTGCGCGACCGGCAGCGACGACTTGAGGTTGTGCGCGTGGTGGATGTCGTCGCCGGTCCAGACCCCGGCGACGTGCGGGTCGGCCTTCGCCGCCGCGACGTCGATGCTGGAGATCTTCGCGTGGCCGTGCGGGCTGCGCACGAACGCGGCGTAGCACGTGTTGACCTGGCGCACGTCGTCGACGTACGTCGCGCGGCCGGTGATGAGGCGGGGATCCTCGCGGCGCCGGATGCGCGCGCCGACCATCGTCGTGAACGCCATTAGGTGTGCGCCTCCTGAAGGGCCGGCGTGATGATGCCCTCGCCCGACGGCGGCGGCTCCTCGGCCGGCGGATGGATCGGCATCAGATCGTTCACGCTGTGCCGCTCGGTGTGGTCGCGCATCGCCTTGGCGGCCGCGCGCACGGATTTGACGATGTTCTCGTAGCCCGTGCAGCGGCAGAGATTGCCTTCGAGCCCGGCGCGGATCTCGTCGTCGCTGGGATCGGCGTTGCGCTGCAGCAGATCGACGGCGCTCACGATCATCCCGGTGGTGCAGTAGCCGCACTGCAAGCCGTGCGCCGTCCAGAACGCTTCCTGCATCGGGTGTAGCGACTCCGCGGTGCCGATCCCTTCGATCGTGGTGACCTCGTGGCCGTTCGCCTGCACGGCGAACACGGTGCAGCTCTTGACCGACACGCCGTCGAGCAGCACCGTGCACGCGCCGCAGCTCGATGTATCGCACCCGATGTGCGTCCCGGTCAAGTTGAGGTTGTCGCGCAGCGCGTGCGCGAGGAGCAACCGCGGCTCGACGTCGAGGGACGTTCGTTTCCCGTTGACGGTGAGATCGATCTGCATGAAGCGCGTCTCCGGATGAAAGCGGGGGCGAAGAAGGTACCGATGCGACGCCGGAATCTCCTTGCCGTTTCCAGAACCGCCTCGTTCATGCCGCAACCCGTCGACGTGGACGATCTCCGCCAGCGCCTGATGGGCGCGGGCTACGTCGCCGACGCCGGCCTGGCGACGGCGCTGGCGTGCGCCGTCAGCCTCGAACGCGCCGTCCTGCTCGAAGGCGACGCCGGGGTCGGCAAGACCGACGCGGCGCGCGCGCTCGCCAGCGTGTTCGACGCGCGGCTGCTGCGTTTGCAGTGCTACGAAGGGCTCGATCTCGCCGCCGCGGCGTACGACTGGAACTACGGTAAACAATTGCTGGCCATTCGCGCGGCGGAAGCATCGCACGAGCGCACGCCGGACCTCTACGGCGACGACTTCTTGATCCGCCGGCCGCTGCTCGCGGCGCTCGTCGCGCCGCGCGAGCGCGGGATCGTGCTGCTGATCGACGAGATCGACCGCGCCGACGACGAGTTCGAAGCGTTTCTGCTGGAGTTTCTGGCGGATTTCGCGATCTCGATCCCCGAGCGCGGCACGATTGCCGCGGTGCACCGCCCGATCGTCGTGCTCACGTCGAACCGCACGCGCGATTTGCACGACGCGCTCAAGCGCCGCTGTTTCTACCACTGGATCGGGCACCCGTCGGTCGAGCGCGAGATCGAGATCCTGCGGCTCCATCTGCCGGACGTCGCACCGGCGCTCGCCGGCGACGTCGCCCGCGCATCGGCGGCGCTGCGCGAGCGCGAGCTGCGCAAGGCGCCGGGGATCGCGGAGTCGCTGGACTGGGCGCAGACGCTGCAGCTGCTCGGCGCGGAGCGGTTGGACGCCGGCGTGTTCGCGCCGTCGCTGGGCGCCGTGCTGAAGTATCCTGAGGACGTCGAGCTGGCGCGCGCGTCGGCCGCCGCGATCGTCGCCGCGGCGCGCGACGGCGCGGCGTGACCGCGCTCACTCGCGCGGCGTGAAGCAACTCGACGAAGCGGCGGTCGCCGCGGGCTTCGACCGCGCGCTGCGGTCGCGGGGCGTCGCGGCCGGGACGCGGCGCGCGCAGACGTTCGCCGAGGTGCTGCGCGCGCTGCCGCCGGAGTCCACGCTTGCGACGTACTGGCGCGCGCGCGCCGCGATGCTGCCGTCGATCGACGACGTCGACGCGTTCAACGCGGCGTTCCTGGAGTTCTTCGGCTCGCTCGGCGACGCCGACGCGCTGTCGCGGCTCGTGCGCACGGTCGTCGCGCCGCCGCGCCGCGCGCCGCGCGATTTGCCCAAGCGCGAGTCGCTTCCGCCGCCGCCGTCGGAGCGGCCCGCCGACGAACGGCTCGCGGAGCGCGCGCCGACGCAGTGGATCGTCGCGTCGAGCGAGCACCGTCTCACCGACAAGGCCTTCGAAGACCTCGACGACGACGAGCGCGCCGCGATGCTGCGGCTGATCGCGCGCGTGCGCGTCGCGGCCGAGTACCGCACCTCACGCCGCCGCCGCGCGCACGCGCACGGCGACCGCTTCGACTTTCGCGCGACGCTGCGCGGCGCGGCGCGCACCGCGGGCGAGCTCGTGGAACAGCGCGCGACGAAGCGGCGTCAGCGGCTGCGCCCGCTCGTGTTCTTGCTCGACGTGTCGGGCTCGATGGAACCGTTCGCGCGCGCGCTGCTGCAGTACGCGCGCGTCACCGCCGTCGCGCGGCCCGCGGTGCGCGCGTTCGCGTTCGCGACGCAGCTCACCGACCTCACCCCGCTGCTGCGGCGCGCGAGCGACGAGCGCGTGATGAGCGCCGTCGCGCAAACGGTGCGCGACTACGGCGGCGGCACGCGCATCGGCGCGGCGCTGCACGCATTCAACGACCGCTACGCGCAACGCGGCGCGGCCCGCGGCGGCACGGTAGTGATCCTCTCCGACGGCTGGGAACGCGACGATCCCGCGCTGGTCCGCGTCGAGATGGCGCGGCTACGCCGGCTCGCACGGCGCATCGTGTGGGTGAACCCGCACAAACGCCA
>CAWBTJ010000052.1:0-11399 GCA_963791645.1 Vulcanimicrobiota bacterium | reverse complement strand
TGCGCGCGGCATGGCCGCCGCCTTACCGTATCTAGACGCGTTCTTGTCGGGTCACAGTCTGCGCACGTTGGATACAGTCGCCGATGCGATCGAAGGGCGGGACCGATAAGACGCTGCTATCTCAGCCGGTTACGCGCAGCCCCGCCGCAATACCGTTGATCGAAAGCCGAATCGCGTCGCGCAGCTTCGGATCGCGGTCCCGGTCGGCGCGGTAGTCGCGCAGCAGCCGCAGCTGAAGGAATGAGATCGGGTCGACGTACGGGTTGCGCAGCTCGATGCTTCGGGCCAGCGTCGGGTCGCCGGCGAGCAGGCGATCGTGTTCGAGCACGTTCAGCACGGCGGCGGACGTTTTCGCGTGCTCGTCCGCGATGCGCGGCACGAACCGTCCGCGCAGTTCCGCGTCCGGAACGAGCTCGCGCGCGTAGCGCTCGAAGATCGCGAGATCCGATACCGCGAGCGCGCGCTCGATGCTGTGCAGCAGCACCGCGAAGAACGGGAAGTCGCGCGCCATCGCGCGCAGCGTTGCGAGCTCTGCGGACTCGGCCGCGACCGCTGCGCCGAAGCCGTACCATCCCGGCAGCATGCCGCGCGTCTGCGCCCAGCCGAACGCCCATGGTATCGCGCGCAGGTCGTCGATCGAGCGGCGCTCGCCGCGGCGGCCGGGCCGCGAGCTGATTTGCATGTCGCCGATCTCGTCAACCGGCGTGCACAATGCGAAGAAGCGTAGAAACTTCGGGTCGGCAACCAGCTCCGTGTACGAACGCTGCGCCGCCGACGCGAGCCGGTCGAGCAGGTCGTTCCACGCCTGCGGGACTGCGGGCGACGCTCGCGTGAGGCCGGCGGCGACGGACGTCACGGCCAACTCGAGATTGCGGCGCGCGAGTGACGGCAAGCCGTAACGAGCGCCGATGACCTCGCCTTGCTCGGTGACTTTGAAGCGGCCGTGACGCGTCTCCGGCGGTTCGGCGGCGACCGCTTCGCGCGCATCGGCAGCGCCGCGGCCGACCGAGCCGCCGCGGCCGTGGAACACGCGCAGCCCGATGCGGCGCGCGGCGGCGACTCTCGCCAGCCGCGCCTGCGCGCGGTAGATCGCCCACGCGCTCGCCACGATACCGGCGCCCTTGGTCGAGTCCGAGTAGCCGACCATCACTTCCCACACATCGCCGCATTGCGCGACGTGCGCGCGAAACGGTGCGACCGCCAAGCAGCTCTCCGCGATCGCGGCCGCGTTCGCGAGTGAAGTCGCGCTCTCGAACAGCGGCACGACCTGCGCGGGGCCTGCATCGAGTGCGCCGCACGCGCGCGCCAGCGCGAGCACGCTGAGCACGTCGAACGCCGACTCCGTTCCCGCGAGAATGAACGAGCGCACCGCGCCGGGCCCGCGGCGCGCGCGCAAGCCGGCGACGGCCGCGAGCGATGCCACCACGTCGGCGGTTTCGGCGGAGAACGCGGCGGTGCGCGTCAACAGCGGGCGCGCGGAGTCGAGCTCGCGCGCGAACCAGTCGAGGCGCTCGTCGTCGGGGCGCGCGGACAGCGGCGCCGCGCGCGGCTCGACCGCCGCGACGATCTCGTCGAGCGCGGCGACGACGCGTTCGCGGTGCTGCCGCCACTCCAGCGCGCACAGATGGAAGCCGAACACCTCGACGGCGCGGATCAAGCGGCGCACGGGCCGTGCCACGTCGTCGCCGCTGTGCTCGGCCACGCTCGTGGCGAGCGGCCGCAACTCCGCCAGCAGCGCGGCGGGATCCGCGAATCCGCCGTCGGCATCGGCGAGCGCCAGCCGCAGGCGGCGGTGTACGAACGCCAGCTTTCGCCGGTACGGCTCCGCCTCTTGGCGCGGCCCGATCGCGTAGCGCACGTCCGGCAGCGCCACGGCGTCGCGCTCGACCGACGCGATCAGCTCCGCCGCGACGCCGCCGCGCAGCACGTCCTGCGAGAGCCGCGTCTGCAGCGCTTCGACAGCTTCGACGTACCGGCCTAACACGAAGCTGCGCGCCTGCTCGTGCGCGCCCAGGATCGCGTCCGGCGCGACGTTCGCGTTGCCGTCGCGGTCCGCGCCGATCCAGCTGCCGAACGACAGAAACGACGGCACCGTGCGGCCGAGCCGCGCTTCGAGGCGTTCGAACAGCAGCGTCGCCTCCTCGAAGATCGACTCGCGAAAGCGCGCGAGCAGGTTGCGCACCTCGTCCTGCACCGTCGGCGCGGTGCGGTACAGCTCGTTGGTCTGCCACAGCAGCACGATCTGCGCGTGCAGCTCGCCTTCGTTCGCGGCGGATTCTTCGGCGGTGAGGATGCGCTCGTCCAGCGCGCGGAGCAGCTCGGCGATCGCGGCCAGCTTCTCGCTGGTGGTGCGGCGCAGCACCTCGGTGGGATGGGCCGTGAACACCAGCGCGATCTCAAGCGCGTCGATCGCGGCGCCCGCGCTCGCCGGCAACGTTTCGAGCGAACCGCGCAGTGGCGGCTCGCCGTGCAGTGCGCGCTCGCGGCGGCGGCGCTCGCGGTGCAGTTCCTCGGCCAGGTTCACCATCTGGAAGTAGAGGTTGAACGCGCGGATGACGTCGATAGCGCCTGCGGTGTCCAGCTCATCGAGCACCGCGTCGATCGCTGCGTCGTCGTGCGGCGCCGCGCCGGCACGCCTGCGGCGCGTCAGCGCGCGCAGGCGTTCGACGTGCTCGAACGTGCCGGGGGACGCGTGCGAGCGCAGCACGTCGCCGACGAGCCGGCCGAGGAGCGCGACACGCGCGCGAAGCGGGGCGGTGGTGTCTCGTTCGATGGACTCGGTCATACGGGGGTGTGATGGGGTCTCCTCGCGCGTCGTCGAAGGGAGGTACCATGATCGAAGTCCTCGAGACCATCGAGCGCTGGCGCGGCGAAAAGCAGCGCATCGCCGTCGCGACGGTGGTCGCCGTCGAGCAGTCGGCGCCGCGCGATCCCGGCGCGGTGATGACCGTCAACGAGCGCGGCGACGTGGCCGGTTCGGTCAGCGGCGGCTGCGTGGAGTCCGCGGTGTACGAGGAAGCCCAGGACGCGATCGCGACCGGCCGCCCGCGTTTGGTGACGTACGGGATCAGCGACGCCGACGCGATCTCCGTCGGGCTGACGTGCGGCGGCACGATCCACGTGTTCGTCGAGCGGCTCGACTGGTGAGCGCGTGATCTTCGACAAGCTGGCCGAAGCGCTGCGCGCCGACCGGCCCGTCGCGCTGGTCACGCGGCTCGATGGCGGGCACGCCGGCGCGAAATTACTGGTGTTCGAGGACGAGGTGTACGGCGACCTCGGCACGCCGGGATTGAACTACGCCGGCGCGCGCGAGGCGCGCGCGCTGCTCGCGGTCGGTGAAACGGCGATCCGCACGTTCGGCGAGGACGGCGAGCCGGTGGGCGTCGAGGTGCGGTTGTTCATCGCCGCGTACGCGCCCAAGCCGGTGATGTACGTGTTCGGCGCGATCGACTTCTCGCGCGCGATGGCGCGCATCGGCAAGTATCTCGGCTACATGGTGACGGTCGTCGACGCGCGCCCGGTCTTCGCGACCAAGGCGCGCGTCCCCGACGCCGACGAGGTGGTCGTCGCGTGGCCAGACGAGTTCTTGGAAAATGCGCCGGTCGACAAGCGCACCGCGCTCGTCATCCTGACGCACGACGTGAAGTTCGACATCCCGCTGCTCCGCGTCGCGCTGCGCACGGACGCCGGCTTCATCGGCGCGATGGGCAGCCGCCGCACGCACGCGAACCGCGTCGAAGAGCTGCGCCGCCTCGGCATCTCCGAAAGCGACCTCGCGCGCATCAGCGCTCCGGTGGGCCTCGACATCGGCGCGCGAACGCCGGAAGAGACGGCGATCTCGATCGCCGCGGAGATCGTCGCGCTGCGCGAGAACCGCCGCGGCGCGCGCCTGAGCGAGGGTACGCTGCCGGTGCACAACGACCGCACGGCCGTAACGCCGTGATCATCGACGACGGCTTCGACATCGACGCGCCGGCCGACCGCGTCTGGACCTTGCTCAAAGACATCCCGAAGGTGGCGACGTGCATCCCGCGCGCGGAGATCACGGAGGTCGTCGACGAGCGCACGTACCGCGCGAAGGTGTCGGTGAAAGTGGGTCCGGTCGAAGTGAGCTACCGCGCCGTGATCACCGTGGAGTCGCTCGACGACGCGAGCCGCACGGCGAAATTTCACGTCAAGGGCGACGAAGCGCGCGGCCGCGGCGGCGTAACGGCAAACGTCGTCTCGACGGCAACCGAGGCGGACGGCAAGACGCACGTCGCCCTGCACACCGACGCACAAATCAGCGGCATCGTCGCAACGGTCGGCGGCCGCCTCATCGAAGCGGTCGCACAGAAAACCGTCGCGGCCTTCGCGGCAAATTTGGCGAAGCTGGTATAACGGCAGGACCCCGCCGCAACGGTACCGGGCGGAAGTCTTACTGCCGCTCGTCTAGCGCGGTTCCGTCATTCTGCGAGCGCGTTGCGCAGACGGTGTAGGCCTGTCCGGATGCGCGTTTTCACCGTTCCGAGCGGCACGCCGATCTCGTGTGCGACGCTGCTGTACGTCTTGCCGTCGAAGAACCCCATTTCGATCGGGATCCGTTCGGCGGCCGGGAGCCGCCGCAGTGCCGTTCGCACGCGGTGCGCATCGAGATTCGCGAGCACCTCGTCTTCGAGCGCGCCGTCGAGCGGCACGTCCGCGGGGATCTCGCTTTCGATGCGCACCGATCGTTGACGGACGATGTCGAGCGCGGCGTTGCGTGCGACGCGTGCGAGCCACCCGACGAGCGAGCCTCCCCGAAAGCCGGCCGGGTTCATCCAGACTTTTAGAAAAATGGCCTGTGTGAGGTCCTCAGCCGATCCGACGTCGCCGACGAGGCGGAGGCCTATGCCGAAGACCATCCGGTGGTACGCATCGTAGAACATTTCGAACGCGCCGATGTCACGGGCCGCAAGACGGCGCATCAGCAGTTCGGGATCGAACGCGGCCGAAGAACCGCTCGGTCGCCTGTGCGTGGGGGTGGCTTGAGATGGCGTTTGGGTAGGACGAGAGATCGCATGCCCCTGACGCGAGGAGCGGGCAGGCGCAAATCCGCGCGCCGCACCCACCGGTCGGTGCGTTACCGTACCAACAATTGCCGACCCCTACACGCGCACGAACTGCACGCCGGAACGAAACCGTTCATTGCAGCGCCGCCGACTATTCCAGCAGCGCAGCCCTTTCGCGGTACTGCCGCTCGAACTCGGTGTGGTTCGGCGCGTAGACGTCGAGCAGCACCGTGCGTTCGTGGAAGCGTGCGGCGTGAGCCGTGCCCGGTGCGATCGTGTAGAAATCACCCGGGCGGCACATCACCGTCGTGTCGCGGTAGTTCATCTCCATCAAGCCTTCGAGTACGAACCCCGCCTGCGTTACCGTATGCGTTTCGGGCGGCACGTCGCCGCACGCGGGCGGCGTGAACACGCTTTGAGCTGCACCGCCTCCGCGTCCCCGATGGCGCCGACTGCGAGCGCCGCGACGTCGTCCAGCAGTGCATCGTCGTGCGCAATCATCGCGCTACTCCCGTTTCCATCGTCGTGCGCAGCGCCCGCAAGCCGCGAGCTCGATCGGCGCGCGCTGCGGCAGCGGCAGCGCGGCGAGTGCATGGCGTGCGCGATCCGCTTCGATCCGCGTGATGACCGCATCCTGAATGCTTTCGGTTGCCGTGACCGTGCGTTCCACGTCCGTGAGCGCGAGATCAGGTCGTCCGGCCCTCACAACGTCGAGCGCACGATTGCGCGCGACCGCCGCGATCCACCGGCGGAAGCTTCCGCCGCGGTATCGCTGCGGCGCGGTCTATACGGTGATGAAGACCGACTGCGTCACGTCTTCGGCGCCGTTTTCCGTCCGAAGCACCTGATGTGCGATCGCGTAGACAAGCCGGTGAAAACCCGCATAAATCCCCTCGAAGGCGGCAAAATCGCGTTCCGCGATCCGCTGGACGAGCCGATCGACGTCCTCCACCGTACCACAGGAGGCATCGACCGGCGCCATGCGCACCCGGCTGTCACCGTAGCGAGTCCTGGTCGCACGGACGATCATTACGCGGGATGTGTACCCAAATCGACGGCTTTCGTACGGCAGCGTACAAAAGCCCCGAAAACGTGCTATACTCTTAGACCCCGCATCGACGCTCTCATTACAGCGTCCGGTGTTTTGAAGGAGACGCCATGAGGGCAGCGCCCTCGCCCGTGGTCGCGCTCCACACCGATCTCAGCGTTTCCCCGCGAAACGGCCCCGTATCCACGGCGTTTTCGTCCGGTAACCGCGTGCTCGACGCTCTGCCGCCGCTCGACCTGGTGGGCATCGAACAGGATCTCGAGATCGTGACGCTTTCTGCGCACCAGTTCACGCACTCGGCCGGCGGAACGATGCACCACGTCGACTTTCCCATCGATGCGGTGCTATCGGTCGTCGCAACGCTCGCGAACGGCGACAGCGTGGAAGTGGGAACCGTCGGCCGCGAAGGCTTCGTAGAGGCGGATGCCGCACTCGAGTCGACCATCTCTTCGCGAACGTCGTTCTGCCAAGTCAAGGGGCGAGTCGGGCGGATGAGCGTGGAACGGTTCGACGAGCGCATGACGGCGAGCGCTGCGTTTGCGCGCCTGATGCGACATAACGTTCGGGCGACGCTCTTCAGCGCGCAGCAGTTCGTGGCGTGCAATGCCAAGCATTCGGTGCTTCAGCGCTGCGCGCGCTGGCTGTGCATGACCGCCGACCGCGTCGGCACCGCGCAGTTCACGCTGACGCACGACTTTCTCTCGATCATGCTCGGCGTTCGCCGCGCCGGCGTCTCCGAAGCGGCCGACGCGCTGTCGCGCATCGGTGCGATCGAATACCGGCGCGGGCTCGTCACGGTGCTCGACAAGAACCTCCTCGAAGGCGCGGCGTGCGAGTGCTACCAGGCCTGCCGGCGCGCGTTCAACACGGCGCTCCAGGACCGAACGGAATGCTAACCCTGAATCACCGCGTGCGCGCCGGCGACAACCCGGTCCAGGCCGAGATGCGCCGCATCGTGGAGAGCATCTACGGCCCTGCCGTCCGGCGGCTGCCGGGACTCGAGATCGGGCGAGCGTACTTGAACGCGACGAACGAGGATTTCCGCTACGGCGGCGACCTCGTCGACGTGTTCCACTACGGCAACGGCCTCACGTCGCTCGCCATGGTCGACATCACGGGTCACGGCATCCACGCCGCAATGTACGCCGGGCTCGCGAAGCACGCGCTGCGTGCGTACGCCTCGCGCGGATTCGATGCGCGGGACTCCGTTCGCGCGCTCAACCGGCTGTGCATCGAGAACAGCGTCTTCGAGGCGGACGACGAGTTCTTTGCCACCGTCTTCTTCGGGATCGTGGACGCCGAGCGCCGTACAATGCAGTACGTCTCGGCCGGACACGAAGCGGCGTACGTCGTCGCGTCGAATGGAGCCACGATGCTCGCGGCGACCGGTCCGATCATCGGGCTCTTCGACGACGATCGCGCTTTCGATCACGGGATCGTGCGGTTGTCCAACGGCAGCATCCTCGCCGCGGTCACCGACGGATTTTCGGAAGCGCGCAATGCGAAGCTGGAGTTCCTCGGCGCCGACGCGCTGGTGGACGTCGTCGAGCGCAACCGCGCCTGCGAGGCCGAACAGCAAGCGGAAGCGCTGACGCGACACGCGTATGAATACGCGAACGAGCAGCTCCACGACGACGTGGCCGCGCTCGTGGTCAAAGTTCAAACGGACCGAGCGGCCTGACATCGATGAGGTTTACTTTGCGGGATGAAAACAGTATCGCCACCGGTATCGAAACGCCGCCGGTTCGAGGAAGCGATGCTGGTAAACGGCTAGGCGATTCTTCGGTCCAAATCGGCACGAACGGGCCGCCGACGCGAGAGAACGCGGCGGAGATCCTCATCGAGCACCTCTTCGCCAACACCGACGCGCGGATCCCCGGCATCACGTACGCCGTCGCCTACCGCCTCGCCGAAGAGTTCATCGGCGGCGACATCGTCGACGTGTATCATTTCGACAACAATTCCGTCGCGTTCTCCATCGCCGACATCTCGGGAAAAGGTGCCCGCGCCGCGGTCCACGCCGCGCTCATAAAATACGGTTTACGCGCGTTTTCGAGTCACGGTTTGGCGCCCGAGCGCGCATTGCGCTCGCTGGACAGGCTGTACCTCGAAAACAACAACTTCGAGCAGAACGAATCGTTCGCGACGGTCTTCTTCGGTTTGGTCGACCCAAAGCGCAAGGTCATGACGTATGCTTCCGCGGGGCACGAACCCGTCATCGTCGTTCATCCGGACCGAGCCGTCGAGGTCCTCGCGCCGACGGCCCCGCTGATCGGCGTTTTCGACGATCAGCACCATCTGTTCACGCAGGACGTCGTCACGATATCCGCCGGCGCTCTTTTCGTCGCCACGACGGACGGCGTCACCGAAGCGCGCAACGCCGACGGAGAGATGTTCGGGATGGAGCGGTTCATCGCGGTCGTCAAGCGAAATTTCGATTGCGAGCTCAAGCAGTTGATCGCGTCGGTCATTGACGAGGCGCAAGCCTTCAGCTCCGGCCGCCTCGTCGACGACATGGCGATCGTGGCAGCCCGATTTCTCTGACGCCCGCGCGGCGCGGGGATTCACGAGGACGCTGACGCTCAGCTCGGGCGAAGACTACGGCGAAACCGAGCTGAAGCTCGACGGCCGCAAAGCACGGACGCTGACCGGCCGTACGGCCTAATCGCTTGCGGAGAAGATCGCGCCGCGGTTCACGAGGCGCGTCGTCGCCGCCTTGAGCGATCCGATCAGCGGGATGAAGCGCATCGCTTGCGAGCGTGCGATCTCGTCCCGGCAGAACACGATGGTCGAGATGAACATGTGGCGTCCGAGGTACGAGCCGCCGAAGCCGAAGACGGTCCTGATGCCGTAGCGCTCGACGAAGGCTGTCGCGGGGATGATGTTCCGGTCGCGGTCGTCGACCGCCGTCCGCGCGTCGCCCACGTAGAAGATTCCGTTGACGTTGGCAAGCGTCTTCGTCACGAAGCCGGACTCCGAGCCGCGCCACGCCGGCGCGAAGCCGATCTCGTTGAGCAGGCGCGAGATCATCGGGATCTCGGCGATGAACCGCTCGGAGAGGAGCGGGATGCCGAGATGACCCCGCGAGCCACGGCGGTCGTTCCACGCCTCTTCCACGCCGCGACTCGCCAGCAGCGAGAGCACCGGCGTGGACTCGGTCAACGTCTCGGCGCCGCCGCTCGACGCCGCGAAGCGTTCCACGAAGGCGCGGTCCGGAGCAGGGAGCTGGTGCAGCTCGACCGTCGCGAAGACGCGCGCCAGCACGACGGACGATGCGAAGCGCCCGTAGAGCGCGTCGGTGAACGCCCGCGCGACGTCTGCCAGCGAGCGCAAGCCGGCAAGCGAGGGCTCGAGGTCACGCCAGAGCGTTTCCAGATCTTCGTAGTCGACGTCGTCCATGCCGGCGTGCGAGTCAGCCACCCGGCCGTTGTACGGTGCGCGGTTCGCTCGCTCCGCTCAGTACGGTAGCGTACCTATCTTTACCGTGAGACCGTTTCGGACCGGGCCGCTCGGGCACACGTCCCTTAACAAACCGGCAAGGACGGAGGCGACATGTCGAGCCCACGCAGCTCGATCGAATGGCAATTCCGCGCCGAAGACGCACTCGACGCTCTTCGAATGCGCTCGGCGGTGCGCGCCTTCTTCGACGCGGAAGCCGACGAGCAATCCGATGTGGACGGCGCCGTGGTCGTGTTCGGCGAGCTCGTCGCGAACGTCGTTCGGCATGCGCCCGGCTCGATCTCGGTGCGGATCGAATGGCCCGCGAGCGGGCCGGCGATGCTGTACGTCGACGACTGGGGACCGGGCGTTTGCTCGGTGAGCACGTCCGACGACCCGATGCGCGAGAACGGCCGCGGCATCGAGATCGTGCGCGCGCTGGCGCGCAATCTCCACATCGTGAGCGCACCGTTCGGCGGCACGCACGTCAGCGCCGCGCTGCCGCGTCGACCGCCGCCGCTCCTCGGCAGCCTGAAACCCGACGCCGCCGGGAGGCGGGCGGCGCGGCGCGAACCGTCGGCCGGTGCAGATACAGATCGGCGTGATGGGGTCGGCAGGCGGCGTCATCACCGAGGACCATTTGGCGTTGGCGCGGCGGCTGGGACGGCGCATCGCCGAGCTCGGCTGCGTGATCGTCACCGGCGCGTGCCCCGGCTTGCCGCACGCGGCGGTGCTCGGCGCGCACGACGGCGGCGGCGAAAGCCTCGGCGTGTCGCCCGCGCGCTCGCGCGAGGAGCACGTCGACGTGTTCGAGTCGCCGCTCGATCCGTACTCGGCGATCGTGTTCACCGGCTCGGGGCTGATGGGGCGCGAGACGCACAACATCCACAGCTCCGACTTCGTGCTGTTCGTCGGCGGGCGCAGCGGCACGCTCGGCGAGTTCTGCATCGCGTACGACGAGGGCAAGCTTATCGGCGTGCTGCGCGACTCCGGCGGCATCTCGAACGACTTCGGGAGCATCGCGAAGCTCGTGCAGAAATCGACCGGCGCCGCGCTGATCGAAGACGCCGATCCCGAGCGGCTCGTCGACACGTGCCTGGAGCGCTATCAGCGCGAGCAGCGCCCCAGCAGCGTCGCGATGGCGACGCAGGTCGCGCACACCAAAGTCGTGACGGAGGAAACCGGTGGCTGAGCTCACGTTCGTCGGCGCGGCCGGCACCGTCACCGGCAGCAAGCATCTTCTCACGCTCGGCAACGGCAAGCACGTCTACGTCGACTGCGGGCTGTTCCAAGGCACGCACGCGACGCAGGCGCTCAACGACGCGCCGCTGCCGGTCCCGCCGGCGGCGACCGACGCGATCGTCATCACGCACGGCCACATCGACCACGTCGGCTACCTGCCCAAGATCGTGCACGACGGCTACCGCGGGCCGATCTACTGCACGCCCGCGACGGCGGGCCTGATGGACATCGTGCTCGCCGACGCGGCGCACTTGCAGCAGCACCTGCACAAGCGCGGCTTTCAGCACGAGTCGTACGCGCCGCCGCCGTTCTACGACGACGACGACGTCGCGACGACGCTGACGCTGCTGAAGACGGTCGAGCTCGAGACCGACTTCGACGTGTGCGGCGCGACGCTGCGCTACCACAACGCCGCGCACATCCTCGGGCTCGGCGTTCATCGACGCGCGCATCGACAACACCGGTGATCTTTCCGGCGACCTCGGCGCTACGGCAGGCCGCTACTCTACGATCCCGCGCCGCTCGACACCGCCGACGTCATCGTTTGCGAGAGACCTACGGCGACCGCACCCCATCCGCCCGACGCGCTGGGCAGCTTCGAGAAGACGCTGCTGGCGCCGGGGGCGCGCGCGGTGGACCAA
>CAWBTJ010000051.1:0-58730 GCA_963791645.1 Vulcanimicrobiota bacterium | reverse complement strand
GACGACACGCTGCACGACGATACGGCGGCGTATCGCGCCGCCGCGCGCAGCGTCGCGGAGACGGTCGCGCGCGACCACCGCATCGATGCGGAGGCGCTGGCCGACGCGTACGAGCGCGCGGCGATGTCATTCTGGGCGTCGCTGAACGCCGAGCACCTGACGCGTCGCGATCGACGACCAGCGCGAGCGGATGTGGCACGAAGCGCTGTGCGCCGTAGGCCTCGACGACCGCGCGCTCGCGGTGCGCTGTGCGGACGGCTACGTGCGCGCGCGCGCCGACGTGCTCGAGTTATCGCCGGGCGCGCTCGACGTGCTCGTCGCGCTGCGCGAGCGCGGCTGCAAGCTGGGCCTCGTGACCAACGGCTTCGCCGCGACGCACCACGACAAGATCGACCGGCTCGGCCTGCGCGAGCGGATGGACGCGTTCTTCATCGCCGACGAGGTCGGGATGATCAAACCCGACCCCGAGCTGTACCGGCACGCGTGCCGCGTGCTGGGGAGCGAGCCCGCCCGTACCGCAATGGTAGGCGACCGCTACGCGCGCGACGTCCTGGGCGCGCACGAGGTCGGCCTCTTCACCGTGCTGCTCGATGTCCACGCGATCCCCGTCCCGCCTGCCGGCCCGCATCCCGACGCGGTCGTGTCGTCGATCACCGAGCTGATCGGGGTTCTCCCGCTCGCCTGCTCAAGGGGTCGTGGGCCCGCTCGGTGAACGCCTGGCCCGATGACACAACCGCCTTCGGTCGAAAGCGTTTTCTCCCGCGCGTGGACGCTGCTTTCGAGTAACTGGATCATTATCGTGCCCGGCATCGTGATCGGGCTGATCGTCGGGCTCATCAGCGGGCTCCTGACGCCGCATTATTACACCTCCGCCGATTACCAGAACAACCCGGGGCTCGCGATGGCGAGCGTCGGCGGCGCCTTCCTCCGCGGCATCCTGATCGCCGGCGTCGGCGTGCTGGGCTACATCGCGACGACCGCGTACACGGTCGGCATGGCCGGCGCGGCTTGGACACGCGGTACCACGACGCTCGCCGACGGGTCGGCGGCGTTCCAGGAGCGCTCCAGCAACATCGTGATGACGGCGATCGGGCTGATCGGCCTCGGAATCGTCGCGGCGATCCTCGCCTTGCCGACGATCACGCTGTCGTTGCTCGCGTTCTGGATCTTCACGCTGTATGCGATGCCCGCGGCCGTGATCGGCAACGCTGCCCGGCTTTTCGTCGATCGGGGAGTCGTTCCAGATCGCCGCGAAGCGCTTCGTGCCGACGCTGATCATCGCGATCCTGATCGCGGTGATCTCGTTCGTGCTGGGGCTGCTCACGCTGCCGCTGCACTTCATCCCGTTCCTCGGGCCGATCGTCAGCAGCGTCATCACGCAGATCGTGATCGCGTTCGCGATGCTGGTCATCGTCGGCGAGTATCTCAGCCTGCGCAACGAGGGAACGACCGGCTCGTCGTACGGATCGGCGCCGCCGCCGTCGTCGTACCAGCCGCCGCCGCCGTATGGAGCGGCCCCGCCGCCGCCGTCGTCGTGGAACGCCGACGCCCCCGCCGCCGCCCTCGTACCCCCGGATCCCGGCGGCCCCGCCGTCTAGAGGACGCCGCGCGTGCAGACCAACCCGATGCTCGGCACGTCGGCCACGGCGCAAGCACCCGGAAACGCGGTCCCCGACCAGCTGCTCGACCGCTGGAGCTGGGGGCCGTTCTTCTTGTGGCTGTTCTGGCCGTTCTGGAACGCCGACAGCACGCACAAGATCATCGCCGCTCGCGATCTTCGTGTGCAACTTCATTCCGTTCGTGCACTTCCTGTCGCTGCCGGCCTCGCTGGTCTTCGCGATCTACCTCGGCATCAAAGGCAACCGGATCATGGCCGCCAACCGCCAGTTCGCGAGCTTGGCCGACTTCGTGGCCGTGCAGACCGCGTGGGCGAAGTGGGGACTGATCGTCTTCGTCGTGTCGGTCTTGCTCGGCATCTTCCTGCTTCGTCATCTTCGGGGCGATCATGATGGCGATCTTCGCCGGCGCGGCGGCAGGCGCGGGTTCGCACGCTCGCTGACGAAATCGCCGAGCTGATAGCGCGCCGCGTGGAACCGTTCGCTTCCGACCGCGAGTCTTAGCGGGGTATGCCGGACGCGACCACGCACGCGCTCGATGCGATCGTCATCAAGGGCGCGCGGGAGCACAACCTCAAGAACATCGACCTGACGCTCCCTCGCAACAAGCTCATCGTGATGACGGGCTTGTCGGGGTCGGGCAAGTCCTCGCTCGCGTTCGACACGATCTACGCCGAGGGCCAGCGGCGCTACGTCGAGTCGCTCTCGTCGTACGCGCGGCAGTTCCTCGGGCAGATGGAGAAGCCCGACGTCGACTACATCGAAGGGCTGTCGCCGGCGATCTCGATCGACCAGAAGTCGACCTCGCGCAACCCGCGCTCGACGGTCGGCACGGTCACCGAGATCTACGACTACCTGCGCCTGCTGTACGCGCGCGTCGGCGTGCCGCACTGCTACGAGTGCGGCCGAGAGATCAGCTCGCAGACCGCCGAGCAGATCGTCGACCAGATCCTCGCGTTCCCCGAAGGCACGCGCATCCAGCTGCTCGCGCCGGTGATCCGCGGCCGCAAGGGCGAGTACACCAAGCTGTTCGAGGAGATCGGCAAAGAGGGCTTCGCGCGCGTCCGCGTCGACGGCGAGATCCGCGAGCTCAAAGACAAGATCGAGCTCGACAAGAAGCGCAAGCACACCGTCGAGGTCGTCGTCGACCGGCTCGTCGTGAAGCCCGACGTGCGCTCGCGGCTGGTCGACTCGATCGAGACGACGCTCAAGCTGTCGACCGGCATCGTCACCGTGCTGTACCAGGCCAAGGTGAACGCCGAGACGCCGAAAGCGTCGGAGCAGTGGGTCGAGGCGACGTTCAGCGAGTCGTTCGCGTGCGCGTCGTGCGGCATCTCGTTCCAGGAGCTCGAGCCGCGGCTGTTCTCGTTCAACTCGCCCTACGGCGCGTGCCCCGCGTGCAGCGGCCTGGGCGAGAAGATCGAGATCGACGAGTGGAAGGTGATCCCCGACCGCACCAAGTCGATCAAGGACGGCGCGATCGTGCCGTGGTCGAAGAACCTGGGCAGCGGCCGCTATCCGTCGACGAACCCGTACTACATGCAGCAGGTGGAGCGCTTGCTGCGTTCGCGCCGTTGCAAGGCGACCACGCCCGTCGAAGAGCTGCCCGAGGACGTGGTCGACATGATCCTCTTCGGCGCCGACAAGAAGCAGAAATTCGTCTACGAGTCGCGCTCGGGCCACCAGTGGGAGTACGAGTCGCAGTTCGAGGGCGTCTGCAACAACCTCCAGCGCCGTTACAGCGAGACCTCTTCCGAATACGTGAAGGAAGAGATCGAGAAGTTCATGTCGGCGTCGGTCTGCAAGGTGTGCAAGGGCGCGCGGCTCAAGCCGGAAGCGCTCGGCGTGACGGTCGCCGACAAGAACATCAGCGAGACGACGACGATGTCGGTCGAGCGCGCGGAAGCGTTCTTTGCCGCGTACCGGCCCAACGAGCGCGACGCGAAGATCTCGCAGCAGATCCTCAAGGAGATTCGCGCGCGGCTCGGTTTTCTCAAGAACGTCGGCCTGGGCTACTTGAACCTTTCGCGCAGCGCGACGACGCTCTCTGGCGGCGAGTCGCAGCGCATTCGTTTGGCGACGCAGATCGGCTCGTCGCTGGTCGGCGTGCTCTACATCTTGGACGAACCGTCGATCGGGCTCCATCAGCGTGACAACGACCGGCTGCTGGCGACGCTCGAGACGTTGCGCGACATCGGCAACACGCTCATCGTCATCGAGCACGATGAGGACACGATGCGCTCGGCCGACGTGATCGTCGACATCGGACCCGGCGCGGGCGCCGAGGGCGGCCGCATCCTGTCGGTCGGCTCGATCGAGCAGATCGAGGCGAATCCCGAATCGCTGACCGGCGCGTATTTGTCGGGGCGGCAGTTCATCGCCATCCCGAAGCACCGTAAGAAGGCGCGCAGCACGCTGTCCGTCATCAACGCGAAGGCGAACAACCTCAAAGGCGTCGACGTCGATCTCCCGCTGGGCACGTTCACCTGCGTCACCGGCGTGAGTGGCTCGGGCAAGTCGACGCTGGTCAACGAGGTCGTCGTGAAGGCGCTCAACCAGTACCTGCACCACCAGCCCGCCGGCGGCACGTACGGCCGCGTGAAGGGCGCCGAAGCGCTCGACAAGATGGTGGTGATCGACCAGTCGCCGATCGGCCGTACGCCGCGTTCGAACCCCGCCACGTACACGGGTGCGTTCGACCAGATCCGCGAGCTGTACTCGCTCACGCCCGAAGCGAAGATGCGCGGCTACACGCCGGGCCGGTTC
Source organism: Vulcanimicrobiota bacterium (assembly GCA_963791645.1). GTDB lineage: Bacteria > Vulcanimicrobiota > Vulcanimicrobiia > Vulcanimicrobiales > Vulcanimicrobiaceae > Vulcanimicrobium. The sequence continues at coordinate 54,348 of CAWBTJ010000051.1, read as the reverse complement.
TCGTTCAACGTCAAGGGCGGCCGCTGCGAAGCGTGTCAGGGCGACGGCATCATCAAGATCGAGATGCACTTCCTGCCCGACGTGTACGTGCCGTGCGAGGTGTGCAAGGGCAAGCGCTACAACGCGCAGACCCTCGAGGTGAAGTACAAGAACAAGTCGATCGCCGACGTGCTCGCGATGCGCGTCGACGAAGCGGCAGAGCTGTTCTCGACGATCCCGAAGATCTCGAACAAGCTCAAGACGATCTGCGAGGTCGGCCTTGGCTACATCCACATGGGCCAGCCCGCCACGCAGCTCTCGGGCGGCGAAGCGCAGCGCATCAAGCTCGCAACGGAGCTGTCGCGCCGCGCGACGGGGCGCACGTTCTACGTGCTCGACGAGCCCACGACGGGCTTGCACTTCGCGGACATCCACAAGCTACTCGACGTGCTGTCGCGGCTGGTCGCGATGGGCAACACGGTGCTGGTCATCGAGCACAACCTCGACGTGATCAAGACCGCCGACTACGTGATCGACCTCGGCCCCGAAGGCGGCGACAAAGGCGGCCAGATCGTCGCGACCGGCACGCCCGAAGAGATCGCGCAAGAACCCGCGCTCGCACACCGGCGAGTACTTGCGCGGCGTGCTGTCGGACGAGCGCGCGAAGGGCCGCATCCGCGTCAGCGCGGAGCGCATCGCCAAGCTGGAGAGCGCGAACTTCGAGACACTGGACGAGTTGACGAAGAACGGCGCCCGCGAGCGCGTCACGGTCGAGGCGTAGCGAGCCCACGAAGCGGTGAAGAACGCGAACTAGTCTGTCAGCCTGCCGACTCGTCGCGCCGTCGCGGACGAGACGATACGTGCTCGGCTGCTCCGGTGATCATCCGCCGGATCGACAAATTTAGGCTTGGGTATCAACTTTTCGAACCGCCACACCGAGCGACGGCGCCGCCTTTCGGCTGGTGCGCGTCATCTGGCTCACCGCGCTTTTTGCGCGACGCGAGTCGGTGACCATCGCCTCCTACCAATGCTGTTTCGCCGTTCCGCGCGTTCCTTTCGCCGCGATCTCGCGCTGATTCGCGAAGCCGGTTTCCACCTCGACACGCCGGCGGCCGGCGAGTGCCGCACCTCTGCTTCTTGCGCAACTTCGATCGGGCGTAGCTTGAACGTCGTTCCGTTCCGATCGCCCGAAACATTCAAGCGCTACGGCCTCGGGTTTCGCCGAAACCTCGCTCGCCATGGCGCTACTCAAGCACCGGATCAAGCGCTGGAACCGCCCCACGACTATCTCGCCAACGGCGGCCCCGTATGGCCGTGACGGTTACGCTACGCCCTCCCGCGCCACTGGGAACGGATGCTCGCCCCGTCAGACGACGTAGCGCCTCGCTCGCGAATGTGATCACGACCGAGCGTCGGTCGCCGAAACGTAAGCGCCCAACTGCGCGCGGCTCGAAATTCCGAGCCTTTTTGTAGATCGAGCCGAGGTACTTTTCGACCGTTTTATGGCTGATCGAAAGCTCGCGCCCGACCTCGATGTTCGATCGCCCACCGGCGGTGAGGCGCGCGATCTCACGTTCGCGCGCTGACAGCTGGTCGGGTTGGGATCGCTGCGCCGGCCGATCAGCTGCGCGAGCGGAGAGGGGTTGCTCAGCGCCGGGCGCGCGCTGCAACCGCTTGACGTCATACGCCGCTCCGCACGCGCGGTACACCACACGGGCTGCATCACGCTCGCCTGTCAGTTCCAGGGCGGCCGCCTCCAGCAGGCGGAAGCGCATCCGCCGCAGCCCCTCGAGCGCCGCGGCTGCGGAACTGGCCGCCTCGTCGCGACGTCCGCGCCGCCGTGCGACGAGGGCGTCGAAGAGGTGGATCGCATGCTGTTCCACGACCTCGCTCGGTGCGTCGGCGGCGCGCGCGAGCGTGACGCGAGCGCGTTCGACGTCCTCGTCGAGGCCGTAGCGCGCGACGGCCAGCAGGGTCAACATATTACCGCGCGGTCGCTCGCCGAACTCGATCGCATCGTGCAACATCGCTTGCGCTTCATCGAGACGGCCACGGTGTACCAAGATCTCGGCGTAACCGGCTGCATAGATGACCTTCCCGAAACTGGAAATCGTTCGTTCGCGTCGATCGAACCAAGCGTCAATGAGCCCGTCGTCGCCGAGATGCGCACCGGCCAGCGTCCCCCACGCGGTCGCATGCGCGATCGCCGGTTCGCTTTCCGTGGGTATGGCGGCGGCAGCGCTGATCGACGCTCGAGCATTCTCTAGTTCACCGGTGACGACGTACGTGTACGCCGCTATCGCGTGCGCGACGGCCTCGTACAAGCGATCGCGCTGGGCGCGGGCCGTCTCGATCGTGCGCCGCAAGGTGACTACCGCTTCCTCGTGACGGCCGAGCACGGAGTATCCCAGCGCGGCATTGCAGTGCATTTGTACGAGCGCCGTTCCGCCGGCGCGTTCCGCGGCGGTCGCCCACGCGGCGTGCGCGCGCCGAAAGCCGTCCACATCGCCGAGCTGTGCCAGGCTCGACGCATACGCGTGCCAGTACCGCATCTCCGTCGTCGGGTCTGCTTCAAAGACGGCGGCGTCGACGAGCGCCAAGTGCTGCCGCGCCTTCTCCGGGCAATATGCGAACGCGTGAAACCATGCGATGCCCACCTGGAGCCGACTGCGCAGCAGCGTCAAATCGTGCGGGGTGCGATCCAGCATCGCTGCGAGCCCTGCGGCGGGCTCACGATCACCGAGCGTCCACGCTTGAAGTGCGCTCTGCACGCGGCATGCTGCCTCGCGAACACCATCGCCTGCCGCACGAAACGTCTCGGCGGCCTCGACGTATTCGGCAAACGCGTCGCGGTTATTTCCGAGGGCTTGCCGATGTTCACCAATTTTCTCGAGCAACGTCGCGCGGCGATGCAAGTGATCGCCGGCGGCGGCGAGCGCGTGTTGGTAGAACCCGATCGCGTCGGTGTGCGCATACACCAGGCCTGCGGCATCTCCCGCGAGCTCGTTGTAGTGCACGGTTCGCTCGGCGTCGCCGGCCGCGCGCCAATGATATGCCAGGCTCGGGACGGCTCGCCTGTCGGCCGGCGGCACTTCGAGCGCGACTGCAATGTTACGGTGCATCGGCTGCAGCTGCGCGTTCAGAAACTCTCCGTAGATCGCATCGCGAGTGAGCGCATGGCGAAACCGGAATTCGCCCGCGGAGTCTTCCTCGATGAGCTGCAGGCGGCGCACCCGCCGAAGCGCGGCGACCACCCGTGCCTGATCTCGATGCAACGTCGCGGCCAGCAGCGGGACGTCGAAGGAGCGGCCGATCACCGCCGCTTGCGCGATGACCGTGCGCTCGTCGTCGCCGAGCGGCCGAAGCCTCTCCATCAACGTGGCACGAAGCGTGCTGGGCAGCTGTCGGCCGAACGCGCCGCCGTCGACAGGACCCTGTTCCACCGCGCTCTTGAGGAGCTCTTCGGTGAAAAAAGGGTTCCCATCGCCCGCAAGCGCTACGGGACCGTACGGGCGCTGCGCAAACTCCAGGCAGGGGCCGATTCCGACGCGCCAGCGCGATTTCGCGAGCGAGGAGCCGAACTCGGACAGCAGCCGTGTTTTCCCGACCCCAGCTTCGCCGGTCACGAGGACGAGGCCGCCGTGCGAAAGGCCCGCTTCCCGGCGGCGTTCGTGCAGATATGCGAGCTCGTCGGTTCTTCCGATGAATCGCCGGCAAACGATAGGACGAATGATCATGCAGTGGTCCGGCGCTTGGGTTCGGCGCCGGATCAGGGGTGCCTACCCTGTGCCGCTCATGAGCTTAGCCTTGAACGTGAGACGCGCATGCTCGCGAGACGCAATCCGCGTCAAGCTCAGAGAACGGCACGCGCGAGCGCGTACCGGTCGAGGCGTAGCGCTGGCGGCTCGACCGCCGATATCGCGTTACCGGCTCAGTTCGCCGATCGGAACGATGCGGTAGTTGACCGGGTCGTGCTCGACGATCGTGCTCGCGTCGAAATAACTCCCGTTCCAGCGGCGGCCGGTGGTGACTTCCTCGAGCTGCGCGGTGCCGCGGATGTACTGGTCGAAACCGAACGATGTCTGCTCGCCGGCGTGCTGGCGCGCCCAATAGGCGCCCGTGATGATGTCGCCGGTCTCGCGCATCGATTGCGCCGCGGCCGTCAGCCGCGACGTCAGCACGCCGCTGTTGACGCCCCACGACTGCCAGGACTTCCAGAGCGTCGGCGCAAGCTGCGCGAACGTCGCGGCGGGTAGCATGAACATCGACTTGTACACCATGAAGCTGCGGTCGCCGACGCCGGCGACCGCGACGAGCGCGAGGCCGCGAAACGGTGCGCCGCCGGCGGTGTAATCAAAGAGCACGTATGCCGCCCGGCCGCCCGCCATCGGCGCTTGCACCGGCTGCACTTCCGCGATCCGCACGTTCGCGACGCCGAGCCCGGCCGGCGACGCCGACGTGAGGACGCGCCGCAGCGCCGCGACGGGCTCGGAGCCGGTGACGACCAGCACGGTGCGCGGATCGGCGCCCGGCAGCAGCGGCGGCGCGAACGCTGCCTGCGGGCAGCCGAACGCGAGGTAGCCGTGGTCTTGCCGCGACGCGGCTTCCACGCAGCCTTGATATGAATTCAAGACGTCCCACGAGTCCGGCAGCGCGACGGTTCCGGTGCCGAACGAGACCGGATGCAGCGGCCGGGTTGCGGCCGCCGAACCGCCCGCCGAGCCCATCCGCGCGAGCAGCGCGGGGACCGTTCGCGGCGCGCGGTCCGTGGTATCGAACGCGGCTGCCGCGACGCCGTGGGTGCCGGCCAGCAGCACGCCCGACACCGCGGTGCCGCGCAGGGTCGCGGTGAACGAGCCTTCGACGAAACGGTCGTACCTGTCGCTGAACGCCGACCGCAGCCGGACGTCGTCCAGCCGCAGCGACCGCACCGCCTCGCGGAACGCGGCGCGCGCCGAGCCGCGCGCATGAACTGGGATCGTGACGGTCGTGCCGGGAGCGCTCTGCGCGCGCACCGGCGACGGCATCGACGCCGCGACGCAAATGGCGAGCAGAGCTGAGAGGAGCGTGCGCATGCCGGGTGCGTTCAGCGGCGACTGGGTACGGTCCCCGCATGATGACGCCGGACCAGGAGATTCGTCAGGCGGGGCTTGGCGGCGGGCGCATCAGCGCGTTCAGCTCCGCGTACGGGACGCTCGCTTCGCGCGTGTACGAGAACGTGCCCGCGTCGCGCAATTCGTGCGCGATGTCGCGCAGCACGCCGAGCGTGCGGCGCATCGGCCCGGAGCCTACGCTGACGCGGCGCACGCCCAGCGCCTGCAGCGACGCGCGGTCCGGCGTCTTCGGGCCGGCCAGCACGTTGAGCGGGCGCCGCGTCGCGATCGCCAGCTTGCCGATGGTCACCCCGTCCATCACGCCGGGGACGAACACGCCGTCCGCGCCTGCATCCGCAAACGCGTTCAGCCGCTCGAGCGTCCGTTCCAAGCGCGTCTCCGCCGGGCCGATGCCCATCAAATAGATGTCGGTGCGCGCGTTGAGGAACACGTCCGGGGCCGCTGCGCGCGCGGCGCGTACGCGCGCGACGGCCTCGTCGAGCGGGTACAGCTCGCCTTCGGCTTTCACGTCCTCGAGGTTGTAGCCCGCGACGCCGGTCGCGGCAAGCCGCGTGATGAATTTCGTCAGCGCGGCCGTGTCGGCGGAGTATCCGCTTTCCACGTCGGCCGACACGGGCACGTCGAGCGCGCGCACGATTCGTTCGATCGCCGCGAGATGCAGGTCGACGTCGAGCGCGTTTCCGTCCGGATAGCCGAGCGCGTTGGCGACCGCGGCGCTCGACGTCGCGACGGCGGGGAATCCCGCGTCTTCGAAGATGCGCGAGGTGACGACGTCCCACCCGTTGGGGATGACGAAAAGCGCGGGACCGGCGTGCAGCGCACGGAACGCGCGGCGGCGCGCGGCAACGGTGTCGATGTCGGGTTGCATGGCGGCGGTCAATCTCCGAGCAGCGCGGTGACTTGCGTGACGTACGGCGCGGCGAACGCGCGCCGCGCGGTCCAGCGGTCGCCGTGCGCCGCGTCCTGCGCGCGCGCGGCTTCGTACGCGCGTTTGAACGCGCTGTCGGGAGGCTGCGCGTCCGCCGTCGCCAGCACGTACGCGCGCGCCAAGGCTTCCTTGCCCTGAGCCGAGTCGAAGACCCCGGGTGCGATGACGTGGACGGCGCCCCACCCGTGCGGCGCGCGCGGATCGGCGTCGCGCCCCACGTATGCCGCATAGGGTTCGTCGCGCGGCATGTCCGCGGCGCGCGTGAGAATGCGCGCGACGCCGTCGATCCCCGGCGTCATTTGGCGCAGTACGGCGTACGGAAACGCAAGCCGCGTGAACTCCGCCTCGCTGATCGTCGCATACGGCGAATACTTTGCGACGACGGCCACCTTGCCGGCGAGCGTCGCGGCGACCGAGCGCCGCTTGGTGGGTTCGAGATTCTCCAAACCCAGCGACGGCGCTCGGTGCGGCCGGACGTCCACCGACGCGAGCAGCAACTCGGTGAGCAGCGGGATCTCGTCGGTCAGGCGCGCGGCGCGCGGGCTCTTGAGCTCGGGGTGATCGACGTTGAGCCAGATCACCGCATCGTTCGGATAGTCCGTATCGTGGCCGCGCGCGACGTAGCATGCGATCGGCGCGATCGGAGGGAACGCCGCGGGCGCGCGCCACACCGTGCGCACCGCGAGTTCCGTCGCCGAGATGGCGGCGACCGCATCGAGGATCGTGCGCGCCTGCTCGGCGGCGCTATGCGCTTGTCCGCCGTCGATCGTCTCGACGAACGAGTGCGCAGCCCGCGGCAGGCCGGCCGCGACGAGCGCGGCGCCTCCGGCGATGAACGCGCGGCGAGGAAGCATCGAAACGTCTTCGGTCCGCCGCGGGCGGCGGACCTGCGCCGCGCTCGTCGAAGGCGGACCGCCGTGGCCACCTTCGCCCTCGCGATGATCGTCTGCGCCGACCTCGAGCGCTCCAAGCAGTTCTACCGAACCATCCTCGACCTCAAGCTCGGCACCGACGCGGCGCCGCACTGGGTCGACTTCGATCTCGGCGACGGGCGGATGCTCGGGCTGCATCCGGCCAGCGAGAGCCTGATGGTGAAGCCCGGCTCGCTGCAGTTGGGCTTCCACGTCGACGACGTCGACAAGTTCGTCACGGACGCGCGCACCGCCGGCGTGCCGATCCTCCAGGAGCCGCACGACGAGAGCTTCGGCCGGATCGCGGTGATCGCCGACCCCGACGGCTACCCGGTGCAGGTCGCCACGCCGAAACCGTGGCGCTGAAGGCATTCGAGAAGCGCGCTCGCGAGCTGCGCAAACAGCTCGACGACGCGAACCACCGCTACCACGTCCTCGACGACCCGCAGATCAGCGACGCCGATTACGACGCGCTGCTGCGCGAGCTGCTCGATCTCGAGCAGGCGCATCCCGAGGTGCTGACCCCGGACTCGCCCACGCAGCGCGTCGGCGGAACGCCGGCGAGCGGTTTTCCGCCGTACGTGCACGCGCGGCCGATGCTGTCGCTGGGCAACGCCTTCGGCGAGGACGAGCTGCTCGCGTTCGACGCGCGCGTGCGCAAGCTCGGCGGGATCGACGGCGACGTCGCGTACACGTGCGAGCTCAAGATCGACGGGCTCGCGGTGTCGCTGCGCTACGACGACGGGCAGCTCACCGCAGGCGGCACGCGCGGCGACGGCAACGTGGGCGAAGACGTCACCGCGAACCTGCGCACGATCCGCACCATCCCGCTCGCCGCTGCGCGGCGGCCAAGGTGCCGCGCCACGTGGACGTGCGCGGCGAGGCGTACATGCGCAAGAGCGATTTCGCGCAGCTCAACGCCGACGCGCGCCGCGCGCGGGCTGCCGACGTTCGCGAACCCGCGCAACACCGCCGCCGGCGGCATCCGCCAGCTCGACCCGAAGATGACGGTCGAAGCGCAAGCTGTCGTTCTACGCGTACGCCGTCGGCGAGATCGACACGGAGAGCCCGCCGCGCTCGCAGCACGAGCTGCTGGAGTTTCTGCGCGCGCTCGGCTTTCGCGTCAACGAGCACGCGCACGCGGTGCCGTCGATCCGCGACGTCGTCGCGTTCGTCGCGCAGTGGGAAGAACGCCGCGAAACGCTCGACTACGAGATCGACGGCGTCGTCGTGAAAGTGGACGACCTCGCGCTGCAAGCGAAGCTCGGCACGTCGGGCAAGGACCCGCGCTGGGCGATCGCCTACAAGTTCCGCGCGCGCGAGGCGCGCACGAAGCTGCTCGACATCACGGTGAGCGTCGGGCGCACCGGCGTGCTCAACCCGAACGCGGTGCTCGAGCCGGTGCAGATCGGCGGCACCACCGTCGCCAACGCGACGCTGCACAACCAGGACTACATTCGCGCGAACGACATCCGCGTCGGCGACGTCGTCACGGTGGTTCGCGCGGGCGACGTGATCCCGCGCGTCGTCGGCCCCGTGCTCGAGCTGCGCAAAGGCAACCCGCCGGAGTACACGCTGCCGGACCGCTGTCCGGTGTGCGGCGCGGACGTCGACCACCCCGAAGGCGAGCCGATGGCGCGCTGCACGAACGCGTCGTGCCCCGCGCAGCTCGTCGAGCGCGTCCGGCACTTCTGCTCGCGCGGCGCGATGGACATCGAAGGGATCGGCGACCAGCTCGCGGCGTCGCTGATCGACAGCGGGCTGGTGCACGACGTCAGCGCGATCTACGCGCTCGACCTGGAGAAGCTGCTGACGCTGCCGCGCATGGCGGAGAAGTCGGCGTCCAACGTGCTCGCCGCGATCGAGGGGTCGAAGTCGCGCGGCCTCGCGCGGCTGTTGTCGGGGATCGGGATCCGGTTCGTCGGCTCGCAGAACGCCGCGATCCTCGCGGGCGACTTCGGCTCGATGGACGCGCTCGCCGCCGCGACCGAGGAGCAGCTCGTCGCGAGCGAAGGGATCGGCGTGGAGATCGCGCGCAGCGTCGTGCTGTTCTTCGCGCAGGCGCCGAACCGCGACGATGATCGCGCGCTTGAAGAAGGCCGGCGTCGACATGACGGCGCCGCTGCGCCCGCGCGAGCCCGTCGGCGTGCTGGCAGGCAAAACGCTCGTGCTGACGGGCACGCTGCCGAACCTCACGCGCGACGAAGCCGCGGAGCTCATCGTCGCGGCGGGCGGCAAAGTGTCGTCGTCGGTGTCGAAGAAGACCGACTACGTGGTGGCCGGCGACGAAGCGGGCACCAAGCTCGCCAAAGCGGAGACGCTCGGCATCACGATCCTCGACGAAGCCGGGCTTACGCGAACTGCTCGACTCCGGCGGCTAAGACCTCAGCTCGGACGGCGCAGCCGCACCGCGTCGAACATCTCGGCGAGCGCGAACGTGAAGCCCGGAGCGCCGGATGCTCGAACGTCTCATCGCGCCAGAAGATGCGGCGTGACGACGCGTCCTGCGCGAAGACCGTGCGCGTCTTCGGGTTGACGACGACCACGACGTCGGTCCCGGCGCGGAGCAGGACGTCGATTTTGTCCTGGAGGTCTCGGCGGCTGTCGCCGGGCGAGCGGATCTCGATCGCGGCGTTCGGCGGTATGAGCGGGCGTCGAGGTCGTCTTCCGTCGCGTCACCGATCGCGGTCGTACGCCAGATACGACAGGTCCGGAACGAGGGGCCTGATGTCCTCGCCCGGTGGCGCGACGCGAAACCGCCATTCGCTCCCGACGATCCCGCGTTCGCCGGCCCATGTCTTCCAGACGCTCGCCGAGCCACAGCTGAAGCACGGCGTGCTTGCGCTGCGGGCTCATCTTCCTGACCGCCCGGCCGCGTAGCCACTCCGTCTCGGGTTTCGTCTCCGGCAGGACGATCTCGCGTCGCATCGCTTTCTTCATGTTTCCACGCCAGGCTATCACGCCGTCGTGTCGGCGCGTCAAGGGGCCTGCCCGGTTTTTCGGCCGAAATCGTCCGTTAGGAGATGCGCTGCAGCGTCTCGTCTTGCGCTCGACGACGGATGCTTCGCCGAGCGCGTCCGCGACGTCGCGCGCGACGACGCCGCGCGGCGCGCCGCGCGAGCGCGACGTGGCCCGCGCGGCCGTGCCAGTATGCGCCCGCGCGCGCGGCGTCGAGCGGCGACAGGCCTTGCGCGAGCAGCGTCGCGATCGCGCCCGTCAGCACGTCGCCGGTGCCGGCGGTCGCGAGCGCGTTCGTTCCGGTCGGGTTGACGTGCGTGACGTCGCGCCCGGCGATCAGCGTCGTGCGGCCTTTGAGCAGCGTCGCGATGCCGTGCTCGTCGACGAACGCGCGCACGCGCGCGAGGCGTTCGCCCGGCGCGATCGTGCCTTTGCCGCTGATGCGCGCGAACTCGCCGGCGTGCGGCGTGATCGCGAGCGGTTTGTCGCGGTATGCATCCAGCCGTTTCGCGAGGTGGTACAGCGCGCTCGCGTCGGCGACGACGGGCAGCTCGCTGCCGCCGAGCACGCCGTTGACGATCGTCGCCGAACGCGTCGGACAAACCGAGCCCGGGCCCGATCGCGATGCTGTCGCAGCGGTTCGTCAAGCCGAGGATCGTCTGCACCGCCGCGTCGGGATCGCGCTCGTCGTACGTCACGACCACTTGCTCGACGAGGTGCGCGCGCAGCGCGGCCGCGGCGCCTTCCGGCGCGGCGACCGTGACGTAGCCCGCGCCCGCGCGCGCCGCGCCCCACGCGCACAGCACGGCGGCGCCCGGGAACTGCGTCGATCCCGCGACGATCAGCGGCGCGCCCGCACTTCGTTTGTCGGACTCGTCTGAACGCGCGGGCAGCAGCGCGGCGAACTCCGCCGGCGTCAGCACGTCGGTGCGTGGATCGTCGATGCCGTGCGCGTCGTTGTCGCGCATCCCGATCGGCGCGCACCACAGCTCGCCGGCCGCGTCACGCCCCGGTTCGAGCAAACAGCCGAGCTTCGGCCGCCCGAGCGCGATCGTCGCCGTGGCGCGAACGACGTGCTGTCCGAGCTCGCCGGTGGTCGGATCGATGCCGGTGGGGACGTCCAAGGCGAGCACCGGCGCGCCGCTCGCCGCGATCGCGTCCACGAGCGCCGCGCTGCGCGCGTCGAGCGGCAGGCGCGCGTTGACGCCGAGCACGCCGTCGAGCACGAGCGCCGCGTAGCGCAGCGTCGCGGCGTCCGGCGGGAACGGGCGCTCCTCGACGCCCGCGACACGTGCGCGTTCGCGCGCGTCGCGACGCGCCTCGCTGTCGTGCCGGACGCTCGCCGATGCGTCGGCGAAGATGACCCGGCGGCGCTTGCCGTCGTACGCCGCGAGCGCCGCGTACGCGTCGCCGCCGTTGTTCCCGGCGCCCGCGACCGCTACGACCGCGCCGTCCCCGCGCGCATACCGGTCGATGAGCCGCGCGATCGCGTCACCCGCAGCGCGCATCAGCGCCACCTCGCCGAGACGCGCCATCGCCGCCGCGTCGATCGCGCGCATCTGCGCCGCCGTGACTGCCCTCATCCTTCTAGGATCACGACGGCGGCGGCGGTCGTCGCGGTGTGCGTGATCGTTAGATGGATCGCGCGCACGCCGCGCTGCTCGAGCAGTTTCTCGTAGCCGCGGTAGAGGCGGATGACCGGTTTGCCACTGCGCTCGTGCGACACGCCGACGGCGTTCCACGGGATCGCGTGGCCGAACGCCTTGCGCGTGGCCTCCTTCGCGGCGAAGAAGCCCGCGAGCCGTTCGGGCCAGTTGCGCTTGCGCATCGCGTACGCCATCTCTTCCTCGGTGTACACCTTGCGGGCGAAGCGCGCGCGCTCCGCCTCGCCGAACGTATAGCGATGGACCTCGGCGAGGTCGAGCCCGATCCCGACGATCATTGTGGCGCACCCTTCGAGTCTCGCCCAGGACAGGCCCGCGCGCGAACCGAACCCGTACCAGCGCCGTGCGCGAGATCAGCATCGTCCCGATCAATGCGATCGACGCGGGATTGCTCACCCGGCTCGCACTGTGCCTGGAAGAGCGGTTCCTCGCGACGTCTGTCGTCCGCGCGACGCTCGCCGTCCCCAAGGCCGCGCTCAACAGCGCGCGCGGGCAGCTGTTCTTCGGATCGCTGGTCGGCCGCCTCACCGCCGCGTACGAGACGCGCGAAGATCTCGTCCTCGGGATCACCGACTACGATCTCTACAAGACGTCGCACCAGTTCGTGTTCGGATCGTCCAGCGAGACGCAGCGCTGCGCCGTCGTTTCGCTGCACCGGCTGCGCTCAGAGTTCTACGGCGATCAGGCCGACGAGAACGCGCTGTTTCAGCGGCTCCTCAAGGAGAGCGTCCACGAGATCGGCCACGCGCTCGGCCTCAAGCACTGCTACAACGCGCGCTGCGCGATGTACTATTCGAACTCGGTCTTCGATACCGATAACAAGTACTCGCATTTCTGCGAGACCTGCGAGCGGCGCAGCCGCGCCAATCGCCCGGCGTAACCAAGGGTACCAGCCGAGCTAACGAGCGGCCGGACAATGTCCGATGCCAGTAAAGACGGATCGTGTGGTGTGGCACGGGCTCCGCTCTCGTTCGTCATAGGCCGAGGACCCGTTGAGATTGACCCTGGCGCCCCTCCTCGTCATCCATCGCCGCGCCACACGGGCCGGCCGCTTCGTCGTGGGTTCGGCGACCATCGCGCTCGTGGCCGCGCTCGTGGCGTACGTCGCCCGCGGACCGCACGGAACGGCCGCGACGTCGGCGGCCGTGCTGGGGACCGTCCTGCTGGCCGGGGTGCTGCTCGCCTGGCTGTCCGACGCGCCCGGCACGGGGTCGGCCGAGACGGCCGCCACGACCGCCCTCGAGGCCAACATCGCCGCCCTGACAATTGGCGTCGACGAGGTCGCGCGCGGCAACCTGACGGGGAACCTGGCCGTGGCGGAAGGTCCGCTGGCGGAGTTGGGCATCGGGCTGAACACGGTCGTCTTCGGCATGCGCGACTTTTTGAGCACGATGCACGATGAAGCGCAGCGCCTCGGCGCCGCCGGCGGCGAACTGCAGGCCACGGCCTCGTCGTCGCTCGCGGTGATCGAGGGCGGCGCGATCGCGCAGCAGCAGCTCGAGGAGGGCGTCGGCGAGCAGTCCCGGATCGTCGAAGGCGCGCTGCTCAAAGTGCGCTCGATGACGGACGCGATCTCCGAGCTCGCCGGTTCGGCCGAACAGCAGACGCGCTCGCTCGACCAGACGGCGCTCGACGTCTCGACGATGTCCGCGTCGATCGAGGAAGTCGCGGCGCAAGTCGACTCGCTGCTGACGATCTCGACCGAGACGACGCATACCGCCGATCGCGGCGGTACGGCGATCCACACCATCGTGGATGCGATGGCGACAATCAAGGCCACCATCGACGAGCTGGCTGCCGACATCCGCCGGCTCGGCGCGAACTCCGATCAGATCGGCGACATCGTCAAGGTGATCGACGGGATCGCCGACCAGACGAACTTGCTCGCGCTCAACGCCGCGATCGAAGCCGCGCGCGCCGGCGAGCACGGCCGCGGCTTCGCCGTCGTGGCTGACGAAGTCCGTAAGCTCGCCGACGGCAGCGGGCGCGCGACCAAAGAGATCGCGGCGCACATCGGCTCGACGCAGTCGGTCATCGCCCAGGTCACCGACGCGATGACGCGGCTCGACGCGCGGCTGGACGACAGCGTGAAATCAACCGACAGCGCATCCGACGCGCTGCGCGACATCGTGTCGACGGTCAAGGACGCGAACCGCCAGATCGGCCAGATCAGCTCGGTGACGCGCTCGATGTCGGAGAACACGTTCCGCGTGATCCGCTCGATCCAGGAGATCACGACGTCGGTCGGCGCCAACCTCGCCGCCACCAAGCAGATGGCGTCGCACTCGAGCGAGGTGTCGCATGCGTTCGACGCGATCACGTCGATCTCGTCGCAGAACGCGTCGTCGGTCGAAGTCCTCACCTACGTCAACGCCGAGATCACGTCGGCCGCGCAGCGCATCCTCGAGTCCGTCGACGAGATGAACCGCCGGGCCGCTGCGATCGACGCCGAGTTCGGTCGCTACACCATTTCGGACAACCATCACGCCCAGGAGACACCGGTATGAAGCTCGGTCTGCGTACGAAACTCGTCGGAACGCTCGTCGGCGCGATCGTGATCTCGTCGGCGATCAGCGCGGTCGCCGCACGAAACACGATGGCGACGGATTTGAACCGCCTCGCTGCGCAGCAGGTGGCGAGCGGTTCGACCGGCTTCGCGGGCTACTGGGACGGTAAGCGCGACTCGGTCAAGCTGCTGGTGACGCAATCCGCGATCAACGAAGCGGTCCGGCGCGCAACGGCGGGGCGCGCGAGGAACCTCGAAGCGACGCTCACCGGGATCGCGCGCCAAGGCGGCTTGTCGTTTCTGACCGTGGTCGACATGCACGGCAACGTCGTGGCGCGCGCGAACGGCGGCCCCGCCGGCGCGAAGCTCGCCTCGCCGTTCGTCACGCGCGCGCTGTCGGGCGAGACGGTGAGCACCGCCGCGACGCTGCCGCACGACGAGCTCGTGCCCGAACAGCTCGAGCCGCAGATCGAGTCGACGACCGCGGGCCGCGAAGGCCTCGTCGACGGGATCGGCATCGTGTCCGCGGCTCCGATCTCGGACGCGAACGAACGCACGATCGGCGCCGTCTACGGCGGCATCGTGATGGACCACTACTACGACGTCGTCGACCAAGCGGCGCACGCGCTGGGCGGCAAAGCCGCGGTGATCTTTCACGGCGAACTGGTGTCGAGCTCGATCTCGCGCCCGGACGGCACGCGGCTGATCGACGACGCCGCGTCGGAGAAGGTCAACGACGTCAAGCAAACGTTCTACGGCGTCGACAGCGAGGGCGGGGTCGCGTACCTCACGCGCGTCGAGCCGATCCTCGACGACCGCGGCCACGTCATCGCATCGCGCTGGTTCGGCGTGCCGCTGGAGACGTTCACCGGGATTCAGCAGCACACGCTCGTGTCGCTGATGCTGTGGGGGCTCGTCGGCATTTTGATCGGTCTTGCGATCGCGGTTCCGGTCGTGCAGCGCATCGCCAAGCAGCTCGTCGCCCGCAGCCGCCAGGTGCGTGCGTCGGCGCAAGAGCTGTCGGTCGTCATCGTCGGCAGCGAAGTCTCGGGCGACCACGTCGCGCAGACGCGCGCGGCGGTCGAACGCCAGGGCGAATTGCTGATGCAAGCCGCGACCGAGTCGGACGCGCCCTCGCATGCCGACGGCGCGGTGGCGACCCAGCACGGCGTCGCGGAGACCGTGCTGGCCGCGTCCGTGCTCAACGCGGAGATCCTCGGCGACATGATCGTGATCGACACGCTCGCTTCGGAGATGGCGTCGCGCACGCAGCAGGCCGTCGCGCGCGTCGCCGAGCTCAACGAAGTCGCGGCCGGGCTCGACGTGCTCGTGAGCGGTTCCGGGGCGCCTTCGAACAAGCCACCGTTCTCGGGCATCGTGGCTAGGGAAATCGCTCGAGAACAGACACTTGATCTCAGTCGCCCGAAGTGAGACGCGATGGCTGACGTCATTTTGTTCTTCGGGTCGAACGCCGACACGATGATCGCCACCAAGGCGCTCAAGGACGGCGGCATCGCCGCAAAGATGATCCCCAAGCCCGCACACGTCTCCGCGACGGCCAACCTCGCGCTGAGCATCGATCCAACCTTCGAAGCGACGGCGATCGCGGCGCTCGGCAAAGCGAACGTCGCGCTGGGCGGCGTCGCGAAATAACGCTGCTGCCGCGTTAGCCGACCACGCGCGCGTCGGCTAGGTGCACGACGGTTTCGCGGCCGTCGTGCGCGATGACGAGCCCGCCTTCGCGGTCGAGGCGTACGGCCGTTCCGGTGACGTTGCTGCCGTCCGCGTCGAGCCGTAGACGGTACTGCCGCCCGCGCAGCTCCGCGCGCGCTTCCCACGCGCGTGCGATCTCGGCCGGGCGATCGAGGACGTCGAGCAGGCCGTCCATCGCGCCGAGTATCCCGGCGAGCACGGCTTCGCGCTCCGCGTGCGGCGCATCGTCGGAGAGATATGCCGGCGGCGGATCGATCGCCGCGGAGGCGAGGCTGGTGGGGCGGCGGACGTTGAGGCCGACCCCGCACGCGACGTGCGCCTCGGCACCCAGCACGCGCGACGTGCAGAGGATGCCGGCGGCCTTGCGCGGGCCGAGATCGAGGTCGTTGGGCCACCGCAGGTCCAACGCGCACGCCGCAGCCCTCCTCGACCCCGTCGGCGACCGCGAGCGCGACCCAGAACGGTACGGCCCACAGCGCTTCCGTGGCGACCGCGACGGGCAGGATCGTCGTGAACAGCAGTGCGCTACCGGCCGGCGCGATCCAGGCGCGGCCCGCCTTGCGCCCGCGGCCCGCCGTCTGAAACTCGGCGACCAACGTCGCACCGGCGGCCGACGGGTCGCCGAGGAGCGACGCCGCGTCGTCGTTGGTGCTCGCCGTCTCGCGCACCGCGCGCACGTCGGCGAAGCGTGTGCCCGCCAGCGCTGCGCGCACGCGCGCGGCGTCGAGGGGCCGTGCAGCATCGGGTCCAGCCGGAGGTGCGGCATCGTTCGGCACGTATAGCACGTCCGCTATGGCAGTCGAACGAACCTTGATTCTTGCAAAAGCCGACGCCGTCGTGCGCGGCTTGGTCGGCGAAGTCCTCGCGCGCTTCGAACGGCGCGGCTACGTGATCCTCGGGCTGAAGATGCTGCGCGTGACCGACGAACAGGCGAAGCGCCACTACGCCGAGCACGAAGGCAAGGGCTTCTTCAAAGGGCTCGTCGACTACATCACCGCGACGCCGATCGTCGCGATGGTGATCGAAGGCGAAGATGCGATCGAAGGCTGCCGTTCGACGATCGGCGCGACGAACCCGATCAAGGCGACGCCCGGCACGATCCGCGGCGACTACGGCCAGACGATCGGCCGAAACCTCGTGCACGGCTCCGACTCCGCGGAGTCCGCGGCGCGCGAAGTGAAGATCTTCTTCAGCGACGACGAGTTGTTTCCGCGCGGGCACGTGCTCGGCGAGTGGGTCGCCGCCAAGTAATGTCGATCGAGTCGCTGCGCGGCGGCGGCCGCCCGCTGATCGAGAGCGTGCGCGCGCGCGAGGTGCTGGACTCGCGCGGCAACCCGACGGTCGCCGTCGCGGTCGCGACGTCGTTCGGCGTGGTGGAAGAAGCGATGGTGCCGTCGGGCGCGTCGACGGGCGCGCACGAAGCGGTCGAGAAGCGCGACGGCGACCCGAAGCGCTACGGCGGCAAGGGCGTGCTCAAAGCGGTCGGCGCGGTCAACGAGATCATCGGCCCGGCGATCGAAGGCGCGGACGCGACGTCGCAGCGCGAGATCGACCGCACGCTGATCGAGCTCGACGGCACGCCGAACAAATCGAACCTCGGCGCGAACGCGCTGCTCGGCGTATCGCTTGCGGTCGCGCGCGCGGCCGCGGTGTCGCTGGGCGTACCGCTGTACCGCTATCTCGGCGGACCGTCGGCGGCGACGCTGCCGGTACCGATGATGAACGTGATCAACGGCGGCAAGCACGCCGAAGGCGCGCTGCAGTTTCAGGAGTGCATGATCGTGCCGGTCGGCGCGCCGACGTTCGCCGAAGCGGTGCGCTGGGGCTCCGAAGTGTTCCACACGCTCGGCAAGATGCTGCACGATCGGGGACATCAAACGCTGGTCGGCGACGAGGGCGGTTACGCGCCGAAGCTCGACTCGATCGACGACGCGATGCAGATCCTCGTCGACGCGATCCAGAACGCGGGATACCGGCCCGGCGACGACGTCGCGATCGCGCTCGACCCAGCTTCGGCCGAATTCTTCCGCGACGGAAAATACTGGCCGCACGTGCCGGACGATCACCCGCTGACGTCGGCGGAGATGGTCGGATTGTACGACGGGTTGTGCCGCAAGTATCCCATCGTCTCCATCGAGGACGGCCTCGGCGAGGACGACTGGGACGGCTGGCAGCTGCTCACGCAAACGCTCGGCGCGCGCGTGCAGCTCGTCGGCGACGATCTCTTCGTGACCAACGTCGAACGGCTCGAGCGCGGCATCCGCGAGGGCAGCGCCAACGCCATCCTGATCAAGGTGAATCAAATCGGCACGCTGACCGAGACGCTGGATGCCGTGGAGATGGCGCACAAGGCGGGCTTCCGCGCGGTGATCTCGCACCGCTCGGGCGAGACCGAGGACACCACGATCAGCGATCTCGCCGTCGCAACGGGCGCGGGCCAGATCAAGACGGGCTCGCTCTCGCGCAGCGACCGCATCGCGAAGTACAACCGCTTGCTGGCCATCGCCGAGGACCTGGGGACGGGCACCGCGCGGTACGCGGGGAAGAGAGCCTTCGTCGCGCTGTCGAAGGGGTAGCGGCTACGGGCTCGTAGCTCAGCGGTAGAGCAGCCGGCTCATAACTGGTCGCGCGCTGGTTCGAATCCAGCCGGGCCCACTGAACTCGCCTTCGGGGCGCCATAGTCTATCGGTTAGGACGCCGCCCTTTCAAGGCGGAGAGACGGGTTCAACTCCCGTTGGCGCTACCAAACGAACCCCGCCGAAAGGCGGGGTTTTCGGCGTAACGGCGGTTGCGCAGCCGCGAGGGATCGCACGTGAATCAGCAATACCCCGGTCCGCCGTTTGGGGCACCCCGCCGCGGCGCAACAACGGCTGCCTTCGCATCGGCCTGTTCGGCTGCGGCGGGCTCTTTCTGTTCGCCATCGCGATCTTCGTCATCATCGCCGTTGCCGGCTTGCGCTGAAGCACGCGCGGTGCCGGGTTCGCCGCGAAGGCCACGCCGAACGAACGGATCGCATCCGAGCGTGCCGGGGGATTCAACGGCGACGACAAACGCCTGTACCATCTCGGTATCGCGCACGTCGTAAACGCGCACGGTAACGTCGGCAGTCTCACCATCGGCCAAGTGATCGACCAGGAGCGCGCGCGCGAACAGCAGCGCGCGGTGCGCGCCGAGCACGCGGTGGACGCCAAGGCGACGGCCGACGTGCAGATGGCCGAAGATACCGCGAACGAGAAGACGGGACAGAAGGTGTTCCGGGGCGAGCTCGTGGAGGTCGACCGCTGGCGCTCAAGCTCGACGCCAGCCTGTGGGACGTCACCAGCGATCAAGACAAAAAAATCGTGGAACAGAACTGGGGACGGTGTGGGCGCGGGTGTACGCGCAATACCACGGCGGGAACGCGGCGGAGCTACTCCTGCGGCGGAAACGTGCGCACGGGGCGCGCGTAATGCTCAAGAGCCACAACCCGCGCGATCTCCCGAAGGCGTGGGCCTATTACGACGCGTCGATCGGACACGATCGCACCAAGTGTATCCAGTTCGAAGCGTACGCGAACGAAGCAGCGTTGCGGATCGGAACGGGCCATCACGCCGGCTCACGCGACACCGCTGCCGCCATGCGCACGGAATGGCTCAACGAGTACATGTACCAACTGAACGTGAACAACGGCTACGAGGCGTGGACCTACGGGATCAAACGCTACCCGAACGGCGCGATCGACATCGACCAGCACGTCGTCAACCCTGGCGCGTGACGAGCCAGCGGGGTTTTTCCGTTTCGGATCGGGAAGCTCGTTCGATGGCTAGCAGCAAATGAATCGTGCGCTGATCGTGTCGGGCGGGCTCGTCGTCGTCGCGATGATGGCGCTCGCCGGGAGCTATAATCGGCTGGTCACGCTGGACCAGGCGGTCCAGTCGCAGTGGGCGCAGGTCGAGAGCGTCTATCAGCGGCGGGCCGATCTGATACCGAACCTTGTGGCGACGGTCAAGGGTGCCGCGAACTTCGAGAAGAGCACGTACGTGGCGGTCGCGGAGGCGCGCTCGAAGGTGGGTCAGCTCAACCTTGGGAGCGGCGTGCCGAACGATCCCGCCGCGTTCGCGAAGTTTTCCGCCGCGCAGGACGGGCTTTCGTCGGCGTTGTCGCACCTGCTCGTCGTCGTCGAAAAGTATCCCGATCTCAAAGCGACCCAGAACTTCTCCGATCTGCAAGCGCAGCTCGAAGGCACGGAAAACCGGATCGCCGTCGAGCGCATGCGCTTCAACAAGGCCGCGCAGGCCTTCAACACCACACGCGATTCGTTCCCGACCGTCCTCGTCGCCGGCATGTTCGGGGCGCGCTTCAACGAGAAGACGTATTTCAAATCGCAGCCGGGTTCGGAGACTGCTCCGCAGGTGAAGCTCTAGCCGGATGCGCGCCCTCCGTTGGGCCCTCGCGCTGCTGATGCTGACCGGGCTGGGGTCCGCGGCGACCGGCGCCGAGGTCGGCATCCCGCCCTCGCCGGCGCGCTGGGTCACCGACACGGCCGGCTTTCTGAAGCCGCAAACCGTTGCGGCGCTCGACACCCGATTGCGCGCGTATCAAAGCACGACCGGACATCAGGTCTTGGTGTACGTGGCGCCGACGACCGGCGACACGCCGACCGAGGACTGGACCGTGCGCGCGTTCGCGCGCTGGAAAGTCGGGCGCAAGGGACTGGACGACGGGCTGATCCTGTTCGTGTTCCGGAACGACCGCAAGGTGCGCATCGAGGTCGGGTACGGCCTCGAGCAAACCGTCCCCGACGCGACCGCGGCGCGCATCATTCGCGACGCCATCACGCCCAAGCTGCGCGCGGGCCAACCCGACGAAGCCGTGACCGCGGGCGTCGGCGCAATTCTCGGTACCATCGGGGGCGAAGCGCCCGGCGCCGGCGACGATGCACTGGGCAAGGACGACGTTGCGCCGTTCGTACCGCGTCCGGTGGAACCGAATAGCGGTCCGGATCCAGTCGGGGTCGCAATCGGCATCTTGCTGGGCCTGCTCATCGTGATCGGGGTGATCGTCACGGTCGCGCGCATGCCGAAGGGTCCGTTCATCGCCGGCCGTAGCCGCGGAGGCGGTTTTTGGAGCTTCGTCTCCTTGGGCGGCGATATGCTGGGCGGCGGCTTCTCGGGCGGCGGATTTTCCGGCGGCGGCGGTTTTTCGGGCGGGGGAGGAGCGACCGGCTCATGGTGAATCCGCGGCTGCACCGGTTCGTCGACAAGAAACGCGTTCGCGAAGCGATCGTTCGCGCCGAAGAGGCGACCGATGCGCCGATCTCGGTCTCCGTCGTGCCGCACTTCTCCGGAGACGTTCACGCGGCGGCGCTGCGCGCGCTGCATCGCCGCGGTCTATCGCGCGCGCCCGGTCGCAACGCCGTGCACTTCTTCGTCGTCCCGTCGCGCCGCGAGTTCGCCGTCGTCGGCGACGCCGGCGCGCACGAACGGCTCGGCCAAGACGCGTGGGAGCGCGTGGCGGCGACCGCCGAGAAGCATTTTCGGCTGGGCGATCCGACGGCCGGGTTGGTTGCGGGAATCGAAGAAGTTGGCCGCCTTTTGGCACCCCACTTCCCCCGCAAACCTGCGCGTTGATCCGTCAACGGCGGGCGGACGTTGAGCCAACTTTTCGACGACTTCCTTTTAGGAATGCCGCCGTCGGGCTAGACTCGTAGAGGCCTCCACCACTTACAAAAGGATTTGTTCGTGCTCAACGCTTTTCGCTCCATGCTCCGTAACGACGACGGCGCCACCCTGGTCGAATACTCGCTCGTCGTCGCCCTGATCGCCGGCGTCGCGATCGTGATCATCGGCAAGCTCGGCACCAGCATCAACACGCTGTTCGGCACCGTCAAGACGAGCGTCGACAGCGCCAACAGCGGCGTCGGCCAGTAGCACCCGCCTAGCCGGGAGGCGCGGGCTCGACCGTTTCCGCTGCCGGCGCCGGAGGTTTGAGCGCGGTGCGGTAGCCCGCGTATACTGCGAGCGCGTAGAACACCAGGTCCATGATGCTGAAGTTATCGCTCAGCATCAGCCATGCGAGCTTCGGTTTGAAGAGGATCAGCAGCGTCAGTTCGGCGACGCCGCGATGCGCTTCGTCGTGCGGCGCGAAGTCGATGACGACCGTGAGGAGATTCCCCAGCACGCAGCCCAGGAGCGCGACGATGGCCGCGATGACGCCGTCGGCGCGGTCGCGCCCGCCGCCGAGCATCCGCATCCCGTACCCGGCGAGAAAGCCCACGCCGATCGCCATGTAGCCGATCTGAAAGTGCGTCGCCGCGGTGATCGCGCCCCAGGCGATCGCGCCGAGGAGCGCGCCTACGATCGCGCCCAGGGTACCGAGCAGCAGGTTTCCGCGCATGGCGGCGGCTTCGCCAACCGAAGCTCAGCCGTCCTCCTTTGCGAGCAAGCGCGAAATTGCCAAAAAGCAACGCTTTTGCGGTTCCTCCGAAACAATACGGAGCTTGCCGCAGTTATACGAACCATGCGACTGCGGAGCTTATCCTTGGCGGCGGGTGTCTTTGTGTTCGCGGCAGCCGGGGCGCTGCCGGCCGGCGCGGTCACGGGGCCCACGGCATCGTTCGTGGCGGTGCGGACCGACAAGCCGCCCGCGCTCGACCCGCTGCTGAAGGACCCGGCGTGGGACAAGGCGATCGTCGCCACCGGCTTGCAGACCGTCACCACGCAGAAGCCCAGCCCGTTCGAGTCGCGCTTCATGCTGCTGTACGACGACGCGAACGTGTATGTCGGGATGACGCTCAAGCAGACCGGCGCGGCGATCACCGCGACGCAGAGCGCCAACGACGTCGGCTTCGGGCTCGACGACTTCGCGGGGATCGGCATCGACCCCAGCGGCAACGGCGGCCAAGTCTATTTCTTCATGACGACGCCGCGCGGCACGCGCTACCAGCAGTCGACCGAGTCCGCGCGCTTCGCGCCGCCGTGGACCGCCGTCGCGGCGCAGACCGGCGATGGCTGGAGCGCGATGCTGGTCATCCCGATCAAGGTGCTGCGGCGCCCCAGCGCTCCCGTGCAGGCGTGGCGTTTCGATTTCGTGCGCCGTATCGCCGCGCTCAACGTGAACGAGTCTTGGGCGTACGACGCGACGATGAACGACGGCGGCGGCGGGACCGGCGGTTTTCCGCAAGCCGGCGACGCGCGCTTCTGGCCGCAGCTCACCGGCGTGAAGATCGCCGGCGCGCAGACGCGCCGCCCGCCGCGCTTCGAGGTGTACGGCCTCGCGAGCGGCGGTGAGGACCGGCGGCGCTTCCAATCGGCCGACGGCAACTTCATCGTGACCGGCGAGCGCCACGCGGGCGCCGACGTGGTGGTCCCGATCACCGGCACGACGTCGTTCGTCGCGGCGATCGCGCCGGATTTCTCCAACGTCGAGATCGACCAGCAGACGATCGCGCCGCAAGAGTTCCGCCGCGCGCTCGCAGAGTACCGGCCGTTTTTCACGCAAGGTGCAAACTTTTTCAATCCGATCTCGCTCACCGGGATCAACGCGCCGCCTACCGTGATCTTCTACTCGCCGGCGATCGGCCCGTTCGACCGCGGCCTCAAGCTCGAAGGGACGCAAGGTCTGCAGTCGTTCGGCGCGCTCGAAACGCAGGGCGCGGGCTTCGACGACATGGTCTTCGGCTACCGGCATGCGGTGCCGAACCGCTCGTTCGCGTGGTCGCTCGACGGCGTGATGACGCACCACCAGGCGGGCAACGACACGATCGACCAGCGGGCGGGCAACGATTCGACGTGGCAGGCGCAGGTCGGCGGCCGCAACAACCTCACCGGCTTCGTGTACGCGCTCGACTACGTGCGCGAGCAGGGCTCGTTCGTCACCGACAAGCGACTCGCGTACAAGACCGAAGATTTCATCGACGTCCACCAGCACAACTACGAGATCTACACCGGCTACCGCGACCTCGGCCCGCAGTACGCGCCCGTGCTCGGCTTCACGGCGAACGCCGACCTGCGCGGGCCGCAGACGTACTTCGACCTCAATGGTACGCCGGCGCACGGCATCCTCAAGCGCGTCGATCTGTTCATGACGGCCGACCGCTTCGTCGACCGCAGCGGCGCCGCGCACCAGGCTGACTCCAACTTCAACCTCGACCTGCAGTTTCGCAACGGACTGCATTTGTCGGGCGGGACGTCCGAGTCGTCGCTGCGCACCTACGACAGCGGGCTGATCGGCTATCCGTTCTACACCGGCGGCGTGACGCGCTCGTACAACTTCAACGGCGTCAACGCCGGCTGGAAAGAAGGTACGCCCGCGCCGTACACCGCGAGCTTCTCGTGGGGACCGTTCGGCGACATGTTCCTCCAGCAAGTGTCGTTCGCGACCTCGCGCACGATCGGCACGCGGTGGAGCATCGGCGGCGAGATCGACGGAACGCACGAGCGGCCCTCGTTCGGCGGCCCGGCGAACGGGCAATGGCTGCGCCGGCTGACGATCGGCGAGACGATCGACGCGAACACCAACTTCTCGGTGTCGCTGCGCGGCATCAGCGGCACCGGCGGCTTCGCGCAGCCTGGCGTCAACCTCGCCGCGTCGCTACACCATCGCTTCAAGAACGACAGCGAGCTGTTCTTCAACTACGGCACGCCGGCCGCCCCGACCACGCTGCAGCGCGTCGTGCTCAAGTACGTCCTGCGCACGGGCGGCGGTTCGGGGACGTAACTCTCAGCCGATCGCGTCGAGCAGGCGGAGCGATCGTTCGACCAGGGCGCCGATGAATCGCAGCGCCGCGGAACGCTTTCGAAAGAATGCTTCGGGATCGCCGTACTGCTCGACGATCTTTGCGATGGTGTCCGGCTTGCTCGCGGCCTGGAACGTCGCGGGGATCAGCCACGCGAACTTGAGCGCGGCCGTCAGTTCCATGACGTGCTGCGCAGCGCGGACCGCCTCGGGGGCGAGCCTTGCGGACAGGCCGCGCGCATAGCCCGCGGCGACCGCGGCCCACAACCGCTGTGCGTCGGCCGCCGGTACGAAGAAGTCCATCACGGCGTCGGCGGCGAGGTTCGCCGGGTCGTGCCCGGGCGGCCCGAGGCCGGCGTACGCGAGATCGATCGCGACGGTTTGCGCGGGACGGTGCAGCGCGAACAGGTTGGGCGACCAGAAATCGTTGTGGCAGCGCGTGAGCGGCAACGTCGCGCAGAACGCGAGCACGTGATCGCGCCGCTCCCACAGACGGCGCACGGCGGAGCCGAAGTCGCGCAGCCCTTCGCCTTCGACGTATGGCGTGGGATTGCCCATGACGGCTTCGGCCTCGGCGTACAGTTCGTCGCGGCGCGCGACGTACGCCGCGAAAAATCCCGGACCACCCATCCATTGCGCATCGGCGGGGAGTGCCGTTGCGGCGGCTTGATAGCGCCCGAGCCGCTCAGCGGCAAGCGCATACGCCTCGATCGACCAACCGCTGCCCGGCGTGCCCGCCACGTCTTCGAGGTACAGATCGATGCCGTCGTCGTGGCGGTCGATCAGATAACATTGCGCCGAGCGCATCCCAGTATGTTCGTCGCCGAAGAATCGTGCGTCGTACGCCAGCGCTTCGCGCGCCCAGTAGAACGGATCGGATGGATCGGACGTCGCTTGCCAGCGGGCCGCGTTACCGTCCGACGGCGCGAGCCGTTTCATGACGAGTGAGATCGGAGCAGGCTCGGCCCGCGCGATGCGCCACAAGCCGGCCGTGCCGCTCGCGACGGCGCGATGGCCGATCGCCTTCACGCTGAACGCGTCCGACCACTGCGGCGGTGCGCTGGTGATGCGTTCCGCGATCGTTTCCCAGTTCGCCGAGACGCGTGCGAGGATGTGATCCGCGCTCATACCAATGGTGGCGCGTCGAGCGCCGGCTTTCCGTCGTCGAACCGTTTCAAATCGGGTGCGCGCAGCTTGACGTGCGTCGTGAGCAGCAGCGCGGCGATCGCGGCGATGCCGATGAGCGCGAGGACGAGCACGATGACGTACGCGTCGGCGATGCCGGCGCTCAGCGCGCTTTTCAACGATGCCGCCGGAACGGGATGCGGGAGCGGCCGGCCGGTGACGAACGCGCGCACGACGTCCTGGCCCAGATGCGCGCTCAGCGACGAGTCGAGCGCGTGCAGGTGGCCTTGCGCGCGCGAACCGATCGTGTGCTCGACACCGGGCGCGCTGATGAAACCGCCGGTCAGCCGGAACAAGTTGAGCAGCGCGATCGCGCGCGCGGCAAGCTTGAGCTCGAACGACAGCACGACGACGAACAGCCCCGGCGACACGCTCAGCCCGGCACCGAACCCGCCGAGCAGGCACAGCCAGCCGACCGACGTCGCGTCGACCGGCGCGACGGCGCGCGCGCACGCCGCGGCGAGCGCGATGCACGCAAGCCCGGCGGCGCCGGTGACGACGACCCACTTCGTCGTGACGAGGCGGCCGAACACGTAGCCGCTCGCGATCGCGGTGAGAAACTCCGGCCAGAACGCGAAGCCGGTGCCGCGCGGATCGAGCCCGTCGATGCGCAGCAGCGTCAGCGAGAACGACTGCGTGAGCGCGCTGAACGTCGCGCTGCCGATCACCGTCGCGATCGTGCCGACGAGCGCGAGCGACGTCGCCAGCTCGCGCACCGGCACGAGCGGCTCGCGCTTGCGCGCTTCGCCGACGATCAGCGCGAGGTAGACGAGGATCCCGGCGGCGGTCGGCGCCGAGCGCGAGCGGATACGTCCAGTCGTGCCCGGCGAGCGCGCCGACGCCGAGGTAGATCAGCAGCGAGCCGAGGCCGGAGGCCAGCAGCGCGAACCAGTCGACGGGCGCGTCGGAGCCTAGCGGTTCGCGCTTCGCGAGCACGACGCGCGCGAGCAGCACGGCGACGATCGCGACGACGGCTTCGACCGCGAAGATCGAGCGCCACGCCCCGGGTGACGCGACGAATCCGCCGACCAGCGGCCCCAGCGTTGCGGCGCCGAACAGCGCGGGCACGAGCACGCTCGCGCTCGCGCCGAGCTTCGCGCTGCCGAAGCCGATCACGAGCGGCGGCAGCACGACGACGAACAGCATCCCCGCGACGAGTCCGTGCACGACGTGCGCCGCGAGCAGCAGCGGGAACGACGGCGCGAGCGCGCTCGCGACCGACGTCGCGAGCGACACGCCGAGCAGCCAGAAGTAGAGCGTGCGGCTTTCCACGCGCCGAATCAACTCCGCGGCGAGGATGCAGCCGAATGCGAGCGCCGCGTCGCTGATCAGGGGGAGGCTTGCGGCGACGTCGGGCGCAACGCCGAGGTCCGGTCCGATCACCGCCGCGGCGAGCCCGATCGCGCTGGTGTTGATGAGCCCCGGAAACAGCGTGAGCACGACGAGCACGACGTTCGCCGCGTAGGATTTCGCGAGCCGCGGTTCCGACGCCATCGCCGCGCTACGTCGCGACCGGCTGCGCGGGGACGTTGTCGTCGAGCAGCGTGGTGAGCTTCTTGCGGCGCCAGAAGCCGAAGTAGTAGATCAGCTGGAACGTCATGCCGAACGCGAACGCGACCGGATACGCGATCCACACGCCGCGCAAGCCGAGATGCGGTGCGAGGGTGTACGCGACCGGGACCTCGACGCCCCAGATCGCGATGATCGATAACAGGGTGGGCCACAGCACGGTCCCGCTCGAGCGCATCAGGCCCGAGAGTACGCTGGACGTGCCGAACAGCAAGTAGCTCCACAGCGTGATCGCCAGCAACTCGTGCGCGGTCGCGACGACGGCCGCGTCGGTGACGAACAAGCTGAGGATGCGGTCGTTGAAGACGTAGACGAGCCCGATCAGCACCGCGCCGATTGCCCAATTGAGCGCGACGCCCGCGCGCGCGACCCTCGTCAGCCGGTCGAAGCGCTTCGCGCCGATCGACTGCGCGCCGAAGATGGACGACGCGATGCCGATCGAGATCGCCGGGAACTGCACGTACGACACGATCTGGTTCACCGCGCCGTACGCCGCCGTCGCCGACGAGCCGAAGCGGTTGACGAGCGCGATCACCGCGATCTCGGAGAGCGACACCATCACGAGCTGCACGCCCGGTCGGCAGCCCGATGCGCAGCAGCGTCGCGACCAGGCGCGGGGCGAGCTGCATGTGCCGCACGATCGACATGTCGAACGCGAGCGGGTTCTTCTCCAGCGCCAGCGCGACGAGCATGAACGCGATCGCGAACACGCTGGAGAGGATGTTCGCGACGGCGGCGCTGACGATGCCGAGCTGCGGTAGCCCGACCCAGCCGCGGATCAGCGCCGGCGTGAACACGACGTTCAGCGCGGTGCTGACGAGCAGCGCGAGAAACGGCGTGCGCGAGTCGCCCGTGCCACGCACGAACGTCGTGTAGGCGAGATACGTGAACAGCACGGGCAGCCCGAGGAAGGTCACGCGCGCGTACGCCAGCGACTGCTCGAACACGTCGGGCGGCGTGCGAATCGAGCCCGAGCAGCTGCGGCCCGAAGAACCAGCCGAGCCCGCCGACGACGACTCCCAGCCCCAGGCACAGCGTGAGCGTCGTCCCGGCGACGGCCTTGAGGCGCTCCTCGTCGCGCGCGCCGTACGCTTGCCCGATGAGGACCGTGGCGCCGCTCGCGATCCCGATGAAGAACGCGATCATGAAAAAGACGATCGGGAAGAACGCGGACGCCGCCGCGAACGCGTGCACGCCGATCAGGCGGCCGACGTAGATGCTGTTGAACGTCGCCGAGGCCGACTGCAAGATGTTGCTGAGCATCACCGGCACGAGGAACACCAGCATCGCGCGCCAGATGGGGCGGGAATCGTCGAGGGCCAACCGGCGCTGCTGCATCCGGACGATATCGCCATCCGGGAGAGGCTCTCCCGCGCGCCGAAAGGCGGCGAAGCGGCGGGCGATTAGCTCAGCGGGAGAGCGGCTCCTTTACACGGAGATGGTCGGCGGTTCGAATCCGTCATCGCCCACATGCGCTTGTCACCTCGCGCAAGCTTGCGAGAGTGCGCCGCCTACTTCACCTCGATGGCAGTGACGATCTGCAGCACGTTGATGACGGGATCTTCCATGATGACATCGGGGTCGTCCTTGATGACCTTGATGAAGACGAACGGAGGGGTCTCACCCTTCAGTGCGGCCTGGGAGGCGGTGATCGCGTTTTGCAGCGTCGCGTGGTCGATCGTGAACGCACGAGAGTCGGCCATGGTGATGACGTATTTCATGCCCCACACTATAACACAATGATAGATTTGCGAGCGCGCTACGCCATCTTGCCTGGGACGACCGGATGCGAGCTCGACAAGCCGCCGTCCACCGCAATCGCTTGCCCGTTGACGTACGATGCATCGTCGGACGCCAGGAACAGCGCGGTTTGCGCGATCTCGCTCGGCGCCGCGGCGCGCTTGAGCGGATTCAACTGGCCGAGCTTATGACTGCTGCCGCGCTCGCGCGCCGCGTCGAAAATCGGCTGCGTCATCCCCGTTTCGGTGAGCCCTGGGCAGATCGCGTTCACGCGCACGCCGGTGCCGCTGAGCTGATTCGCGGCCGTCTGCACGAGGCTGATCACACCCGCTTTGCTCGCGCTGTACGGCATGCCGCCCGCGCCGAAGCGCAACCCGGCGACGGATGCCGTGCAGACGATGGAACCGCGGCCTTGCCGTACCATGACGCGCGCGGCGGCTTGAACCAGCAGAAACGTCCCGATCAGGTTGACCCGCAGCACCTGCTCCCAGTCGGCGGGCGTGAGATCGAACAACGAAACCAAACCGCCGGAGATCCCGGCGTTCGCGAACGCGACGTCGAGCGTGCCGAAGCGGCTGACCGCCGTGTCGACGACCTTCGCCACGAAGGCCGGGTCGGCGGCGTCACCGGCGAGCGCCACGCCTTGCTGTCCGCGCTCCGCCATTGCGCGCGCGACGTGCTCGACCTGCGGCGCCAGATCGACCGCGATGACGCGCGCGCCTTGCGCCGCGAACAGCTCCGCGGCCGCGCGACCGATCCCGCTCGCGGCACCCGTTACGACCGCGGTTTTGCCTGCTAGACGATCCATAGTCGTATTTCTTGGTGGGAGAGGAAGACATTTCCGTTCGCCACCGGAACGTGCGGCTTTCGAGACAACGACACGTGCGTTTGCGGTCCGTCGGCGATCACGCCGGATTGCGTCGGGGAGTTCTCATGCAAGCAGAGCTGGAAGCGATCGTCGGTCGCTTCAGCGCGGACACCGGCACCGTGCACCTCATCGAGGACGGGGTTCTCGTCCTCAAGGCACATGTCGGCGTCCCGCCGCCGGTGGTGCAAATCGTCGCCGTGGTCCCGATCGGCAAGGGAATGGCCGGGCTTGCCGCGGAGCGCAACGAGCCTGTTTCGAGCTGCAACATCCAGGCCGACCGCAGCGGCGACGTCCGCCCCGGCGCGGCGGCGACGGGAGTCGGCGGCGCGATCGTGGTTCCGATTCGCGACGCGGAAGGCCACGCGGTCGGCGCGCTCGGGATCGGCGTGCGCGCGCAGCACGATTATTCCGAAGACGAAACCGCGCGGCTGCTCGAGGAGGCGTCGCTCCTTTCCGCCGTGCGATAGAGCTCGTCGGTTCCGCTAGCGCTGTATCGTGCGCATCCCGATGGTCACCGTGGACGGCGGTCCGTACGTCGTCGCTCCGGAGAGATAGCGCCGTCCGCCGAGGTTTTGCGCCTCGGCGTACAGCTCGAACCGCCGATGTACACGGATCGCCGCCGATGCGTCCAACAGGAACGCGTTGCCGTAGACCAACGTGTTCGCGTCGTCGCCGTACTGCGTGCCGACGTAGCGTGCGGACAGCGCGAACGCGCGGCGCTCGTCGTCGTATCTGATCTGCGCGAACGACGTTTGAAACGGGTCTTGCGGCAGCACCTTCCCGATGCCGGCGCGCGTGGGCGCCGAGAGAATTGCGCTGCGCGCGATCGAAGACGCCGCGCGCAGCGACCACACGGGCGAGAGCTGCTCCTGGTATGACAGCTCGTAACCGGCGGTCGTCGCGGAGCCGACGTTGATGCGCTGAAACAACTGCTTGTTGACGAAGGTGAACACGGTTCGGTTTTCGAGGCCGGCGCGGTACACGTCGAACGCCAGGCGCGAGCGCGCGTTGACGGCGAGGTCGAGCCCCGCTTCGACGCGATCCGCGGTCTCGGGCTTGAGCGCCGGGTTGCCGGCGAAGAAGATGCCGCCGCCGATGAAAAACCCGCCGTACAGCGAGTTCCAGTTCGGGGCGCTGAACGCGTTGCTGTACGATGCGCGCAGGTTGAGCGCGGGGCTCGCGGAGTAGCGCAGCGCGACCCGCGGGCTGACGTGGTGCGAGGTGGAGCTGGGGTAGGCGACGATCGACGGCGGCGTCGCGCGCAGCGTGTCCGCCAAGCCTTGCGCATAGCTGTCGTAACGCACGCTGGTGAGGACCTCGGCGCGTCCGATCGGCGCGTCGGCCTGCGCGAACGCCCCCACACCGCGTTGCAGCCCGTGATACGCGACGACCGGTGCGTACGATGCGCCGAGCGTGTCGCGATGACCGTTGGCGAGCCGCCCGTCGACGCCCGTCGTGATGCGCACCTGCGGCGTTCCGAACGTGTCCTGCACGGTCGCGCCGATCGTCGACCAGCCAAGCCTGCTATGCCCCAGCGACTGATTCGCGTTGCCGACGAGATCGAACGCGTAGTCGGTCTCGTCGACCGAAGCCGACGCCGCCAACTGCTGCCCGCGCGCCGCGGTTTCGCGGTATCGCGCGAACGTCGACCGGCCGGTGAAGTAGGAGGGTCCGCTCGGGTCGCCTTCGCGATGGTCCACGAACAGCGCGGTGCCGGCTTCGAGCCGGTGGTTCGCGTCGCCCGAATACACGCGCACGAAGGCGCGCTGCCCACGGTAACGTGAGGTGGGCTGCGACGGATTCGGTGCCACGGCCGAACGAAATCCGTCGGATTTCTGGTCGTCGACGAAGACGCTGATCGCCGAGCGTGCGCCGATGCGGTCGCTCACGGCGAGCGCCGCGCCTGCCGTCCCGAGCGTGCCGCCGTACACGTCGCCGGCGACCTCATGCCCACGCGGAACGCGCGTCTCGATCGCAATGACGCCGCCGATGGCTTGCGTGCCGTAAAGCGAGGACGCGCCGGAACGTACCGCTTCGATGCGATCGACGAGCAACTTGGGTACGCGCGACCAGTCCACCCAGCCGCCGTTGAAGTTCGTGATCGGGATATCGTCGAGGAGCACGAGAGCCTTCGCCGCGCCGATGCCGCCGCCGGCGCCGCCGAGCGAGATCGAACCGTCGTGCGGATGAGTGAAGCGCGCGTCGGTGCCGGTCTGCGCGTAGCCGGGGATCGCTGCGAGCGCGGACTCGATGGTGCGTCCCGGCGTCGCCCGAATCTCCGCGCGGCCGATCAAATCCGCGGGCAGCGGCAACGTCGTCAGCGCGCGCGACGCCGACGTGGCAACCTTCACGCGACCGATCTCCGGCAGCGCAGAAGGCGCGGGCGTCGGCTCGGCCGCAAGCACAGCATGGGTGAGGCCGATCATCGTCGCGACAAAGCAAATCAAACCCGCCCGCGCACACCCCATGTTCATCAGACCGGGTCTGTACGGCGGGGGGCCGTCGAGCACCTCGGCGAGGAGGTTCGCAGTCCGGTCGCTTCAGGTGCCGTTGATGGACCAGTGCTCCGGATCATTCGCAATTCCCGAACCGCGGATCACGCCGAACGTCCGGCCGAACCGCACGACGCTCGGATTGTCGGCATTGCTCGAATCGCCGGTGAGCGTCACGGAGCTCCCCGAACCGTCGCGCACCGACGGCGAACCCGAAAACCTGATGAACATGTCGATCGCGTGACCGGCGATATGATTGCTGTTGAGCGCCACCGGGCCTAGGATCCCGTACGCGTTGAACATCGCCGTCGCTGCCGCGACCGAGTCCGCGTTCGTGGAGTGCACCCATTGGATCGGAACGTCGAAGCGGCTGGGCACGTCTGCCGGCGAGAGCCCTTCATGGATCGCTTTCGAGTAATGCATGAGGTACGCGCGCTGCGGGGGCCGCAGCGTCGTCGTGATGTCCACGTTGACGCCGCCGGCTCGCAGCGAGCCGACCATGCGCGTTGCACCGGATCGGAACGGCGGTTGGAGATCGTCGAGCGACGTGCTCTTGGGGAAACGGTCGACCCACACGAGCCCGCTGAGTTCGAGCTGCGCGTGAGGCGCGTCGAGGCTCTGCTGCAGCGACTGAATCGAGTTCGGCCCGATCAGGTCGGGTTCGCTCGCCGAGATCGACGCTTTATAGGCGGCCCACGCACCTTGCGTGTTCGGGCCGAAAAGACCGTCGACCGTCGAGATCGGGAATCCCAATTCGCGAAGTGCGTTTTGCAATTCGGTGAGCTGCGCCGTCGAGAGATGTTCGAGCGCCGTCGCGTCGATGATCGTGAGCAGTTGAACGAGTTTCATGTCGCCCGCCAGTGAAGAGGCGAAGGGGGCTTGCGTGCTTCGCTTCGAGACAATGCCTGTCCTGCTGAGCGAGAGGACTAAGCTCGGCGAAGACTCCGCTGAAGCGCGTCCTTTTGAGACGCTCCTGAGACGGTGACGGCCTAACTTGGCAAGCGGGGTGCCTCGCATCACGCCAGCCTAGGGAGGGTCACCATGGCCACCGCCGTTCGTTCGTACATCGACTGCCGCGAGTTCCCGAGCGAGAAGAACTGCTCGCTCAAGATCTCCGGAACGCCCGACGAGGTGCTGCTCGCGGCGACGCAGCACGCCGTCACCAGCCACGGCCACAAAGACGGTCCGGAGCTGCGCGAGCAGATCAAGTCGGGCCTGCGGGAGGAGCGCGCGTGACGACCGCGACCGTGCCCGGGACGGCGCCCGTCGCGCCGTTCGACGAGGCCAAGCTCCACGCGTTCGTCGGCAAGATGGTCGGCGAGGTCGGGGCGGCGGCCACCGGCGCGCTCGTCATCATCGGCGACCGCCTCGGCTTGTACCGCGCGCTCGCGGAGCACGGCCCGCTGACCTCGCAAGGGCTCGCCGAAAAAACCGGCACGCACGAACGCTACGTGCGCGAGTGGCTCGCGAACCAAGCCGCGAGCGGCTACGTCGAATACGACGCGTCCACCGAGAAGTTCACGCTGCCCCCGGAGCACCAGCCGGTGCTCGCCGACGAATCGAGCCCCGTGCTGCTGTGCGGGCTGTACCAAATCGCGCAGACGCTGTACGCGGACGAACCGAAGATCAGCGAGTCGTTCAAGACCGGCCGCGGCTTCGGCTGGCACGAGCACGACCAGCGGCTGTTCGGCGCGACGGAACG
This sequence comes from Vulcanimicrobiota bacterium, assembly GCA_963791645.1. GTDB lineage: Bacteria > Vulcanimicrobiota > Vulcanimicrobiia > Vulcanimicrobiales > Vulcanimicrobiaceae > Vulcanimicrobium. Next base: position 20,304 of record CAWBTJ010000051.1, on the reverse strand, counting down.
CTTCTTTCGGCCGGGTTACAACGCGCATCTCGTCCCCGAATGGATCCCGGCGCTCGACGGCGTCGAGGCGAAGCTGAAAGCGGGCGCGTCCGTTGCCGACGTGGGCTGCGGCTTGGGCACGTCGACGATCGTCATGGCGCAGGCATATCCGAAGTCGACGTTCATCGGATACGACTATCACGACGGATCGATCGCCGCCGCGCGGCGCGCCGCCGAAAAAGCGGGCGTCGGCGACCGCGTGCGGTTCGAAGTGGCGTCGGCGCAGGCGTTTCCCGGCAAGAACTACGACTTCATCGCGTGCTTCGACTGCGTGCACGACATGGGCGATCCCGTCGGCGCGGCCAAGCACATGCGCGAAGCACTCGCGCCCGGCGGCACGTTCATGATGGTCGAGCCGTTCGCCAACGACAAGCTCGAGGACAACCTCAACCCGGTCGGACGGCTGTTCTATGCCGCATCGACGATCCTGTGCACGCCCGCGGGCTTGTCGCAGGAACCGGGGCTCGCGCTGGGCGCGCAATCCGGCGAAGCGCGCATGCGCGCGATCTTCACCGAAGCGGGCTACACGAAGTTCCGCCGCGCAACGGAGACGCCGTTCAACCTCGTGTACGAAGCGCGCCCCTAAGACGGAACCGACAGCGCTTCCGCGACCGCGCGGTTGAACGGAAGCGCGAGATACGCCGCCCGCGTGGCCGCATCGTCGATGACGGCCGCGCGGGCTTGCATCACCGAATGCGCTTGGCGCAGCAGCTTGCGCGCGGCGTCGCCGCGATCGCTCGCGAGCGCGACCTGCGCCGCGGTCCACAGCCACTCCGTCGGCTGCGGCGCGAGCTTGGGGTTCGCGTCGTAGAGCGCGAGCAGCTCGTCGGCCGCATACCCTGCGGCGTCGTGATCGCCCGCGCGAACGGATGCGAGCGCGAGCGCGCACAAGTTGTCGCCCAGCCGCGGCGTCGCGCCGGCCGGGCGGCGCAACTCGACGGCTCGTTCGAGGTGCGCAATCGCCGCCGCGTTCTCGCCCAGCGCGCACTCCGCGGCGCCGAGCGTGCCCAGCGCCGCCGACTCCAAGTGCTGCGACTTGATCTCGCGCGCGATCGCGAGCGCCGACTCCGCGCTCGCCTTCGCCACATCGAGCTCGCCGCGCAGCCGGTAGCAGTAGCTGGTGTCGATCCGCTCGACGCACGCCACGAACGGAAAGGCGATCTCGTCCGCGAGCTCGCGGGCGCGCGCGTAGAACTCGAGCGCGCGGTCGAGCAGCCCGAGCTCGGTGTGGAACAGTCCCAAGTCGACGAAAATGCTCGCGAGCCCGACGCGGTGGCCGATGCGCTCGTAGAGGTCGAGCGCGCGCAGGTAATACGACTCCGCGTCGCCGACGCGGAACGTGTACACCAAGCCGTTCGCGATCGTGTGCAGCGCGAGCGCTTCGCCTTCGCGATCGCCGGTCGCGCGGCTCACGTCGTGCGCTTCGTCCGCAAAGCGTGACATCGCGGCGTAGTCCTGCTGCGCGAGCGCAGCGCGCGAGAACGCGATGAGCGTGCGCACCAGCGCGCCCTGGTCACCGCCGGCGTGCACTGCGGCGCGCAGGTCGTCGAGCGCGCGATATGCTTCGTCGAGCCGGCCTTCGTAGATGTACGTGTCGGCGAAAGCTAGGCGCGCGTTCGCGTGCGCGCCGCGGTCGCCAGTGCGCTCCGTGAGCGCGATCAGCTCGGCGAACGCGCCGCGCGCTGCGCCGAAGTCGTTGATCGCGCGCCGGTAGCGCGCTTCGCCTTCGAGGTAGGCGGCGTGCCAGCGCACGGCGCCGGACCGGCGCGCGCGCCGCCGCAGCAGGGCGAGCAGCACGCGCTCGCGGCGCCGGTCGCCGGTCACGTCCGCCAGCGCGATCCGCCGCTCGAGCACGGTGCAGGCCGCGTCGTCGTCGTCGATGACGCGCGCGGCGTGTGTCAGCTCGCCGGCGAGCTCCGCCTGCAGCGCGCGGTCACCGGCAGCAGCGGCGATCCGCTCGCGCAGCAAGAGCGCGTCGAAGCGAACGCGTCGCGACGTGCTCAGCTCGAGCGCGCGCACGAGGTTGCGGGCCGCGTCGTCGTTGCCGTACACGTCGAGCGCGCGGCGCGCCGCGGCGAGATACCGCTCCGCCGCGAGCTCCGGCTCGCCGCCGCGATCCCAGTGCAGCGCGAGCTCCGCCGCGACGTCGTCGCCACGGTCCGCGTAGATCTCGGCCATCACGTGCGCGACGCGGCGGTGACGGCGCGAGCGCGCCGCCGGCGCGACGCCGTCGTACACCATCGTTTGGATCAGATGGTGGTTGAACGCGTAGTCGAACCCGGCGCCGGTGGTCTGCTCGCCGACGATGCGCCGGTCGGTGAGCTCGCCGAGCGCGTCCAGCACCGTCGCTTCGAGCCAGCCCGTCGTCTCGCGCAGCAGCTCGACGTCGAAGCCGCGCCCGATGACCGCGGCGACTTCCGCTAACGTCTTCGCGCGCTCGCCCAGCCGCGCGAGGCGCGCCGCGAGCACGTCGCGCACGGCCGGCGGCACACGCGCGCCGCGCGATTCGGCGAACGCCGCTTCGTCGCGGAGACGGCCGGACTCGCCCAGATCGCGCAGCGTCTCTTCGAGGAAGAACGGGTTGCCGTCGCTGCGTTCGTGCAGACCGCGCGCGAGCGCGGCCGGATCGTCGAAGCGGCCGAGCGCGTGTGCGAGTGCGCGCACGAGCTCTTCGACCTCGTCGCGGCCCAGTCGCGACAGCGCGACGTGCGACGCGCTCGCGTCGCGTTCCAGCCGGCGGCGCATCGCTCGCAGGTGATGGCTCAACTCGAGCTCGTCCTCGCGATAGGTCGCGACGAGCAACACGCGGCTGCGCTGCGCGCCGCGCGCGAGGTGTTCGAGCAGCTCCAGCGTCGCCGCGCCCGCCCATTGCACGTCTTCGACGACGAGCACGACCGGGCGCCGCGTCGCGATCGCTTCCCACACGCTGCTGCACGCTTCGAACAAGCGAATCCGCTCGCGGCCGGGATCGACTGCGGGCAGCGCGGGCAGATCGGGTGCGTGCTCGGCCACCGCCGGCGCGAGCGCCGCAAGCGCGCTCAACCACAGCGGATCGACGGACACCGTTGCGGCGAGCGGTGCGACGACGCGCAGCAGCGTCACGAACGGCTGGTACGGTATCGTCTCGGGCAGCGTCGTGCCCGCGCTGTAGACTTGCGCGCCGCGTGCTTCGCACTGCGCGGCGAACTCGCGAACGAGCCGGGTCTTGCCGATGCCGGCCTCGCCGCCGACGAGGACCAGGCCGCCACGTCCGCCGACCGCCGCGTCCCAGCGCTCGCGCAGCGCCGCGAGCTCGGCGCTGCGGCCGACGAAGGGCAGCGACGTGAACGTCGCGCCGACGGCCGCGGCCTGAACGGTTTCGGAGCGCGCGCCGCGCGCGGGCGTTTCGGCGGCGGGCGCCGCGTCGTGCGCGATCGACGCGTACACCGCGAGCGTCTCGGCCATCGGCTCGGTGCCGAGCTCGTCGCGCAGCGTGCGCGCGAACCGTTCGTATTCTTGCAGCGCGCCCGCGCGGTCGCCCGCTTCGTGATGCAGCCGGATCAGCGTGCGCAGCACGTCTTCGCGCCACGGGTCGTCCGCGAGCAGCCGCTGCGCGGCGGCGATCGCGGGCGCGTAGTCGCGCGCGGCGCGCAAGCCCGCGACGAGCACGTCGAGCGCTCCGCGATACAGCGTTTTGAGCCGCTCGCGTTCCGGTTCGAGCCATTCCTCGTCGACGTCCGCGAGCAGGTCGCCCGCGTACAGCGCGACGGCGTCGCCGAGCCGCTGCGGGATCGTGACGAGCCGCTCGAACTCGTCGACGTCGAGCCGGAGATCGCACGCGGGATTCCACTGCACATGACCGGCGGCCGCGACGACCCACGGCCGGTCCTCTGCCGCGGGCGGCAGCAGTGCGTGGAGGTAGTTGAGATGACGCCGGAGGTTCGCGCGCGCTTCGTCTTCCGCGTCGTCGGGCCACAGTGCGTTCGCAACCGCTCTTCGCGCCACGGGCGCCGCGCGGTGCAGGAGCAAATAGCCCAGCAGCGGCACGACCTTCGGCCGGCCGCCCGCGGAGAGTGCGACGTCGTCGAGCGACAACCGCGGCCGCCCGAAGAGCTGGACCCGCAGCATGCCCTCGAATTGCGCCGCCACGCGGACCTTCCCTGGCGGACGCGAAGGCAGCAGATCACACGATGAAACGATCCTCAAAGAAAAGTCCGGCTGACGAGGCGCTCACGCGCGTGCGCGCGCTCTGCCTCGCGTTGCCTGAGGCGACGGAGCGGCTGAGCCACGGGTCGCCGTGCTTCTTCGTGCGCGACAAGAAGACGTTCGTGATGTTCACGAACGATCATCACGGCGACGGCCGCTTGGCGCTGTGGTGCGCCGCTCCGGAAGGCGCGCAGGAAGCGCTCACCGGCGCCGATCCCGAGCGCTTCTTTCGGCCACCGTATGTCGGCGTGCGCGGGTGGATCGGCGTTCGGCTCGACATTCGGCCGGACTGGAACGAGGTCGCCGGCCTCATCGACGATGCGTACCGCGTCGTCGCACCGCCCAAGCTCGTCGCGCAGCTGGATGCGCGCTCGGCGTGACCGAAGCGATCGTCGTCGACCGGCTCGTCAAGCGCTACGGACGACTCACCGCCGTCGACGCGCTCAGCTTCGCCGTGGCGCGCGGCACCATCTTCGGGCTGCTCGGCCGCAACGGCGCCGGCAAGACGACGACGCTGGAATGCTGCATCGGCCTCGGCAAGCCGACGTCCGGTGCGGTGCGCGTGCTCGAGCTCGATCCGACGCGGCCGCGCGAGCTGGTGCGCCTGCGCCCGCGCATCGGCGTGCAGCTGCAAGCGACGTCGCTGCCGGAGAAGGCCAACGTGCGCGAGGTGCTCGAGCTGTACGCCGCCTACTATGCGATCGCACCGCGCGCGGAGGAGATGGCCGCGCGCGTCGGGCTCGACGACAAGCTCGACCGCCAGATCGCGCAGATGTCTGGCGGCGAGCAGCAGCGCTTGGCGCTCGCGCTCGCGCTGCAGCACGATCCCGAGGTACTGTTTCTCGACGAGCCGACGGCGGGCATGGACGCGTTCGGGCGGCGCATCCTGTGGACCGAGGTCGAGCGGCTGCGCGACGCGGGCAAGACGATCGTGCTGACGACCCACTACATCGAAGAAGCCGAGCGGCTTTGCGACCGCATCTGCATGATCCAGCGCGGTGCGATCGTCGCCGACGGCACGCCGGCCGATCTCGTCGCGCGCTACGGCGGGGACGCTTCGGTCACCATCGCCGCCGACGGCTTCATGCCCGGCGCGAACTTGCAGCCGCTGGGCACGTGGACGAAAGCGGGCGCGCAGTGGAAGCTCGCGACGCGCGGCGAACCGGGGCTGGCGCTGGCCGCCGTCGTGACCGACGCGAACGCGGCGAGCGCGAAGATCACCTCGCTGGACATGCACCGGCCGACGCTGGAAGACGCATTCATCGCCGTCACCGGCGAGACGATCGAGGAAACGAGCTGACGATGCTGCGCATGTTCTTGATGCAGACGAAGATGAACTTCGTGTGGTACTTCCGGCGCGACGGCGAGATGATGTTCTGGACGCTCGCGATGCCGGTGTTCTTCCTCGTGCTGTTCTCGTTCGCGTTCTCCACGGGGCCGAACTCCGGCTCGTCGGCGTTCCTGGTGCCTGGGATCATCGGCGCGCAGGTGCTGAGCTCGGGGTTCTGGGGCGTCGGCGTGATGCTCGCGACGTTCCGCGAGAAGCATCTGCTGCGGCGCGTCTACCTCACGCCGATGCCGCCGGCCGTGTTCTTCGCGTCGCTCGTCGTGTATCGCGTGGCGCTGCTCGTCGCGCAGGCGACGATCCTGGTCAGCGTCGGCGCGCTGGTGTTCCACGTGCACATCATCGGCAACCCGCTTGAGATCGTCGCGATCCTGCTGCTCGGCACGGCGACGTTCGTGTCGCTCGGCACGATCATCGGCGCGCTCGCGCGCACGACGGAGAGCGCGAACAACATCGCTTCGGTCCTCACCGTCCCGCTCGCGTTCTTGTCGGATGCGTACGTCCCGATCGACCGCTTCCCGCACGCCGTCAGCTCCGCGCTGCGCCTCTTGCCGTCGACGCAGTTCATCGACACGTTCCGCGACGTCTCCGTGTACGGCCATTCGCTCGCGCACTACGGCGCCTGGATCGCGCTGCTTTTGCTGTGGACGGTCGCGGGCACGGCGATCAGCGCGCGGACGTTCCGCTGGATCTGATGCCCGAGGTCGTCGTGGTCGGCGGTGGCGTCATCGGCGCAAGCGTCGCGTACCATCTCGCCGCGCGCGGCGTTCGCGACGTCCTCGTGCTCGACGCCGCGTCAGGACCCGGCGAAGGCAGCACGGGACGTGCGACCGGCGGCTTCCGCGCGCAGTTCGCGACGGCGATCGACGTGCAGCTGTCGCTGCTCGCGCGCGCGAAGCTGCGCAGCTTCACCGAGGAAACCGGCGGCGATTGCGGCTACGACCCGGCCGGCTATCTGTGGCTCGCGTCGAGCGAGGCGGAACTCACGGCGTTGCGCGCGGCGCTATCCGTGCAGCGCGCGAACGGCGTCGCCGACGCGGTCGAGGTCGATGGCGACGCGATCGCGCGGTTGAATCCGGCGCTGCGCCGCGACGGCATCGCCGGCGGCACGTACTGCCCGAGCGACGGCTTCATTCGGCCGCTCGGGATTCTCGACGGCTACCGGCGCGCCGCGGAACGCAACGGCGTGCGCTTCGCGTGGGACGCCCGTGTCATCGGCTTCGACCGCGCGCGCGACGGGCGCATCGTCGCGGTGCGCACCGAGCGCGACACCATAGCGACCGGCGCGGTGGTGTTCGCCGCCGGAGCGTGGGCGGCCGGCGTCGCGCGGCTCGCGGGCGCGGAAGTGCCGGTCACGCCGCTGCGGCGTCAAGTGGCCGTGACCGTGCCGTCAGACGCGCTGCCGGCGACGATGCCGATGACGATCTACGCGCGCGACGGTTTTCATCTGCGCGTGCGCGATGGCCGCGTGCTGCTGCTGCTGCCGACGGCGGGCGCGACCGATCCGTTCGACGTGACCGTCGAGCCGGCATGGATCGACGGCGTCGCGCGGATCGCGCGCGAGCGCGTGCCGTGCCTGCACGACGTCGCGATCGACCGCGCCGCGTGCTGGGCCGGTTTGTACGAGATGTCGCCCGACGGCCACGCGATCGTCGGCCGTGCGCCCAGCGTGCCGAATCTCTATTTCGCGGACGGCGCATCGGGGCACGGCGTGATGCACGCACCCGCGCTCGGCGCGCTCGTCGCGGAGATCGTGGTCGACGGCGCCGCGACGTCGCTCGACGTCACGGCGCTGCGTCCCGAACGCTTCGCGAGCGCCGAACAGCACGGCGCTCGCGAGCTGCTGTAGAAGCCCGCTGTTACGGCTTGGTGGGCGCCGTGCCGCCGCCGGACGTGCCGCCGCCGGTGGTGGTCGTGTTGGTCGTCGTCTGACCGTTGGTCGTGGTCGTCCCGGCCGCGCCGGTCGTGGAGCGCTGGTTCCAGGGCTGCCATACGAACAGGCCGATCACGACGACCGCGATCACGATGACGGCGATGATGATGGGCGTGTTGTTGCCGGCGGTGGCGGTGGAATCTCGTTCGATCATGTGCGCAAACTTTCAAGCGGAGTTGGCGATGTGATGCTCGCTTACCCGGCGAAACGCTCGGCCTATCAAGCGAGCATGCGCGCGCTGCGTTTCGGTCAGCGCGGCGCCATGCGGATCGCGCCGTCCAGCCGCACGCTCTCGCCGTTGAAATAGCCGTTCGCGATCATCTCGAGCACCAGCGACGCGTACTCCGCCGGGCTGCCGAGGCGCTTGGGGAACGGGATCGACGCTGCGAGGCTCGCCTTCACGTCGTCGGGCAGCGCGCCCAGCAGCGGCGTGTCGAAGATCCCCGGCAGGATCGTGTTGACGCGAATGCCTTCGTTCATCACGTCGCGCGCGATCGCGAGGGTCATCCCGACGATCGCCGCTTTGGACGCGGCGTAGGCCGCCTGCCCGATCTGGCCGTCGACCGCCGCGACGGACGCCGTGTTGACGATCGCACCGCGCTCGCCGTTCGCGTCCAGCGGTTCGAGCGCGAGCATCCCGGCGGCCGACTTCGCGATGCAGCGAAAGGTGCCGATCGTGTTGATTTGGATGACGCGCTCGAACTGGTCGACCGGAAAATGCTGGATCGCGCCCGTCTTCTTGTCGCGCGACGCGGTCTTGAACGCGTTGCCGGTGCCCGCGCAGTTCACCAGGATGCGTTCCTGACCGTTCGCTTCGCGTGCCCGCGCAAACCCCGCGTCGACCTGCGCGTCGGACGTGACGTCGACCGCGCAAAACGTGCCGCCGAGCTCGCGCGCCACCGCCTCGCCGCTCGCAGCGTTCAAGTCGAAGAGCGCGACCTTCACGCCGCGCGCGGCGAGCGCGCGCGCCGTCGCCGCGCCCAAGCCGGATGCACCGCCCGTCACGACCGCGGCGAGGCTGTCGTCGAGCTTCACGACGCGAGCCGCTCGACGATGGTCACGTTGGCGAGCCCGCCGCCTTCGCACATCGTCTGCAAACCGTAGCGCCCGCCGCGCCGCCGCAGCGCGTGCAGCAACGTCGTCATCAGCTTCGTACCGGAGCTTCCCAGCGGGTGCCCGAGCGCGATGGCGCCGCCGTGCACGTTGAGCTTGGCGGGATCGGCGCCGGTCGTCTTCAGCCACGCGAGCGGCACCGGCGCGAACGCTTCGTTCACCTCGAACGCGTCGATGTCGTCCGCGCTCAGCCCGGCCTTCGCGAGCGCGCGCTGGGTCGCGGGGAGCGGCGCTTCGAGCATGATCACCGGGTCGTGCCCGAGCACGCTCATGTGCACGATGCGCGCGAGCGGCTGCGCGCCCAGCGTCGCGAGGCCGCGCTCGTTCGCGATCAGAACCGCCGACGCGCCGTCGCAGATCTGGCTCGAGCTCGCCGCGGTGACGCGGCCTTCGGGATGCAGCAGCTTCACCGACTGGATCGCCTCCAGCGTCGCGTCGAAGCGGATGCCTTCGTCGATTGCGTGCGTCGTGGTCAGGCCGTCGCCGTACCTCACTTCGAGCGCCACGATCTCGTCGTCGAAATAGCCGGCGTTCGTTGCGGCGATCGCCTTGCGATGGCTGTCGTAGCTGTACTGGTCGATCTCGTCGCGCGACAGATCGTACTTGCGCGCCATCATCTCCGCGCCGGTGAACTGGCTGAACTCGACGCCGGGATAGCGGTCCTCCATCGCGGCGCTCTTGTACGTGCCCATCCCGTGCTGGGCCGGGAACACCGTCGACGAGCTGATCGGCACGCGGGTCATGCTCTCGACGCCGCCGGCAATGACGACGTCCATCGTCCCCGACATCACCGCTTGCGCCGCGAAGTGCAGCGCCTGCTGCGAGGAGCCGCACTGGCGGTCGATCGTCGTGCCCGGCACGCTCTCGGGGAGCGACGACGCGAGCACCGCGTTGCGCGCGACGTTCATCGCCTGCTGCCCGATCTGCACGACGCAGCCGAGGATCACGTCGTCGACCGCCGCGGGGTCGGCGCCCGCACGCGCGACGACCGCGTCGAGCACCTGCGCCGCCAAATCGGCGGGGTGCCAGCCCGCGAGCTTGCCGCCTTTGCGGCCGCCGGCGGTGCGCACGGCGGCGACGATGTATGCTGCGGGCATGGGCTAAACTACCGCGACCGGGTGCGCGGACCTTTCGGCGTGCGCGGACCTGCGCGGCGCGGACCAGCGCTAGGGCGCGCCGAACGGTGCGGCATGGAGGCGTTCGTGAGGCCGCAGGCCGGTGCCGGAGCCCGATCGCTGGACGCGCGCTGGTATCACGCGCGGGAGGTGTTCGCACAGGAGCAGGAGCGGATCTTTGCGCGCGACTGGATCTGCATCGGGCGAACCGAGCAGCTCGAGCGCGCGGGTGATTTCGTGCTGGCGGAGATCGCTGGCGAGAGCATCATCGTCGCGCGCGGGGCGGACGCGCGGGTGCGCGCGTTCTACAACGTATGCCGCCACCGCGGGACGCGGCTGTGCACGCAGGCGTCGGGGCGCTTCGCGGGCTCGATCCAATGCCCGTATCACGCCTGGACGTACGCGCTCGACGGCACGCTCCTCGCTGCGCGCCTGATGGACGACGTCCCCGATTTCGAGCGCGCGGATCTTCCGCTGCGGCAAGCCGGCGTCGCGATGTTCGACGGATTCGTGTTCGTGTCGCTCGCGCCGCAGCCCGAGCCGTTCGCGCACGCGTTCGCGCAGCTGATCGGGCGGTTTGCGCGCTGGAAAATCGGCGAGCTGCGCACCGCGCGCACGATCGCGTACGACGTGGCGTGCAACTGGAAGCTGGTGTTCCAGAACTATTCGGAATGCTATCACTGCCCGCTGGTCCACCCGCAGCTCGACAAATTGTCGCCGTCCGACAGCGGGCACAACGACTTGCGCGAAGGCCCGTTTCTCGGCGGTTACTCGGAGCTGCGCCGGCCCGGCGGCAGCCTGACGACGACGGGCACGTCCGCGCGCGCGCCGCTCGGCGACGTGGGCGGCGACGATCTCGACCGCGTGTACTATTACACGATCTTCCCGTCGCTGCTGCTGAGCCTGCACCGCGACTACGTGATGGTGCACTACGTGCAGCCGGTCGCGCCGGACCGCACGCGCGTCACGTGCGCGTGGCTGTTCGACGCGTCCGCGATCGCCGCACCGGGGTTCGATCCCGGCGACGCGGTCGACTTTTGGGACGTCACCAACCGCCAGGACTGGGCGATCAACGAGCTCACGCAGCTCGGCACGGGCTCGCGCGCGTATGTGCCGGGTCCCTATGCGAACGCCGAAGGCTTGCTGGCTGCGTTCGACCGGCACTACCTGCGGCAGATGCGCTGACCGTGCGCAACGTGCTCGTCGCCGGCGGTGCGGGCGGCGTGGGCGAAGGCATCGTGCGCGCGCTGCTGGCGTCCACCGACAGCACGGTGATCGTGACGTCGCGCGATCCCGCGCGGCTCGCGCTGCTGGAGTCGCGCGTCGCCGGTCACGCCGATGCGAAGCGATTCGTCGGCATCGTCGGAAACGCGGGCGAAGCTGCGAGCGCAAACGCCATCGCGCAGCGCCTGCGCGACGAGCACGGCGGCATCGACGTCGCGATCCCGTCGCTGGGCGGCTGGTGGGGCGGCGGCCCGCTGATCGAGCTCGACCTCGCGACGTGGGGTACGGTGCGCGCCGAGATGCTCGACACGCACGTCGTGTTCGCGCGAACGTTCGTGCCCGAGCTGCTGCGGCGCGCGGGCGGCTGGTATCTGGGGATCGGCGGGGGCGCCGCGCTGCAGCCGATCCGCAACGCGAGCATCGTATCGATCGCGGCGGCGGCGCAGCTGATGCTGACGCGTGCGCTGGCGCTGGAGCTCGACGGCCGTGCCGTGCGCATCAGCGAGCTGGTGGTGAACGGTCCGGTGCGCACGCGCGAATCCGAGGCGATCGCTCAGCGGGGCTGGATCACGGCGGACGAGGTCGGCGGCGTCGTCGCGGAGCTGGTGAACACCGGCACGTCCGCGTGGCCCGCATGGCGCACCGACGGGCCGCTCCTGTTCATGGACCCGGTACGGCGCCCGCGCTGAGCGCGAGCACGGCGAACGTCGCCAGCCAGTGCTCGCCCGCGTAGTCCGTTGCGAGGTGCGGCAAGCTCGCACGCAGGTGCGCGTCCGCGGCGGACAGCATCGTCGCGCGCCGCGCGTCGTCCGCGTCCAGCGCGCGCGCGATCGAGCGCAGGCACCACGCACGGCTCAAGTTGAGCCCGTCGAGGTGCGCGATGCGCCCGTCGGTGCGGTCGCTCACCGTGACGGGCGCGAACAGCGCCGCCGGCTCGCACCGGTCCAAATGCGGCAGAAAGCGCCGCAGCCACGCCGCGTACTCGGGCGCGCGCAGCACGCGCCGCATGCACTCGGCCTCGACCAGCGCCGGTGAGAGGAAGTCCTCGCCGCCCGGTTCCCACGCTTGGCAATCGGCGTCGTTCGCGAACCACGCGCGCGCCTTGTCGCGCGCGAGCCCGAACAGCGAGTCGTCGCGGCACTGCGTCGCGTACTCCAGCGCGAGCGCGAGCGCGAACGCGCTGTTGGCGTGCGTGCCCGCGCGCACCGGATAGGTCGCGTACGGCAGATGGCGCAGAAACCGCTGGGCGAACGCGCGCGCGAGCGGGGCGAGCGTCTGCGCGCGGCGGCGTCCGTCGTCGTCGGCGTGGCGCGCCAATTCGGCCTGCAGCATCAACAGCCACGCCCACCCGTACGGCCGCTCGAACGTGCCTCGCCCCGGCTGCTTCAGGTACGCCAGCTCGCGCGCGACGTTCTCCGGCGTGAGCTGGGCGTCGAGCAGCGCGCCGATGCGCGCGGCGTCCGGCACCTCGGGAAACGTTCGCAGCAGCGTGCACAGCAGCCAGTAGCCGTGCACGCACGAATGCCAGTCGAAGCTGCCGTAGAAGATCGGGTGCAGCGCGCGCGGGCCGTGCAGATCGCCGGGCGCACGCAGCACGTGGTCGAGCTTGTTCGGGTACTCGCGGGTGACGTGGCCGAGCGCGAGCGCGGCGAAGCGCGCCGCGAGCTGCGGCGTCAGATCGACCATGCGTACGCGTTCCACCACGGCGCCGCCGTGGGCGCGGGATCGTAACCGCGCAGGTCGTCGTTGAACACCGACACCCGGCGCCGGCGGAACAGCGGGATGAACGGCACCGTGTCGTGCACGCGCCGCCCGATCGTGCGGTAGATCTCCGCACGCTTGCGCGGATCGTCGGTCGCCAGCCCCGCGCGTTCGAGCGCGTCGATGACGGGATCGCACGTGCGCGACTCGTTCTCGCCTTTGGGCGCGAAGTTCGCGCACGTCAGCGTGCTCGTACTGTCGGGGTCGTACGGCAGCGTGTTCGCGAACGCCGCGAGGTCGAAACGGCCGTTCACGATTGGCCCGTCGAACGCGTAGATTCCCTTGTACGGATACGGTTTGATCGTGAGGCCGATGCCGACCGCGCGCAGCATCTGCTGAAGCTGCACGGCCAGCGCGGGGGCCCGGCCGCTCGGCTCGATGACCATCACCAGGTCGAGCCGCGTGCCGTTCCTCGCGCGGATGCCGTCCGGGCCGGCGCGCCAGCCGCCGCGTTCCAGCAGCGCGCGCGCCGCCGCGGGATCGTGCGGGTACGCGGGATTGTTCGCGAAGCCGATCGACGTCGGCGGCACGATGTCGTGCGCCGGGAGCGCCGTGCGATACCAGAGCTTGTCGATCAGCACCGCGTAGTCGATCGCGCGCGCGACCGCCCGGCGCACCTCGACGTGGCGCAGCGCCGGCCGCGCGTCGTCGAGCATCAGGATCTCCTGCGAGTTCCAGTCGGTCAGCGTCGCGCGCACGCCGGGTGTCGTGCGAAAGCGGTCGTACACCAGCGGGTCGGCCGATACCGGCATGTCGACCTCGTGCGTGCGCAGCGCGGTCACGATCGTATTGATGTCGGGGAGGATCGACAGCTCGACGCGCTCGAGCTTCGGCCGGCCTTTGAAATACTGGTCGTTCGCCGCGAGCGTGATGCGCCGCCCGCGGTCCCACGCAACGAACCGGAACGGCCCCGTGCCGACGGGATGCGCGTTGAACGGCACGTCGTTGATCTCCGGCGCGTCGCGCAGCAGATGCTCCGGTACCACGGGCTTCGCGCCTTCCTGAAGCGTGGTGAAGAACTGCGTCACGAACGGCGGGTCGCGCCGCTTCAGGCGCACGACGACGGTGCGGTCGTCCGGCGTGTCGATCCGCGCGACCTGGTCGTAGCCCTCGCGGTGCAGCACGTTGTTGCGCGGGCTCACGATCGCGCGCCAAGAGAATGCGACGTCGCGCGACGTGAGCGGCACGCCGTCGTGCCAGCGCACGCCGCCGCGCAGGTGATACGTGTACGTCTTGCCGTCGCGCGAGATGCCGCTGTTCGCGAGCGACGGCACTTCCGTGGCGAGGTCGCCGACCGGCGTGCCGCGCGCGTCCGCCACGACGAGGTACGAGAAGATCAGCGACGACAGGTCGTAGCTGAGGTCCATCGTCGACAGCAGCGGGTTGAGACTGTCCGGGTCGGCCACGTCGGCCAGCCGCAGGACGCCGGCCTGCGTCCACGGATGCCGCGCGGCCTGGTCGCCCGGCGCGGTCGAAGCGGCGTGCGCGCAGGCGGTCAGCAGCCCGAGCGCCGCCGTGCCGGCCGCGAGCATCGTTCGCGCGCGCGACGCGGCGCTCATTGCGCCGCCGGCTAACTCGCCGGCGCTGGGAGCGGCATCTCCATCCAGTGCCCGAACGCGTCCTCGATCGCTGCCGACACGCCGGCGCGGAAGTTCGCTCCGTTGTGCAAGTGCTCGCCCACGAGATCCTGCGACGCGAGCACCTTGCCGGTGCAGTCGATCGTCGTCAGCATCACCTCGGCGTGCGTGCGCAGCCCGGCGAACCGCATCGTCTGCTCCCAGCGCAGCGTGCCCATCGCCAGCATCGACGCGCCGTAGCGCACGCACATCGCGGGCGCATCCTTAGTCGCGACGAGGTGGTCGGCGGGTTCGGCCACGACGGCGGCAACCCCGCGCTTGATGAAGCGCTGGCGCGCCTCCTCGGTCGCGAAGTCCAGGCTTGGATCGGCTTGACTGCCGAGTTGCGTGAACGGGATGATCGCGACTTTCTTCGCGGCCGGTGCGGCGACCGGCGGCGCGGGAGCGGGTGACGCCGCGGGTGCTGTAACCGCGGGCTCCGGCGGACGCGCGGCATAGGCATCCAGCGCGCGCCCGATGGCCTGATTGATCCCGTCGGCGACCGCCGCCTGAACGTTCGCGTTGTAGTAGTCCTTGTCGCCGAACGTCACGAACGACCATGCCAGCGTTCCGTCGCAGCGCAGCCGCGCGAGCCGCAGCTCGACGTGCGTCGCGAAATATTTGGTCGCCACGAGGATGTAGTCTCGCTTGCGCTCGCCCTGCTCGGTGCGCACGGTCGGCACCAGGATGCCGGTCGCGCCGGTCTGCGCGCAGATCTGCGCGGCGTTTGCGACGGTGCCGAGCCGATCGGTGGGCGGCAGCGTCTTGGGCGTGATACCGCGCTCGGTGAGCTTCGTCGTCAGGATCCCCGTCGCGTCGTCGAAGTTCTGAATCTTCTCCGAACCGGGCACGGCGAACGGTACCACCGCGACGACCTCGGCGGCGGCCGCGGGGACCGGCGAAACGGCGAGCGGCGCGGCGGCGAGCGCGGCGGCGACAGCAAAAGAAAGACGGCGAAAGAAAGACGTCATGGTGCGCGCTTCGCCGCCGGGCTCGGTTTCGCTTCCCGTCAGCGCGCGACCAGGCCGATCGAAAGGACGCCCGTCGCGTCGCGGCGGCGGTACGATCCCAGGCTGAGCGCGTAGCGCGCGCCGAGCGGGATGCGCGCGTTCGCTTCCAGCGCCCCGTCGCGCAACAGCAGATCGAGGCGGGTCGGCGCGTCCCAGGTCAGCCAGATCACGTCGCGGTCGAAGCGCTCCGGGACCGAGATCGTTTGCGTCGGGCCGCCGGGATAGAGCGGCGTCGTCGCGTCGAACCGGTCGACGTCGCGCAGCGACCATGCGCGCAGCGACAGCCGCGGCGCGATCTCCCAGCCCAGCGACGCCGCGAAGCCGCGGTTCACCGCGGCGGGACCGTGATCGCCTTCGGTGAACGCGAGGAGCTCGGCGCGCAGGCGCCGCCGGTCGGCGTACGCGATCCCGGCCTCGGCGAGCGACGCGCGCGCGATGCCGAATCCCGGTGTGCCCAGCGTCGAAGCGCCGCCGCCCAGATGCAGCGACCAGTTCGCGTTGAGCGGCGCGTCGAGCGCGAGCGACGGCAGTACGGCCAACGCTTCGTGCGAGCGCGCGTCGTACGGCTGCTCGTCACCGTGCGCGAGCGCGACCGCGGCGATGACGCGCGCGACGTTGCCGCGGGTCGTGCCGAACACCAGCGCGGCGTCGTGATGCTCGGTCGCGACGTTGCCCTGCGTGCCGCGTTCGTCGCGCCAGCGGGCGCGCATCGCGATCGCATTCGGCCCGCGGGCCGACACGTCGAACACCGCGTCGGCGACGCTGCCGTCGTTGCGCGCCGCAGCGTCCGCGACGTCGCTCGTCACACCGAAGCGCGCGCCGACGTCGAACGTGCGCGTCGCCGCGTGCAGTTCCGTCCCGGCGCCGGCATAATGCGCGCCGGGCGCATCGCCGAGCAACGCGAGGACCGTCGCGCTGACCGGTCCGAGCGCGCCGTTCGCGCGCGCGGCGACGAGCCGCCGCATGCCGTCACCGTCCCACGATTGCGCGGCCACGACGACCGGATCGTGGCCGAGCGTGAACGCCGCGTCGCCGGTGGTCGCGCGCACGGCGTCCTCGCGGTCGAAGAGGCGCGCGTCGACGACGCCGGCGCCGGCGCGGTCGCCGTACCACGGCGCATCCAGCGCGCCGCGCACGCCGACCGCTCCAAACGCGTGGCTCGGCAGCAAGCCGGTCGCGTCGGCGCCGTCACCGCGGCGGTAGAACGCGAGCCCTTCGACGGTCGCGACGCCGCGGCCGCGCGCCAGCCAGCGGTCGGAGATCTGGCCGGGAAACGTGACGCGGTACGGCAGCACGGAGCCGACCGCGTCCAGACCGCCGGCGGGCAGCGCCGCGACGTCGGCGACGGACGGCACGAGATCGGCGGACCGGTGCCGGCGGACGATCCCGGCGAGCGGCGCGTCGCCGGGCGGCACCGCGATTCGCAGCGGTTCGGCGTCTTCGGCGATCACGCGAACGGCCGCGGGCCGTGACGGCGCGGCGAGCGCGAAGGTCCCGTCGGCGGCACTCCGGTCGCGCGCGAGCACCCGGCCATCGGCGTCGAGCGCGCTCACGGATGCCCCGGCCACCACGTTGCCGTCCTGGTCCCGTAAGGCGCCGACCACCAGCTCGTCGGCTTGAGCGGGCGCCGCGGCGGCGAAAAGGGCGACGACCAGGGCAACCTTCAGGAAGCCTTCACGTGCATGATGTACGATGGTCCGTATGAGGGAGATTCTGCGCTGGGCGATGGCCGCGGTGCTCGCGCTCGGCGCGTGCGCAGGCGCCGCCATGGGCGCGGAGATGCTCCTCGACGATCCCGGCTCGCTGGTCCCCAGCGCCACCCCGTCGCTGCTCGGGCCCATCACCGAAAGCGGCCGCACCGGCTGGGATTGCGCGCCGGAACACGCTGCGACCGCTCGGACGGCCACCGCGGCCGGCCTGCCGCGCGATTGACGTGACAGCTCGGCTGACGGCGGTCGCGCTGCTCGCGCTTGCGACCGCACTCGCGCCGGCGGGAGCCCAGACGTACTCGCGCCCGACGGCAGCGCCCCGCGCGACCGATGCGGCTTCGCTTGCGGCCGAGGCGCGCCGGCGCGAGGTCCACGAGCGTTTCGCCCGCGGCGTCGCAGCGGAGGAGCGCGGCGACTGGAACGTCGCCGCCGCCGAGTTCGGCCGTGTCGTGGCGCTCGATCCGCCCGAGCCGAAAAACTCGTCGGCGCGCTACGACCAGGCGCTCGCGGAGATCCATCTCGGCCGGGACGACAATGCGGCGCGGCTGCTCGATGAGGCGCTCCATCGCGATCCCGGTTTCGCGGCGGCGGCTGCGAACCTCGTCGCCCTCCAGCTCCGGCGCGGGAATCTGCCGGCGGCGCTGGCTGCCGCGGACCGCTTTCGCACGATCGCGCCCGACTCGTTCCTCGCGCGCTACGGACACGGGCTCGCGGCGCTGCGCGCCGGCGATCTCGCCGCCGCGCGCGCCGATTTCCGCGCGCTGATCGGCGCCGATCCGGCGTACGCCGTCGCGCATTACGACCTCGCGCTCGTCGAATTGCGCGCCGGGCGCGACGAGGCCGCGCGCACCGAGCTCGACCGCGCGCTCGAACTGTCGCCCGCGTACGCGCGGGCGCGCTTCGCGCTGGGTACCGTGCTGATGCGCGGCGGGCG
Source organism: Vulcanimicrobiota bacterium (assembly GCA_963791645.1). Classification (GTDB taxonomy): domain Bacteria; phylum Vulcanimicrobiota; class Vulcanimicrobiia; order Vulcanimicrobiales; family Vulcanimicrobiaceae; genus Vulcanimicrobium. Next base: position 2,320 of record CAWBTJ010000051.1, on the reverse strand, counting down.
GCGCGCCGACGCGCGCGTCGCATTCGACCGCTGCGCGCGCGACGCCGCCGATCCGGCGCTGCGCGCGCTCGCAATCGATCTCCGCGACCGCCTCTAACAGACGCTAGCCGCGCCGCGAAGGCGTGCGCAGGTAGCCGAGGAGCTCGCCGTCGGCCGCCGTCGACAGCATCACCATGCGCGCCGGCAGGCCGTGCGCGTCGAGCACGTAGGCGAACGTGCCGTGGAACTTGCCGTCGAGGCGCGCCACGTCGAAGGCGTCGAGCAGACGCCGCACGTCGGACGGCTTGCCGCTCGCGAAGCGCCAGCGCGCCGCGTTCGCGCCGAACGCGCGGGCGAGGTTCGCCATCGCGATCGGCGGATCGTCGTCGGGATCGAGCGTCACCGTGAGCAGCCGCGCGTCGATGCGCTCGCGCGCGAGCTTCGCCGACAGCCGCGAGAACAGCGCTTCGGCGATCGGGCACGCGTCGCCGCAGCGCGACGCGACGAAGATCACGGCCGTGGGCCGGCGCATGTCGCGCAGCGTGAACGGCGTACCGTTCTGATCGACCAGCGGCACGTCACGCGCGTCGCGCGAGGCGCCGCCCGCTGCCGGCGCGCCCGCGGCTGCGACCGCGATCCCGAGGGCGAGCGCGAGGGCGGAGAGCGGCAAGAGCTGCAAGACCGTGCGAACCTCCGGAGGACCGAACTTCCCTCAGGCTAGGCGGCCCGGCTGAGCCGCGAGTGAAGCGGCTCGGCCGGCAGGTTCAGAGACTCTTCACACAACGGTGCCGCCGCGCGGCGCGGCGAAGCGGCCGGTCGTGCGGATCCTCGTGGTCGAAGACCAGCGCGAGATCGCCGGTGCGATCCGCGCGATGCTCGAACGCCGCAAGTACGCGGTCGACGTCGCGGGCGACGGCGAGAGCGGCTACGAGATGCTGCTGCGCGGAACGTACGACGCGGCGATCGTCGACGTGGTCCTCCCGGGGCGCGACGGCTTTGCGATCTGCCGCGACGCGCGCGCCGAGGGCGTCGCGACGCCGGTGCTGTTCCTGACGGCACGCGACGCGGTGGAGGACCGCGTACGCGGGCTCGACGCGGGCGCCGACGACTATCTCGTCAAGCCGTTCGTCGAGGACGAGCTCGCGGCGCGCGTGCGCGCGCTGCTGCGCCGCGCCGCGCTGCCGATCCATGCCACACTCGAGGTCGGCGACCTCGTGGTCGACCGCGGCGCGCGCTCGGTGCGCGTCGCCGGGCGCGATGTCGCGCTCGGCGCGACGGAGTTCCGGCTGCTGGAATATCTCGCGGCGAATGCCGGGATCGCGGTGACGCGCGCGCAGATCCTCGAGCGCGTGTGGGGCGACGACTTCGACGGCTCGAGCAACGTCGTCGACGTCTACGTCTCGTCGGTGCGCAAGAAGCTCGCGGCGGTCGGTGCGCGCGACCGCATCGGCACCGTGTGGGGGGTCGGCTACTCATTGCACGCGTAGTCGCGCGCCTCTGCGCGTCGTATCTCGCGATCCTCGTCGTCGTGCTCGTCGTGCTGGACGCCGCGGCGTTCTGGTATCTCGCCGGCCGCGAGCACGACCTCGTCGAGCCGGTGCTCGGTACGCCCGAAGGCAGCGCGGTCTACGCCGCCGCGCTGCGCAAGATCGCGCTGGGGCTCGTGCTGCTCGACCTTCCGCTGCTGCTGATCGCGGGCGCGGCGTCGTACGCGCTCGCGGCGATCTCGGTGCGCCCGCTCGTCGCGGCGCGCGAGCGCGAGGCGCGCTTCGCCGCCGAAGCCGCGCACGAGCTGCGCACGCCGCTCGCGCGCATCGCGTCGGTCGCGCAGAGCGCGCGCGGGGCCGGCGATGCCGCGCGCGACGACGCGCTGGACCGCATCGCGGCGACGGCGGTCGAAGCGTCCGCTACCATCGGCGACCTGCTCGCGCTCGTGCGCGAGGAACGCGTCGCGCCGCGCCTCTCCGAACCGGTCGATCTGGGCACGCTGGCGCGCACGGCCGTCGACGGGCGCGCTCGCGCGACGGCTTGCGCCGCGACGTCGAGATCGCGGACGAGAGTTGGGTGGAAGGCGACGAGCGGCGCCTGCGCCGGCTGGTGGAGAACTTGCTCGAGAACGCCGCGCGCCACGCGCGCACGGTCGTGCGACTGCGCGTGCGGCCCGACGGCGCGCGCGTGGCGCTCAGCGTCGAGGACGACGGGCCCGGCGTGCCGCCCGAGTTGCGCGAACGGATCTTCGAGCGCTTCGTGCGCGCCGACGACGACGAGCGCGGTAGTGGGCTGGGCCTGGCGATCTGCCGCGCGATCGCGCGCGCGCACGGCGGCGACGTCGTGCTCGAAG
>CAWBTJ010000050.1:0-67699 GCA_963791645.1 Vulcanimicrobiota bacterium | reverse complement strand
TACGACGAGCCCACGTCGGCCCATACGCCGATGGTGGCGGACCGGACGTGCGTCATCGACTCGGTGAGGACGAGCAGGCCGTTGGAAAGCGTGGTGGTGCGGATCATCCGGTCGTTCCCTTCGACAGCGACGCCCGGAAGGCCGGGTCCCAGAACACGCCGGCGCCGCCGGGCAGGCGAGCGCGCACGTCGGCGCGCCCCGCGCGCGGCACGGTGATCGAGAAGACCGTGGCCGAGGCCGGCTTCGCGTAGTCGCCGCTGACCACCGTCCCCTTGCCCGCGTCCAGCGGCACCGTGGCCCAACAGTCGATCTCGTCCACCCCCGGCACGGCGGCGTACGCGCCGTGGACCAGCGCTACGATCTCGGCGTCCCACGACCGCAGGTCGAGCGCGCTGTGGAACTTCACGCCGGAGACGGTGAGGCCGCAGTCGACGTGCCGCCCGACGCGCTCGCAGCGCACGCGCAGCAATTGGGCCGGCAGTGGATGCGCCAGCAGCGCGGCGGCGATCCGGCGCGCTGTGGCGACGTCGCTCCCGGAGCTGCGCTGGAGCACGCGCGCATCGTCCGCCCGCACAGCGCCGGCCCGCACGAGCATGACGCACGCAAGGAGCGCGCTAATAGCTCTGCGCGAAATAGGCTTGGTACCGGGCCGGCTCGCCGCACGGCACGCACGTCGCGGCGCGGGCGGGCTCGCGCAGGTTGCGCGTCGTGGCGCGCGCCGCGTCCTTCACCGCCGCCTCGCACTCCGGCCGCCCGCACCACGGCACGTCGACCATCCCGGCGCGCTCTTCGAGCAGCCGGATGAACTCGTCGCGGTCGAGCGTCGCGAGCGTGTGGTCCTGCACGTATGTCTTCGCTTGCGCGAACAAGTTGTGCTGGATCTGCTCGAGCACCGTCGGGATGAACGCGACGACGTCGCCCAGCGGGACCTGCTGCTTCTGGCCTTCTTCTTTGACCGCTTTGTCGCGGCGCACGAGCGTCGCGACGCCGGCGTCGAGATCGCGGTTGCCCAGCTCCAAGCGAATCGGCACGCCGCGCATGTCCCACTCGTTGAACTTGTAGCCCGGCGACTGGCCCGGCTTGTCGTCGAGCTTCACGCGCAGCCCCGCCGCTTTGCACTGCGCGTACAGATCGCGCGCGGCCGCGTCGAGCCGCGCGGTGTCGCCGCGCGGGATCGGTACGATCACCACTTCGGTCGGTGCCATCTTCGGCGGGATGCGCAAGCCGCGGTCGTCGCCGTGCTGCATGATGAGCGCGCCGAGCATGCGCCACGACATCCCCCACGACGTCGTCCAGCAGAACTGCTGCGTCTGATCTTCAGCCGCGAACGTGATGTCGTAGGCTTTCGCGAAGTTCTGGCCCAACTCGTGCGACGTCGCCGACTGCAGCGCGCGCCCGTCGGGCATCAGCGCTTCGATCGAATACGTGTGGTTGGCGCCCGCGAAGCGTTCGGTCGACGACTTCTCGCCTTTGTAGACGGGCACCGCGCACACGTCTTCGGCGACCTCGCGATAGACTTCGAGCATGCGCGCGACCTCTTCGGCGGCTTCGGTCTCGGTCGCGTGCGCGGTGTGGCCTTCTTGCCACAGAAACTCCGCCGTGCGCAGGAACGGGCGCGTGCGCTTCTCCCAGCGCATCACGTTGACCCATTGGTTGATCAGCACGGGCAGATCGCGGTACGACTGGATCCACTCGGCATACATCACGCCCACGATCACCTCGGACGTCGGCCGGATCGCGAGCCGCTCGGTGAGCTTTTCGTTGCCGCCTTGCGTGACCCACGCGACCTCGGGCGTGAAGCCCTCGATGTGCTCGGCCTCCTTGCTGAAGAGCGATTCCGGGATCAGCAGCGGAAAATAGGCGTTCTCATGGCCCGTGTCTTTGAAGCGCCGGTCCAGCTCGGCCTGAAGCCGCTCCCACAGCCCCATCCCGTACGGCCGCAGCACGAGGCAGCCGCGCACGGGGGCCTGCGACACCAATTCCGCCCGGTAGCAGACGGCTTGATACCACTCCGAAAGATCGGCGCTTTTGCTCGGGATGCGTTCCATGACCAACCGGCCGGGGTTCGCGCCCCTCGGAGACCATCCTGTTCGTCAAGAAATCTCAGCGAGCTGTGCTCGCAAAGCTGCGACGTCGGCCTCCAGCACTCGGCGCGCGAACCGGCCGTACGCGTCGGCGGCGGCGCCGACGAATCTCGCCAAAATCGCCAGCTCCTCGTCGTTGATGAGGGCTCCGTTGTCGTGACCGCTGAACAGCGCGATGCCGGCGACCGCGCCGTTGTCAAGCAGCGGTATACCTACCACCGGGACGCCATCGTCTGTTGGAACGAGCGAAGTGGCGGGTCTGCTCCGTATCCGCAGGCGCCTGCGCGAGTTGAGCGCCTGCTCGATGATCGGATCACTTTGGTCGAGAGTTCGAGTCGAGCGGTTGTCCCACCCGACCTCCTTGCGCCGGACGAAGGTTTTCGTGCCGCCCGCGCTGTCGGTGATGAACACCGCCGCCGATACGAGATGGAGCCGTTGGAGCGGAACCTCCGTGATGACGCGGCTTATCTCGTCGAAATCCTCTGCCGACTTGAATTTTTCGGACTCGCTTTCGAACGCGCGTCTGGCACCGTGGAAGCTCTTGAACAAAAACCGGTCGGCGACCGAATTTATCAGCTCGTGCAGCGACTCGAACAAGAGCGACATGACGACCACGGCCCCCGTCGCGACGAGTGATACGCCGAGCGCATGAAGACGCGGCGTCGTCAGCTCGGCGACCACGGCGAAGAATACGCCGAAGACGACCCACGTGAGGAATAGCGTGATGCGCCGCGTGAAGACGAAGCTGACGTCCATTACGCGATACCGGCGCACAACATGATAGATCGCGATCGGGAGCACCGCGCTGCACGCGTTCAGGATGTACACGACGCCCTCGAGTTTCGAGGACCCGCTGACGGCGATGAACTCTGCGACCAGGAACGGCGGCAGCCCGATCGCGGCTCCCCAAAATACCCACCGCAGCCGTTGGCGGTCCAACGGTTGCTGTGACCGCATCCTAAGGTAGAGCACGCGGAGGACGCACGCGTCGTAGAAAAACCCCATGATCGACAGGGCTATCACCACGGCTTGCGTAGGCACTCCGAAGGCGTTGAGGTACGCCCACAGCTGGACGGCGAAGAAGATGATCGCGACGAGCGGGATCGCTCGCTCCACCGTTCGCCAGCGCGGCTCCGGAATGTTTTCGGGAAACCGTAAGACGAACCACAGAAAGCCGGCGTACCCTACCGCCAAAGCGGCGGATTGCAGGACCTCTTCCACGAGCATCCACGCCGGCGCCATCTGCAGCAAGGCGTAGGTGAAGTAGACTTGACCCGGGTTGAACCAGAGCGCGTACGCAAAAAAGCCCCACGTCATCGAGTTCGGCAACTGCCACACCATGGCCGTGGCGACGAAGATGAAAATCAACGTAAGCGCCTCGTCCACGATGAGAAACAGCCATGCGGTGCCCGTCAACGGCCTGATTTGCGGAGCGAGGCTCACGTTGAATTGCCGGCCGTCCCGAACGGCGGTCAGATCCACCGGCGCGTGCCACGACGCCAGATACTCGCTGCCGGCCAAACCGCCGACGACGGCGAGCACGTCGGCGCATTTCTTCGAATCGAGCCCCCGCCGGCAGTTCTCGCTAAGATCGATGTGGTCGCCTTCCTGTAGCTTTCCGAGCGCAGGCGGCGACAAGACTTCGGTCACGCGACCGTCGTTGTCCGCGGAAAACCCGAGTGACGCAAGCGGAACGAAGATGCGCGCGACGTCCGAGAGGTTGATGAACACCGACCACGCGACGAGCAAGAGCACCGCGACACGCGCGAGCGGGCTAAGCCGTCTTTGAGATTCCTCACTCATTGGCTACCTCGCTGACCTATACGACCGTCACTGGCGGCGATTTACCCCACGCAAGGTCGCCGTGCCTCTCGCGGAGGGGGCGGCCTGCGGCGTTCGAAGCCTGCCGGGTGCCGAAGCTGACGCGAATCTACACGCGAACGGGGGACGACGGGACCACCGGGCTCGTCGGCGGGCAGCGCGTTCGCAAGAACGCGCAGCGGATCGAGGCGTACGGCACGGTCGACGAGCTGTCGTCGGTGATCGGGCTCGCGCGAACCGCGCTGGGCGACGTGCTGCGCACGCGCCCGGTGCAAGACATTCATCGTGCGCACGCGGTCGCGCGCGAGCTCGACGCGTGGCTCGCGTGGACGCAGGATGCGCTGTTCAACCTCGGCAGCGACTTGGCGACGCTGCCGAAAGACCGCTGGGACGGCATGCCTCTCATCGCGCCCGGCGACGCGACGGCGCTCGAGCGCGCGATCGACCGCGCGCAGCAGGACCTCGAACCGCTCGCGAACTTCATCCTCCCCGGCGGCTCGTATCCGGGCGCGTTCTTGCACCAGGCGCGCACGGTGTGCCGCCGCGCGGAGCGGCTGCTGATCACGCTCGGCGAGTCCGAATCCCTCTCGCCGGATGTCGTGCGCTATGTGAACCGGCTGTCCGATGCGCTGTTCGTCTGGTCGCGCTGGATCAACCACGCGCTCGAGCAACCCGAGCACCTGTGGAACGCGAAAACCGCGCCGCCGGACGCGTGACCGTGCGGCGGTATCGCGAAGGCGATGCCGCGGCGTTGTGCGAGATCTTCTTTCGATCCGTGCGCGACGTCGGTCCCGCGAAGTATGACGACGCGCAAGTGCGCGCATGGGCGCACGACGTGCCCGACGCCGCGTCGTGGGGCGCGCGCATGCGCGAGAACGAGACGTTCGTCGCAGTGCGCGACGATGACGTCCCGGTCGCGTGGATCGAGCTCGAGGCGGACGGTCATGTCGACATGCTCTACTGCGCGCCGGAAGCCGCGGGGCACGGCATCGCGGCACTGCTCTACGCCGCCGCGGAGGGGCTCGCACGCGAACGTGGTCTTGACCATCTGACGACCGCCGCGAGCCGGTTCGCGGAGTCGTTCTTTCGGAAGCAGGGTTGGAACGTCGACGAGCGTGAGACGGTCACGCGGTTCGGCGTCGGGATCGAGCGCGCGCAAATGTCGAAGACGCTTCGGTGAAAGAGCCGGTCGACGCGCGGATCTCCTTCGCGGGACTGCTCGCCGCGGTCGCGGGCGTCGTGTATCTCACGATCCGCTTCCACGGCGATCTGCCGGTGCTCGCGGCGATGCTCGTGTACGGCGCGAGCCTCTGCGTCCTGTTCGGCGCGAGCTCGCTGTACCACGGCCTCCCGGTGACCGAGGCGCGGACCACGGTGCTGCGAAAGGTCGACCATGCGGCGATCTACGTGCTGATCGCCGGCTCGTACACGCCGGTGCTGTTCGTCGGGCTCGGCGGCGCGTGGCGCATCGCGACGCTCGCTGCGATCTGGGGCGTCGCGCTCGCCGGCGTGATGCTGACGGTCTGGTTCGTGCACGCGCCGCGCTGGCTCTCCGCGCTTGTCTACATCGCGATGGGCTGGTTCGCGGTCATCCCGGCGTTCAAGCTCGTGCCGATCTTGCCGCACGTCGTCACGCTGCTCATCACGCTGGGCGGCCTGCTCTACACGCTCGGCGCGGTCGTCTACGCGACGCGCAAGCTCGACCTGCTGCCGCGCCGCTTCGGTTTCCACGAGATCTTCCATCTCTTCGTGCTGGCAGGCGCGGCGACGCAGTTCGTCGCGATCGCGGGGTTCCTCGTGCGGTCCTGAACCGAGCTCAGCGCTGGGGGAGAACGCGCCGCGCCCGCAGCAGCGCGACCGCCGTGACGGCGTCGTCGATGCGCCCGTCCGCGCATGCGTCGAGCGCTTCGGCGAAGCGCATGCGGACGACGTCGATGCGTTCGACGGCTTCCGGCGCGAGCGGCGCCGACGTCAAACCGGTGCCGAGGTACAGCGACACCGGCTCCTGCACGATCGACGGGATCTCATACGTCTCGCCCAGCGCGTGCCATCGCGCCGCGACGACGCCCGCTTCTTCGCGCGACTCGCGCTGCGCGCACGCGAGCCCGTCCTCGCCGTCGTGGCGGCCGCCTTTGATCACTTCGAGCACGATGCGGTCGACGGCGAAGCGCGCTTGGCGGGCGAGCAGCACGTCGTCGCCGTCGACGAGCACGACCGCGCTGGCGCGCGGCGTCACGACGACGCCGTGCACGCCGGGCGTGCCGTTCGGATGCACGATGTCGTGCGCTTCGAACCGCAGCCACGCGTTCTCGTACACGACGCGCCGAGCACGGCGCACGTAGCCCGCATCGCTCACTTCGGCACGGTCTCCGCGTCCGGCGGCAGGTGCCGGCGCAGATTGAACAGACCGGGCAGCGAATAATAGATCGTGATCCCGACGAAGATCGCGATCGAGACCTTGGGCGCGAAGAACGCAATCAGCGTCCCGGCCGAGTAGAAGAACGTACCGATGCCGCCGCTGAGCATCACGCTGCGCGACACCGGCGGCGCGTCGGGATCGCTGCGCACGGCATACTGCCATACGGCGAAATATGCGATGGACATCGCCGTAAACGTCGCTCCGTAGAGTGCGGTGGACGCCGGCAGCGGCCCGTAGCGCGACAGCAGCGCCGTGGGAAACGGCACGAAGCACACGACGGCGAGCAGCACGATGTTCAGCGCGTTGGTCGTGCGGTCGACGCGCTTCACCGGCGCGAACGTCGCGTGGTGGTTGAGCCAGATCAACCCCACCGTCGCGAAGCTCAGTGCGTACGTGAGCAGCGGCCCGCCGAGGCCGCCGATGAACGCCCGCATCTCGTCGTTGGTGCCGTGCTTGAGCTCGGGGACGTGGATCTCCAAGACCATCAGGGTGATCGCCACGGCGAAGACGCCGTCGGTGAACGCGTCGAACCGGCCCTTGTCCATCGCGTCCTTGGCGGGGATGAATCGCTTCACGGTCCGCCGCACCTCAACCGGGCTACCGGAACTCGGCGATCCCTTCGGGCTCGATCACCGGTTCGATCTCCTCAGGATTCGACTTCCAAAAACCGTAGCTGAAGAAAAAGACCAAGCCGATGACCAGCGCGATCGCGAACCACACCCACGTGGTGCGCGAAAGCCCGAACACCGCCAAGAACAGCGAGAACACGATCCCGAGGATCGGGAACAGCGGCACGAACGGCACGCGGAACGTGCGCGGAATGTCCGGCTTGCGGTGGCGCAGGTACAGGACGCCCGCGCAGACCACGGTGAACGCGATCAGCGTGCCGATGTTCACGAGGTTGAGCAGCTGGTTGAGCGGGATGATCAGCGCGAGCGCCGCGACGGCGACGCCCGTGATCATCGTCGTGATGACGGGCGTCTTGAAGCGCGGATGGATCGTCGCAACCGCCGGCGGCAGCATCTTGTCGCGTGCCATCACGTAGAAGATGCGCGTCTGCCCCAGCAGCGACGCGAGCGCAACGCTCGTGGTACCGGCGAGCACACCGATCGTGATGACCCAGGAGAGAACCGGTAGGTGCAGCGGCGCCAGCGCCGCGACCAGCGGATTCTTCTCAGGCACCTGGGCCCACGGGAGGACACCCACCAGCACGATGGCGGTGGCGCAGTAGAGGACCGTGCCGATCGCGAGCGCGCCGATCACACCCAGTGGAACGTCGCGCTGCGGGTTCTTGCACTCCTCGGCGGTCGTCGTCGCGGTGTCGAATCCGATGTAGCTGAAGAACACGAACGCGGCGATCGGGATGATGCCGTAGGGCTGCGCAGACTCGAGCGTACCGCCGAACGGTGCCAGCGCTCCGATCCCCTTGGGGTTGAAGTCGTGCAGGTTGAATGCGTGGAACAGGAACATGCCGGCGATGATGAACACGAAGAGCGCGGAGATCTTCAAGACGACGAAGATGTTGTTCGTCGTGGCCGACTCACGGATCCCGACCGACAACAGCACGCTCAAACCGAGCACGAACACGGCAGCGACGACGTCGCACTGCGAGTGCGCCAAGTCGTACGTATTGAGCTGCCACCACGCTCCGTGGATCACGAGGTTGGACGTCTGCGCCCAACCGGGAAGCGCGAACCCGATCCCCTTGAGCACGTCTTGGATGGCCGCGGAGAACTGCTGCGCCACCGGCGCGGCGCTGATGCCGTACTCGAAGATCAGCGCGAACCCGATGATCCAGGCGAACAGCTTGCCCATCGTGGCATACGCGTAGGTGTACGCGCTGCCGGCGACCGGCACCATAGCACCCAGCTCGGCGTAGCACAGCGCCGCAAAAAACGACGTCAGCCCGGCGAGCAGATACGACACGATGACGGCCGGACCGGCGCCTTTGACGCCGGTCCCGATCGTCGTGAAGATGCCGCCGCCGATCATCGTGCCCAGACCGATTGCGATGAGGTCCTTCGCCGTGAGCGCGCGCCGAAGCGTCTTGCTCCTGCTCTGCTCGCGTAACTTGTCGACGGAACTGGTTGCGAACAGCTGCGACGCAAACGACATGGGTCCGGGGGTTCGCAGGCGGCGGGCGCCCGTCCCCCTGTGCGTTTTCGGCCTAGGCGGCGATACGGGGGGCGCGCACTTTGGTGAGGTCGAGGTCTTCGATCTTCGTCGTGTACGCGCCGCAGGCGGCGAGGCCGTTGCAGCGTAGGCGGTGGAGCAGCGATTCCGGCGTGTGCTCCGTCGCACGGCCGTAGTCGAACGTCAGCGGCCACGGACGGCGGCGCGGCATCGTCCTGTTCATCGCACACAGCCGTTCCGTCGCAACGCGCTCTTCGTGATCGTCGCTGAGGAACGCGATGCCCGCTACGGCGACGGGGACGGTTGCGCCCAGCACCCGCAGCGTCGCGGCGACGACGTCTGCTACGTCGGCCGGCCGCGACGATGCGAGCCCAGGCGTCACCATGTTCACGGCGAGCACCATCGCGCCGAGCGCGACGTTTTCGTCCGCAAGCGCCGCGAAGGTGCGGCGCAGCGCGCGCGTCGTCGCTTCTTCACAGCGCGCGATCGAATGATCGCCTTCGGCCAGCACGTCGCACGCGACGATCGGCACGATCCCGCTCGCCTGAGCGCGCGCGGCGAACCGCGCCAGCGCGTGCGCGTTCGAGGCCATGGTGCGATCCGCCGGCGCGCCGACGCCGGACTCGATGCGGAACACCGCGCGGCACGTCGCGAAACCCGCGCCGAGCGCGGCGTACTCCGCCAATCGCCACGGCAGCGTGTTCAATCCGTCGCAGAGGCCGATGCTCACGCCGGGTAGGATCCCGCGCTCTCGCAGCCCGTCGGCGACGCGCTGCCCGCCGCCGCGCGCGGTGCGCCGGATCGTCGCGTCGTCGAGGAGCAGGCCGCCGACATAGCGTTCGATCCCCGGAGTGGTATTCGGCAGCTCGCGGTGCGCGCGCGCCGGCGCGTCGAGCGCGAGCAGCCCGCGCCCGCCGGAGACAAGCGCGTGCGCTGCGGCGGCGAGGTCGGTCGTCATCACGTCGGGTGCCATAACAGGGGCGACCGTACCGCGGACGCTCGCGCGCGTCTCGCGTTCGAACGCGAACGGGCCGGATTCGGGCGCGAAATGCGGCCAACGGCCCGCGGCGAACGAGGGCGAGGTGCGCGTCGTGATCAGAACCCATGTCCTCGCCCCCCAGTTCGAGGCGCTCGCGGCCCGGCACGGCGTTGAGGCGGTCGCCGTCGCCGACGGCGATTCGATGCGGCGCGAACTCGCCCACGCCGACGCGCTCTGGGCGTGGCCGGCGTTCTACGACGCCGAGCTGGTGGCGCAGCTCGTGCGGCACCAGCCGCGGCTGCGCTGGGTGCAATTGCCCACGATGGGCTACGATCCCGTCGAATTGCACGGCGTCCCGGCGGGCGTGACGGTGACGACGGCGGGCGACGCGTATGCGCCGACCGTCGCGGAGCACGCGCTGACGCTGTTGCTCGCGCTCGTGCGGCGGCTCCCCGAAGCCCTGCGCAACGCCGAGCAGCACCGCTGGGATCAGTCCGGCGCCGTCGGCATCGGCACGCTGCACGGCGCCACGGTCGCCGTCGTCGGGTTCGGCAACATCGGCCGCGAGGTGGCTGTGCGTCTGCGCGGATTCGGCGCACGCGTCGTCGCGGTGACGCGCAGCGGGCAGCCGGACCCGCTTGCGGACGAAGTCGTCGCGGCAGATCGGCTGCACGACGCCCTCGGCCGCAGCGACGCCGTCGTGCTGGCCGTGCCGCTCAACGCGCAGACGCGGCACCTCGTCGACGCGCGCGCGCTCGCCGCGATGCGGCCGCATACGCTGCTGGTCAACATCGCGCGCGGCGGCGTGGTCGACCAAGCGGCGCTCGCAACGGCGCTCGCGGAAGGAATGCTCGGCGGCGCCGGCCTCGACGTGACCGACCCGGAGCCGTTACCGCCCGACGATCCGCTCTGGACGCTGCCGAACGCGCTGATCACGCCGCACGTCGCGGGCTACGGCGGCGACGTCGCGCCGCGGCGCATCCTCGCGCTGGTCGAGCGCAACCTGCGCGCGTTCATCGAAGGCCGCCCCCTCGAATCTCCGGCGCCGGTCGAACCACACTAGGCCTCATGGCTACAGCCCGAGCGCCTTACGCACCGCGGGCAGATAATTGCGCGACACCGGCACCTCGCTGCGCGCTTTGTCGTCCACGCGCAGCAGATACGAGCCGCCGAAGAACGGCTCCACTTCCACCACACGCTCGGGGTTCACCAGATACGCGCGGTGCACGCGCAAGAAGCCCGCGGGTTCGAAGCGCGCCGCCGCTTCGGCGAGCGAGCCTTTCCAGCGCAGGTCGCCGTCGAACACGCGCGCGGTCACGACGTGGCCGTTCGCCTGCACGTAGCGGATCTCGGCGACCTTCACCAAGCCGCGTGCGGTCGCCGTCCTCGAGCGCGATGCGCGACGGCAGCCCGTCGGCCGGCTGAACGGCGCTCGCGCCGCCTGGCCGCAGCGCGCGCAGCCGCTCCACCGTTTGCGCGAGACGCGCTTGCGATACCGGCTTGACGACGTAATCGAACGCCGCGAGGTCGAACGCGTCGAGCGCGTGCGTCTGATGCGCCGTCACGAACACGACCTGCGGCGGCGACGGCAGCGCGTTGATGACCTTCGTCGCCTCCAACCCCGTCAGGCGCGGTAAGTTGATGTCGAGGAAGACGACGTCGTACGCCGCGCCGGCCAGCTCGCGCAGCGCCTCGACCGCGTCGGCGGCTTCGGTGATCTCGATGTCGGCCGCGACTTTGCCGAGCGCGTACACGAGCTCGCTGCGCACGAGCGGCTCGTCATCGACGACTAACGCGCGCACGCCGGCACCGTCAGCGCGCGGACGCCGGCACACGCACCGGAACGCGGAACGCGACGGTCGTGCCCGCCCCGGGCGCGCTCGTGACGCGCAGTGCGCTCGCGGGGCCGAACAGCTTGGTGAGGCGCTGGTCGACGTTGTCCATGCCGATGCCGATCCCGCTGCTGCGCACGGCGCGGCCGGGAGTGAACCCGACGCCGTCGTCGCTCACGACGATCTCCGTCGTGTCCTCATCCGGATGCGCGCTGATGCGGACGGTCCCGCCGCCGCCGCGGGGCGCGAGACCGTGCCCGATCGCGTTCTCGACCAAGGGCTGCACCGACAGCACCGGCACGAGCGCGAGCCGCGCGCGCGGGTCCACGTCGAACTCCACGCGCAGCCGTTCGCCAAAGCGCGCGTGCTCGAAGCGCAGGTACTGCTCGACGTGCTCGAGCTCTTCATCGAGCGACACGAACTCCTCGTGCTGCGCGAGAGAGTCGCGAAAGTACTCCGCGAAGTCGACGACGAGGTCGTGCGCGCGCTCGGGGTCCGTGCGCGTCAGCGCGGCGATCGTCGTGAGCGTGTTGAACAGAAAGTGCGGCGAGACGCGCGCGCGCAGCGCGTCGAGCTCCGCTTGCGTGACGAGCGCCGAGCGCGCGTCGAGCTCCGCCGCTTCGAGCGATACGGAGAACACGCGCGCGAGGCCGGCGGCGACCTTCTCGTCGTCCTCGGCGATCGGCGTCCCGGCGCGGTAGAGCTTGAGCGCGCCCACCGCGGCGCCGCGCACGATGAACGGCGCGATCGTCACCGACGTGAGCGGACAGCCGGCGACGGGGCAGTCGATCTCCTCGCGCGTGCGCGCCGTGAGCGGCAGCCCCGACGCGAGCGCGCGGTGGGTCAGGCCGGTCAGCGACGGACCGCCGACGAGATGATGGTCTTCGCCGCGGCCGACGTACGCGAGCACGTGCTCGGTGTCGATGACGGCGCACGCGTCGAGCTCGAGGTGCTCGTACAGCAACCGCGCGGTGAACGCAGCGGATTCTTCGCCGAGCCCGCCGCGCAGGTGTGGGAGCGCTTCGAGAACGAGGTCGAGGACGTTCGTGCTCATCGCGTCGGCCGCTTCGTCACCGTGCCCGGCATTCGACACGGCCCGGCGAACTGCTTCGCCGCCGATGCAACGCGCGCGCGCTCGCCGTGTTCTCCCTGCACAATCACGGCTTCGGCCGTCGTCAGGAGGTTCCATGAACACGCCCCTTCGCATCGCGAGCCTCGCAACCGCGGTGTCGCTCGCGCTCTCCGCCGCCGCAGGAGCCGCCACGATCCGGCTGGCGCCGCTTTCACCGCAAACTGCCGGCACGTCGATCACCTCGTGCGCGGTCCCGGTCGCACCTGCAGCGCTGACCGCCGCAGCACCCGCCGATCTGCCGGCCATCGCCGCCGGGCAAAACGTCACGGGCATCACCGAAGTTCGCATCGTCCTCGATCCCCGCGGACGGCTGACCCAACAGTCGGTGCTCGCTTCGAGCGGAAACCGCTGGCTCGACCGGGCCGCGATCGCCGCGGCGCGGCAGTCGAGCTATCGCGCCGAGGTTCGCGATTGCGCGCCGGTCGGCGGAACCTACGCCTTCGTGGTGGACTTCACGCGGTAATCATACCGCCGGGTCGTCCCGACCAGGCGTCCTCGCCCCGCGCGCAGTACGTGCGCGAGGATGAGCCGCAGCATCGACGTTCTTCTCGGGCCGCCGTGGCCCGCCGATGCGGTGCGCGGCGTGCACGTCGCCGTCGTCGACGTGCTGCGCGCGTCGACGACGATCGCGACGGCGCTCGCGAACGGCGCGGCCGGGGTGATCACGGTCGCCGAACCCGAAGACGCGATCGCGCTCGGCAACCGCTTGGGGCGCGATCGCGTGCTGTTCGGCGGCGAACGCGAATCGCTGCGCATCGAGGGCTTCGACCTCGACAATTCGCCCGCGTCCTTCACGGAAGCGGCGCTCGCGGGCAAGACGGTCGTGCTCACGACGACGAACGGCACGCGCGCGTTGCGCGCCGTGACGAACGCCGCGTCGGTGCGCACCGCCGCGCTGGTCAATCGCACGGCGGTCGCCGACGCGCTCGCGCACGAGGACGGCGACGTCGTGATCGTCTGCGCCGGCGAAACCAACGGGTTCGCGCTCGAAGACGCGCTCGGCGCCGGGGCGCTCGTCGACACGCTGCTCACGCTGATCGGCGACGTGGAGCTGTGCGACGGCGCGCGCGCCGCCGCGCTGCTCTATCGCGCGGTGGCTGGACGTCTCGCGGATGCCGTCGCCAGCGCCGACCACGCGCAGTCGCTCGTGAAGAAAGGCTTCGCCGGCGACGTCACCCGCTGCGCTGCGCTCGACACGCTCTCGGTCGTGCCGACATTGCGGGACGGCGTGCTCGTCACTGCGACACGAAGTGAAACGTGACGTCGAGCGTGCCGCCCGGCGTGCAGTTCTGCAACCCCGGCTGATAGGTCGAGGCGCGCGCCGCCGCGAGCGCGGCGTTATTGAGAATCGTGGACGGCGACTGCTGGATCCGCACCGCGGTCACGTTGCCGGAGCCGTCGAGCATCACGCGCACGACGACGTCGCCGGTGATTCCCTGCTGTTGCGCCATCGGCGGCGCGTCCGGCTGCACCTGCCTCACGATCGCGGGGGCGCGATCCGGCGTCGAGCACCCCGACGGCGTGCTCGGCCCACCCTCCGAGCACCCCGCAAGCAATGAGAAAAGAACGACCGTCATCCCGCGCGCTATCGTCACGACCGGATCGTTCGGGATCGCGCGTGACCGCTCCGCTCGGCGAGCTCTCGATTCCTAGCCCAACAGCTTCTCCGGAGTGATCGGCAGGTCGCGAACGCGCTTGCCGGTCGCGTGATAGACCGCATTCGCGATCGCGGCGGCCGCGCCGACGATCCCGATCTCGCCGATCCCTTTCACGCCGATCTCGTTCACGTGCGGGTCGTCCTCCGGGACGATGATCGCGTCGATCGCCGGAACGTCGGCGTTCACGGGCACGAGGTACTCACCGAGGTTCGCGTTCATGATGCGCCCCGAGCGCTCGTCGAAGCGCGTGTGCTCGAGCAGCGCCATGCCGATCCCCCATACAGCCCCGCCGATGTACTGGCTTTTCGCCGTCTTTTCGTTCAAGATGCGGCCGGCGCCGAACGCGTTGACGAACTTTGCGAGCCGCACCGTGCCGAGCTCCGGATCGACGCGCACCTCGGCGAACTGCGCGCCGAACGAGTGCATCGCGTAGCTCTTCTTCTCGTCACCCGGCTTCGCGTCGGCGCGGCCGTCGATCGCGTCCGCGCCGTGTTTGCGCAGGAGCGCGATCAGCACGTCGCCGCTCGCGCTCGCGAGCGTGGCGGCATCCACGCCGTCGAGCGCGGCGAGCTTCGCGCGCACGTCGAGCGCGGCGAGCTTCAGGGCCGAGCCCGCGCTCGCCGTGAGCGCCGAACCGCCGGCGTTGGGCGCCGTGGGAAACGCGGAGTCGCCGAGCTCCATGCGCACGCGCTGCACCGGCACGCCGAGCGTGTCGGCGACGACTTGCGAGAACACCGTGTACGCGCCGGTGCCGATGTCGACGCCCGCGCTGCGCGCGAGGACGGTGCCGTCGGCACGCAGCTGCACGCTTGCCGACGCGGCGCTGCGGTTCATCGGGTAGGTCGCCGCGGCGACGCCGAACCCGACGAGCAGGTTGCCGTCGCGCATCGAACGCGGCCGGGGATCGCGCCGGCTCCAGCCGATCCGCTCGGCGCCGGCACGCAGCGCGGCCACGAGCGACCGGCTCGAGAACGGCAGGCCTTCGGCATCGCGGCCGGTGTCGTTGCGCACGCGCAACTCGACCGGATCGACGCCGAGCGCATACGCGAGCTCGTCCATGGCGGACTCGAGCGCGAACGAGCCGCTGGACTCGCCCGGTGCGCGCATGTACGTCGGCGTCGCCGTGTTCAGCCGCACCGCACGATGCGCCACCAGCAAACTGGGCGTTCCGTAGAGCACGGTCGAGATGAGCCCAGACGGTTCGACGAACTCGTCGAAGACCGACGTGTGCGCGGTCGTCTGGTGGATCACGCTCACGAGCTTGCCGTCCGCGCCCGCGGCGAGCGCGACGCGCTGTTCGGTGCGCGGGCGGTGACCGATCGAGCCGAACATCTGCGGTCGCGAGAGCACGATCTTCACCGGGCGGTTCGTCAGCTTCGCCGCCATTGCGGCCAGCGTGACGTGCGGCCACGACGAACCCTTCGAACCGAACCCGCCGCCGATGAAGCGCGAGACGACGCGCACGTTCTCCGCCGGCACGCCGAACACCGCGGCGAGCTTGCGCCGGGCCCCCATCACGCCCTGCGTCGCATCGTACACGGTCAGCCGATCGCCTTCCCACAGCGCGATCGTCGCGTGCGGCTCCATCGGGTTGTGGTGCTCGACCGGCGTCGTGTAGACGTTGTCGACCTTGACCGCGGCGCTCGCCAGCGCGGCTTCCGCGTCGCCCTTGCGCGTGTCGGCATCCTTGCCGTGGACTTGCGCCGGCTTGTACGCGGCAGCATCCTTCATCCGCGTCGCAGGCGGCGTGGCGGCGTACCGCACGCGCAGTGCCGCGGCGGCATCGGTCGCCCGTTCGAACGTATCGGCGATCACGACCGCGACCGGCTGGCGGTCGTAGTGGACGAGATCGTCCTGCAGCACGCGCAGCACCGGGTAGCCGACCTGCGGGCCGCTGGCGTTGACGCGCGGCGCGTTGGCGGGCGTCATCACCGCGACGACGCCGGGCATGCGCCGCACCGCGGCGTCGTCGATCTGCGCGAGGCGACCGTTCGCCACGGTGCTGAGCACGAGCGCGCCGTAGGCGAGGTTCGGTACGGCGACCTCGGCGGAGTATTTCGCCGCGCCGGTGACCTTGAGCCGCCCGTCGACGCGGTCGATGGGCGCACCGACGAGCGCGCTCACGCGGCACCGCCGGCATGCGCGAGCGCGCGCGCGACGGCGCGCTGCGTCAGCGCGAGCTTGAAGTCGTTCTGGCCGTAGCCGCGCATGCCGCGCGTCGCGGCGCGCGCCGCGGCAGCGAACGTCGCGGCAGTCGCCGGCCGCCCGACCAGCGCGGCTTCCGCGTCGTGGCTGCGCCACGGCTTGGGTGCGACGCCGCCCAGGGCGATGCGCGCGGCGCGCACGACGCCGCCGGCGACGTCGAGCGCCGCGGCGACCGAGACGAGCGCGAACTCGTACGACGCGCGGTCGCGCACCTTGAGATAGTACGAGCCGCGCGCGTGCGCGCTCGCGGGCAACTCGATGGCGGTGATGAGGTCGCCGCGCTCGAGCACCGTCTCGCGCTGGGGCGTCGCACCGGGCAGCACGTGCAACCGCTCGAACGGGATCGTGCGCTCGCCGGCGCGGCCGCGGACGTGCACGACCGCGTCGACCGCGAGCAGCGCGACGGCGAGATCGGACGGATGCGTGCAGATGCAGTGCTCGCTTCCGCCGACGACGGCGTGCTGGCGGTTCACGCCGTCGAACGCCGCGCAGCCGCTGCCCGGCGCGCGCTTGTTGCACGACTGCGAGACGTCGCGGAAATATGCGCAGCGCGTGCGCTGCATGACGTTGCCGCCGATCGTCGCCATGTTGCGCAGCTGCGGCGACGCGCTCAGCAGCAGCGCCTGTGACACGGCCGGAAAGCCGTGCGCCACGGCTGGGTGATCCGCCGTATCGCTCATCAGCGCCAGCGCGCCGACACGCACGCCGTGCGGCGTGACATCGATCCCGCGCAGCGGAAGATGCGTGATGTCGACGAGCAGCGAGGGCTGTTCGACGTACTCTTTCATCAAGTCGATGACGTTGGTGCCGCCGGCGACGTAGCGCGCGCCGGGATCGGCGGCGACGGTCGCCATCGCCGACGCGACGTCGTGCGCCTGCGCGTACCGGAACGCCTTCACGACCGTGCTCCGGCGGCGTCGCGCACCGCGGCGACGATGTTCGGGTAGGCGCCGCAGCGGCAGATGTTCCCGCTCATCCACTCGCGCACCGACGCTTCGTCGGTCGGCCGCTTCTCAGCGATCAGCGCGACGCCGGACATGATCTGTCCCGGCGTGCAATAGCCGCACTGAAACCCGTCGTGCGCGAGAAACGCCGCCTGCACCGGATGCAGCTGGTCGCCGTTCGCGAGCCCCTCGATGGTCGTGACGGCTTTGCCCTGCGCCATCACCGCGAGCGTGAGGCACGAGTTCACGCGCCGCCCGTCGACGAGCACCGTGCATGCGCCGCACGTGCCTTGGTCGCAGCCCTTCTTGGTCCCGGTCAGCGCGAGCCGCTCGCGCAGCGCGTCGAGCAAGGTCACGCGCGGCTCGATCCGTAGCGCGTGCGCCGTCCCGTTGACGTTCAGCGTCACCGGGACCGGTCCGGGCCCGGTCGACGGCAGCACGGAGACCGATGTCACCGCGGCGAGGGCCACGCTCAACCGCGGCGATCCGAGCGCAGCCCCCGCAGCGATCGCCGGAAGCACCGCCCGCAACAAAAAGCGACGGCGCGTCACCTTGCCATAGTCCATGCCCAAACCTCCAGCGCGTACGAACTTCGTACCCGTACGCCTCGATGCGACACACGCTTGCGTGCTCGCGACCGGGCGTGATGCTAGGTCAGGTTCAGATTACGGGGTGTCGTCGGCGGCGCCGGCGACGACCACGCCCGGCGTGCGCACGACCACGCGGTCGTGCTTCGCATCGTAGCGGACGGTCGAGCCGAGCGTGCTCGCGATCGTCGCGCTCGCGACCATCGTGCGGCCGTGCACGGTGAACGGCGCGTGCGCGAGCGTGACGGCGTGGCCGTTCATGCGCGCGGCGGTGGTGCCGGCGCGCATCACGAGCACGTCGGTTCCGCGGCGCACGACGATCTGACCGTCGGCGGTGTCGAACGACGTCTGCGCGCCCGCCGCATCGGCGACCGCACGCAGCGGAAGATACGCGCCGCTGAGCGTCGTGACCGGAGCGACGTCGGAAGCGAGCCGCTGGCCGTCGACGCTGATTGAGGCCGGTGTCGACAGCGCAAGCGACAGCGACGCGACCAGGGCGGTCACGGCGGTGGCTACGATCGTTCGTCCGCTCGGGACGATGTTACGCAGGTGTCGCTTCACGGTGGATCTCGTGGACGTAGTCCGGGTACTGCTGCTCGATGACCTTTTCGATCTCGATGCGGAGGCGGCCTAGCAACTCGGCCTCAGGATAGGTCCCGACCAGCTCGCCCTTGCGAAAGATCGCGCCCTTGCCCTTGCCTCCTGCTATCCCTACATCAGCCATCTTAGACTCGCCTGGGCCGTTGACGACACAGCCCATCACCGCCACCTTGACGGGCGCCGTGTACTCTTTGGCTATCGCCTCGACCATGCGGGCCAGCTCGACGACCTCGATCTCCGCGCGGCCGCACGACGGGCAGGCGGTGATGTCGAAGCCCTTCTCCCGCAGCCCGAGCGCCGTGAGGATGCCCCAGGCGACCGGAACCTCTTCGACCGGATCGGCCGCCAGCGAGACGCGCAGCGTGTCGCCGATCCCTTCGAACAGCAGGACGCCCAGGCCGATCGACGACTTGATCGTCCCGGCCAGCGGCAGGCCCGCCTCGGTGACGCCGAGGTGGAGCGGGTACGGCGTGCCGCGCTCGTCGAGCTGCTTGGCGAGCAGCCGGTACGAGTAGATCGTGGTCACGGCGTCGTGCGCCTTGACCGAGATGACGATGTCGGTGTGGCCCAGCTCTTCGAGCAGCTCGACGTGGCGCAGCGCCGACGCGGCGAGCGCCTCGGGCGTGTGGCCGAGCTTCTCCTCGAGGTCGCGCGCCAGCGAGCCCATGTTCACGCCGATGCGGATCGGCGTGCCGCGCTCGACGGCGAGCTTGACGACCTCGCGCGTCTTGACCGGGTCGGTGATGTTGCCCGGGTTGAGCCGCAGCTTCGCGACCCCGGCCTCGATCGCGGCCAGCGCCATGCGGTGGTCGAAGTGGACGTCCGCGACGATGGGCACCGGCGAGCGCGCCACGATGTGCGGCAGCCCCGCGGCGTCGCGCGCGTCCTGGCACGTCACCCGAACCACCTCGCAGCCGGCCATGGCCAGCGCGTAGACCTGCTCGAGCGTCTTGTCGACGTCGGCCGTGTCGGTGGTGGTCATCGACTGCACGACGATGGGATGGTCGCCGCCGATCCACACTTTCTTTGCGTCCTTGGACCAGGCCGACTTGTTTTCCAGCAGTACGGCCTTGGTGTGCCGGCGCAAGCGAATCACGCTAGAAGGCGCTCCGGCCCGAGATCGCCGCCGACACGTCGTGGAACGACACGGCCAGCATCAGCGCGATCAGCACGGCGAAACCGCCGACGTGCACGAGCGCCTCTTTCTCGGGATCGACGGGCCGCCCGCGCAGCATCTCGACCAGGATGAACACGCCGCGACCGCCGTCGAGCGCCGGGATCGGCAGCAAGTTGAAGATGCCGAGCGAGATCGAGATCATGGCGGCCAGCGAGAGAAAGATGAACGGGCCGAACTGCTGGGCCTGCGCCGACACGCGCGCCATCCCGATCGGGCCCTGCACCTGGCCGGCGACCGTGGACGGGTGGGTGACGAGCGCGCCGAGCGCCCCCGTCGTCGCTTCGATCACGCCGGTGAACTGCGACCAGGTCGCCCGCCACGCCATGGCGACGCCGACGCGCTGCGACGTCGGCAGCGGGGCGAAGCCGAGATGCCCTTCCATCCGGCCGTTGGGGCTCTTCAGCGCGACCGGCGTCACGTCGACCGGGAATTCGTGGGCGTTGCGCACGTAGACGAGGTGCAGCCGCTTCCCGGTGGACGCATGGATCGTTTTCACGAGCGCATCGCCGTCGCGTACCGGTTGCCCGTTGATCGACACGATCGTATCGCCCGACCGCAGCCCGGCTTTGTCGGCCGGCATCCCCGGCACCAGCTGATAGATCGTCGCCGACACCTTCTCGCCCGGGATCCCGAAGGCGAGCGCGCCGCCGAACAGCAGCACGAGCGCTACGATGAAGTTCGCGACGGGACCGGCCAGGACGATCGAGAGGCGCTGGAGCGGCGTCTTGGCCTGGAAGTTGTCGGGCTCGTAGTCGGCCGCGGTCTTGCGGAACTGGCGCTGCTGCTCGGCCTGGCTCGACTGGCCGTCCTCACCCTTCATCTGGCAGTAGCCGCCGATGGGGAGCAGGTTGAGCCGATAGTGGGTGCCGCTGCGCGGCGAGGTCCACTTGAGCAGCGTCGGGCCCATGCCCATCGCGAAGTCCGTCACCCGCACGCCGTTGAGCCGGGCCACGATGAAATGGCCGTACTCGTGGAGCACCACCAGGACGGACAGCATCACCAGGAAGAGGACGATTGATTGCGCGCTCATGTGCTCCGTGAAGCCTCGGCTGTCCGTAGAACGACGAACGCATGTGCCTCGTCTCGGGCCAAGCGGTCGGCGACGCGAACGGCGTCGAGGCTGATAGTAGTGTTATCGACCCGGCGGAGGGCCGTTTCGATGCAAACGGGGATGTCCCCGAACCGGATGTCCCCGGCCACGAACGCTGCCACCGCAACCTCATTCGCCGCTGAGAGCACGGCCGGTGCGGTCCCACCGAGCGCCAGCGCCTCGTAAGCTAGCCGCAGGCAAGGGAACCGCTGGGGGTCGGGGCGCTCGAAGGTCAGCGCCGTCACGTCCGCGCCGGGCGGCCCGCCCAGCGCCTCGATGGGATCGCCCGCGCCCGCGCGGTCGTCGAGCCGGTCCGGGTAGGCCAGGGCGTAGCCGATCGGCAGCCGCATGTCGGGCGCGGCGATCTGGCCGATCACGTTGCCGTCGGTGAACACCACGAAGCCGTGTGCGACCGACGTGCGGTGGACGACGACTTGGACGCGGTCGCCGGGCACGCCGAACCACTTCGACGCTTCGATCACTTCGAGGCCCTTGTTCATCAGCGTCGCCGAGTCGATGGTGTTCTTCACGCCCATCTGCCAGGTCGGGTGCGCGAGCGCTTCGGCGACGGTCGCCGACGCGATCTGTTCCGCGGTGCGGTCGCGAAACGGTCCGCCCGACGCGGTGATGACGATCGCGGCGACGCGGTCGCGCGGCGCACCCTGCAGGCATTGAAAGATCGCGGAGTGCTCGCTGTCGACCGGCAGCAGCGTCGCGCCGCTGCGCGCCGCGTGCGCGACGAGCAGCTCGCCCGCGGCGACGATCAGCTCTTTGTTCGCGACGGCGACGTCGATGCCGCGGTCGACCGCGGCGAACACGGCGTCGAACGCGACGGAACCGTCGGTGGCGGCGAGCACGATCTGCGCACCGCTCTCGCAGGCGACGGCGTACAGCCCGGCCTGACCGTCGGCGGCGGCGGAAACGACCCGCGGCCCGAAACGGGCGACCTGCTCGGCGAGCAGATCGACGTTGCGACCTGCGGCGAGCCCGACGACCTCGAAGCGTTCGGGATGGCGCGCGACGACGTCGAGCGCCTGACGGCCGATGCTGCCCGTGCTGCCGAGGATCGCGACGCGCTTGCGGCCACCGTGAGCCGGTCGCCGGGTCACGAGTTCACCAGCCGGTACTGCGAGATCACGCCGATCACGTACAGCGCGAAGTAGAACGCGATGCCCGCGAAGATGTAGGAGTCGAAGCGGTCGAGCACGCCGCCGTGGCCGGAGATCAGCGAGCCCGCGTCCTTGACCTTCGCGTCGCGCTTGAGCGCGCTCTCGACGAGATCGCCGGCCTGCGCGGCGAACGACGTGATCGCGGCGACGATCATGCCTTGCCACCACGCGACGTGCACCCACGGCACCAGCGCGATCGCCGCGCCCGCGATCAGCGCGGCCGCGAATCCGCCGACCGCGCCCTCCACGGTTTTCTTCGGCGACAGTTTCGTGAGCAAATGCTTACCGAACGCGGTGCCGATCAGCATCGCGAAGATGTCGGTGAACGCGACGATGAAGATGATCCAGACCATCCACAGCGCGCCGTCGTGCAGCGCCCGGATCGCGATGAAGTACGTCAGGAGCTTGCCGATGTACAGCACGCAGAGCAGCGTGTAGCCGCTGCGCGCGAAGTAGCCGGACTCCGAGGTGAACGTCGCGGTCGCGAGCGCGACGATCACCGTTGCCGCGAGCAAGATCCCTTCGTAGCGGTGGATCAGGCCGAAGTGGGTCAGGATGATGTACGCCCACACCGCCGCCATCGCGACGGGGAGCTCGACCGCGGGCCCTTTGCGCGCCGACAGCCCCGCGAACTCGTACACGCAGCACGACGCGAGGAACAGCACGAGCACGGTGAATGCGGGCAGCCACGCGACGGCCGCGAAGCCGACGACCGCGAGCACCAGCCCGATCACGACGCGGCGCGTGCTGACCGACGGCTGCGGGTTGGGTTCTTTCGCCGACGCGGGCGCCGCGGACGCCGCTGTCGTCATCGCTCGTCGAGCCGGCGCTGGTACTCGGCGATCGCTTCGCCGAAAGCGTCGCGCGAGAAATCAGGCCAGAACGTGTCGCGCAGCACCAGCTCGGCGTACGCGACCTGGTACAGCAGGAAGTTCGACAGCCGCGACTCGCCGCCGGGCCGGATCAGCAGATCGGGATCCGGCATCCCCGCGGTGGTCAGGTACGACGCCAGCGTGTCGTCCTCGATCGCGTCGATCGCCAGCGACCCGGCCTGCACGTCGCGCATCATGCGCGCGACCGCGTCGCGGAGCTCGCTGCGGGCGCTGTAGTTCACCGCGAGGTTGAGCACGAGACCGGTGTTGCGTGCGGTCTTCGCCACGAGCCGGTCGAGCGCGTCCTTCGACGCCGCCGGCAATTGTTCGTAGCGCCCGATGATCTGCACGCGCACGTTGTTGCGGTCGAGCTCCGCGAGCTCGTTCTGCGCGAAGTACACGCACAGGTCGAGAAGCAGCGAGATCTCCGTCTTGTCGCGCTTCCAGTTCTCGGTGGAGAACCCGTAGACGGTGAGCATCGGGATGCCCCAGTCGCTCGCCGCGCGCGTGACGTCGCGCAGCGCGACGATACCGCGGCGATGACCTTCGATCGCGGGCAGGCGCCGCGCGCGCGCCCAGCGGCGGTTCCCGTCCATGATGATCGCGACGTGCTTGGGCAGACGGCTCGCATCCAGCGTCACCCCGCGCGGCGGCTTGAGCAGCGTAGCCATCCTAGATGCGCTCGTACCCGTCATAGCCGGCAACGAGCTCCCACGCGCCATCGTGCTCGCCGTCGAGCGCGCGCACCCGCAGCGCACGCAGCACCCCGACGCCAACAGCAGCATAGGGCGGGGTCAACACGCGAAACCGCAACGCCCGGTCGCCGAGCGCCTGAAGTGCCGCGCGCCACGGGAGCATCGTGACATCTTCGAGGAGAGTATGGAGGTGCTCACACCTCCATAATCTCCTTCTCTTTGTTGTGAACCAGATCGTCGATCTGCTTGACGTACTTGTCGGTGAACTTCTGGATCTGATCCGTGCCGCGCTTGATGTCGTCGTCGGTGATCGTGTGCTTCTTGCCGAGCGCCTTGACCTCGTCGATCGCCTTATGGCGGATCGTCCGCACGGCGACCTTGTGCTCTTCCGATTTCTTTTTGACCAGCTTGACGAGGTCTTTGCGGCGCTCTTCGTTGAGCTGCGGGATCGAGAGGCGGATCGTCGCGCCGTCGACGTTGGGGTTGAGCCCCAGGTCGCTGGTCTCGATCGCCTTGCGGATCGCGCCGACGACGCTTTTGTCGAACGCGGTCACCAGCAGCGAGCGGCCGTCGGGGGAGTTGACGCTGGCGACGTTCTTGAGCGGCACGCTGGAGCCGTACGCCTCGACGTGGAGCCGGTCGAGCAGCGAGGGCGACGCCCGGCCGGTCCTGATCGCGGCGAAATCGCTCGTCGTCGCCTCGATCGCCTTCTTCATCTTCGACTCGGTGTCGCGGTAGACGTCATCCAACATGGCCGACCCCTTCGCCGTGGACCCGCGCCGTACTCCGTGAGACGGTGGTCCCGATCTGGTCGCCCATGACCACCCGGCGGATGTTGCCGGGGACGTTCATGTCGAACACGATGATCGGCAGGCCGTTGTCCATGCACAGGGTCAGCGCGGTGGAGTCCATCACTTCCAGGCCCAGCTCCAGCACGCGCAGGTAGTCCAGCTGCGTGAAGCGCGTCGCGGAGGGGTCCTTGAACGGGTCGGCACTGTACACGCCGTCCACTTTGGTTGCCTTGAGGATCGCCTGCGCGCCCACCTCGACCGCGCGCAGCGCGGCGGTCGTGTCGGTGGTGAAATACGGGTTGCCGGTACCGGCCGCGAAGATCACGACGCGGCCCTTCTCGAGATGGCGCATCGCGCGGCGGCGGATGTACGGTTCGGCGATCGCGTTCATCGCGATCGCGGTCTGCACGCGCGACGGCACGCCGATCCGCTCCAGCGAGTCCTGCAGCGCGAGCGCGTTGATCACGGTCGCGAGCATGCCCATGTAGTCCGCGGTCGCGCGGTCCATCCCGGCGGCCTCGTGGACCTTGCCGCGCCAGATGTTGCCGCCGCCCACGACGACCGCGGTGGTGACGCCGTCGGCATGGACTTGCGCGATCTCGCGCGCCATCGCCGTCGTCGTATCGACGTCGACGTTCCCGCCCCGCCCGGCGAACGCTTCACCGGACAACTTCAGGAGAACGCGTTCGTAGGCGGGTTTCGGCACGGTTTTCCTCTCCGGGAGACTACTCTTCGCCGAGGGCGAACTTCATGTAGCGGCGGATGCGAATTTTCTCGCCGAGCACGCCGGAGACGCCGGCGACGAGCTCGCCGACCGACTGCGCGTCGTCCTTGACGAACGGCTGCTCGAGCAGGGCGTGCTCCTCGTACCATTTGTTGAGCTTGCCCGACAGAATCTTCTCGACGACCTCGGGAGACTTGCCGGCGGGCAGCGTCTTCTCGAGCTCGGCCTTGACCTCGGCCAGCTCGTCGGCCGGAACGGCCTCGCGGTCGAGGTACTTCGGCGACATCGCTGCGACGTGCATCGCGACGTCGCGCACGAGCTCTTTGAAGCGCTCGTTGCGCGCGACGAAGTCGGTCTCGCAGTTGATCTCGACGAGCACGCCGATCTTGCCGCCGGCGTGGATGTACGAACCGACGAGGCCTTCGTTCGCGGCCCGTTCGGCTTTCTTCTCGGCCTTCGCGTGACCGGTTTCGTTGAGACGCGCTTTCGCGCGCTCGGGGTCGCCTTGCGCCCAGATCAGCGCGTTGCGGACGTCGGAGATCCCGGCGCCCGTCTCGTCGCGGAGCTTCTTGATCTCGTCGGCGGTGGGTTTGTACTCAGCGGTGGTGCTCAAGTCGTTCTCTCGCTCAGACTCCGGCCGCCGCCGGTTCGGGCGCGAGCTCGGTGTATTGCTGGTCGTAGTCGGCCGCGTCGTACGCGGACTCGGTCTCGGTCTTGCCTTCGACGATCGCGTTGGCGATGGTGGACACCATCAGCCGCACGCTGCGGATCGCGTCGTCGTTGCCCGGCACCGCGTAGTTGATCTCGTCGGGATCGCAGTTGGTGTCGATGACCGCGATGATCGGGATGTTGAGCTTCTTGGCCTCGGCGACGGCGATGCGTTCCTTCTTCGGGTCGACGATGAAGATCGCGTCCGGAAGGCGGTGCATGTCCTTGATGCCGCCGAGGAATTTCTCGAGCTTCTCCAGCTCGTCGGTCAGCCGCGCCACTTCTTTTTTCGGAAGCAGATCGAACGTGCCTTGCTGGCGCATGCCCTCGAGCTCGCGCAGGCGCGAGATGCGCTTTTGGATCGTCGCGAAGTTGGTGAGCGTGCCGCCCAGCCAGCGCTGGTTGACGAAGAACGTGCCGGCGCGCTCGGCCTCTTCACGCACGACGTCCTGAGCCTGCTTCTTCGTGCCGACGAACAGCACGACGCGGCCCTGACGCGACATTTCCTTGACCGCGTCGAACACGTCGTTGAGCATCGCCAACGTTTTCGACAGGTCGATGATGTAGATACCGTTTCGCTCTTGGAAGATGTACGGTTTCATCTTCGGATTCCAGCGGCGGGTCTGGTGTCCGAAATGGACCCCCGCCTCAAGAAGAGCGCGCATGGTGACGCCTGATGCCATGGTGAACTACGAGCCTCTCTGAGTCCGTGGCCGCCGTCCTTGGCGCCGTGGTGGACGCATGCACCGCCGCCCTCCGGGCGGCTGAAATCGTGCCCGGGAATCCTGGGCAACCTTAGCACTATACCAGGCCGTCGCGTCCGGGGGAAGGGCGGTCAGATGAAAAAGAATGCCCGCTTGCGCCTGTGGAGCGGGGCGACCCCGGCGGCGATCCGGGCAGCCTGGGCCGGGTTGAGGCCCACGTACACCACGTCGACGTCGTCCTCGATCGCACCGGGCGCAAGCACGGGCCGGTCGAAGATGCGCTTGGCTTGCTGGTGCGGGTTGCGGTCGAGGAAGTAGGCGAGGTTCGAACGGTCGGCCAGCCGGCTCGCGATGAACACGCCGTAAAAGCCGCTGCCGTAGATCGCGCTCTTGCGGCCCAGCCCCTGCTCGCGCTCGAACGACGCGACCGCGTCGTTCGCCGTCGACCAGAAGCCCGCGAACCGCCGCGCCTCGGCGACGTACGCGACGACGCCGGCATGCGCCGCCACGTCGGCCGGCGCAACGCCGCGCCGCGCGTCGACGACGTACGCGGCGTCGTGCGCCTCCTCGTCGATGCGTACGTCGGTGAAGCCCGCGTCCGAGAGCGCGCGGCGCAGCGAGCTCGGCATGAAGTGGTTGACGTGGTCGACGACGATGAAGTCGCCGGCGTTGCGGCGCACGTTCGGCACCGTCAAATGGAGCGTGCCGCCGGGCCGCAGCAATGCGCGGATCGTCGTCAGAAAACCGCGCGGGTCCCCGACGTGCTCGAGCGCGAAGAACGAGAGCACGGCGTCGAAACGCCCCGACCATTCCGGCGGCGGCGCGTAGGCGGCCTGGTTGGCGCGCGGGACGAACGCGTCCCACGCGGCGCGGTACGCGTCGCTCACGTCGAACACGGCGCCGTCGAGGTCGGGGCGCGCCGCGAGCAGCGCGCGCAGCGACATCGCTTTGCCGCAGCCGTAGTCGAGCACCGATGCGCCGGGCGGCAGCGCCAGCTTCTCGAGCGCGACGTTCGCCTGGTGCTGCGCGCGATACAGCGGCACGCCGTCGCGCATTGCGTACAGATCGTCGGCGTCGTCGCTCTCGAGGTGCACGTTGTACGCGGTGTCGTAGTAGCCGCCGATGTCGTCGAGCGGCGGCGTCTGCACGTGCCCGCACACTTCGCACACGTAGACGATCGTCGGCGCGGCGATCGCGCGCGCCGTCGACGAGATGGACATCGCACCGTCATGGCGGTAGGCGGGCTCGCCGCTGCGCGTCCCGCACACGACGCAGGCGACGGCCGTCACGACGCTGCTCACCGGCCGAGCGCCGCCGCGCGCGCCTGGGCGAGCAGCGCGTTCGCGCCCGCCAGCGTGGTGCCGTGCTTGAGGCCGCCCATCCAGCGGATGCGCGCGCCGTACGCGTCGCTGAAGTTGAAGTACCGGATCTGCACCGTCCACCGCGCGCGCGTGCCGACGTTCGCGCCCGACGCGTGCAGCGTGAGGAAGTCGAACGCGAACAGGTCGCCCGGGCCGGACACCGGCGCGCAGAGCTCGTAGCGCTCCGGGATCGTCGCCTCGTCGCCCAGCCGTAGCGCGCCGTACGCGCCGTTCGCCATCTCGGCTTCGCCGTTGCCGGACGTGTCGACGAGCGGCTCGACGCCGCCGCGGTGCGAGCCGCGCGCGAGCACGACCGGACCCATCTCCGGCACCACCGGCACGAGCGGCATCCAGAACGTCACGCCGTCGAGGCTGCGGAACTGGTATTGAAACTCCTGATGCCACGGCGCGAGCCGGCGGTCGTCGCCGGGACGGTCGATGCGCACGCCGTTCGATCCCGGCGCGGTCCCGGCGAGATCGGTTCCGCGCAGCGCGCGAAAGAGTCCGGCGAGCCGTTCGCTGACGATCAAGCGCTGGAACGCGACGAGATTCTTCGCCATGTCGTACACGAGCGGCTGGATCTCCGGCTGCGCCGCGACGAGCTCGAGATAGCCGCGGTCGAACTCGGCCGGATCGTCCGGCACGTCGTAGCGCACGCCGAACGTGCGCGCCGCATGCTCGATCAGCATGCCGAGCTCGCGCTGCAGCGGCGCGAGCTCGCGCTCGACGTCGAGCCACTGCCGCAGCACGACGAACCCGTCGCGCTCGAACGCATCGCGCAGCGCGGCGGTCGCGCTCGGCTCGATCGTCACGCGAGGACCGCCTGCGCGCCGTGCACCGCCACTGCTTCTTGCCACGGTATCGCGGGAGAATCGAGCGCGGCCGCGGCGTCGGGCCCGAGGTTTGCGAGCGTGTCCAGGATCGACACGTGCGGGTCGAACGCGCCGTGGAGCTGGCGGTACGGACGGCGCGCGTACTGCATCACGCGCACCTCGATCCCCGCCGCCACCAACTTCGGCTCGTCCAGATAATCGAGCGCGCCGCGGCCCGTGACGTACGTGGTCGTGCCGCGCGGCACGAGCAGTGCGACGAGCCGGTCCGTCTTCGCGCCCGCGACCGGGGTCGCGGAGGCGCGCGTGAACGACGGGCGCAGAGCCGAGCTCCGCGCAGCAGCGTTCGAGCGCCGCGATGTCGAGCTCGGCGATCGTCCGCGGCCGCTCCGCGTACACGTCGGCGACGATGCGCTCCGCGAGCGAAGCAAACGGCGCGCGCGCGAAGCTCATCGCGAACGTGCGCAG
The DNA here is from genome assembly GCA_963791645.1 of Vulcanimicrobiota bacterium. GTDB lineage: Bacteria > Vulcanimicrobiota > Vulcanimicrobiia > Vulcanimicrobiales > Vulcanimicrobiaceae > Vulcanimicrobium. The sequence continues at coordinate 38,716 of CAWBTJ010000050.1, read as the reverse complement.
ATGCTTGTGGCGCCAGTCGCTCGTGTAGTCGATCTCCACGTCGGCGATCAGCGGGAGCTTTCCGTGCCGGCTCACCGGGACCGTCAGCCACAGCGGACCGTTCGCCGTCTTGAGCTGGACGCGGTTGGTGAAGCCGCCCTTCTGAAACTGCGCATCGTCGAGGTGCACGAACTCGTCCGCCAGCCGGATCTGCTCGAACACGCCGCGCCACGGAAAGAACTGCGGCTGCAGCACCACGACCGTCTTCACGCGAGAAACCGCTCCATCACGGCGACGTCGTGCCAGCCGTCCGGGGCGTGGTAGTGCCTGCGGTGCACGCCCACGTCGTGAAAACCGGCCGAGGCGTACAGCCCGCGCGCCGCGGTGTTGTCGGCGGCGACGTGCAGCACGAGCTTGTCGAGCCGCCCGTCGGCGCGCGCGAGATCGAGCACGTGCGCGAGCGCGGCGCGCCCGTGACCGCGGCCGCGGTGCCCGTCCCCGATCGCGATGCCGAACATGCCGTGCCGGCTGCGCTCGTCGATCGCGATGATCTGCGTGAACCCGACGGCGTCGCCGGCCGCATCGGCGACGACGTAGAAGAGCGCCGCGCGGTCGCCGGTACGGCGCGCGATCCACGCGCGCACGTCGTCGTCGCTGTTCGGCGTGGGCGACGCCAGGAGCGCGTACTGCGTCGGCAGATCGTTGCGCAACGCAGCGAGCGCGGGGACGTCTTCCTCGCGCGGCCGCCGGCAGACCGTCACGTCGGCTCGGGATCCCTCGTCGCGCGGAGGTAGCCGCGCGGCGCGACCGTGAACAGCAGCTTCGCGTCGTACTCTTCGTCGACAACGAAGCGCGGCTCGCGTTCGAGGAACGCGTCGACGGCCGTCATCGGGTTGTTGCCGGGCCCCCACGGGCGATCGACGATCGAGGCCGGGTCGGCGTACTCGACCGCCGTGTCCATCACGACCAGAAAGAATCCCGCGCGCACCAGCGGCGCGTACAGCGCGAGCTCGCGCGCGACGTGGTCGGCGGTGTGGTTCGAATCCAGCACGACCATCGCGCTGCGGCCGGCGACGCGTGCGTACACGCGCGACGCGAGCGCCGCGTCGACCGACGAGCCTTCGAACATCGAGATGCGCGAGGCCAAGGGATGCGCCTCGATTGCCTCGCGGTTGTGCGGGCGGACGTCGATGTCGATCCCGATCGCCTCGCGCTCGCCGCCGAGCAGCGCCAGCATCGAAGCCGAGAAGACGAGCGACCCGCCGTGGGCGATGCCCGTTTCGACGATCACGTCGGGACGCGTGCGCCAGATGATCTCTTGCAGCGCGACCATGTCTTGCGGAAACTGGATCGCGGGACGGCCGAGCCAGGACCAGTTGTAGGCGTAGCGATAGGGTGCGATGAGGTCGAACGCACGCTTCCACGCCGCCCGTACCTCGGGGTCGTCGCCCATCCTTCGCAGCAGCGCGCCGTCCTTCGGATCGTGCGGATCGCAGCCCGGGGCGGCTCCCGGCGCGCTCAAGCTCGCCATCTCGTTCACCGATATGGTATTCGTCAACGGAGGCCTCGAACAATAGCATGAACGTCCTCGACCGCCCGCCGGTCACGCCGGCGTCGTCGGACGCGCGAGTCCCCGTCTTCGTCCCGTACGTCGGCGTCGACACCCTCAAGCACCTCACCGACGCGCTCGACGTGGGCTGGCTCGGCATGGGTGCGACGACCAAAGAGTTCGAGGAACGGATCGCCTGCTATCTCGGTCTCCGAGACAGGTACGTCGTCTGCACGAACACCGGCACGTCGGCGCTCCACATCGCGCTGCTCGCCGCCGGCGTCGGGCCCGGCGACGAGGTGATCACGCCGTCGTTCAACTACGTCGCCGACCACCAGGCGATCCGCGCGACGGGCGCCGAGGTCGTGATGTGCGACGTGCGCGAGGACGATCTCGGCCTCGATGTCGCGTCGGCCGAGTCCCTGATCGGGCCGCGCACGAAAGCGATCATCCCGCTGCACTTCGCCGGCATTCCGTGCGCGATCGACGACGTGTACGCGCTCGCGAAGCGGCACGGCTTGCGCGTGATCGAAGACGCCTGCCACGCGTTCGGCTCGACCGTCGACGGCGCGAAGATCGGGAGCGGCGGCGACGTGCAGTTCTTCAGCTTCGACCCGGTCAAGATCATCACGTCGATCGACGGCGGCTGCGTCGTGACGCCCGACCGCGACGAGGTCGAGCGGCTGCAGCACCTGCGCCTGCTCGGCGTCGACAAAGACACGACGCTGCGCTATCAGAACAAGCGCGCCTGGGACTACGACGTCGTGTCCGAAGGCTTCCGCTACCACCTCACCAACATCATGGCGAGCGTGGGCGTGTCGCAGATCAAGCGGATCGACGAGTTCATCGCGAGCCGCCGGGCGGTGTGCGAGCGGTACTCCGCCGCGTTCGACGGGCTGCCCGGCGTGCGCGTGCTGCGGCGCAGCTACGCGGATGTCTCGCCGTTCATCTACAGCGTGCGCGTCCCGGCCGGCCGGCGCGAGGCGCTGATCGAGCACCTCGCCGCGCGCGGCGTCGACGCGGGGATCCACTTCGTGCCGGTCCACCGCCACACGTACTTCGCCGGCGCGCGCCGCGCGCCGCTGCCGGTGACCGAGCGCGCCGTCGACGAGGTTCTCACGCTGCCGCTGCACTCGCTGATGCCGGAGCGGTCGATCGAGCGCGTGATCGACGGCGTGTGCGGCTTCTTCGCCTAGCCCGGTGAACGGCACGATCGCGATCGAACGGCTCTGCTGCCGCTCGTGCGGCCACGGCCTGACGGCAGACGTCGTCGACCTCGGGCTCTCGCCCCCGTCGAACGCGCTGACGCCGCCGAGCGCGCTGGGCCGCGGCGAGACGTTCTACCCGCTGCACGCGTACGTGTGCGACGCGTGCTGGCTCGTGCAGCTCGACGTGTTCGCCTCGCCCGAGGAGCTGTTCCGCGACTACCGCTACTTCTCGTCGTACTCCACGACGTGGCTCGCGCACGCGCAAGCGTATACCGACGAGATGGCCCGGCGGGGGATCGGCGCGGGATCGCGCGTGGTCGAGGTGGCGAGCAACGACGGATACCTGCTGCGCCACTTCGTCGCGCGCGGCGTCACGGTGCTCGGCATCGAGCCGGCGAGCAATGTCGCCGCCGTCGCGCGGCAAGCGGGCGTGCCGACGATCGACGAGTTCTTCGGCGTCGCGCTGGGGCAGCGCGTGCGCGCGGAGTTCGGCTCCGCGCACCTGATCGTGGCGAACAACGTGCTCGCGCACGTGCCGGATCTCAACGACTTCGTCGGCGGTTTCGCGGCGCTGCTCGCGCCCGACGGGCTCGCGACGTTCGAGTTCCCGCACCTGCTGCGCACGATGGCGGGCATGCAGTTCGACACCGTCTACCACGAGCATTTCTCCTACCTCTCGCTCGTTGCGCTGAGCCCGCTGTTCGCGCGGCACGGCTTGGAGATCGTCGAAGTGACGGAGCTGCCGACGCACGGCGGCTCGTTGCGCGTGTTCGTCGCGCCGCACGGCGCGCGCGCGGTCGACGCGAGCGTCGCGGCGATCGTCGCGGCAGAGCGTGAAGCCGGGCTCGAGCGCCTGATGACGTACACCGCGTTCGGCGCGCGCGTCGCGCGGATCAAAGACGACTTCGTCGCGTTTCTGCTCGATGCGAAACGGCGTGGAGAACGGGTCGCCGGCTACGGCGCGGCCGCGAAGGCGACGACGCTGCTGAACTACGCCGGCGTGCGCGCCGACCTGATGCCGTACGTGGCCGACAAGAGCCCGCACAAGCAGGGACACGCCATCCCGGGCGTGCGCGTGCCGATCGTCGCGCCGGACCGCATCCGCGCGGACCGGCCCGACTACGTCGTGATCTTTCCGTGGAACGTCGAGGCCGAGATCCGCGCCGAGCTCGCGGACGTGCGTGACTGGGGCGGCCGGTTCGTGCTCGCGATCCCCACGCTACGCATCGACGGGTGACGGCTCGAACGGCGGCAGCGCGCGATCACGAGGCGAGATGACGCTGGGCTCCAGCGGCCACGGGATCGCGAGATGCGCGCTGTCGTACCGGTATCCGGCGGCGGCGCCGGCATCGTACGGCGTCGAGATCAAATAGTGCAGCGCCGAATCGTCGCGCAGCGTCTGATATCCGTGGGCAAAACCCGGCGCCGCGTAGAGCGCGGTCGCGTCGTCCTCGTGCAGCTCGAACGCCTCCCAGCGGCCATGCGTCGGGGAATCGGGGCGCACGTCGACCAGCACGTCGTACACCGCGCCGCGCGTGCAGCGGATCAGCTTCGCCTCGCCGTGCGGCGCGCGCACGACGTGCAGGCCGCGCACCGTGCCCGCGCGCGCGTTGTACGCCTCGCCGTGCTCGGGCCATGACGTCACCAGCCCCAGCGCCGCGAACGCCGCGGCGTCGTACGTGCGCACGAACCAGCCGCGCTCGTCACGCGCCGGGCGCAGGGAGATTTTCCAGAGCCCGTCGAGAGAGGTCGAGATGACGTCCATCGGACAGAGCGGTTTCTGGCGCGGCCGCCGGGTCCTCGTCACCGGGCACACGGGCTTCAAGGGCGCCTGGCTTTGCGCGCTGCTGCTGCGGCGCGGCGCGGCCGTCGCCGGGCTCGCGCTGCCGCCGGACACGACGCCCAGCCTGTGGGCGCTCGCGCCGTTCGCGAAGGACGTCGAGGAGCGGATCGTCGACGTGCGCGACGCGGAGCGCGTCGCCGCGGCGATCGCGGAACTGCGGCCGCAGACGATCTTGCACCTCGCCGCGCAGCCGCTGGTGCGGCGCGGCTACGCCGAGCCGGTCGAAACGTACGCGACCAACGTGATGGGGACGGTGCACGTGCTCGACGCCGTGCGCCGGAGCACCGTCGAGAACGTCGTCGTCGTCACGAGCGACAAAGTGTACGCGGACGACCCTCAGCCGGGCGGCTATGCCGAAGACGCGCCGCTCGGCGGCGCCGACCCGTACGCGGGCAGCAAAGCGGCGGCGGAGCTCGTCGTCGCGACCTATCGCAGCGCGTTCTTCTCACGTCCCGGCGCACCGCGCGTCGCGACGGCGCGCGCCGGCAACGTGATCGGCGGCGGCGACTTCGCGCCGGACCGGCTCCTCCCCGACGCATTTCGCGCCGTCAGCGACGCAACGCCGCTGACCCTGCGGCGGCCGGACGCGGTGCGCCCGTGGCAGCACGTGCTCGATCCGCTTCACGGCTATCTCGCGCTGGCCGAAGCGCTCGCCGGCGGCCGCGCCGCGCGCGGCGCGTACAACTTCGGCCCCGCGCAGAACGGCCTCACCGTCGAAGCGGTCGTCGAACGCTTCATGCGCGCGTTCGGCGCGCGCGCCGATCATGCGATCGTCGTCGAACCGAGCGGCGAGCACGAGACCGCCGTGCTGAACGTGGACAGCACGCGCGCGCGCGACGAGCTCGGCTGGGCGCCGCGCCTGGCGACGCTCGAAGCGATCGACGCGGCCGCGGCGTGGTACGGCGGCTTTCGCGCGGGCGAACGCGTCGAGGTGCTGGTCGCTCGCGACCTCGACGCTTACGCGGGCTGAGTCGCGCGCAGCGGCGAGGGCGCGCGTCCGCCGAGCGCGTCCATGAACTCCGCGACACCGCGCGGTTCGCGTAGCCAGTCCGGCGCGGCGGCAAGGGCGCTCACGACGACGTCGCGATGGCGCGCGCGCAACTCGGCGACGCGCGCGTCGGCGGGGTGCGCGGCGTAGAGCGCGTCCAGTACGGCCGGATAGTGCGCGAGCGCCGTCCCGAGCCGCTGCGCGGTCAGGTTCAGCCGCGCGGTGACACCGAGCGTGCTCGCGCCGGTCGGTGCGAAGCGCGCCGCGCGCGCGAGGCGCAGCGTGAAATCCCAGTCGGCGAGGATCGGCACGCTGTCGTTGAAGCCGCCGATCCGGTCGAGCAGGCCGCGGTAGAGGACCAGCGCGCCGAGCGGGATGGCGTGCGCGACGTCCAGCCGCGCGACGTCGCTTTCGTCGCCGCCGAACGGCGCGGACTCGCCGAGCGGTTCCGACGTGCTCGCGGCGCCGTTGGTCCGCTCCAGCACGAGCCGCGACGTGGCCAGCGAGACCATCGCGCCCATCCGCGCGATCTCCGCGACCGCGTGCTCGAGGTGGTCGGGTGAAAACGAGTCGTCGGGATCGAGAAACGCGACGTACTCGCCGCGGATCATCCGCAGCGCGAGGTTGCGCGCGGCGCCGGCCGTGTGCGTAGTGGGAAGCCGCACGTACGCGATCCGCTCCCACGCGGGGTGCGCGCGCAGCATCGCCTCGACGGGGATCGAGCCGTGGTCGACGACGACGGCTTCCCACGCGCCGTAGCGCTGCGCGCTCAGCGAGTCGAGCGCGCGCAGCAGCGGGCGCGGCGCACCGGCGGTTTCCACGACGACGCTCACGCGCGACTCGCGCACGCGCGCGGGCTCGTAGACGGCGGCGCGCGCATGCAGCGCCTGCTCGAGCGCGGCGAACCGCGCCAACTGCGCCGCATCGAACGGCGAGACGCCGCCGTTGAGCGACGGCGCCTGCGCGACGAGCGTGTTCAGCAGCCGCGCGACGCCCGCTTCGCGGCCGCGCATGCGGCGCACGAACTCCGGATGGTCCATGTAGCGCTCGACGTACGACGCGTAATCGAGGACGTTGCGGCCGGAGCGGTGGTACGCGTCGCCGCTGAACTGGTCGGCGTGCAGCCGGATCGCCATGCTGGGCTGCGCGATGTACGCGAATCGCTTGTTCGCGAGCGCGAGCCGGATGATCAGCTCCCAGTCGCGCGCGTCCTGGCCGTTGGCGGGATCGCCGCAGATGCCGGGCTCGAGCAGCACTTCGCGCTTGAACAGCGCGCACGGAAAGCACACCGGGCACACGGTGGTGAACTCTTCGACGAGCTCGTCGCGCGCGTCCGTGAAATCGACGGGGAACTGCCCCGCCATCGCGCGCGTCGCGTAGACCGTGCCGTCCTCGTGCGCGAAGTACGCGTTGCAGTACACGACGTCGAGCTCGGGCTCGGCCTCGAAACGTTCCGCGAGCCTTGCCAGGTGCGGCGGGAACAAGAAGTCGTCGGACGACAGGCACATCACGTAGCGCCCGCGCGCGAGCTCCATCAGCCGGTCGAAGTTGCGCGCCATCCCGATGTTCTGCTCGTTCTGGTGCAGCCGCACGCGCGGGTCGTCGCCGTACCGCTCGTTGAGCAGCTCCCACGCACCGTCGGTCGAGCAGTTGTCGGAGACCACGACCTCGATGTTCTGGTACGTCTGCGCGAGCGCGCTGTCGACGGCGGTCGCGACGTACTTCACGTAGTTGTAGTTCGGGATCAGGATGCTGATCAGCGGATAACGCTCCGCGACGTTCACGCCCACACCTTCCACGGCGCCGCGCCGCTGGCCCACGACTCTTCGAGCATCGTCTTGTCGCGCAGCGTGTCCATCGGCTGCCAGAACCCGCGGTGCACGAACGCGGACAATTTGCCGTCGGCCGCGAGCTGCTCGAGGGGTTCGCGCTCCCACACGGTTTGGTCCGTCCCGATGTAGTCGAACACGCCGGGCGACAACACGAAGTAGCCGCCGTTGATCCACGCGCCGTCACCTTGCGGCTTTTCGTCGAACGCGACGATCTTCTGCTCTTCCAGCCGCACCGCGCCGAAGCGCCCGGGCGGCTGCACCGCCGTCATCGTCGCGAGCGCACCGGACGCGGCGTGGTGATCGATCACCGCGCGCACGTCGACGTCGGACAGACCGTCGCCGTACGTGAAGCAGAACGGCTCGTCGCCCAGATAGCGCCGCACGCGCTTGAGGCGGCCGCCGGTCATCGTGTCGTCGCCGGTGTCGACCAGCGTCACGGTCCACGGCTCGCACGCGCTGTTGTGCACGCGCATCGAGCGCTCGCGCATGTCGAACGTCACGTCCGACGCGTGCAGCGCGTAGTTCGCGAAGAACTCCTTGATCACGTAGCCCTTGTAGCCGCAGCACACGACGAAGTCGTTGATGCCGTAATGCGAGTACGTCTTCATGATGTGCCAGAGCACCGGGCGCCCGCCCAGCTCGACCATCGGCTTCGGGCGGGTCGACGTTTCCTCGCTGATTCGCGTACCGAGACCGCCGGCCAGGATCACCGCCTTCACCCGATAGGTATCGGCACCCGGCCCCATTCGCGCTAGGGAAAGGCCGCTTCCAGCCGCGCCGCCGAAGCTAAGACGCCGGATGACCCCGTATTACCGGCACTTCGGGTTGGAGCGCGATCCGTTCCTCGACACGGCGGACCCGCACTTCTACCGGACGACGCCGGGGCTGATGCGCGCTCGCGACCGCCTCGCCGGCGGCATCTTGGAGTCGCGCGGCTTGCAGGCGGTCGTCGGCGACCCCGGCACCGGCAAGACCAGCCTCATGGCCCAGCTCGAGCGCGAGCTGCTCGGCCGCGACGAAGTCCGCCTCGGGAAGATCCTGGACCCGTCGTTCGCGACCGAGACGGAGTTCTTGCTCGGCGTCGCACGCTCGTTCGGCCTGGCGCTGCCACCGCGTTCGCCCGCCGCCCTGAAGAACGCGCTCAAGAACTACCTCTACGACGCGGCCGTGCTCGACGGGCTCACGCTCGCGCTGCTGGTCGACGAAGCGCAGAACGCCAGCGACGAGGTCTTCGAGGTGCTGCGGCTGCTGCTCAACTACGACGTGCCGCAGCGCAAGCTCCTCAATGTCGTCCTGTTCGGCCAGACGGAGCTGCGCGAGCGGATCGAGGCGCGCCGCAACCTCGCCGACCGGGTCGACGAGTGGACGGCGCTGGAGCCGCTCGAGGCCGCCGAGGCGCGCGCCATGATCGCGCACCGCGTCGCCCGCGCCGGCGCCGGGACGGGCGCGAACGCGCTCTTCGACGACGACGCGCTCGACGTCGTCGTCGGGGCCGCCGGCGGAACGCCGCGCCGGCTGCTGACGCTCGCGCACGCGACGCTGCGCGAAGCTGCCGCCTACGGCCGCCCGCGCGCGACACGGACCGACGCCGAGGCCGCGGCCCGGGCCCGCGGGCTCACGGTCCCCGCGCGCCCCGCACCCGCCCCGGTGCAGCCCGTGCCGTCGCCCGCGCAGCGGCCGGCGGCCGTCGAGGCGGCGGCAGCCGAAGCGGCGCCGAGCCCGCCCAAGGCGGCCGACCCGGCGAAGCCGGAAGAACCCGCGACGCCCGCTTGGCGGCGGCGCTTCCCCTGGCTGGCCGCGTTCCGCGCGCGATGAGCCGCGACGTCGACGTCGACGCCCTGTTCGACCGCGACGCCGACACGCAGCTGCTCGAACGGCGCCGCCGTGAAGAGCTCGGGCTGGCGCCGCACGCCGCAACGTCGTCGTCGTCGACGCCGGTGCGCTTCGGCCCGGAGTCGATCCTGGGCGACGACGACGCGCCGCAGCGGCCCCGCGCCGCGATGCTGCGCGTCGCGGTCGACGCGCGGCCCGAGCGCGAGCTGATCCCCGGCGCCGTCGTCACGGTCGTCGCGAGCGTCCACGACGACGGCGACATCCGCGCCGACGACGTGCTGCTGCGCGTCGTCCTCCCGCCCGAGTGCGAACCGGTGGATGGCTCCTTCGCGCGCGGCGATGTCGCGCTCGACAGCGAAGCGCTGCTCGGCGAAGGACTGCGCGTGGGCACGATCGCCGCGGGCGACGCCGTGCGCGTGCGCTTCGCGGTGCGGGTGCTGCCGGGCACGGGACCGCTTCACGTGAGCGTCCAGGCGACCGCCCCCGGCGTGCCCGCGATCGCCGCGCCCGCGCTGCGGCTCACCCGCCGCGCAGGTCACGCGGCCTACGACGCACCGCGCCCGTTCTTCGAACTAGAAGCGGACGAGACGGACGAAGCGCTGACCGCAATTGCCGCACCCGCGCCGGCGCACGCGGTCGACACGGTGGTCGATGAGCCCGCCGCGCCGGTCGTCACCGCACCGCAAGCCGTCGTCGCGCCGGACGTCGTCGCGGTTCCCGAAGCGGTCATCGTTCCGGAAGTCGCCGTCGTTCCCGAAGCCGTCGTCGTACCGGACGTCGTGATCATACCGGAAGCCGAAGACGTCGTCGTTCCGGAAGCCGTCGTCACGCCCGAAGTCGCGATCGCACCGGAAATCGGCGTCGCACCGCAAATCGTCGTAAGCCCGTATCCGCCCGCGATCGTGATCGTGAAGCACGCCGCGCCCGAAGCGGTCGTCGACGACGAGACGGTCGTCGCTCCAACCGCCGAGCCCGAACCGGAGCCGGCGCCCAAGCCGCCGCGCGCGCGCAAACGCGCGGCACCGCGCGCGAAGCAGTCAGCGGAACCGGCAAACCCGTACGTTCTCGCGAGAACGCTCGACGACGACGACGTGCGCGCGCTCGAGCGCATCTTCGACGGCAGCGTTCCGCACGGACTCGGCGCGCTTGCGCTGCTGTCGTCGATCGCCGCGGTCGACACGCCCCTGGGTGACGCGCTCGGCATCCGCGACTTCGCGCGCTCGATCGCCGCGGCAGTGCCCCGCGCGCTCGTTGCGACGCGCATGAACCGGCCGCCGCCGCCCGTCGTCACGCGCGAGTCGCTCGAAACGATCCGCGCCCTCGCGCCCGTCCCGAACGAACCGTTCCCGCAGTATTTCCCGCTGCTCGTGACCCGGCTCGACGAGCGCGAGCTCGGCGCGCTGCGCACGGTGCTCGGGCGCGATCTCGACGACGTGTTCCTGCGCGCCGTGCAGGTGCTGCTGGCCGTCGCACCGCGTTCGCTCGAGGGCGTCAAATCCGACGCGATCGTGCGCGCGGACGACGCGCTGGCAGCGTATCGCGTCGCCGCGGGCGCGTGGCTGATGCGCGTCACGGTGCGCCGCGCCGTCGACCGCCGCTACGATCCGCTCATCGCAGCCGACGCGTCGCTGCACGAAGCGGGCCGCAAGCTCGTCACCGCACTGCGCGGCGCATTCGGATGAAGCGCTAGTACTGTCCGTCCAGGAGGCGCGCGGAGTTCACCTGCTTGCCCAGCGTGCGCGCGAACGCGTTGACGCGGCCGATCGACTGCAGACGCGTGCCGACCTCCGCGTGATATCCTTGCAGACGGCGGAGCTGGTCGTCGCGATACGCCACGATCCCGCGTACGCGCTGCGCGACCTTCGCGTCGTTGGCCGGCGACGCGAGCGGTGCCGCCGCGAACAACGCCGCCAAGTCGTCGGTCAGCGCCGCCTGGGCGCGAAACGCCGTACCGACGTCGTCCCAGCGCCGTTCGACGATCGCCGCGTCGGCGTCCAGGCACGAGCGCTCCAGCGCGACGATCGTGCGCGCGACGCCGTCGCGCGCGGCGTCAGCAGACGGCTGCACCGAGCTGCGCGCCCGCGGCGCCTTCCGTGCGGTAGCGCTTGATCGCCTCGACCCAGGTCTCGCGCATCCCGACGATCAGCGGCAGCAGCTCGCGCACCTTCGTCGCGTCACCCTGCATGTTCGCCGCGACGAGCTGATGGTGCCAGAACTCGTAGATGCGGAACAGGTTGCCGGGGATCTCGCTGTCGAGGTCGAGCTTGAGCGAGCCCATCAGGAGCGCGCAGGCCCGCTGCGCGCGGCGCAGCAGGTCGTGGCGCCCCTGAACGTCGGCCGGCCGCGTGTCCATCACGTCGATGGCTTGGCGCGCGAACAGCAGCAGCGCGTCGTACACCTTGATGATGAGCTCTTCGGGGCTCGCGGAATTGATCGACGCTTCGAGATAGCGCAGATTGGCGTTGGAAACGGTCACGTTATCCTGTCTTCGACGTCGATCCGAGGAGGGAGCCCAGCGAGGATTGTTCGGATTGCAGCACCGCGATCGCGCCTTCGCTGCTCACGAACTCCGCGCGCAGGCGATCGGCTTGCAAGTTCGCCTGATCGGTGACGAGCTTGATCTGCTGCTGCAGCGAGCTGATCTGATCGCTGGTCTGGTTCGACAGCGACGCGAACAGTGAGGTTGCCGGCACCTTGCCCACCAGGCCGCCGGTGAGCTGCGTCGACAGGCCGGAGACGGTCGTCAGGTACGAGCCGAGCTGACCGACGAGGCTCTTCGATCCGGTGAACAGCTTTGCGACCGCGTTCGCGTTGGCTGCAAGTGCGGTGCCGAGCTTGGCGGTGTCGAGATCTTGAAGCCGGCCGCTGGTGCCGGCGAACGTCTGCTGCGAGACGCTGGTCTGCGAGGTCGTGTTCTGCGTGTTGCCCGCGGCGGCAGCCGTCACGGTGAACGAGGCGTCGATCATCAGGCCGACGGACGCGAGCGAGTTGTACGACGACGAGCCGGTGTTCCCCATCGACGTGACGATGTTGACCATCCGGTCGCGCAGCCCCGTGATGTCGGAGTTGTTGAACAGTACTCCGCCGGTGGTGAGCTGCTGCGCCTGCGTCTGGCCGTTCTGCGCCGTGGTCGTGCCGACGACGGGCGCCTGCGTCGCCTTGTTGATCTCGTCGATCACCGCGTTGTACGCCGTGACGAACGCCTTGATCGAGGTTTGCAGCGCGGTGCTGTCCTGCGCGACGGAGATCGTCACCGGCGCGACGACGACGCCGTCGACGGCCTGCTGCAACTTCAAATCGACGCCCGGCACCACGGTCGTGACGTCGTTGGAGTTGCTGTAGACGTCGTGCGTGGTGCCCGCGTTGTCGACGTACTGCACGTGCGCGGCTTTGCCGACTGCGATCGCGGCGCCGGCGCTGAGCGTGTTGGGCTGCGTCGCGTTCGCCAAGAACCCGACCGCTTGCAAGAAGTTCGAGGTGTCGCCGGACGAGCCGAGCGTGATCCCCTGCGGCCCGCTCGACTTCGCGGTGAGCAGCACCCGGTCGTTCGCGGAGTCGTAGGTGGCGAAGACGCCCGCCGACGACGAGTTGATATGCTGGAGCAGGTTGTTGAGGTTGTTCGTCGTCGGGTCCACGGTGAACGCGACGCCGTTGATCGAGAACTGCCCGGCGGTGACGGCCGTCGCGAAGCCGGCGTTGTTCGCGGTGTTCAGCGTCGCGCCGACGTTGATCCCGCCGACCGCCGACGTGCTCGTCGCGGTGTACGTGCCGCCGCCGAAGGTGATCTGGGCGGTGTCGAGCTTGAGGACTTGCAGCAGGTTACCGTGATCGGTCGCGCTTCCGAGCGTGAGCGGCTGCGTCGAGCTGACGGTGACCTTCTGCGTGGCGGCATCGTAGCTCAGCGTCACGCCGACCGCGTTGAGCGCCGCGACGTTCGCCGCGTTCGTGACGAAGCTCTGCAGCGTCGTCGAGTTCACGTCGTAGTTGAGCACCGCGCCGTTGATCGTGATCTGGCCCGGCGTCGTGGTGCCCGGCGGGCCGTTGTTCGGCGAGATCGACGCGCCCGCGTTCGCGAGCGCCGTATTGTAGCTGAACGTGCCGTTGGCCGCGGGATCGTTGGTGAACTGCGTCGCGGTCGCGAGCGTCGCCGACTTGATGACGTACGTGCCGGGCGTCGCCACGGCGCCGGCCACCGTCGACGCGGCGATCGCGGAACCGTTCGACGACGTCGGGCTCGTCGCGGTGAAGTTCGCCGGATCGCTCACCGCCAGGAACGAGTCCTGGAACTTCGCGACGAGATCGTGGATCTTCAGGAGCTCCGCCTGCTGCGCGTTCAGCGAGGTGACTTTCGTCTCCAGCGGCTTCTCTTGCGCGAGCGTGAGATCGGTGTACTTCTGGATGATCGAGTTGTAGTCGATCCCCGATGCGATCCCCGGAAAGGAAACTGCCGGGACGTTGGTCCCGAGCTGCGTCGAGCTGCTCGTCGTGGACGAGCCGGTCGAACCGATGCCGCTCACGTCAGGCGGTCCGGTCCACGACGGCGCCCGCGAGCTTGTTGAAGAACTGCGCGATGAGCACCATCGATTCCGCCGGGAACTGGGAAATCTCTTCGCCCGTGTCTTTGTTGGTGAAGACCGTCACGATTTGATTGGTGCCGTGCACGACCTTGAACTGCACGGCCACATTCGACCCGCCGCCGACCAGATGCGAGAGCGCTCGGTGGAGCGTCTCGTCGGCAACGTGCGGCGGTTGCTGCGGCGGTGCGGCCGGCGCGGGAGCGGCCGGTGCGGCGGCTACGGCCGGTGCCGCGGCTTGAATCTGATCGATCGTCTGAACGTCCATGTTCGTCGGAGTCCTCCTCGTGATGGTATCGGACGCGCGGCGCCATCGCCTTAGGCGACGGCGGTCGCGACCGCGGCGTAACCGCGCACGATCCGGCGGACGACGGTGCCCGGTGCGAGCGCCGCGACGGTCTCCGGCGCCGGGCGCGCGGGGGCGCGCAGCGCCTCGTCCCACGCCTCGCCGAGCGCGCGCGTCAGCGCCGTGGCGTCGGCGGGATCGAATCGGTGCGGCGCGACGCCCGGCGCGTCGAATCGGCGGCGGTCCGCGAGCGCGAGACGCGCGCCGGCGAGCGCGGCTGCGGCGAGCCGCGAGCCGCCGTCCCCGACCCAGCTCGCGTCGACCATGACGGCGGCGGCGGCGCGCAGGCCGGCCGCGATCCCGGGCGCCGGCTCACCGGGCAGCACGACGAGGCCGGGCCCGCCGAACTCGCGGACCAGCGCGAGATACGACGCGTCCTGCACGGGGCCGGCGACGACCAGCGGGATCGCCGCGGTCGCGGCGCAGCGGGCGACGAGCAGCGCGTTGGCGACCGGGCCGATCGGCGCGTGGAGCAGCATGAAGGCGTCGGCGCCGGTGAGGCATCCGACCGGCTGCGCCGCGGCGGCCGAGGCGACCGGCGGGACCACGACGATCGCGCCGCGGCGGCCGGTGCGGCGCCGGATCGCATCCGCTTCTTCTTCGGTGGCCGCGAAGACGACGGACGCGTCGCGCAACGCGGCCGCGGCGTCATCGGGGGCGGCGTCCCCGGGCGCGAACGGCGCGTCCGCGCGCGCGTCGCCGACGCTCACCGCGCGCTTGGCGAGCAGCGCGAGATACGTCGCGACATCGTATTCGTCGGCGCCGTATTCGAAGCAGTAGCGGGTGACTTCGGCGCCCCACCAGCCACCGTGCGCCGCGTCTTCTTCGTGCGCGTGCACCGCTGCGGGGACGCCGCGCCGCCGGGCGGCGTCGACGATCAGTCGCGCGCGCCTGCCCTCTCGCGTCCCGATCAGGTGCACCAAGTCGGCGCCGTCGAGCTCGTCCGGCGACTCCGCCAGGATCGCGTCGAAACCTTCGGCCCCGAACGCCGCGACGAGCGCGCGCGCTTCGTCGGTGTCCGCGGAAGGGCGGCGCAGCGCATCCGAACGGCCGAGAATCACCGCGATCCGTCCCGCCGAGCCGCCCGCCGCGCGGTACGTCAGATCGGGGACGGCTCGCGGCGCAGGCTCGGGAGCGCGCTCGACGGCGAACCACCGGCGCACCGAGCCTTCAGCCGGATCGAACACGATGCCGGCGTCGAGCGGCAGCGGGTCGACGATCTGGACGACGTGCGCACCCGGCCCGAAATCAAACCCCGGATCGAGCCGCAGCACGCATGCCGCACCACGCGCGTCGGCATCCGCCGCGACGATCGCGACGTCGGTTCGCGCGTCGTTCGCGACCGGCGCGTCGCCGTACCATGCGAGCGCGCCACCGTCGCGGCGCCCTGCGGCGACCGCAACCGTACCGGCGGCGCGCAGCAGCGCCCAGCCGCCGACGGCGTCGGGCGCGTCGATGCGCACGCTGCGCCCGCGCGCGAAGCGCCGCGCGTAGCGGTACGGCGCGAGCCGAACGAGCGCGTCGCGCAGCGGCGCCGCGCCGAAGCACCCGGCCGCGCGCGCCGCGTCGAATCCGGGGGCGGGCGCGAACGTGACGACGTGCTCGACGACATTTTCGCCGGACAACACGAGCCGTTCGAGATGCGGCAGGATGCGCGCGGTCAGCGCATGCGCGAACGCGTCGTCGCCCGGCGTTCCGTGCGGAAAGATCAGCGGCTCGCGATCGCGCTCGACGACGACCGCCGGATCGACGATGACCAGCGGGATCACCGTCGCGCCGCCGTCGTCGATCAAGCAGAAGTCGAGCGCGAACGCGGGGCGGCGTTGCCGCAGCACCGGTTCGATGCGCACTGCCGCCAGCCGGGCAGGATCGAGCACGGCGCGCGCGGTGCTCCATGGCGCGATGATCTCGTGCGTGCGGTGCGTTCTCACCGCAGCGCCGGCTCCAGCAGATCGCACAGCTCGGCAGCCGGTACGACGGTGAGGTCGCTCAGCGCCTCGCGCTCGTGGCCGGTCGCGAGGACGACGCGCGCGCCCGGCTCGAGCCCAGCGCGCCAAACGGCGAGGTCGGCGGCGCGCTCGACGCGGACCGCGACGGTTTCGTCCATCGGTTTGCCGCTCGCCGCGAGCACGGGCCGGATGCGCGTGACGACGTCGGCAAGCGCCACGTCGCCGTCGAGCACGACGTGCAGCCGCACGGGGGAGTTCGCGTCGAACGCGCGCGCGGCGGCTACGATGAAGCCGACGGCACGCTCGAGCTCGGCGACATCGGCGACGGGGACGGCGATCGCATGCGCAGCCGCCGGCCCGCCCGACGCCGGCCGGAGAGTACTCCGGGCGATGGCGAGCCGCACGAACGGAACGCGCCGCGCAGGATCGAAGCCGCGCGCGAGCGCCGCGGGATCGGGCGCGACGACGGTCTGGTGCGCGCCGGCCGCCGCCGCCGGGTTGCGTGACTGCGCGGGGTCGAAGCGATGCGCGAGCGCGTCGTCGCAGCGCACGACACCGTAGCCGGCGGCGCGCAGGCGAAACACGAGGTCCGCGATCCCTTGGCGCGTCGGGCCGGACGCCGGATCGATCCCGCCGACGGCGTCGAACGCCTCGCGCGTGACGGCGAGCGCGGGCGTGACCGCCACGTCGATCGGCTCGAGCCGGCCGGACAGCGCGCGCGCGCGCCGCTCGGCGAGCGTGTGCAGTTGCGCGAGGTCGGCGTAGGTCACGTCGTGGATCCCTTCGCCGCCGGGCGCACCGGGGACCGCGGGAAACACCGCGCCGAGCGACGGCACGCGCGTGAATGCATCGCGCAGGCGGTCCAGCGCGCCGGCCGGCAGCAGCACGTCGTCGGCGACAACGACGACGAGCTCGCGCGAAGCCGCCGCGACGGCGCGGTTCGCCGCGTCGCACAACAGCGGATCGGACTCGTCGGTCGCGACGTGCAGCTGCGGATACGCCGCGAGGATGCGGCGCGTCGTTTCGGCGTTCGACGCGCACACCGCCACGAGCTCGTCGTCGATGCGCACGGCCGGCGCGACGGCGTCGAGCGTCACGCGCATGATCTCCGGAAGCGACGATGCGAGGAACACGATCGTCGCGCGCCGCCGTGGCGGTGTCGGAATCTCCGGCGCCACGTAACCGGGCGCGCGAACGGCGCGGCGCAACGCCGCGGCGCCGGCGATCAGCGTCTGCATCGCGACGGCGAGCGACGCACCGGCAGCCGTAAGGTGCTGCGGAACGCGTGCGAGCGCGAGCAGCACGCAGCTTCCGTCGAGTGCGCCTGCGTCGGGTGCGGACACGGCGACGAACGGCGCGGACTCGACGGCGGCGACGAGCGCGTCGAACGCGTCGCGGTCCGGCAGCCGTGCGGCTGACGTCACGAGCACGTAGCGATCGCCGCGCACGCGCAGCTCCGCACGCAACGCGGCTGCCGGATCGTCGCCGGCGGCGCGCGCGACGACGGCCGGCGCGAGCTCGCGCGCGCGACGTGCGGCGATCTCCGCGCCCGGGCCGTGAACCAGTACGGTGAGCGGCGGCAGCGGGATGCGCACGTGCGTCCGGCGCCCGCCTTCGAGCCGCACTTCGCGCTCGGCGTGCGTGCGGCGCGTCGCGCGCGGCAACCGATGTGTCCCGGTCAGTTCGGGACGGCGCTCGGCGACCGCGCGCAGCGCGGCGAACCGGCCTCGATCGTCGGCGTCGAGCGCAGGCGCTTCGCAAGCGAACGCGGTGCGGCAGACGACGTCGCGGCCGTTCGCGCGTGCACGCGCGCACAGCTCGACGAGCGCGGCGACCGGGTCGTCGGGAAGCGGATCGAGCAGCAGCTCGCGCGCGGCGAGCAGCATCCCCGGCGCGACGACGTCGACTTCACCGCGCACGCGCGCGTCCACGCCCGCCTCGGCGGCCGTCGCGACGACCGGCACGAGCTCGAACGGCAGCGGCCCGCACGGCGCGGGCGCGAGCATCCAGCCGAACGAGCGCGCCCCGCCGGCGTGCGTCGCGCCGCCGACGACGCCCGCGTTCGCGCCGAGCGAGGAATTCAAACCGCCGAACGCACCGGGCAGCGGACGCGCGCCGGGCGCGAGCAGCAGCACGTAAGGCGCGCTCGCCGCGCGCGCGGCCGTCGCGACATCCGCCGCGCCGTCGACCGCGGCGAACGACGCCGCCCGCGCACGCGCGTCGCCGGGATCGCTGCCGGGTGAGGCGAGGATCGCGAAGCGCAACGCTAGTTCAGAACGAACGCGGCGAGCTTCCCGGCGTCGGCGACCCGGCCGGCTTCGAGCAGCGCGGTCGCGAGGCCGAGCGTCGCGTGGCGCAGCGCCGTCTCGTCGGGCGCGGCGAGCGTGCGCACGCGTTCGAGCGTGGCGACGGCGGCGTCGAGATCGCCGGCCCGCCGCTGGATCTCCGCGCGCAGGGCGAGCGACGACGTCGCGTGCGCGTCGTCGCGCGAGATCGCGTCGAGGTGCGCGAGCGCTTCGTCGTCGCGGCGCAGCCGCGCGGCGGCGAGCGCGGCGTTGTACGCGAGCACGCCGTCGTGCGGCGCGAGCGCCAAGCCTTCGCGCGCGACGGCGAGCGCATCGTCGAGCCGCTGCTCTTCGAGCAGCCGGTGCGAGCGGCGCGAGTAGTCCGCCGGGCTCGCGAGCGCCGCGTCCATCTCCGCGGCGCGCAAGGCGGCCAGATTGACCGTTTCGCCGCGCGACGCGTAGAGCGACTCGAGCAGCCCCAGCGCGAGGCCGTCGCCCGGCACGAGCTCGAGCGCGCGGCGCGCGTACGGTTCCGGGTCGCCGAGCCGCTCGTCGCGCGTCGTCTGCGCGGCCGAGATCAGCAGCGCGGCGTACGCGCGGTCGTCGACCGCATCGCGCCGGTGCTCCACGCGGTCGAACGCCTCGAAGAACCGCCGGCGGCGCATGAGGTAGTTCACGTACGTCATGAAACCGGCGTCGCCGTCGCGTTCGGCGGCTTCGCGGAACATGCGCTCCGCATCGTAGTAGCGGCCGACGCGCTCGTACGCGCTCGCGACGAGACCGCGCAGCACGGGCGAGTCCGGCTTGTTCGCCTGGGCGCGCTCGAACCACGGGATCGCTTCCTCGACGCGGCTTTCCTTGACGTAGGTGGTCGCGATGTTCAGCGGCGCTTTCCAGATCCAGATCTCGTCGTCGACCATCGAGTGCTGCTCGGCCTGGAACGCGCCGGCCATCGACTTCTCGTACCACGCGCGCGACTCGTCGTAGCGCGCGAGCAGCGACAGCAGGAAGCCGCGCATGAACAGGATGTTCGGGTGGTCGGGCGTGCGCTCGAGGCCGTCGTCGAGGATCGCGATCCCTTTCTCGACGTCGTCGCGGCCTTCGGCGTACGCGTCGGCCAGCATGACGTAGCCGATCGGAAAGAACGCGCGCTGCGGGCCCGGGCATCGCGAACATGCGCTCGAGCGCGGCGATGCCGCCCTCGTAGTCGCCGGCGACGATCGCGGAGATGCCGAAGTTGAACCACGAGAACGCGTCGTCCGCGGCTTCGCGGATCGCGCGCTCGAGCAGCGGCTGGTTGCGCTCGGTCTTCGCGCGGCCGTCCATCATCGCGGCGGTGTAGCCCTTGTGCCGGATGACGATCGGCGACACGACCGACTGCAGGTGCTCCGTGCCGTCGACGACGACGCTCTCGTGGATCACGTTGCGGTAGCGCAGCCGCGGCTTGGTCGGAAACAGCCGCGGCAGGATGTGCGTCATCGTCGACGCGGCGCCCGACTGGTCGTCGACGAGGTTTTGAATGCGCACGTAGACGCCGGTGATGCCGGCGGGCGTCTCGCGCAGCGCGCGCAGCAGCGCGAGCGATTCGGGCGCGATCTCTTCGTCCGCGTCGAGCACGAGCGTCCAGCGCCGCGTCGCGAGCGCGAGCGACTCGTTGCGCGCCCAGCCGAAGTCGTTGCGCCACTCGCGATGGATGATGTTCGCGCCGAACTCGCGCGCGATCTCGACCGTGCGATCGGTGGAGCCGGTGTCGACGACGTTGATCTCGTCGACGACGTCGCACACGCTGCGCAGACACTCGGCGAGGAAGCGCTCCTCGTTCTTCACGATCATGCACAAGCTGATGCCGGCGGGCAGCTGCTCGCGCTCCGGCGGCGGCACGGGAAGGTTGAACAGCAGCCCGGTCTGGGCCCGCGCGAACGCGCTGTCGCGGTAGTCGTCGACGATCTCTAACGGCACCCTTACGGTATCGGATGCCCGCTTAGACTTCCTTATTCGGACCGGGGCGAAGCCCCGGGAGGGTTTCGAGCGCTCGTCGAGAGCGCTCAAACCTCCTTATTCGGACCGGGGCGGCGCCGCCGCTACGGGAGCTTTTCGTTCGCTCGTCAAGAGCGAACAAAAGAGAGAGGGCCCGCCGGAGCGGACCCTCTTTCCATTCAACCTCTCCCTATTCGGACCGCGGCGCAGCCGCGGGAGGGTAAGAGCGCTCGTTGAGAGCGCTCTTACCTGAACAGGCTGATGACCGACTGCGCGTTCTGGTTCGCCTGCGCGAGGACCGACGTACCGACCTGCACCAGGATCTGGAGCTTCGTGTACTCGGTGGTCTCCTGGCCGACGTTGAGGTCGCGGATCGCGGACTCCGACGCCTTGAGGTTGACCGAGGCGACGTTGTCGTTGTTCTGGTCTTCCTGGAGCCGGACGATCGTCGCGCCGAGCTGTGCGCGCTGCGCGAGCACCTTCTGCAGGGCGTTGTCGATCTGGCCGATCGAGTCTTCCGACGCGAGCGAGCCGTTGGCGTACGTACCGCCGGCATTCGGCGGCCCGATCAGGTTGACGTTGGCGATGCGGAGCGAGTTGGTCGACGTGTTGATGAAGCCGACCTGGATGACCGCACCTTCCGCCGCGCCCGACTGGAAGTTGAACGCCGGAGCGTTCGGGTTCGAGGCAGCCGCGACGTACTGGCTGACCTTGACGAACGACGTGACGCCGACGTCGAGGGTACCGGCCACGCCGAAGCCGATCGTCACGCCGTCCACCGCGATGTTTGCGGCGGCGACGCCGGAAGCCAGCGTGATGGTCTGCGAGGAGACCGAGTTCGCGGAGCTGTTGTAGAACGAGACGATGAGGCCTTGGGTCGTCGAGTTGAGCTGGGCGACCTGGACTTCGATCGTGCCGTCGGCAACGGTCGCGTTCGACGCGTTCGAAACGTACGAGATCTGCGTCGCGTCGACGAGCGTGCCGCCGGCCGCGAGGTTGGAGTTCGACGTGACGACAGCGTTGACGTCGATCTGCTGCTGGAAGCCCGCGTGCGAGCCGTCGAGCAGATTCTGTCCGTTGAAGTTCGTGTTCTGCGAGATGCGGTTGACTTCCAGCAGCAGCTGCTGGACCTCAGCCTGCAAGTTCTTGCGGTCGTCCGTCGACGTGATGTCCGACGCGCCTTCGACCGCGAGGGTGCGAATGCGCTGCAGGATGTCCGTCGAGGTTTGCAGTGCGCCTTCGGCGACTTGCGCCGCGTTCGTCGCGTCCTGCACGTTGCGCGCGCCCTGGTCGAAACCGTTGACCTGCGCTTGCAGCGACTCGGCGATCGCGAGACCGGACGGATCGTCCGCCGCGGTGTTGATGCGAAGCCCGCTCGACAGCCGCGTTACGGCCGTGTGGAGCGAGTTCTGGTTACGATTGAGATTGAGGCCTGCGCTGTTCGCCAACAGATTGTTGGCGATTGAAAGCCCACCAATTCCCGGCATGTGTTTCCTCCATGATCACACGTGTGTCAGACGGGCGCGTCCTGGCCCGCCCTGTGTTGAACGGTCGGCGAAACCGGCGGAGGACTTTAGTCCTTAACCGTCGGTTTGCGACCCTTGCCGCCGAGGTCGGCGACCTTCGCTCCTTCGGCGGGCGGCGTGTCCGTTTCGCCCGCCGCGGCGCGGTTCGTCCGCTGGATCTCTTCGTAGACCTCGGAGCGATGAACCGGGATCGTCCGCGGCGCTTCGATCCCCAGCTTGACGGTATCGCGATCGACCGCGACGACGACGATTCGTACGTCATCACCGATCATGATCGCTTGGTTGAGCTTACGGCTGAGGACTAGCAACGAGGACGCCCTCCGTGGCTTTCACGGAGGGCGCCTTTCCTGCTAGCGGCCTTACGCTCCCGCTGGACTTGGAGCTTTGCGCGGGATCGGCGTGCGGATCGAGTAGCCGCCGGTCTCCAGCGTCACCTGCCGGCCCGTTCGGGTCTGCAGGTTGACGACCACGGGCGCCAGGAGGTTCATCGTCATCTCCTCGGCGCCCGGCGATACGACGACGACGCACAGGGTCACGAAGTCCTCTGGGCGGTCCAGGTTCAGCGAGCTCACGGCGTAGGGCGGCAGCTGCGGGGCGTAGTCGTCGAAGATCTGCCACGGGTCGGCCGTCGGGAGTGCGATCGAAAGATCGTCCAGGCTCTGGAGCCAGACGAACTTCTCCTGGCCCGCGAGGCTCAGGGCGACGAAGCGATGCAGCGTCGCGAAGCCGGGGAGGCCCCACGGGAACGCGATCACCTCGGACTCGCGGTAGGTGCACGCGCCGAACCGCGGCAGGTCGAGAGCGATCTCCCGGTCGGCGAACTCCACGATGGTTTCCGTCACGCTCGTTACTGCCTCAGCTCAAGTAGTCGAAGAGGGTCTTGGACTCGAGACGATTGGTCGTCGAGTACGCGGCCTGCAGGGCCGTCTGTGTCGCGGAGAGCTTCGTGGCCGCCGCGGCGACGTTCACGTCCTCGATCCCGGACTTCACCTTCGTATTATCGGTCGCGGCGGTCTGGAGTTGATCCGAGATCGACCCCAGCGCCTGGATCCGCGCGCCGATGACCGAGCGAGCGCCCAGCACGCCGTTGAGCGCATGGTCGATGTCGCCCAGCTGCGTGGAGACGTTTTGCACGAAGTCGGCCTGCGGCGCGAGGTTCAGGACCTTGGTGAGGTTCGCGCTGTTCGTCGCGCCGGCCGACGGCACGTCGGTCACGTAGAAGCTGCCCGTGCCGCTGAGCACGACCCTCTGCGCCTTCGCATCGAACGACGCGGTTACGCCGGTCGTCGCGGTCGCCGCGTTGATTTTCGCGACCAGGCTGGTGCCCAGCGGCGGCGCGACGCCGTCGTCGATCGCCGCGCCCGGCGCCAGCGTGATGGTGGCGATGCTCTGGACGCCGTTGACCGAGCCGTTGATGTTGATCGAAAAGTTGCCGGTGCTGTCGGCGGCCGGCGTCACGGCGAACGCGTTCGGCGTGCCGAGCGTGGTCGGCGCGGGCGATGCCGGCAGACCCTGCGGGCCGTACACGACCGCGCCCGCTTTGTTGATCGCCGCGGCGCTCTGGTCGACGACGGTTCCCTTCACCAGCGTGTCGCGCAATGAGATCAGCGTCTGGAACACGTCGGGCGAGCCGTCCGTCGATCGGTAGTTGAACGCGGCTTGGAACGTGGTCGAGAGGGCGAACTCCTGGCCGTTGTAGACCAGCTGCCCCTGCTCTTGCTCGTTGCCCGCGAAGCTGACGCCGGCGATGGGATTGCCCTGCTGCTGCACGGGCGGGGTCGCGCCCGACGTCGTGCCGCCGAACACGTAGCGGCCCGCGTACGACGTGTTGCCGATCGCGACGGCCTGCTGCAACAGCTGATCGATCTGGCTGCCGAGCGCCGCGCGCTGCTGTGACGTGAGCGAATCGCTCGAGCCTTGGATGGCGAGCTGGCGCGCGCTTTGCATCACCGCGGTGAGGCTGCTCAGCGCGCTGTCCGTCGTCGTCAGCTCCGAGACCGCGCTTTGCACGTTCTTCGACTGCTGGCCGTTCGCGTCGATCGCGCTGCGCACGGAGAGATCTTGCGCGATGCGCGCCGGGTCGTCGCTCGGATCGTTGAGCTGGTGTCCCGTGGAGAGCTGGAGACCGGTCTGCGCGTACAGCGCCTGCTGGTCGTCGATCGCGGCGGTCTGCTGCGCGTAGATGGTCGAAGTTGCGATGCGCATCTATCCCTCTATTTGAGCAGGCCGATGGCGGTCTGCAAGAGCGTGTCGAGCACGTTCATCGTGCGCGCCGCCGCCTGGTAGGAGTTCTGGTACCGGATCAGGTTCTGCGTCTCTTCGTCGAGGTTGATGCCGGCGATGCCCTGGCGCACTTTGTCAATGCCCGCGGCGAGCTGCGTCTGCGCGCCGTTGCCGGTGATCGCGTTGGCCGTGTCGGTGCCGAGCCGGCCGACGAGGCCGCCGTAATACGCGCCCAGCGTCTGCGCCGGCGCGGTCGCAACGGAGAAGTTGATACCGTGCGCGTTCGCCGCGGTGAACGTGATCGTGCCGGTGACGCGGTTGACCGCGGAGACGACGACGTTCTCCTGGTTCGCAGTCCCGGCGTCGATCGTCAGCAGCTGGCCCACGTCGACCTGCGCGAACGCTTGGAGCGACGCACCCGGCACGGTGACCGCGCCCGGCACGGTCGCGGCCAGGTTGCCCGCGGTCGTCTGCAACGCCGGCGCGCCGACGTTCTTCGTGAACAGCTTGAGCAGCGCGTTCGCGGCGCCGTTGTCGCCGGCGCCGAACGCGTTGCTCGCGTCCTGCTTGACGCCGCTGATCGCCGTCGCGCCCAGCATCTCGAGCAGCGAGCGCGTCGGCGTGCCCTGGCTTCCGCCGGCGGCCGCGTTGGAGTCGGTGATCGTGAAGTCCGGGGTGGTGGGGTTCGCGCCTTGCAGCGCGCGGTGCGCCGGGCCCGTGTTGTTCGGGTCGCGGGCGAACACGATCTTCTGCGCAACCGCGTCGAATTTCGCGCTGACGCCGAGCTGCGCCGCGTTGAAGTTCGTCACGAACGCATCGACCGACGCGGCGTTGTTGCCGGCGCTGAAGTCGTAGTTGAACGTCTGCGCCGCGCCGTCGACCAGCACGGTGAGCGAACCCGTCGTCGGCGGGCCCGCCGCGCCGGGGTGCGCCAGGTTCACGTTGCCGACCAGTGCGCTCGCGGTGTCGATCGTCATGTTCGCGGCGTTCATCCCGGCGGTCAGCGAGCCGGCGGCGGTCGAGGCGAGCGCGGCGGCCATCTGCGCGGGATCGGTGATGCCGACTTGGATGTTGCTCGCCGTGATCGCCTGCGAGGCGATGACCGGCTGCAGCAGCGCGATCCCCGGGTTGCCGTTGCGGTCGTAGCCGGCCTGCGTGACGCGGTTGATCTCGGTCGCCGCCGCGTTTGCGAACGCGTCGAGCTGGCGGCCGTACGGCGTGAGGTTCTTGTTGTAGACGTCGACGTAGCCCGCGAGCTGGCCGCTGCCGAGCGCGACCGGCACGGGGTTGGACGGGTTCGGATCGCCTTGCAGGCCGATCACGAGCGTCGCGTTGCCCGATGCGTCGGTACCGACGACCGGCGACGCGAGGTGGTACGCCTGCGTGTCGTTGACGAGCGCGCGGCCGCCGACGGTGACCAGCGCCGAGCCGTTCGCCTGAATCGCAGTCTGCGTCGAGAGCAGCTTCGAGAGCTGGTCGACGTACAGGTCGCGCTGGTCCTGGTACGTGTTCGGGTTGTCGCCGACGGCTTTGGACGCGCGGATCTGGCCGTTGAGCGCGGCGATCTTGTCGATGAGCGCGTTGGCTTGCGTGACGACGTTCGCGGCCTGGCCGAGCACGGTCGACTGCGAGGTCTGGATCGCCGAGCCGACGCGGTTGAGCGCACTCACGAACGCTTGCGACGCCGAGATCACGCCTTGGCGCTCCGACGTGCCGCCCGGATTCGACGCGAGCTGCGAGATCGCGGTCTGAAGGTCGGTGAACGCTTTGTTCACGCCGTTGGAAGGCTCGCCGAACGACGACTGGATCGCCGAGAGCTGCTGCTGCTGCACGTCGAAGTAGCTCTGCGACGCGGATGCGCCGCGGAACAGGCTGTCGTAGGAGTCCATGTGGATGCGCGTGATCGAGTCGACCAGCACGCCGTCGCCCTTGGTGCCCGGGCCGCTCCAGGTGGCGTAGCCGGGCGAGCCGGTGATCGGCGCGGCCTCGCTCAAGTTCACGACCTGGCGCGACGCGCCGGGCGTGTTCACGTTCGCGATGTTGTTCGACGTCGTATCGGCGGCTTGCTGAAACGCGTCGACCGCGCTCCCGATGACGTTCAGTCCGAAGAAACTCATGCTCTGCGACTCACGATGACGCTTCCGTCAGGCGGCGGTACGACGCCACGACGGCGGTAGGTTCCGGTTTGCTCCGTCCCGGCGCGCTGCAGCACCGCGACGGTGCGCGCGAGCCGCTCCATCCCGGCGAGGATGAGCGACTTGTTGTTCGAGACGGTCATTTTCAGCGCCATGCTGCTGGTCTCGAGCTCGTGCGCGATCCCGTAGAAGGGGCGGCGCAGCGCGGGCGGCGCGTACGCGCACACCTGCGCGAGCGTGAGCGTGCCGAAGCCGCGCCGCTGCATCGCGACGCGCTGCGCGTACGCGGTGCCGTGCAGCACCCGGCGCGCCTCGACGCGCCGTTCCGCGGCCTCGATCGCATCCGGATCGTTCGCGACCAGCGCGTCCGTGAGCACCAGTGCGGCAGCACCCAGCTCGTTCAAGAGCCGGCACTCCTCGGCGATGATCTCGCCGAACTTCTGCCACTCGCTCATTTGAACGGCGCTCCGCCCCTGGCTCCGCGCCCCCCACGCTCTGCGTGGGGCCCCCCGACGCACGCGCGCTCACCATTATCGTGAGGCGCGGTTCCCCGAGGGCGCGCGAATTGGGCGTTAGCGCCGCTCAGTACGCGGCAGCGATCAACAGGCGTCCCAGCAGCCGTTCGACGATCTCTTCCGTCGGCACGAAGTACCGGCCCTCGGAGATCTGATGGCGCAAGTGATCGACCAGCGCGGGCCGGTAGAACGGTTCGGCGGCAGCCGAATGATAGGCGACCAGCGACGATGCCGCGTCGGAACGCTCGAACGAGTCCGTCGTGTCGAGCGATGCCGCTGCATCGGTGGACTTTTTCCGTTTCACCGTCTTGTAGGCGGAGAGCGCCGATGCGATCTCGGCCCGCGAGATGATCATGGTTGTGAACGCCTCTTTCGGTAGCTTCCTTGCTACTAGGCGTATCGTCGGCCGGTCCCAGGGACTTTAGTCCTACCGAGCGGAGCGCGATCTCGATCACGATCCGATCTCCCCGGGCACGCGTGCGCGGGCAGCGGTGCCGGGTTCGGCGAGCACCGACGCGCGCAACTGCTGTTCCAAAATTTTACCAATCCCCAGCGAGCCCGACGTTGACAGCGCTTCCGCGCGCTTCTCGTCGAGCATGTCGCTGAAGGTCGCTTCGGCGTTGGACGTCTTGCCCGTGAGCGACACCGGCGGCGCGCTCTTGCGCATCTCCTTGAACAGCATGTCGACGAACAGCGACTCCATCTGCTGCGCCGCCTGGTGCAGCTTCTTGAGCGCGGCCTGCTGGTCGTTGGTGAGCGGCGCCTGTGACGGGCCGGCGATCTTGTCGAATGCCATCAGATGATCTGCACGTCGGCTTGCAGCGAGCCGGACTCGCGCAGCGCCTGGATGATCGCGATGAGGTCGCGCGGCGACACGCCGATGGTGTTGAGCGCGCGCACGACCTGCGCGAGCGTCGCGGCGCCGGAGATGTAGACGAGGTGCCGGCCGGTCTCGGTCGCCGTGATGCGCGTGTTGGACTGCAGCTGCGGCGAGCCGGTGGTGAACGGCCCGGGCGGGATCACCTTGTTGTCGGTGCTGATCGTGATCGACAGGTTGCCGTGCGCGATCGCGCAGGCGGCCAGCGTGATGTCGCCGCCCATGACCACGGTGCCGGTGCGCTCGTTGACGACGACTTTCGCCAGCGCGTCGGCATTGACGCTCAGGTCGCCGGCGTCGGCGAGAAAGTTCACCGGGTCGCCGGCGTAGCGCGGCGGCAGGTTCACGCGAATGGTCTCGGCGTCGTTCGCGCGCGCGGTCCCGGCGCCGAAGCGGCCGTTGAGCACCTGCGCGACGCGAGCGGCCGTCTTGAAATCCGGCGCGGTCAGCACGTACGAGAAGCCCGCCTGGTCCTGCTGGATGTTCGTGATCATGTCGCGCGCGAGCACCGCGCCCTGTGGGATGCGCCCGGCGGTCACGTGGTTCTTCACGATCGAGTTCTGGCCGCTCTGATCGGTCGCGTAGAAACCGCCGACCGACAGCGGGCCTTGCGCGGTCGCGTACACGAGGTTGTTCGCCGCGCGCAGCTCGGTGAGGACCAGCGTGCCGCCTTGCAGGCTCGTCGCGTCACCCATCGAGGAGACGGTCACGTCGACCGTGTCGCCGGAGTGCGCGAACGCCGGCAGCGACGCGGTGACGATCACCGCGGCGACGTTGCGCGTGCGCACGTCCTGCGAGGTGGTCGTCAGGCCGAACGACTGCAGCACGTTCTGGATCGACTTCGAGGTGAACAGCACCGACGTGGTGTCGCCGGTCTGCGCGAGCCCCATCACTAGGCCGTAGCCGACGAGCTGGTTGGCCGTGACGCCCTGCACGCGCGACACGTCCTTGAGCCGCACGGGCTGCGCGCTCGCGGGCGCGGGGACGAACGCGACGCCGCTCGCGAGGAGCGCGCCGAGGACCAGGGCCGAGACCGTCTTCTTCATCATCATCGTTATCGGCACGGTCAGAACAGGAAGTCCAGGATCTTTTGGATCAGGCCTTTTTTCTTCTCTTGGAAGTTGCCGCTGAAGGTGGCCTGGACGTTGGCGACGCGCGTCGAGAGGACGCTGTCGGTGCTGTCGATGTCTTCGGGGCGCACGAGGCCGGTGATGTGCAGCGTCTGGCGCTGGCCGTTGACGATCAGCGCCTGGTCGCCCGCGATGCGCAGCGCGCCGGACGGCAGCACGTCGGTGACCTGCGCCTCCATCGTGCTGACGAACGTGTTCTGGCCGCTCTGCGTCTTGCTCGACTGCGTCTGCCGCCCGCCGTTGAGGCCGGCGCCGAAGCGCAGCAGCGACACGTTGGCGAGCCCCGTCCCTTGGCCCAGGCCCAGGTTGTAGCTGTTGTTCACGTTGGTGACGTCGGAGCTCGTGCTGTTGACGTTGAAGTTGAACACCACTTGCAGCAGGTCGCCGACTTGCGCGGCTTTGTGATCGGTGCCCAAGCGCAGCGGATGCCCCGGCCCGGCGGGCGGCGGCGCGGCTTGGTACAGCGTGTCGGCGAACGCCGGTACGGTCAATGCCGCGACGAGCGCGGCGACGGCGAGCGGCGTGGAATGGAAACCGCGCATGTTAGCGTTCGCCTCCGGGCAGGGTGAGCTCGACGCGGTTCGGTCCGGTGACCACCGCGGCGATCGCTTTTTGGGTCTGCGGGTTGAACACGGTCACGGTGTCACCGACTGCGCCGCCCGTGCGAGCGACGACGTCGACCGTCAGCGCGACGGGGCCGTCGCGGACCATGAGGATCGCGGCCTGACCGGCCTTGACGACGGTGTCGG
This sequence comes from Vulcanimicrobiota bacterium, assembly GCA_963791645.1. Classification (GTDB taxonomy): domain Bacteria; phylum Vulcanimicrobiota; class Vulcanimicrobiia; order Vulcanimicrobiales; family Vulcanimicrobiaceae; genus Vulcanimicrobium. The sequence goes on along the minus strand of CAWBTJ010000050.1, from coordinate 9,198 downwards.
GGACGGTCTGCTCGACGTAGAGCGGCACGCCTTTGACGGTGGCGCTGTTGAGCTTGCGGCCCGACGAGCACGTCGGTGCCGACCGCGGGGCGGCCGTTCGACGCGACGCGCGCGAGCGCGAGATCGGCTTCGGCGAGCACCGCGCCGGGCGCGAGGTCACGCGCGGCCACGGCGGTATGCACGTACGTCGTGACCCGATAGCCCGCGACGACCGTGCGCGCGAGCTTGCCGTCGACGCGGATCGCGACGGGCACGCCGACGTACGTCGACGTGACGAACGGCGAACCCGCGGGCGCGAGCTGCACGTCGCCGGCGGGAAGGTTCTGATCGGCGACCGCATACGCCGGCGCGATCGAGCGGTCGGGCCCGTTGACGAGCCCGTGCGCGATCTTGTCGGCGATCGCCCGCGATGCGCGCGCCGCGAGACGACCTGCACCATCCGCTTCGCGGCCGCGCGGAACACCAGCTGTGCGCACGAGCGCAGAGATCATGCCATCACGAACGCGAGCGCGCGGCGCGATCGGTCATCAGCGTTTCGTCTGGACGGCGGTTTGGAGCATCTCGTCGGCGGTCGTGATCGCCTTGGAGTTCGCTTCGTACGCGCGCTGGGCGGTGATCAGGTTGACCATCTCTTCCACGACCGCGACGTTGCTCTGCTCGAGGTAGCCGCCTTGCAGCGTGCCCGTGCCGTTGAGACCGGGCTGCGTGAGCGTCGGCGCGCCGGACGCGCCGGTCTGCATGAACAAGTTGCGGCCCTGCGGCGCGAGGCCCGCGGCGTTGGTGAAGCGCACGAGCTGGATTTGGCCGAGCTGCTGCGGCGTCTGCTGGCCGGGGATCAGCGCGGTGACGATGCCGTCCTGCCCGATCTGCACCGACGTCGCGTTCTGCGGGATGGTGATCTGCGGGTTGAGGAAGTAGCCGTCGGCGGTGACGATCGAGCCGTTCGCGTCGCGCTTGAACGAGCCGTCGCGCGTGTACGCGGCGGTGCCGTCGGGCTGCGTCACCTGGAAGAACCCTTCGCCTTCGATCGCGATGTCGAGCGGGTTGCTGGTCTGCTGCAGCACGCCTTGCGTGAACGACTTCTCCGACGCGCCGATCTTCACGCCGAGGCCGACGTCCTGACCGACGGGCACGACCGACGGGCCGACCGGCGTACCGGGCGCGCGCAGGTTCTGATAGATCAGGTCCTGGAAGTGCGCGGAGTTCTTGCGGAACCCCGTGGTGTTCACGTTCGCGAGGTTGTTGCTGATCGTGTCGATGTTGTACTGCTGCGCGAGCATGCCCGTCGCGGCGGTGTACAGCGCTCTCATCATGGTCGGGGTCGCTCCTAAGCGTTCGTGCGGCCGACGACCGTGATCGCTCGCCGACCGCTCGTCTTGGGTTTGGATCGATTTTTCGTTCGCGTCGAACCAGCGCTCGTTGGCGATCAGATCGACCATCGAGCGGATGACGTCGGCGTTGCTCTTCTCCAGCGTGCCTTGCAGCGCGGTGGTGTTCGTCGCGGCGCGCACGCCGCCGGCGCCGGTGTCGACGAAGCGGTTCGCGCCTTCGGGGCGCAGCGCCGCGGGGTTCGCGAACTCCACGACGCCGCTTCGTCTGGACGGCGGTTTGAGCATCTCGTCGGCGGTCGTGATCGCCTTCGAGTTCGCTTCGTACGCGCGCTGGCGGTGATCAGGTTGACCATCTCTTCCACGACTGCGACGTTGCTCTGCTCGAGGTACCGCCTTGCAGCGTGCCGGTGCCGTTGAGGCCGGGCTGCGTGAGCGTCGGCGCGCCGGACGCGCCGGTCTGCGATGAACAGGTTGCGGCCCTGCGGCGCGAGGCCCGCGGCGTTGGTGAAGCGCACGAGCTGGATCTGGCCGAGCTGCTGCGGCGTCTGCTGGCCGGGGATCAGCGCCGTGACGATGCCGTCCTGCCCGACCTGCACCGACGTCGCGTTCTGCGGGATGGTGATCTGCGGGTTGAGGAAGTAGCCGTCGGCGGTGACGATCGAGCCGTTCGCGTCGCGCTTGAACGAGCCGTCGCGCGTGTACGCGGCGGTGCCGTCGGGCTGCGTCACCTGGAAGAACCCTTCGCCTTCGATCGCGATGTCGAGCGGGTTGCTGGTCTGCTGCAGCACGCCTTGCGTGAACGACTTCTCCGACGCGCCGATCTTCACGCCGAGGCCGACGTCCTGGCCGACGGGCACGACCGACGGGCCGACCGGCGTACCGGGCGCGCGCAGGTTCTGATAGATCAGGTCCTGGAAGTGCGCGGAGTTCTTGCGGAACCCCGTGGTGTTCACGTTCGCCAGGTTGTTGGAGATCGTGTCGATGTTGTACTGCTGCGCGAGCATCCCCGTCGCGGCGGTGTACAGCGCTCTCATCATGGTCGGGGTCGCTCCTATGCGTTCGTGCGGCCGACGGCTGACGTCGCTCGCGCGACCGCATCGTCTTGGGTTTGGATCGATTTCTCGTTCGCGTCGAACCAGCGCTCGTTGGCGATCAGATCGACCATCGAGCGGATGACGTCGGCGTTGCTCTTCTCCAGCGTGCCTTGCAGCGCGGTGGTGTTCGTCGCGGCGCGCACGCCGCCGGCGCCGGTGTCGACGAAGCGGCTCGCGCCTTCGGGGCGCAGCGCAGCGGGGTTCGCGAACTCCACGACCCCGACTTGATTGTAGGCGCGGCCGTCGATGCTGATCGCGCCGTCGCGGCCGATCTGCACCTTGCCGCTGGCGGGCAGCACGATCGGCGCAGCGTTGCGTCCCAGCACGCGGTCGCCGTTCTGCGCCGTCAGAAAACCGTTCTGGTCGCGCAGGAAGGCCCCGTCGCGCGTGTAGCGGACATTGCCGTTGCCTTCGCGCACCGCGAAGAAGCCCGGGCCGCTCAGCGCGACGTCGAGGTCGTTGCCGGTTGCCGCGAGCGCGCCTTGCGCGTAGTCCGCCGGCGTGTCGTAGATTTGCGCGCCGCTGCCCAGCGCGCCGATGCGCGTCTGCGTCGCGACGCCCGCCGTTCTTGGCGGGATCGGTCTGGAAGCGGTAGAGGTCGCGCTCGGGCTGCGACTGCACCTGGAGCAGCGTGCGCTTGAACCCCGCGGTGTTGACGTTCGCGAGGTTGTTCGCGATGACGTCGACCGCTGATTGCGCGACGAGCGCCCCGGACGCCGCCGTGTACATGCCACGGACCAAAGTAAAAAGCCCTCCGCACGTCCAGTTGATAAACGCGGATCCGTCAATCGATCGGGATCCGCAGCGGCCCCAGCCGTGCGAGGGTTGTCCGGCCGCTTACCTGTTCTTGATCGGCGTCGCGGGCGGGGACTTTAGCGCCAGCGGCTCCTGGCGCCTCGCCGGCGGTGCGCGTTGCGCGCAGGCGTGCCGCGATGTCTCCGAGCCGCTCGGCGATCATCGCCGCGTCCCACGGCCGGTCGACGGGATCGCGCGCGAGCAGCGCGTGGATCAGCTCGGTGAGCTCCGAGTCGGCAGCAGGGAGCAGCACGCGCAGCTCGGCGGGGTCTTCCTCGAAGCGGCGCAGCGCGACGTCGAGCGCGTTGCCCCCGGAGAACGGCGGCTCGCCCGTAAGCGCGTGGTACAGCACCGCGCCCAGCGAGTACAAGTCCGCCGCGGGGCTCGCCGTCCCGTAGCGCGCCTGCTCCGGCGCGACGTAGTGCGCCGTGCCGACCAGCAGCCCCGGCGCCGTGACGCCCGGATCATCGTCGTCGAGCTCACGCGCGAGCCCGAAATCCATCAGGTGCGGGATGCCTTGACCGTCGATGATGATGTTGGCCGGCTTGACGTCTCGGTGAAAGATGCCGTGCCCGTGCGCGGCGGCAAGCGCGCGCGCGACGCCGAACCCGATCGCCGCGACGCGCTCGGACGACAGCGGTGCCCCCGCGATCAAATCCGCCAGCGGTTCGCCTTCGACGTAGTCCATCACGATGTACGGCCGGCCTTCGTGCTCGCCCACGTCGTGCACGGACACCACGTTTGGATGCACGATCTTCGCCTCGGCCCGCGCCTCGCGCTCGAACCGCTTGTTCAGCACCCCGCTCGCATCACGCCGCCGCGAGAGCAGCTTGATCGCGACCTTGCGGTCGAGCTTCGTATCGTGCGCAACGAAAACCGTCGCCATCCCGCCATGCCCGGCAACATGCTCCAACCGATACCGCCCGCCGATCAGCTCCTCCGAACCCATCGCCTAGCCTATACGCTGAGGTCGCCACCCACCCCGTTAGGCTGCCCCGCGTCGAGCGGGCAACACGTTGAGCGTCACCACTCAGCCAGAAGGCTGACCCGCGTCGAACGCGGGTCATGCCGGATTTAGCGCGGCGAAGCCGCTGCTAAATCTGCATCCTCGCGATCTCTTGGTACGCCTCGAGCAGCTTCGTGCGCATCGACATCGTGAAGTTCAGGGCGAGGTTCGCTTCCTCGACCGACGTGACGACCTTCTGGAGGTCGTTCGTCTTGCCGCTCGCGAGGTCGCGCTGCGCCTGGTCGGACACGGTGATCTTGTCGTTCACGTCGGCGAGCATCGACTTGACGGTGTCGCGGAACGACGTGCCTTCCGCGTCGGCGCGACGCCGGTGACACCGGCGACGCCGTCGGCGACGTCCCGGGATCGGGCCGACGTTGGGGCGCTCGTCGAGCTTGATCGCGGCGCCGAGATCCGGGACGAACGTGCCCGGGACGACCTTGGAGATCGCGCTGCCGTAGTCCATCAGGCTTTGAGCAGCCCCAGCGTCGCGGTGCCCATCGCGCGGGCTTCCTGGATCGCCGTCACGTTGGCTTCGTAGGCGCGCGAGGCGGCCATCATGTCGACCATCTCCTTGACCACGTCGACGTTGGGCATGTGCACGTAGCCTTGCGCGTCGGCGTCGGGATGCGACGGATCGTAGATCAGCTTGTCGGGGCCCTGGTCCTTGACGATCCCGACCACGTCGACGCCCGCGCGCGAGCGCGCCGGATCGTTCGCGTCGTCGAGCGCGTTGGCGGACGCCGCGGTCGGCTCGTTCTTCTGCGCGTACACCACCAGCTGCCGCTTGAACGGGCCGCCCTCGGCGGTGCGCGTCGTGTTGACGTTGGCGATGTTGTTCGCGATGGTGTCCATCGCGAGCCGCTCGGCCGACAGGCCGGTCGCGCTGACCTCGATCGAGGTGTAAAAACCCACGGTTAGAAGCGCTCCTGGATCGCCTGGCGCAGGCGCGAGTACTGGTTTTGCAGCAGCTGGCCCATCGTCTGGGCGTAGGCGGAGTTGAGGGACAGCTTCGCCATCTCTTGATCGACGTCGACGTTGGAGCCGTCGACGCGCATCTGCTGGTCTTGCTGAACGGTCGTCGTGACCGCGAACGGCTGGGCGCCCTGCGCGCCGCCGGCCGCGAAGTGCCGGTCGGACGTGGTCGCCAGCCCGAGCTCGTCGGGATCGCCCGGCGTCGGCTCGGTCGCGGCCAGCGCGTCTTTGAACGAGACGTCGGAGCGCCGGAAATTCGGCGTGTTGACGTTCGCGATGTTGTTCGCGATGACGCCGTGCGCGGTGCCCGCGCCGTCCATCGCGTTCTTGAGCATGCCGACGGTCTGGCCGAAGGAAATGTCGCCCATCCCCTGAGCCATCGGCAAGCGGGCGCCGCGACCTTAGGTTGCAGCGCTCCGCCCCGAGAACGGAAACAGCCCCGGACGGTGTCCGAGGCTGCTGTCCGCTGACTAGGCGGACGTTTCAGGATGCCCTAGCTAGAAGGCGCGGCACTTCTCGCGACGGTGAATCAGCACGTACTCGTCCGGAAAGTACACCGCCGCGGACCGGAGCGTGAAGAGCCGGCGAACCCCTAACACACAAAACGGAAGCAGCTTCGGACGATGCCCGAAGCTGCTTCACCGCTGACGAAGCGGAGGTGGCCTGATTATATCCGGGTGACGAATCCCAGTCAAGACATTCCGCTCGCCGGCACGCGCCCGAAGGGATTCGAACCCTCATCACCCGCTTCGTCAAAACGGCGCTCTATCCAGTTAAGCTACGGACGCGTCGCGGATGGGAGTATGACGCATACGGTATGATGCATGCGCGCGGTCGTCGCGATTCGTCGATTTGGCCGAAACGTACGTCTCAGCGCGTAAATTGCGCGGCGTGGAGGTTCGCGTAGGGGCCGCCGGCGGCGATGAGGTCGTCGTGCGTGCCCGTTTCGCGGACGCGGCCGCCTTCGATGTAGAGGATCTTCGTTGCGCGGCGGATCGTCGAGAGGCGGTGCGCGATGATCAGCGTCGTGCGGCCGGGCAGCAGGCGGTCCAGCGCGTCTTCGATCAGCGCTTCGGAGTGCGAGTCCAGCGCGCTCGTCGCTTCGTCCAAGATCAGGATGCGCGGGTCGCGCAGGATCGCGCGCGCGATCGCGATGCGCTGGCGCTGGCCGCCCGAGAGCCGGATGCCGCGCTCGCCGACGAGCGTGTCGTAGCCGTCGGAGAGCTTGCGCACGAACTCGTCGGCGTTCGCCTCGACGGCGGCCGCGACGATCTCGTCGTCGCGCGCGTCGAGCCGGCCGTAGCGGATGTTGTCGGCGATCGTGCCGTTGAAGAGCTGCGTCTCCTGCGGCACGATCGCGATCGCGTCGCGCAGATCGCCGAGGCGCACGCGCGCGATGTCGACGCCGTCGACGCGTGATCCGCCCGCTCTGCGGCTCGTAGAAGCGCGGCACCAAGTTGACGATCGTGCTCTTGCCGGCGCCCGACGGCCCCACCAGCGCGACGACCTCGCCGTGCAGCATCTCGGCGGTGAAGTTCTCGAGCACCGGCGGCCCGTCGTCGTACGCGAACGTGACGTTCTCGAACCGGATGTCGCCGACGATGTTCGGCAGCGGGATCGCGTCGGGCGGATCGTCGCGCTCGACCGGCAGGTCGAGGATCTCGAACACGCGCCCGGCGCCGACGAACGCGCGCGCGAAGTCGCGCGAAGAAGATCGAGAAGCGGTTCATCGGGTTGATGAGCAGCCCCGTCGGCGACCCAGAACCCCCACGCGGTCGACGGCGTGAGGTGGCCGACCGACACTTCGCGCGCCGTGAACCCGATCACCGCGCACAGCGCGACCATCACGACGAACGACAGCACCGGCGTCTGCGTCTGGTTGAACTGCGTGACCTTCATGTACGCGCCGAAATAGCGCTCGTTCGCGGCGGCGAACCGGTCGCGCTCGAAGTCTTCGCGGCGGAACGCCTTGACGACGCGCTCGTTCGCCAGCACTTCGATCAGGTTGCTGGAGAGGTCGGCGATGCGCTCCTGCGCGCGCCGCGTCCCGGTGACGATGAGCGCGTTGAACTTGCTCACGACGAACGCGATCACCGGCGCCGCGACGAACAAGACGACCGCCAAGAACCAGTCGCGCGCGATCATGTAGACCAGCGCCGCGATGAACGTGACCGTCACTTGCACGAACTGCGGCAGCGAGATCGAGATCGCGTCGGTCATCAAGCCGAGGTCGGCGGACATGCGCGACTGCAGCTCGCCCGGGCGCCAGCGGTCGAACTCGCGCAGCGGCATGCGCGCGATGCGGTCGAACATGCGCGCGCGGAACGTCGCGACCATCTTCTGGCCGCTGAACGCCGTGAGATACGCCTGCCCGTACGACGCCGCGTTGCCGATGATCTGCGAGCCCAGGATCAGCACGATCACGACCAGCGCAGCACGTCCCAGTTCGGGTGCGGACCAGGACGTCGCTGCTGAGGTACTCGGCGACCTTCGCCATCGTGAGCGGCGCGACGCCGGCGACGACGCCGAAGAGCGACCCGACGACGAGGCGGCCGTAGTACGGTCGAGCCTCGCGCAGCAGTCGCCGGAACGTGGTTCACCAGCCGGCGGAACATCGGGCTCACCACGAAACCTTCGCCGCGGCGCCACAGTACCTTGGGTGCGAAATCCCCAGCCGCGAGGTGGTCATCTCAACCGTGGATTGCTTCTTTCACAACGCCGTTCCGTCGGTCGCCCCGTGCCGAGGCTGCAACAAGCCCGTCTGCGCGACGTGCCGCAACGAGAACGGCGATTGCCCGGGCTGCGTTCTGGCCGCGCGCATCGACGCGGCGCGCCAGACCAATCAGATCAACGGCGGCGTCGGACCGTCGTACGGATCGTACTCCGAGCACCAGCAGCAGGCGGCGTACTCCGCGCCGCCCCGCCGCAGCCGCCGCCCGCCTCAGGTGCAGCGGCCGGCCGCGCGTCGCCGTGCGGCCCGAAACGCGCGCGATCGTCGCGCTCGGCTACCCGTTCTGGCCGCTGGCGCTGATCGCGCTGCTCGACGGCAAGGCCTCGCACTTCGTGAAGCGCCAGGCGTGGCAGGCGCTGGGCTTCAACCTCGGGATGTACGGGCTCGGCGGGCTGCTCAGCGCGGCGACCGCGATCCCGCTCATCGGTCTCGGCGCGTGGCCGCTGCTGCCGTTCATCTTCCCGGTCACGCTCGTCGCGAGCGTCGTCTACGCGTTCAAAGTGTGGCAGGGCGACGACGTCGACGTCCCGCTCGTGAGCGACTGGGTCGATGCGCGCCTGCCCGGCGGCTCGCCGCAGGGCCGGAGCTGACCTAGGCCGGCGTCTTCGCCGACGAGACCCAGGCTTCGACGTCCTCCGTGCGGCGCGGGATCGCCGCCGAGAGGACGTCCACGCCGCTCTCCGTGATGAGCACGTCGTCCTCGATGCGCACGCCGATCCCGCGATAGCGCGCCGGCACCGTCAGATCGTCGAGCTGGAAGTAGAGCCCCGGCTCGACGGTCAGCACCATCCCGGTTTGCAGCGCGCCGAGCTTGTACGTCTCGGCGCGCGCCGCCGCGCAGTCGTGCACGTCCAGTCCGAGCATGTGGCTGACGTTGTGCAGCGAGTAGCGCTTGTAGAACAGGTTCTCGTCGCGCAGCGCGTCTTGCGCCGAGCCGAGGATGCCGAGCCGCTCGAGCCCCTGCGCGAGCACCTGCATCGCCGCGCGGTTCGGATCGAGGAAGTCGTTGCCCGGCTTGCATTCCGCGAGCGCGGCGTCTTGCGCGGCGAGCACGAGATCGTAGATCGCGCGCTGTTCCGGCGTGAACTTGCCCGAGATCGGCAGCGTGCGCGTCATATCGGCGGTGTAGAGCGACTCCGACTTCACGCCTGCGTCCAGCAGCAGCAGCTCGTTCTCGCCGACCTGGCGGTCGTTGCGCGTCCAGTGCAGCGTCGTGGCGTTCGGGCCCGTCGCCGCGATGGTGAGATAGCCGACGTCGTTGCCTTC
>CAWBTJ010000049.1:0-32637 GCA_963791645.1 Vulcanimicrobiota bacterium | reverse complement strand
AGCCGTGCATCGGGACCAAGGACAAGTCGTGTGTGGACGTGTGCCCGGTCGACTGCATCCACGGCAACGATGACGACACGATGCTCTTCATCGATCCGGAAGTGTGCATCGATTGCGGCGCGTGCGTCTCCGCGTGTCCGGTCGAAGCGATCTACGCCGACTCCGACGTCCCCGAGAAGTGGAAGAACTACATCGAGATCAACGCGGAGTGGTACAAGAAGTAGCCTGATGGCGAAGCTCGCGTGCGGCGCACGATAGCCCGCGAGCTCATGGACGAGCCCGTCGCCGACGCCGGCGAGCTCGAAGCGAACCTGCGCGACATCGCGTTCGCGAACGCGCGACTGGGGGAACCGCACCCGTCGTGCGCGCGCTGCGCCGCCTCGGCGCCCGCCGCGTGCTCGACGTGGGTAGCGGCGCGGGCGACGTCCCGCTCGCGCTCGTGCGCGACGGCGCGCGCCGCGGCGTCCAAGTGCAGGTGACGTGTCTGGACCACAGCGAGCAGATGCTCGCGATCGCGCGCCGCGCGGCCGGCGCCGATCCGGCGCTGCGCTTCGTGCGCGCCGACGGCGGCGCGCTGCCCTTCGCCGACGGAGCGTTCGACGTCGTCACGTGCACGCTCGCGTTGCACCACTTCGATCCCGACGGCGCGCGCGCGCTGCTGCGCGAGCTGCGGCGCGTCGCGCGGCTCAGCCCGGTGGTGTGCGATCTGCGGCGTTCGCCGGTCGCGTTCGCCGCGACGTGGCTGTGGTCGCGCACGTCGCGCAACCGGCTGACCCGCCACGACGCGCCGCTGTCGGTGCGCCGCGCGTACACGCCCGGCGAAGCGCTCGCGCTCGCGCGCGACGCCGGCTGGCGCGCGCCGCGCGTGCGCCGCGAGCCGTTCTTCCGCATGACGCTGACCGACGAGGCGGCATGACCCCCGACGACGTCATCGTCGTCGGCGGCGGACCTGCGGGGAGCGCGACTGCGCTGCTGCTGGCGCGCGCGGGTATTGCGGTGCGAATCGTCGAGCGCGCGCGCTTTCCGCGCACCAAGGTGTGCGGCGAGTACGTCAACGGCGGCGCCGTCGACGCGCTCGCGCGGCTCGGCGTGCTCGACGCGGTGCGCGCGGTGTCGTCCCCGCTGCGCGGCGTGCGGCTCGTGCCGCCGGGCGCGCCGCCGGTCGCGCTCGCGTTCGCTCGGCCCGCGCTCGCGTGCGCGCGCGAAGTGCTCGACGCCGTGCTGCTCGACGCCGCGGTCGCCGCCGGCGCGCTGGTCGAACGCGCGCGCGTCGACGAGCTGATCGTCGAGGACGGGCGCTGCGCCGGCGTGCGCGTGCGCAACGCGGACGGCGCATTGGAGGAGCGGCGCGCGCGCATCGTCGCCGGCGCCGACGGGATCGGCTCGGTCGTCGCGCGCAAGCTCGGGCTGACCAAACCGCTCCGCCGCGGGGCCCGGTACGCCGTCGGCGGGCACTACGAGGGGTTCGGCGCGTTCGACGGGCACGTCGAGATGTACGTCGGCGGCGGCGCGTACTTCGCGCTCAACCCGCTTTCAGAACTGCGTGCCAACGTGATGGTCGTGGTACCGAAAGACCGGCTCGCGCTCTGGTCGCGCGACGTCGACGCGGGCGTCGGCGGCGTGGCGGACGCGCTCGGCCGCGGCGTGCGGTCGTTCGCGGGCGCCGTACGGCTCGGTCCGCGCGTGTCGATGGGTCCGCTCGCGCACGACGTCCGCCGCCCGAGCGCGCCGGGCGCGCTGCTCGTCGGCGACGCCGCGGGCTTTCTCGATCCGTTCACCGGGCAGGGCGTCTTCCTCGCGCTGACCGGCGCGGAGCGCGCGGCCGAAGCGATCGTCGCGGCGCTGCGCGACCGCGCGCGCGAGGCGGCGGCGTTCGCGGCGTACGCGCGCTGGCGGAGCGGCGACGTCGCGTGGCGGCGGCGGCTGTGCGCGACGGTCGCGCTGCTGGTCGACGTTCCGCCGCTCGCGCGGCGCGCGGCGGCGCGGCTGGCGCGCTTTCCGGACGTCGCGGCGACGCTCGTCGACGTGCTCGCCGGCGCGATCCCTCCGCGGCACGCCTTTCGGCCGTCGGTGCTGGGCAGGCTGCTCGCGTGACGGTCACGCGCAACACGGTCGAGATCGCCGCGCCGCGTGCAGGCCGTCTACGCGCTCGGCGCGGCGACGGAGCGCTGGCCGCAGATCCTGCCGCACTACCGCTACGTGCGCGTGCTCGAAGAGCGCGGACCGACGCGCGTCGTCGCGATGGGCGCGTGGCAGGACGTGTTTCCGATCCGCTGGGTCGCGGAGCAGACGAACGATCCGGTGACGCCGCACATCGCGTTTCGCCACCTGCGCGGCTGGACGCGCGGGATGGACGTCGAGTGGATCTTCGAACCCGCCGGCGGCGGAACGCGCGTGACGATCGAGCACCGGTTGAACTTTCTGTTTCCCGTCGCGGCGGAGTTTCTCGGCAAGCATCTCGTGTCGGACTACTTCGTGCACGGCGTCGCCGCGAAGACGCTCGCGCGCATGAAAGTGCTCGCCGAGGCGCGCGCGTGAACGGCGCGCGCTCGCGTAACGCCCACCGCGTCGTCGTCACGGGGATCGGCGTCGTCACGCCGCTCGGGATCGGCATGCACGCGTTCTGGGACGGCGTGCTTTCCGAACGCGTCGCGGTTGCGCCGATCACGCGCTTCGATGCGGGCGACGTACCGGTCGCGCATCGCCGCGCAGATCGACGACTTCGAGCCGCGCGACTTTCTCGCCGACAAACGCCTGCGGTGGACCGACCGCTTCTCGCAGTTCTCCGTCGCGGCGGCGCGGCTGGCGCTGGACGACGCGCGGCTACCATCCCAACGGCGCGTCGAGCGACGTCGGCGTGTATCTCGGTTCCGCGCTCGGCGGGCTCGCGTTCGCCGACGAGCAGCACGACGTGTTTCGGCAGCGCGGGCTCGACGCGGTGCGGCCGCTGCTCGCCATCTCGGTGTTCGGCGGCGCGGCCGCGTGCAACGTCGCGATCGAGTTCGACTTGCGCGGCCCGACGGTCGCCAACGGAAACTCGTGCGCGTCCGGCGCGGTCGCGCTCGGCGACGCGTTCCGCGCGATCGCGCGCGGCGACGTGCGCGCCGCGCTCGCGGGCGGCGTCGAAGCGCCGCTCTCGCCGCTCGTCTACGGCGCGTTCACGATCATCAGGGCGATGTCGACGCGCAACGACGCGCCGCAGGCGGCGAGCCGGCCGTTCGACCGCGAGCGCGACGGCTTCGTGATGGCCGAAGGCGCGGGCGTGCTGCTGCTCGAGCGGCTGGAAGACGCGCGCGCGCGCGGCGCGCGCGTCTACGGCGAGATCGCCGGCTACGGTCTCACCAACGACGCGCACCACATGTCGGCGCCGCGTCCCGACGGCACGATGAACGCGGCGGCGATGCGGCGCGCGCTCGACGAAGCGGACCTCGCGCCCGACGACGTCGACCTGGTCAACGCGCACGGCAGCGGCACGCCGCTGGGCGACCGCTGCGAGGCGCTCGCGATGGAGCTCGTGTTCGGCGAGCGCGCGGCGTCGATCCCGGTGACCGCGACGAAGGGCCAGCACGGCCACGCGCTCGGCGCGACCGGCGCGTGGGAAGCGGCGCTGTCGGTGGCGGCGATCGCGAACGGAATCGTGCCGCGCAGCGTCAATGCGGATGATGCGGATTGCAACCTCGCCGTCACGCGCGAACGGCTCGACCGCCCCGTGCGCACCGTCCTCTCCAACTCCGCGGGCTTCGGCGGGATCAATGCGGCGCTCGTCTTCCGCGCCGTCGGCGACGCCGAGCGCTGAGTGAACGCGCCGGTCGGCGAGATCCCGGCGCTGACGCGTCGCAGCGCGACGTGACGCACCCCGTGATGGTCCGCGCCGTGACGAAGGTGTACGGCACCGGCGAGGATGCGGTGCACGCGCTCGACGGCGTGACGCTCGACGTGCGGCGCGGCGAGATGGTCGCGCTGGTCGGCCCGAGCGGCTGCGGCAAGTCGACGCTGCTCAACCTCGTCGGCTGCGTCGATCTGCCGAGCAGCGGCACGGTCAACGTCGACGGCAACGCGACCGACGAGCTCGACGACGACCGGCTCACGCGGCTGCGGCGCGACCGCGTCGGCACGGTGTTCCAGTTCTTCAACCTGCTGCCCGCGCTGCGCGCCGCCGACAACGTCGCGCTGCCGCTGGTGCTGCAGCGCGTCGCGCGCGCCGAGATCGACGCGCGCGTGAACGCCGCGCTCGCGAGCGTCGGGCTCGCGGAGAAGGCGCGCGCGTATCCGGCGCAGCTCTCGGGCGGCCAGCTTCAGCGCGTCGCGATCGCGCGCGCGATCGTGCACCGCCCTGCGATCTTGCTCGCCGACGAGCCGACCGGCAACCTCGACTCGCCACCGGGGCGACGGTGCTGCGGCTGCTGCGCGGTCTCGCCGACGCCGGCCAGGCGATCCTCATGGCGACGCACAGCGACGACGCCGCGGCGATCTGCGACCGCGTCGTGCACATGCGCGACGGCCGCATCGTGTGAGGGTAAACGCGCTCTTTTTCGCCCTGGTCCTCGGTCCGCTGCGCTCCAACGCGCTGCGCGCGCTCGTCACGCTGGTCGCGGTCGCGCTCGGCGTCGCGATCGGGCTGGCGATCGACCTCGCCAACGCGACGGCGGTCGCGTCGTTCCAGTCCAGCGTGAACGTCGTCTCGAACAAGGTCAACCTGCAGGTGCTCGGCGTCGGGCGCGGCTTCGACGAGCGCGCGATCGTGCGCGTGCAGGACATCCCGGGCGTGACCTATGCGAGCCCGACGATCGAGGACGCGCTGACCGTCGGCGCCAAGCCCGGCGATCCGTTCTCGGGCGAGATCTTGCGCGTGCTCGGCGTCGATCTGCTGCGCCCGCTGCCGGGCGCCGCCGGCCCGGCGGCATCGTCGCCGGGCGGCGTCGCGCCGCAGGCCGCCGACCCGTGGATGCTGGTGAACGCGCACGGCGCGTTCGTCAGCGCGCTGCTCGCAGAGCGGCTGCGCTGGCGCGCCGGCGAGACGGTCCACGCGCTCGCGGGCGACCGCGACGTCACGCTGCGCGTCGCGGGGATCATCCCGCGCGGAACGGTCGGGATCGATTCCAGCGTCGTGTTCGTCGACGTCGCGACGGCGCAGGAGCTGTTCGGCAAGATCGGGCTGCTCGACCGCATCGATCTCGTCGTCGAGCCGGCGCGGCTCGCGTCCGTGCAGCGCGCGGTCGCCGCCGCGATCCCGCCCGGCGCGCGCGCGATCCGCCCGAAGACGCGCACCGACGAGATCGAGCGCATGCTGCAGAGCTTCCGGCTCAACCTCGAAGCGCTCGCGTACGTCGCGCTGCTCGTCGGGATGTACTTGATCTACAACACCGTCGCGATCTCCGTCGTGCAGCGCCGGGCCGAGGTCGGCACGGTGCGCGCGCTCGGCGCGACGCGCGGCGCGGTCTTCCGCACGTTCGTCGGCGAAGGCGCGCTCGTCGGCGTGCTGGGCTCGCTGCTCGGGCTCGGCGTCGGCGCGCTGCTCGCGCGGTTCTCCGTCGCGGCGGTGTCGCGCACGGTCGACACGCTCTACGTCGGCTCGCACGCCGACGCGGTCGCGTACGACCCGGTGCTGTTCGTGAAAGCGTTCGTGCTCGGCGTCGTCGCGGCGATCGCCGCGGCGGCGTTTCCGGCGTTCGACGCGGCGTCGACGCCGCCGGCGATCACGATGCGCGCGCAGGGCTTCGAGCGCCGCCGGCCGCGTTTGGCGCCGCGCGCCGCGCTCGCCGGACTCGGGCTGCTGCTGCTCGCGCTGCTGTGCACGCGCGCGCCCGCGCTCGACGGCGTGCCGGTGTTCGGCTACGCCGCCGGCCTGCTGATCATCTTCGGCGGGTCGCTGTGCGCGCCGCTCGCGGTGGACGTGCTCGCGCGCGCCGGCACGACGTTCGCCGCGCGGCGCCCGACGCTCGGGCTCGCAGCCGCGAACCTCGCCGGCGCGCCGCTGCGCACCGCCGTCGCGGTGGCGTCGCTGATGATCGCGATCGGGATGATGGTCTCCGTCGCCGTGCTGGTCGCGTCGTTTCGCACGACGATCGTCGCGTGGGCCGACGAGACGCTGCGCGCCGACCTCTTCGTGCGCCCGCTCGGGCTCGCCGACGCGTCCGCCGACGCGCGTTTCTCGCACGGCGTGGCGGAGCGCATCGCGGCCGTGCCCGGCGTCGCCGGCGGTCGAAACGTTCCGCGGCGTCGAGCTGCCGTTTCGCGGTCGGCTGACCAACCTCGGCGTGACCGATCTGTCGACGGTCGCGACGCGCCAGCACCTGCGCGTGCTCGGCGGCGGCGACCCGGCGGTGCTGGCCCGCGCGCTCACCGGCACGACGAACGTGCTCGTGTCCGAACCGTTCGCAACGAAGTTCGGGGTCGGCCGCGGCGATCGCGTCGAGCTGCCGACGCCGTCGGGGCCGACGTCGTTCACGGTCGTGGGCGTGTACAACGACTACTCGTCCGACGCCGGGATCGTGCTGCTCGACGTGCGCACCTACCGGCGGCTCTTTCACGACGACTCGGTGAACTCGGTTGCGGTCTATGCTGCGCGCGGTGCCGATCTGCCGCGGCTGCGGTCGGCGGTCGTGCGCGCGGTGGCGCCGTTGCGGATCGACGTCGAGACCAATCGGGAGCTGCGGGATCTCGTCGTGCAGATTTTCGACCGGACGTTTGCGATTACGTACGCGTTGGACGTCATTGCGGTTACGATCGCCGTGCTGGGGGTGGTTTCGACGTTGTTTGCGCTGGTGTTGGAGCGGCGGATGGAGTTCGGGCTGTTGCGGTATCTCGGCGTTACGCGCGGCGGGGTGCGGCGGGTGGTGCTGACTGAGGCGGCTGGGATCGGGTTGCTGGGCGGCAGTCTTGGTGTGTGCGTTGGGATGCTGTTGGCGTTGTTGTTGATTTTTGTGATCAATCGGCAGGCGTTTGGGTGGCTCATCGAGCTGCATGTGCCGTGGCTGTTTTTGGTCGAGACGATTGCGTTGGTGGTGGTGGCGGCGGTTTTGGCTGGGGTGTATCCGGCTGGGGTGGCGGCTCGGATTCGTACTGCTGAAGTGGTTCGGACCGAATGACTGCGATCGGGGCAGCGGTGCGGCGTGCACTTCGTTGCGGGGCCGCTCGGCTCGCGCTTCCTGCGCGAGCTTTCGCTACACTCGGGCTCGCTCTCGCCATCCTGGCTTCGCTCGCCCTCGTAGTGCCCCGCAACGAAGTGCACGCCGCACCGCCGGGCGCGGTTGGTGGGCGGGGTGGCGTTCGCGACGAGAGTGGTGGGGGTGGCGGGATTGTGGAGTTGCCCGGTACGCGGAAGGGTTTGCCTATTCGTACTTCTGTGGGGTTTCTCAATGCTCGCTTGCCGTGGCGGTTTGCATTTCCGCGGGATCATGCTGCGCATTTTGGGTTTCAGAGTGAGTGGTGGTATTTTACCGGGCATGTGGTCGCCGATGATGGGCGGCGGTTTGGGTATGAGCTCACGTTTTTTCGGTATGGGTTGCGGCCGGGAGATCCGCGACCGGCGCGCGGGCAGTCCGGGTGGCGCGGGAATCAGGTTTATCCTGTTCATCTTGCGCTTACCGATGAGCGCGGACAGCGGTTTGTTTATGATGAGCGCTTCGCGCGAGAAGCGCTTGGGATGGGGCGGGCTTCGGATCGCGCGTTAGATGTCAAAGCCGACCGGTGGACGTTGCGGGGGAGTTCACCGTTCGTGCTCAATGCGCAGGCGGAGCGGATTGGGGTTTCGCTGGTGCAGGTTGCTGAGAAAGGGCCTGCTGTTCATGGGCATGACGGGGTTTCGGTGAAGGGTGCTTGTGCTACGTGTGCTTCGCATTATTATTCGATGACACGGTTGCGGACGAGCGGCGCGTTGCGGTATCTGGGGCGCACGTTTCACGTGGCCGGCGTTTCTTGGATGGATCATGAGTTCGGGTCGGATGAATTGCAGCGCGGTCAGGTTGGGTGGGATTGGTTTTCCGTGCAGCTCGACGACCGGCGGGAGATCATGAGCTACCGATTGCGGATGAAGGACGGGTCGGTCGTTGCGGAGTCGAGTGGGTCGTTGGTCGATGCGCGGGGCGGAGTGCGTTATCTGGCTCGCGATGCCGTTGTCGTTGGGGCGACCGGGAGTTGGACCAGTCCGCATACCGGGGGCGTGTATCCCAGCGGGTGGCGGGTTCGGGTGCCGTCCGCCGGGGTCGATGCTACGCTCGTGCCGACCGTGCTCGATCAGGAGCTCGTCGGAACGGCCGGCGGGGTTTCGTACTGGGAAGGTGCCGTCGACGTGCGCGATACGGCCTCCGGGCGGCGGCTCGGGGTCGGATACGTCGAGCTCACGGGGTACGCCGGGGCGATCAGCCTCTAGCCCCGCCGCTGGCGTGATTCTCGGCACTCGAGCAGGCCGGCGCTGGGACGGCGCTCATCCGGGGGGTGGTTTTGGCCGATGACCCTCTCAGTGGGCGGCCGTCCGAGTATCGGTATGGATGATCTAAAGCCGTATTTCCGTTCCCGTCCGCGCAGCGCCCTCGACCGCATCGAGCGCCCGCGGCTCGCCGCCTGGTTCACGGATACGCACCATGCGTCCGTGCGGATCGTCTGCGCGCCGCTGGGGTCGGGCAAGACGTGCGCCGTGCAGCAGTACGCCGACGGGCAGGGCGGATCGACGGGTTACGTGCGCGTCCCGGCCGGAGCTGATGCGGCCGTGCTGCGCGGCGTCCTGGCGCGTGCCGGCGCGTTCACGGAGATCGTGCTGGACGACGTCGACCGGGCGGACCCCGACGGCTATCGCGCGCTCGTCGACGACATCACCGACTCGCTCGTCGAGACGCGGCTGGTCCTGGTCGGCCGCTCGCGCCGCCGGCTCCACGGGCACGCCCTCGTGGCGCGCGGGCTCGCCGTCGCGTGCGACCCGGCACTACTCGCGTTCGATGCGGAAGAGACCGCGGCGCTCGCGGTGCTGATGCGCGTGCTGCACGACGGCCAAGACGTCAACCAGCTGCTCCACGACACCGAAGGCTGGGCGCTCGCGACGCAGTGGCTCGTGCGCGACGCCGCCGAGTCCGGGCGCACGCTGAGCGATGCGTTCGCGCGCTGGCGCGAGCGCAACGGCCACCTGCTGCTCGAGCTGGTCGAGCAGGAAGGCTGCTACGAACCGACGGCGCTGGCGGCGTTTTGCGGCGCGCTCGGCGATGCCGCGGGCGGTTGGGCCGGCTCGCAAACCGAAGCCGAAGAGTTCGAACAGCTCGGGCTGCCGATGGTGCGCACGCGCAGCGGCTTGCGCCCGTACCGCATCCTCAACCGGCTCGCGCGGCCGGCCGTCGCGGAGCACGTGACCGCGGCCGTGACGCCGATGATGTTCGTCAACGTCTTCGGCCGTTTTCGCTGCGAGATCGGCGGGCGCGCGGTGGCGTTCTCGCGGCGGCGCGATCAGCAAGTCTTCAGCTACGTCGCGCTGGCGCCCGATTGCCGCACCAGCCGCGACGACTTGCTGGACGCGTTTTGGCCGGGCATCAACCGCACGATCGCGGCGCAAGGTCTGCGCACGACGCTCAGCCGCATCCGCCGCGCGATCGCGGACGTCGGGCCCGGGGTCGATGCGGAGCGCTATTTCGAGACCACCGGCGAAGTCCGCATCAACGCGCGCACCGTCGCGATCGACGTGCACCGCTTCGTCGATCACGTCGAGCAGGCCCGGCTGGACGAGGCGCGCGGCTCCGTCGAGGGCGCGAAGCACCACTACCGCCTCGCGCAGCGCATCTACGTCGACCGCCTCCTCGCGTCCGAAGCGTCCGAACCGTGCCTCGAGCAGCGCGCGCGCGACTTCGAGAAGCTGCACGTCGAAGTGCTCACGCGCGTGACCGAGTTGCACGCGGCCACGGGCGAGCTCGACGTCGCGCGCGATGCCGCGCGCGCGCTGCTGTCGTGCAACACCGCGGAGTCGCGCCGCAACGCGCTGAGCTCGATCGCCGTCGAACCCGTCGCGACCGCATGAACGCGCTCGCGCGCTACGAGCGCGGCAACCTCGCGCGCGCCGACGGCAACGTCGTGCAGTTCGCGGCGGGCGGCGTCGCCGCCGACGTTCGCGTCGAGCGCGTCGACCGCCGCAAAGGCGCGACTTGGTACGCGGTGCGTTTGGCGTCGACCGAGGCGGACGTCAGCGGACGTCTGCTGGGCGTGCACCGCAACGGCGAGATCACCGACCTGGGCGGCGTCGCGGTTGCGCCGGGCTCGATCGGATCCGCGCGGCTCGCCGTCGTCGCGCCGCGGGCCGGGACGTACCGGTCGATGTTCCTCGAGATTCGCTCCGACGACGTGCTCGTGCGCGTCGACGCGCCCGTGCCGCCGGCGCGCGCGCGGATCCGCCCGTGGAAAGCCGGCGCGGCGCTGGTGGCGTTCGGCGCCGTCGCCACGTGCGGCGGGCTGGTCGCGCTCGCGCTGCCGCGCGACCCGATGCTCGCGGCGCCCGCCCGCGCGGTCGCCGGAAGCCAAGTGCGCCTGCCGTATGCCGCCGGCGGCGACGGTCTCGCGGAGTATTCGGCGACGTCCGACGACGGCCGCGTGCTGGTCGCCGGAAACCTGACGCGCCGCAACGGCGAGATCGCGTTCGCGCTGCCCGCGTCGGCGGCGTCGCACCGCGTCTCGGTGGCGCTATCGGTGCACGGTCCGCTCGGCGTCGTCTCGCGCACCGCGTCGTTCGCGGTCGCCTCGCCCGAGCCGGTCGCCGTTGCCGCCGCCGCGGTCGCGCGCGTCATGTCGTTCTCCGCGCGGCGCGATTCCGGGGCGGCCGGCGACACGATCCTCGCATCGTACCTCGCGCTCGGCGAGCGCGGCACGATCGCGCTGCTCGACGCGGCCGGCAAGGTCGTCACGTCGGCGCCGTTCGCGCACGTCGGCACGAACCGCCTCGCGGTGCCGCACGCGTATCAGAACGAACCGATGACCGCGCGCATCACCGTACACCGCGGCACGACGGTCGCCGACGCGAGCGTCGCGATCCCGCCGAGCACGCAGCCGCAGCCGTCGGCGTCGCCGGGCGCGCAAGCATCCGCGCTGCCGGACGTCGCGGCCGGCGACATCGCTTCCGCTGCCGCGGAAGCCGTCACGCCGCTCGACGCGCTGTCGCCGCGCACGTCGGGCGGCACGATCGCGATCGTCGGGTCGCGCGGTCGCCGGACACGCACTTGAGGCTGCACGTCGCGCCCAGCTCGAGCCCGATGCAGGTCGAGCTCCAGGACGACGCCGGCGGCACGCTCGCCGAGGCGACGATCGCGCCGCGCGCGACGACCGCGGTGCTGCCGCTACCGGCGGCTGCCGCGACGACGACGTACTTCGTCGCGCTGCACTATTCGCGCAACGGCGGCGAAGAGACCGTGGTCCGCACGGTCGTCACCGCCCCCCGCTAGGTTCAAGCTTTCGTTTTTTCAAACTCCATTTTCGGACCAGGGCGCAGCCCTGGGAGGACTCGGGCGCGTTCAGAGCGGCCGAGTCAAACTAATTCGAGGCGGTCGCCCGGCAGAACGTCGACGTCGCGCAGTGCGCCGCCGCCCAGTTCGACGACGCCGCGCGCGCCGGGGCAGCTTACCGCCAAACGGTTCGGGTTGACGTTCGACTCCACCCGGATCACGTGCCCGTCGGCGTCGACGAAGATCACGTCGATCGCGACTTTCATCCCGATGGTGTGAATGGCGCGGCACGACGTGATCCACACGCCTTCGTCGGGCTGGATCGTGGTGCGGGCCAGCAGCCCGACCGCCCGGTGCAGGAACGAGGAGAGGCGATCGATGCGAGTCGCGACGATCGTTCCGGTGGTACTGTTGCGAAGGAGCGGCACGGTTAGATGTTCCTCACCAGCGGGAGCATCGCGACGATCGCCGCCGCGAGATAGGGACCAAACGCGATCGGGCGGCGCGCGCCCGTGGTACGGCGGGCGATGATGGCCGCGGCCAGCGCCGCCAGCATGAAGGCGAACGCGGCCTCGCGCGCGCCGAGCAGCGCGCCGCCCAGCGCGGCGAGCTTCGCATCGCCCCAGCCCATCCCGCGCCCGCGCGAGACGGCCGCGGCGAGCGCGAACGGAACGAAGACGAACGCCGCACTCAGCAGCGGCGCCCAATCGTGGGCGAGCGCACCCGCGCCGGCGACGACCGCCAGCGGCACGAGCGTCAGCGGATCCGGCAGCAGCCCGCACGACAAGTCGGCGGCGCAGCACGCCCGCCAGCGCGAGCATCACGAACACGAGCAGCGCGAGCCGCGCGGGCGACGCGCCTTGCGCGGCGAGCGCGATCCCGATGCCCGCGCCGGCGAGCGCGAACGGCCAGCGCGCGAACGCGACCGGCGCCGGTCCGTCGTCGAACGGCGTGCGGCTCGCACACAACGCCTCGGCGACGAGCGTTCCGCCCCACCCGGCGGCGCCGAACAGCACCGCGGCGAGCGCGATCGTGAGCGCGGCGATCATCGGTGCGTCACCACGCGCGCGATGACCGGGCCGAAGATCATCAAGTACAGCGACGGGATCATGAACAGCGCCATCGGCAGGATCATCTTGATCGGCAGCTGCGCGGCTTTTTCTTCGGCGCGGAACCAGCGCCGGTCGCGCGTCTCCTTGGCGAGCTCTTGCAGCACGACGCTCAAGTTCGAGCCGAGCTTCTCGGCTTGCACGATCGCGGTCACCATCGTGGTGGTCGAGTCCTCGTTCACCCTGTCGGCCATCGCGTTGAACGCGTCCGTGCGCGGGCGGCCGAGCCGCACCTCGGCGAGCATCGACAGCAGCTCTTCCTTCAGCGCGCCCGTCGTCGAGTCGGCTGCTTGCACCAGCGCGGCGTTGAGCGCGAGCCCGGCCTGGACGGTCGTCGACAGCAGGTCCAAGAAATCGGGCAGCGCGCGCTGAATCTGTTCCTTGCGCTGCTTGAGCGCGCGCGAGAGCAGCATGCTCGGGAAGCGCCAGCCGATCAAGGCGATGAACGCGCCGGTGATCAGCGCGAGCGCCTTGACCGGGAAGAACAGCATGATCATGAGCGCGGTCACCGCGCCGATGCCGATCGCGCCGATCGTGCGCAGCGTCATCGCCATCGGCGTCACGCCGTACCAGCCGGCTTCGATCAGCCGCTGCTGCAGCCGCGAGGTGCGTTCCTTGCTCACGATCTGGTCGATGATCGTGATGCGCTGCGCGACGGACTTCTCGCTCACGCGCTCGAGCTTCTTGATGCGCGCCGCCATCGGGCTGCGGGCGGGAAACGCCGAGAACACGATGAGGAACGCGGAGACGGCTCCGCAGCCGGCGACGGCGATCGGTGAGACGGCGCTCATGGATCGATCTTCGTGATGCGAACCAGCGAGAAGATCGCCAGCCCGTCGAGGAAGAACGCGAGCGCCAAGAAAATCTGACCGATCAGCGTGCCCAGCATCGCGTCGCGCAGCTCGTCCTGCGACGCGACGAACGCGCCGATCGCGATCGGCAACAGACCCAGCAGCCACGCCGTCGCACGGCCCTGCGCGGTGATCGCTTTCACTCGGCGCCGCAGGCGGCGGCGGTCGCGGATCGTGCCGGCGAGGCCGTCGAGCACGGAGCCGAGGTCGCCGCCGGTCTGCGCCTGCACGCGGATGACGCGTGCGAGCACCGCGGTCTCCGTGTTCGTCATGCGCGCCGCCATCTGGTCGAACGCGTCCAGAATGCTCCAGCCCAAATTGCTCAAGCCGACGACGCGCATGAACTCGGTCTTCACGGGTTCGCGGCTCTGCTCGCTGGTGAGCACGAGCGCCTGGCGGATGCCGAGGCCGACGCGAACGCCGCCCGACAGCGTGCGCAGCGCACCTTCGAGCTGATCTTGGAACAGCGCGATGCGTTTCTTGCGGCGGCCGCGCAGGTGGCGGCGCCCGAAAAAGAGCGTCAGCGCGGCGCAGGCTGCGAGCAGAAGCACGGCGACGACGACCGGCGGGTGGAAGAACGCAAGCAGGCCGACCCACAGCGTCAGCGCGACGCCCGCGAGCACGAAGGCAAAATTCTGCGGCGCCATGCGCATGCCGGCCGCGTCGAGATCGACGGCAAAGCGCGACCCGAACGTTTCGAAGCGGGCGGAGATCGGCTCCCAGTACGACGCGCAGACCAGCCCGACGGCGGCGATGACGCCGAACAGGATCGCCATCGGCGCTACCGCAGCCACGTCGGCTCCTTGCGCGCGATCGACGTCAATTGGAACGTCGAGATGTCGTACGGCACGCCGAGCTCCTCGAAGCGCGCGAGACAGTTGGGCTGCACGCCGCACGGCTCGAAGTCGCCGATCACGTTGCCGTCATCGTCCAGGCCGCGCTGGCGGTACTTCACGAGCTCCTGCATCGTCACGACGTCGCCTTCCATGCCGACGACCTCGCTGACGCCGATCACCCGCCGCGAGCCGTCGCGCAGGCGCGATACCTGCACGATCAGATCGACGGCGCCGGCGACCTGCTCGCGGATCGCGCGAACGGGCAGGTCGAAGCCTGCCATCAGCACCATCGTCTCCACGCGCGAGAGCGCGTCGCGCGCGCTGTTCGCGTGGATCGTCGTCAGCGAGCCGTCGTGGCCCGTGTTCATCGCCTGCAGCATGTCGAGCGCTTCGGCGCCGCGGCACTCGCCGACGACGATGCGGTCCGGGCGCATGCGCAGCGAGTTGCGCACCAGGTCGCGGATCGTGATCGCGCCCTTGCCTTCGAGGTTCTGCGGGCGCGCCTCCAAGCGCACGACGTGGCGCTGGTCGAGCTTGAGCTCCGCCGCGTCTTCGATCGTCACGATGCGGTCGGCTTTGGGGATGAAGCTCGAGAGCGCGTTGAGCAGCGTCGTCTTGCCCGAGCCCGTTCCGCCGCTGACGATGATGTTGAGCCGCGCCTGCACCGCCGCGCGCAAGAAGTCGACCACCGGCGGTGTCAGCGCGCCGACGCGCAGCAGGTCGTCGACGCCGAACCGCCGCGTTCCGAAGCGCCGGATCGTGAGGGTCGGGCCGTCGATGGCGAGCGGCTCGATGATCGCGTTGACGCGCGAGCCGTCGGGCAGACGGGCGTCGACCATCGGGCTCGACTCGTCGAGCCGCCGTCCCAGCGGTGCGATGATCCGTTCGATCACCAGCCGCACTTGGCGGTCGTCGACGAACTGCTTGGCCGTATCCTCGATGCGTCCGCGCCGCTCGACGAAGATGTTCCCGAATCCGTTCACCATGATCTCGGTGATGTCGGGCTCGTGCAGCAGGCTTTCGAGCGGTCCGAGCCCCATCGCCTCCTCGATCACTTCGTGGCGCACGCGCGAGGCGTGTTCCGCCGAAGTGATCTCCTTACGCGACGCGAGCAGCTCGTCGGCGATCGTATTGACCTGCTTGCGCAGATCGGCCAGCTTTTCGGCATCGGTGTGCGCGCGCGCGGCCGCGAGAAAGTCGATCTTCGTGAGCATCGCACGGTGCAGCTCGGTCTTGAGCCGTTCGGCGGCGGCGACGTCGCCCGTCGCCGGCGGCAGCGTCGTGAACACGCTGGCCGCGCCGGCGCTCACCCCACCCAGCGAGGACGCGCCGGGAAACGGCACCGGCTCCGGCCGCACGGGATCGGGGCGGCGTGCCTGGCGCCGGTCGCCGATCGGGTTGGCGGTCGACGGCCGCAGATCGTGCATTGGGTCGATCTCGGGCGTCGCCGCGAGCGCGTCCACGAAGCGGCCGAAGGGTCGCGACCAATTGCGGTCGCGCGGTGGCGGCAGCTCCGCGGCGATCGCGAACTTCAGCGATTCCTGGACCTCGCGCGCGCGCAGCTCCGCGTTGTTGCGCAGATCGTACAGCGTGAACGCGATGCGTGAGGGCGGGATGCCGAAACGATCCATCGCGGAGAGCGTCGCGTGCGCCGAACCGACGCCCAGCAGCGTCGGCTCGCTGATCACGACGATCTTCGCCGCGCTCATGATGAACGGCCGCACCGTCGCGGCGAACGGCTGCGGCGCGTCGACGACCACGAGTCCGTGCTCGGGCAGCTTGCGCGCAAATTGCTCGACGGCTTCGGCGCTGACGACGAAACCGTCTTCGTACGACCGCGCGAGCTCGACGATCGAGAGCGGTCCTTTTTTCGTCATCGCGGGCGAGCCCGGCACGCGCCCGAGGTCGAGCTCTTTGGCGACGTCGTACCAGATCGCCATCGCGCGCCGGCCCGAAAGGTCCGCGTCGACGATGAAGCGCGGCCCAGGCGACGGAAGATCTTCGACGAGCTGCATGGCGATGCTCGTGGCACCGACGCCGCCTTTCGAGCCGACGACGACGAAGACACGCAGGCTCATCGGTGCGGTGCGCCGCCCTCGATGCGGTCGAGCTCGATGACCGGCACCACGTTGGGCGCCGGAGGCGCGACGCGCGGCTTCGCCGCGGCGACGACGGGCGGCGCGGCGGGCGGCGGTGCTGCAGCCGCCGGAGCGGCGGGCACCGGCGGCACGATCTGGGCGTTCGTCGTGCGCTCGGCGACGCCGAGCTTGAGCGGCTCGGCGGGGAACGCGCGGATCGACTCCTTCGGCGGGCGCAGCGCGAGGCGCAGCGTCGTGTTGAGGTCGGCCGACGCGAGCAGGTCGACTTGGCGCGGCGTCAGCGCGAGCGTGACGGTGGTGAGGTTTTGATTGTCGGGGCTCGGCGTGGCGCTGGTCGTCTCCACCTCGTTGCCCATCGCGAGCACGAGCGCGCCGCGCAGGATCGCCGACGCGTGCGGCACCTCGTTGGCGACCCGCGGCGGGACCGCGATCACGTCCACGCGGTCGCCCGGCTGGATCAACCCGGCGACGCCCTTCACTTTGTCGATGGAGATGCTCACCGCGCGCATCCCGATGGGGAGGCGAGCGGGGAGCGCGTTCGCGCCGGCCAGCCCGATCTTCGAGCGCGTCACGACGCTGCCGGCCGGGATCGTGATGAGCGAGTATTTGCCCACCAGCTCCTTGCGATCGACGACGGCGTCGGGGTCGACCTCGGTCTCCGGCCGCTTTACTTCGGCCACGAGCGAGTCGTTGAGCAGCGCGCGCGCCGGCACGTCGTGCGCGGCGACGTAGACGCTGCGCATCGACACGACCGCGGTCTGCGTGCGCAGCGAACCGAGATAGTTCAGCAGCAGCACGCCCGTTCCGAGCGCAAGGATCAGGCCGATGATCAGCGGGATGCGGCGAGCGTTCTTCATCGGGTCACCTCAGGGACGGCGCAAGGGTCGAAACGGCGTACACGACGCTGCCCGCCGCGATCGCGACGCCGTAGGGGAGGGTGGTCTTCGCGGTCGCCGCACCATGCGTGGCGGCGGAAACCGTGCTGCGCACGAGCGCGACGAGCCGGCCGTTCGCTGCGGCTGCGACCAGCGCGAGCACGCCGCCCGCGACGAGGATGTCGAGCACCAGCGGGATCGCGGCCGGGAAGCCGGCGAGACCGCAGCACGCCGCGATCAGCTTCACGTCGCCGCCGCCGAACCAGCCGGCGGAGTACGCCAGCGAGCCCAGCACGAACGCGACGATCATCGCGGCGATCGCCGCCAGCTCGGGCCCGACGCCGTCCGCGAGGTGGACGGCGACGGCGAACACCGCGGTTGCGACGGTCAGCGCGTTCGGGATGCGGCGCGAGCGAAGATCGGTCACCGCCGCTGCGAGCGTCGCGACCAGCAGCACGATCGTCGCTACCGTCATGGGTACGCTGCGTTGATGTCGTTGTATCGCGAGAGGATCTGCGCGCCGATGAACGCGACCGCGCCGACGCACAGCGCGGCGATCAAGCTGAGGATCACGGCGTACTCGCCGAGTCCCTGACCGCGGTCGTCGACGAGCGCGCCGAGCATCAGAGGATCGCCCGGATCGCTTGGATGATGTGGTCGATGTTGCGGCTCACGACGAGCGCGCCGACGACGCACTGGACCGCGAAGAGGCTGAGCATCGCGCTGTATTCCGCGAAACCTTCGCCCGCATCGTCGTGCAGCAGCGCCGCCCATGCGGCTTTGCGCCGCATCTCAGATGCTGCTGCCGACATTGCTGAGCAGTCCTTGAAGGTTGCCGCTGAAGAACAGCACGGCCGCGATGCACAGGACGGCAATGAGCCCGAGGATCAGGCCGTATTCGGCCAGGCCCTGGCCGTGCTCGTCGTCACGCAGCGCATCGAACGCGGCGACGTGGCACTCTGCGACCGCGTCGCCGGAGTCATCGAATTGAGCCGGAATCGTGTCGCGGAGTACGACGTCGCCCATCGTCGTTGACCTAGATGCTGCTGCCGACGTTGCTGAGCAGACCCTTGATGTTGCCCGAGAGGAACAGCACGGCTGCGATGCAGAGGACCGCGATGAGGCCGAGGATGAGGCCGTATTCCGCGAGGCCCTGGCCGTCTTCGTCGACGAGGATGGAACGAAAGGTTGTCATCATGACTGAAACTCCTTGGAAGTGCTAGCGCACGGAAGCTGGGATGTCGTCCGGCGGAGCCGAGACGTTGGGGGCTCCGACCTGGACCGTCGTGCGGGCACTCGGACCCGCCGGAAGGGAACGGACGACCACCGTGACGATCGCGCCGCGAAAGAACGCGGAAGCGATCGGAACGGTCGCCCAGTAACGACCCTGCGCGTCGGTCGGAACGGCGCGCCGGCTCAGGAGAACATCGGGAAGATCCCGCGAGAACGTCGCGTAGAGCGCGGCTTCGAGCGGTTGCGCGGCCGGGCCGTTGCCGGTGATGGTCACCGCCTCGGTACCGACGACGCGCGTTGCGGTCACCGTGACGCCGTTCGGCACGGCCGGCGCGTCCGCGCCGGGCGCCCCGATAGGGGCGAACAGCGCCGCGACGGCGGCGAGCAACGCGATGGTCGGCGGGTTGATGACTCGCATCGTGGCCGCATCGTACAGGCCCGGACCCCACCCTGAAAAGCCCATTCCGGCAGAATTGACGGTCTGTCCACGGTCCGTCAACGCACGGTCAACGGGACGCTCTGGCATACTCGGGACAACGCTTTCCGACCCGCGGTTTTGCCGCGTCAGAGGAGTCCCGTTGCACTACGCTCTTCGCACGATCATGACCGCTGCCGCGGCTGCGGTGATCGCCGCCACGCCGCTCGGCGCGCACGCCGAGGCGACCGTCCCGGTCACCTTGCGCACGGGGCAGTCGGTGTCCATGGCGACGCCGCGCCTCACCCGGGTCGCGGTCGGCGACGGAAAGATCGCGGGCGTGCTCGCGGTCGGCAACTCGGAGATCGTCATCAACGGGCGCTCCGCGGGCCGCACGACGCTGCTCGTGTGGATGAACGGCTCGCGGCGCACGTTCGACGTCACCGTCACCGAGCAGAGCCTGACGAGCCTGCGGGCGATGCTGCAGGGCGCGATCCCGGACCGCGACGTCCACGTCGACGCGTACGACCATTCGATCGTCATCAACGGCACCGTCGCCAACGGCGAAAGCCTCGTGCACTTGGGCGAGGTCGTCGCGCACTTCGAGCCCGTGGCGGCCGCCGGCAAGTACGTCGTCGTCAACGCGGTCACCGTCGCGAAGCCGCTCGGCCCGCTGCAGAACGAGCTCGCCGGTGCGGCGGCGACGTCCGGCGTGCGCGTCGACCGCGACGCGAAAGGCAACCTCATCGTGAGCGGTCAGGTCGAGGACCGCACGACGGCGGAGCACGTGCTGCGCCGCGTGCGCACGCTCGCCGGACCATATTTGGCCTCCGACGGCAAGGTGATCGACCGGATCGAGACCGCGACGATCAGCCAGGTCGACGTCAAAGTCTACGTGCTCGAAGTCGACGAGACGGCGCTGCGCCAGCTCGGCGTGAACTTGCAGTCGGCGACCTTCCATCCGGACGGGACCTACACGCTGGGCGGGCCGCAGTTCCCGGTCGTCGAGAGCCCCTTCACCGGGATCAACCGCGGCCCCGGACCGCTCACCGACGGCCGCGGGCTGACGCTGGGCGCGTTCTTTCGCAGCATCACGCTCGCGCCGACGCTGAACCTCATCATGCAGAACGGCCACGCGCGCGTGCTCTCGTCGCCCGATCTCGTGACGATGCCCGGCCGCGAAGCGAATTTTCTGGTGGGCGGTCAGATCCCGATCCCGGTGGCGACCGGACCGCAGCAGATCGCGATCCAGTACAAGGACTTCGGCGTCAAGCTCGTGGTGACGCCGACGATTCTGGGCGAGGGCAACGTCGAGACCATCATCGCACCTGAAGTCTCAGACCTCGACTTTCAGGACGGCGTCTCCATCAATGGCTTCGTCGTCCCCGCGCTCAAGACGAGCCGGCTCTCGACCGACGTCGTCACGAAAGCCGGTGAGTCGATCGTGATGGGCGGTCTCCTGCGACGCCAGGAACAGCGCACGATCGACAAGATCCCGTTGCTCGGCGACCTGCCGATCCTCGGCAAGCTGTTTCGCTCGAGCCGGTATCAAAGCTCGCAGACCGACGTCGTCTTCGTGATGACGCCGCAAATCCTCACGCGCTGAGGAGTTCTCCGCCGTGACGTATCGCGACATGACGAGTTGGCTGCGCAAGCGAAGTTCGCGCGACGCGGAGCGGGGCCAAGTGATCCCGCTCGTCGCCCTCGCGCTCCTCATCCTGATGGGCGCGTCGGCGCTCGCCGTCGATGTCGGTTATTGGCGGTACCAGCAGCGCGTCGAGCAGTCCGCCGCGGACAGTGCGGCGATCGCGGGTGCGGGCGAGCTCGCGTATCCAGCCGCGAACGACGTCGTGGCGGCCGCGCGCAAAGACGCGACGTCGAACGGTTTCACCGACGATGCCGGCGTCACCACGCGCGTCACGGTGAACAACCCGCCGGCGGCCGGCGCGTACCAAGGAAACATGAACGCCGTCGAAGTCGTCATCGAGAAGAAGCAGCCGACGTGGTTCGCGGGCGCCGTCAGCAGCGTCGTGCAATGGGTCAGCGTGCGCGCGGTAGCGCTCAAGAACACCAACGGCATCTATTGCATCTACGCGCTCGGCGGCGACATCGATCTGCGCGGCGGGGGGCGCGGCGGGATCGACGCGACGACGTGCGGTCTCATCACCAACCAGAACCTCGTCGTGACGGGTCAGGCGAACGTCGATGCGGCGCTCATCGGCTACGTCGGCAATCCGCCCGGCGGCGGGTCGTACCCGGAAGCGCAGCCGGAGAAGAGCCTGCCCGTGACCGACCCCTGTCCGACGATTCCGGGCTGCGCGTACCTGGCCGATCTCACGCTCAACCACCCGGGTCTACTGCACACGGGCTGCAAGACGTTCCCGGGACCCGATCCGCTGCCGCCGGGAGAATATTGCGTCCAGCTCAGCGGGACGCTGCATTTGTCGCCGGGTCTGTTCGTGCTGGACCAGGGCATGTCCAGCGGCAACGTGAGCGGGACCGGCGTGACGATCTACAACGGCGGCACGAACGGGTTGACGTACAACGGCAATGTCAACGTGGTCCTCTCGGCGCCGACGACCGGTCCGACCGCCGGCATGGTGTTCTATCAGCCGCCGAGCAATACGGCCGGCTTCACGAAGAACGGTGCGGCCGGGAGCGTGGACTTCACGGGCGGCTTCTACGCGCCGACGTCCGACATGACGTTCAACGGGCAGCTGCCGTCCATCACGCTGCTGGTCGTCAACTCGATCCGGATGAACGGCGGCGGCATCACCGTCCCCGCGGCCGGCGGATTACAGCGTACCGGGCACGGGGTGCTTGCAGAATGAGACGGATGAATATCATCGGCCCGCGCTCGTTGCGCGACTGCGACGCCGGCTCGGCGCTGGCAGAGATCGTGATCGTGCTTCCGCTCCTCGTGCTGTTGCTACTCGGCCTCATCGAGGTGGGGCGGTACGGAAACTACACGATCGCGGTGGGCAACGCCGCGCGTGCCGGCGTGCAATTTGGAGCGCAGAACACGATCAGGGCCGAGGACACGATCGGTATGCAGAACAGCGCGGCGGCCGATGCTCAAAACGTCCCGAATTTCCATGCGATCGCCAGCCACTACTGCGAATGCGCCGACGGAACCACGTCGAACTGCCTGGCGACGGACTGCGCGGCGAGCCACCGGATCGTCTACGTGCAAGTGCTGACCGACGCGACGGTACCGTCGCTGACGAATTATGCGTTCCTCCCGGCATCGGTCCGCACGATGGTGGTCAAAGGAAAGGCCGTGATGCGGGTCGCGCAGTGAGAGAGCGCGGGAGCGCGCTCGTCGAGTTCGCCGTCGCGAGCACGGTCGCACTGACGATGATCTTCGGCATCATCGACTTCGGTCGCGGTCTCTATACGTACCATCTCGTGGCGAACGCCGCGCGCGCCGGAAGCCGGTACGCGATCGTGCGCGGCTCCGCATGCACGGTCACGGGCTGCCCCGCGACGACCGACCAGATTCAAACCTACGTCCGCGGCCTCGCACCCGGCGTCGACCCGAACTCGCTGGCGGTCGTCACGACGTGGCCGGGCGGCGGCACGTGCATCGGCGCGGCCACCAACGCCCCGGGCTGCACGGTGACGGTCACCGTGACGTATCCGTTCCGGTTCATCGTGCCGCTCCTGCCGCGGTTCACGATGAACATGTCGAGCGCGTCGACGATGGTCATCTCGCAATAGCGATGCCCGCCTCGTACACCCGATACTTGTCGTGGCTGCTCGCGCCTGCCATCCTGGCGGCGCTCATCGCGCTCAACCCGCTGAACCGCGCGACGTACGTGATGGGCGACTTCCGCGCGTTCTACTGCGCGGGCGCCGCGATCGCGCAGCACGCGAACCCCTATCTCGAGGAGCCGCTGCGCGGTTGTGAGGCTCACGCGGGGCCGCCCGCGGAACCGGCGTTCTTGCGGCCGGTCGCGCTTCCCGCGCCGCTGCCGCCGTACGCGCTCGCGCTGTTCGTGCCGTTCGGCCTGCTGCCGTTCCCGGTCGCCGCGGTGCTGTACGGGCTGCTGCTGATCGCGGCGATGGCGGGCGCGACGGCGCTGTACGCGCGCGTCACCGGCGTGTCGAGCACCTTGCTGAACGTCGTGTTCGCTGCGATCACGGCGACCGTCACGTTCTATGTCGGTCAGCCCGTGCCGCTGGTGTTTCTCGCGCTCGCCGCCGCCGCGCTGTTCGCGCGCAACGGCCGCTGGGCGGCCGCCGGTGCGTGTGCCGTCGCTGCGAGCATCGAGCCGCATGTCGCTCTGCCCGCGCTCGCCGGGATGCTCGTCGCGCTGCCACGCACGCGGCTGCCCATCGTCGTCGCCGGTGCGCTGCTCGGCGCCGCCGGCGTGCTCGCAGTCGGGCTTCCGACGAGCATCGCCTACGTGCGCGACGTCGTACCCGCGCACGCGCTCGCGAACGCGTTCGAATGGCAGTTCAGCCTCACGTCGCTGCTGACGTCGCTCGGCGTCGGGGCGCCGTTTGCGATCCGCTGCGGCGAGCTGATGTTCGCCGTGATGGTAGCGCTCGGCGTCGCGGTCGCGCTGCGGCTGCGCAAGCTGACGGGGGACGCCGCGGTGATGGTGCTGATCCCGCCCGCGTTCGGCGTGTTCGGCGGCGTGCACGTACACTTCCAGCAACTCGCGATCGCGTTTCCGGCGGTGTTGTACGTGTACGCGCGCAACCCGCAGGTACGTACGCTTGCCGCGAGCGGGCTTGCGCTCGCGATGATCCCGTGGAACGTGATGAGCTCGACGGTGCTCGCCGGTCTTTCACCGTTGCTCGCCGGCACGTTCGGCTGGTTGACGGTCGGGCGCCGCGGCGGGCTCGTGTTCACCGCCGTCGCGGCGCTGATCGGGTTCTCGCTGCTGGCGTTCGCCATCGCGGGCCTGGGACCGCCGCCGGCGCATTTCGTGCCGCACGCGTATCCGCCCGGCGCGCTCGCTGAAGCGAGCTGGGGTGATTTCTCGCGTTCGACGCTGATGCGGCCGTCGCTCATGATGCAGTGGCTCCGGATCCCGACGCTGCTCGGTATCGCGTGCGGCTTGGCCGCGATCGTGCGCGTCGCATACGCCGGCCCGTTGCGCAGCCGCGCCGCGCAACCGCGCGCGGCGACGGTCGCCCGCGCGGCGGCGTCGTGATGCGCGCGCGCTTGCGGCTCGATCCCGATCGGATGCTGCCGTGGGCGTGCGTCGCCGCGGCGTTCGCATGGTTCATCTCCGTCGCGCTGCGGTTTCCGCCCGGTGACGGAGATCTGCTGTGGCAGCAATGGCTCGGCGCGCGGATCTTGCGCGAGCACGCGATCCCGCGCGCGCTGGGGCCCGAGACGTTCGCGGCCGCGGGCGCGCCTTGGACGCCCCACGAGTGGCTGTTCTCGACCGTGTTGGCGTTCGGTTCGGAGCACGGCGCGCCGTGGCTGATCCCGCTGGTCTGCGCGCTCGCAGCCGCGCTCGCGCTCGCCACCGTCGTGCTGCGCTGCCGGCGCCGCGCTGCGTCGCCGGCGCTGTCGGCGGCGGCCGCGATCCTGTGCGCGCTCGCGATGATCCAGTCGTACGGCGCGCGCGCGCAGGTGCTGGGCTGGATGGGCTTGGCGACCGTCGTGTGGCTGCTCGAGATCGAGGGCCCGTGGGCGTGGGCCGCGGTGCCGGCAACCATCGCATGGGCGAACCTTCACGCGAGCGTGTTTCTTTCGCCCGCCGTCGCCGGGCTGTTCGCCGTCGCGGCGCTGCTGCGCGACCGCCGCTGGTCGCCCGACGTCACGCGCCGTGCGTCGCTCGCCGCGGCGTGCGGCGCGGCGACGCTCGCGACGCCGCTCGGGCTCGACCTCCCGCGCTACGCCGCCGGTTTGCTCGCGAGCCCGATCCGCAACTCGATCAGCGAGTGGGGCGCGACGAGCATCACGAGCGCGGCGTTCATCCTCGGCGCGTTACCGCTGCTCTTGATCCTCGGGGCGTTCGGCATGCGCGCGTCGCTGCGCGACCGTCTGCTCGCGGCCGCGTTCACCGTCGTACTGTTTACTGCCGTGCGCAACGTGCCGGTGTTCGCGCTCGTCGTCGCGCCCGTCGCGCTGAGCGCGCTCGCCGCAGGTCGCGCGCAGCATGCCGCGCCGCCGCGTTCGGCGCGCTTCGCGGCGTGGTCGGCCGCCGGCGTGTTCGCGTCGTTGTGCGTGCTGATCCCGGCGCTGGTGTGGCACGTCGCGCCCGCCGCGCAGAGCGGTCTGCCCGCCGGCCCCGCGCGCGCGCTGCTCGCGCAGGCGCGCAGCCAGCCGCGCGTGTTTTGCGAAGACTTCGCGTGGTGCAGCCTGTTCTTGGGCGAGCCGGGCGCCGTGCGGTTCTACATGGACGGCCGCTGCGATCCGTATCCTGCGCCGATGTGGCGCGATTACCGCGAGGTGATGGACGGCAACCGCCGCTGGGCGCTGATCCTGCAACGGGAGCGCATCGACGCGATCCTGGTCCGGCGCGACGGCGCGCTCGACAGCCTGCTCGCGGAGCGCCCGACCCAGTGGCGCAAGATCGCGTCAGACCGCCTCGCGCGGCTGTACGTGAAACCCGCGCTGCTCGACGGCCGGCGCGACGACGCACGGCGCTCGCTCGCCGCCGCGACCCCGCACTGACCGCTGCGCGCCGGCGCCTCCGAACGCGCGGCGGATGCGCACGCGCATCGGTTTTTCAACGACGTGGAAGAGCGCAAAGCTCAGGCCGAGCGTGATGCCGAAGGCGAGCGGCACGAACAGCGGATGGCTCGTTCCCAGCCACTGCGTGACGCTCACGATGACGGCGAGATGGATGAGGTAGAAGGCAAAGCTCACCTCGCCCAGGCGCACGAGGGCCGGATGCTCGAGCGCACGGGAGATCGCACCGCGCCGCGCGGCGAACACGTAGATTGCAAACGCCCACGCCGGCATGAGCGCGGTGGAGAACCGCAGCGCGAGCGGCAGCAGCGGCGAAAAGACCACCGACAGTCCGAGGGCCGTGATCGCCAGCATCTCCATGCTGTTGCCGCGAAGGCGCCAGCGGCCCGCCGGATCGCCGCGCAGGACCGCGATCCCGACCAGCATGCCGACGACGAAATCCGGGAGCCGCGCCGGCGGAAACACGTAAAAACGCCAGTCGTCGACGGACGCCTGCTGCGGCGACAGCAGGACGAGTTGCAGCAGCCACACCGCGAATGCGACAGCGAGCGCAGCCGCCGGCGGCGCCGCGCGAAACGCGCGCATCATCACGAACGCCAGCACCGGAAAGAGCGTGTAGAAGAACGCTTCCACGGAGATGCTCCAGCTGGGCCCGTTGCCGCCGAAGTGCACGGCGCCTTGCGCGAACCAGCTCTGGATCAGGACGACCTGCGCGGCGACTTCCGTGATGCGCGTCTCCGTGCCGACGCCGGTCCAGAGCGGGTTTCCGAAGAACATCATCGTCAGGATCATCGGCGGCATCGTCACCAGGTGGAGCGGAACGACGCGTGCGAAGCGCGCGGCATAGAAGGCGCGCACGGTGTCCATCCGCAGCTCGTTCGCGAATGCCGCGCGATAGCTGTAGGTGAGGATGAAGCCGGACAACAGGAAGAAGAACCCGACGCCCGCATAGCCCAGCGAGAACGTCGCCGAGATCTGGTGCACCGGTACGCAATGCCATGAGAACACCAGCAGCGCCGCGAAGAAGCGCAGCGACGTCAGCGCATCGAGCTTGTCGCGCCGCGGTTCGGTCACGTGCGGTTCATCGAACGAACGGCGAGCGAAGCGTCAGTAGACCCAGGCCGGCGCCGGGTAGACCGGGCTCGCGTCCGAGAGGCGGTACGGGTAGATCGTCAGCAGCTTCGCGCCTTGGATCTGGTTGACGACCATCGGCTTGAACACGTTGACGCCGCGGTCGTCGAATTTGAGCAGGCCGAAGAACGTCACCACGTCGAGGTGCGCGAGCGCGTTGCGTACCGCCGCGCGGTCGATCGTTCCGGCGCGCTCGATCGCGTACTGGAACGCGAGCCCCGCCGCGGACGCTTCCGCATTGTGGTAGTCGGGCGCGTGCCCGACGCCGCGCGCGAACGCCGCCGCGTAGGCGCGGGCGCTCGGGTAGAACCCCGGCGCGCCCGCATACGACACGGAGCTGGACCACTGCGCGCTGCCGACCACCGCTTGGGCATCCAGACCGAGCGAGACGCGAAACTCAGGCGTGTCGGGGCCGACCGAGTAGCCGTAGATCTTCGCGGCGACGTGCTGGTCCTTGAGCGCGCGGTGCAGCTGCAGCGCGTCCTTGAGGTGGCCTGCGCTCAGCACGATGTCGGCGTGAGCGGCCTTGATCGCCGCGGCGGCGGCGTTGACGGAAGCGGGATCGTCGCCGTAGCGGTCCGCGTAGACGACGCGCAGGCCGTGGTCGTTGGCCGACTGCACCGCGCCTTGCTGGACTTCGAGCGAGAACGCGTCGTTCGCGGCCGCGATCGCGATCGTCTTGGGCGCCGGCTTGCGCTTGACGGCGTACTCGATGATGCCGACGAGGTATTTGCGCGCCGGCGACTGCACGCCGACCGTGTAGCGATAGCCTTGGTTGAAGATGCGCTCCGCGGAGCCGCCGCTGTCCACCATCGGCACGGCGTGGCGCTCGGCGACGGCCGCGGCCGCGAACGTCGGCGCCGAACCGTACGGCCCGAGCACGAAGTCGACGTGCTCGTCGGTGATCATCGACTCGACGAGGCGCGCCGTCGTCTCGGGCTTCGACTGGTCGTCGGCGTAGCGAATCTCGACGTCGTACGTTTGCGTTCCGGCGCGGAGGCCGCCGTGCGCGTTGACGTAGCGCATCCAGAAGTCGTAGCCCTCTTTGGTGAGCTGGCCTTCGTTCGACAGCGATCCGCTCAGCGACACCGCCGCGCCGAACACGAGCGTGCGTTTCGGTGCTGCGGCGGCCGGATGGATCGCCGTTGCGAACACGGCGAGCGCGAGCAGGCTGGGAAGCGTGCGCATCATCAAATCCCCTGTTTCGGAACGAAGCCGTCGCGCAGGACGATTGTTTGCGCGTCGTCGCGACCGCGCGTACGCGGCGAGTCCCGGCGGCGGCGGCGGCATGTGACGCCGACTTCACGGTCAGCGCGACGGAGAGCGCGTAGCGGCCGTCGCCGATCGAAAGCGAGCTGGGCGCGGGCATCGACGCGAGCGCGAGCACCTTGGCGGGTACCGCCGCGCTGAACGCGACGAGCCCGATGCTGCCGCGCCCGCCTGGGCTGACGACGGCGCGCACGACGTCCGCGCTCGTTGCGACACGGCGCACGCCGGCGCCGGTCTTGCTGTGCGCGAGCAGCGTGTGCGCGAGCGTTTGCGCCTCGTCGCTGGTATCGGAAGGCATAATCGCAACGATACGGCCGGGCGGTTCGCCGAACTCGGCCCAGTCGGTGATCGCGCCGCTGAAGATGAGCCGGACGTCGTCTTCGGAGAGCCGCGTCAACGGGTTCTGCGGGTTGACGACGACCACGATGCCGTCGTGGCCCAAAACACCGGCGCCCTTCGCGCTGCGCTGCGCGGCGAACCGCACGTCGCACGGACCGCTTTGCGTGAGATCGAACTGCGACCGCGGCACGCCGGACTTTTCGGCGTACGCGCGCACGACGTCGGCGGCGAAGTGTTCGGTCATGCTGGAACGGCAGACGTGGAGCGCGTTCGAAACCGGCGGGCGCTGCGCGGCGGTGGGCCGCAGCACGGCGACCGCCGCGATCGCAGCGACCGCGACCGACGCCGCGACCATCGCGACGCGCTTCCCCGTGCGCGAACGCGGTATCGGCGGCGCGGGCGCGTCGGCCGGCGGCTCGCCGGCGTCGAACTGCGCGAGCGCCTCGAGCGCCGAGAGGCCGCCGAACGGTGCGGCGGCGAGCGGTTCGAGCGCTTCACCGCACGCCGGGCAGTACTCGCCGGGTCCGGGATAGATCTCCACCGGCTTCGCGCTGCGCGCGTTGTCGCACGCGGTGTTGCGGCAGACGCCGGTGGTCATCGGCGGTTCAGCTCGCCGCGTCGCGCTGCGCGTCGGCCGCGTTGCGTTCCGCGATCCGCTTCGCGGCGTCGGCGGCGCGGCGTTCCGCGATCCGTGCCGCGGCGTCGGGCGGTTCCGCGACGCGCGTCTCCAGCGCGCGGAGCTGTTCCACCGTCGCGAGCGAGGGAACGTGCCCCGTGAACGCGGCCGCACGTTCTTGAATCCCGCGCAACCGCTCTTCCATCTCTTCGCGCGCCGCGCGGCACGTTGCGAGCACCTCGGAAGCGGCGGCCGATTCGGTCCGGGACGTCGCTTCCGCGACGGACGCGTCGTTGAACCGCAGATCGCTCGCCGAGCAGGCCGCTTCGGCGATCTCCAGCCGGCGGCGCGCTTCGGCGAGTTGCGCCTCGGCGTTCGCGACGTCGTCGGCCGCGCTGCGGCGCGCGGTGCGGTCGCCGGCGTGGAGCGCCTCGGCCTGCGCGCGCTGCGTCGTGATCCGCTCGAGGTTCTTGCTGCAGGTCGCGGCGTGCTCCGCCGCCTCGTGTTCCGCCGCGCGCGCGTCGTCGAGCGCGGCGGCGAGCTCGCGGCCGAGTGCCTCATCGTTCGCAGCGCGCGCTTGCGCCGCTTCGTCCGCCAGCCGCCGTTCGAGCTCGACCGCTTCTTGGAGGAGCCGTTCGGCGGCCATGCGCTGCTGCGCGGCGCGCTGCTGCGCGTCGGTGAGCGTTTGCGCGAGCTCGGCGTGCGGGCCGTCGGACCGCACCGGCATGGTAGCGGGGGCTTCGGCGGGTGGCGCGGCGTGCGGTGGCGACTTGACCAACGTCAGTTGCGGCGGCGGCGGCGCGCCGAGGATGGGCGCGGCGGCAACCGGCGGCGGCTCGGCGCCCTCCGGCTGCTCGGCGCGCGGCAGCGGCTTGCGGTCGAGGAAACCTAGGTCGGCAACGATGTCGAAGACGTTGCGGCGCCGGTCGGCACCCTTGCTGTTTTCCACGAGCGTTCTCCTCATCCACGTGCACGCGCACGAACGCCCCGACGTCTGAAGCGCGCAGCACCTACCATGGAATATCGGTCCGCAGCGCGGACGGGATGAGGTGTCGCACGTCACCACCGCGCGCCGCGCAGGCGTCACCGGACGCCGCACCGTAGCGCGACCACGATGCGCGGCCCCCTGCTACGGCTCGTGTTCTGGGGCTGGTCCGGCGCGGTCGCGCTGGCGATGGCATCGGCGGCCGGCTGGTCGATCCGGCATGGCGCGGGCGACTGGCGCGTGTTCGTCGCCGCCGGCTCGCTGGCGGGCACGCACGCCCTCATCGATCCGCCGGAAGCTTGGCAGACCTTCGTCTACCTGCCCGGCGCCGCGTGGGCGTTCGTGCCGTTCGCGCGCCTGCCGCTCGCGGTCTCGTTCGTGATCGATGCCGCGTGCATGCTCGCGTGCGCCGCGGCCGCCGGCGCCGTCGCGGCGCGCACGTACCGTCTTCCGCGCGCGCTCGGCGTTGGTGTGTACGCGCTGTGGGCGCCGGTCGTCTACGCCGCCGCGATCATCGGACAGAACGCGCCGTTCGGGTTGCTGCTCGCGCAGCTGACGATCGCCGGGATCGCACGGCGTTCGCTCGCGCTGACCGCGCTGCCGCTGGGGCTGCTGCTCTACAAACCCACCTACGCGCTGCCGCTGATCGGCGTGCTCTTAATGCGCGCGCGGTTGCGCGAGGTAGGCGCCGTCGCGGCGATCGGATGCGCATGGTACGTCGCGAGCGTCGCGGCGACCGGTGGCGATTGGCGCTGGCCGGCCGAATGGGTCGCGCTGATCGCGCGTTATGCGCCGGGCGACCTGAGCGTGAACGGAGCGTTCGTCGTGAGCATACCGGGGCTGCTCGCGCGCGCCGGCGTCGGCGTTCCGATGATCGTCGCGCTCGTCGCGGCCGGCGTCCTCGCCGTGGCGTTCGCCGTGCGGCGCGTGGGCGCGGTCGAAGCGGCGAGCGCGACATGTCTGGCGGGCGTCGCGCTGAGCCCGCACGCGCTCGCATACGATGCGGCGCTCGCGCTGCCGATGATCGCGTTCACCACGTCGCGGCTCGCCGAACCGGCGCGCACACGGTTCCTGCTCATGCTGTTCATGATTGCGCCGTTGTTCTTCGTGGCGCCGCTGCTGCGGTTCGACCCATTCGCCGTCGTCATCGTCGGCGGTACGTGCGCCTGGCTCTCCATCCGCCTCAGACGGCGGGGGTTGACCGATACGGCCGCTGCTCGAGAGCCGTGATACGGCCTTCGTGATCGTCGAGCGTACGCGTCTCGGCGCGCTGCCGCTGTTCGATCCGGCCAAGCGCGGCGGAGTGATCGCGATGCATGACGGAATGTTGCGCGGTGATTGTCGACAGCTCCAGGAGCGCGACGCTATGCTCGTCGAGCGTGAGTTCGACCTTGTCGAATCTGCTCTCGACCTTGTCGAATCTGCTCTCGACCTTGTCGAATTTGCTCTCGACCTTGTCGAATCTGCTCTCGAGCATGTCGAACCTGCTCTCGAGCATGTCGAACCTGCCCGCAAACAATGTGACTGCTTGGTGCAGCGTGTCGAGCTTGGTGAGGACGTTGGCGTTAGATGGCTTCTTCATGCTAGGCGTATCACGCCGTCGGTATGCCGTGGCTAGGGGTCACACCTGCTCGACCGCTCGGATTTCCGGGACGTCCTCGCGCACGACCGCTTCGATGCCGCCTTTGAGGGTCGAAAGGACCGCGGCGCAGCCGCCGCACGCGCCGATCATCTGCACGTATGCGATGCCGTCGTCGACCTTCACGAGCCACACGTCGCCGCCGTCGCGGCGAATCGCGGGCCGGATGCGGTCGAGCGCCGTTTCGATGCGGCTTTCAATCGAGTTCGGCACGGCCGAACCCACCGCCGTCGCCATCGTCAGTTGCCGAAATCCTTGAGCAGGTCGTGGATGCGGCCCGACATCCCGATCGCTTCGTCCCATTTGCGCTGCCACATGTTCCGCCCGAAGATCAAGCCGACGCAGCCGGTCTCCATCGCGAGCCGCGCTTTGTGGATGGTGTCGTCGTCGCCCATCTTCGAGCCGCCCGACACGAGCACGAGCGTGCGCCCCGCGGACTTCACGACCTTGCGCAATCCGTCGGCCTCGCTCATCGTCAGCGTGTTGTACGGCTTGGGCGACGCGGCGGCGGGCTCTTCCGCATTCGGCACGTTGAGCTTGACGACGTCGGCGCCGATCTCGCATGCGACGCGCGCCGCGTAGTCGACCGCGTACAGCGAGTCTTGTCCGCCCTTGGTCTTGATCGCGGAACCGCGCGGGTATGCCCACACGATCAGCGGCATCCCGTAGCGCTCGCACTCGCGGCGCACTTCGTTGGCCTGCTCGATGTCGGCGGCTTGATTGGGCGAACCGACGTACAGCGTGTAGCCGACGGCGCTCGCACCCAGCCGCACGGCGTCTTCGACGGACGACGTCATCGACGAGAACGACTCGTCGTCGGCAGGAACGTTCGTCTTGCCGTTGACCTTGAGCACGAGCGGGACGCGGCCGGCGTACTGCTTGTGGTATTTCTCGGCGAGCCCGATGTGGTAGGCGATGCCGGAGAAGTTGCCTTCAACGGCCAGCCGCAGGACCCAGTCGGTGTCGAGCGCGTCGGGGTTTTCGAAGAAGTCGATCGGGCCGTGCTCGAGGCCTTGGTCGATCGGCAGCAGCATCAGCGTCCCGTTGGCGGGGCCGTGCGCGTACATCATGTTCCAGAGGCGGGCGCGCTTGCCGGTCGAGAGATTGAGGTCCTCGAACGTCGGGCGGCGGATCGAAGCAAGCATCCTGTCGGTTCCCCTTGGCGTGCGATCGG
>CAWBTJ010000048.1:0-56729 GCA_963791645.1 Vulcanimicrobiota bacterium | reverse complement strand
CGGCGCGCGCTCGTCGCCGTACGACGCTGCCTTCTGGGCCGTCTGGGCGCTGTCGCTCGTCGCGCTCGCTGCCGGGGGAGACCGCTCCGATCTGATCCAGGGCATCGTCGGCGCCGCCGTTTTCGCCGGCCTCTACGCGCTCACACGGCGCCTCACCGACGGTCCGATCACGCGCGATGCCCCGCGCAACTTCCAGCTCGGCCGCATCGTGGTCGCGATCGTGCTGCTGCTGACGACGATCGAGATCATCTCGCGTGACGCCGGCGGCGTGGTCGGCGCCTGGTCGGCGCTGCACTGGGGGATCACCGCGCGGCTCGTGCCGCTCGTCCGCGTGCTCGACGCGGAAAGCCTCGACAGCGTCGTCCGGTACGTGATCCTGCCCGGCGCCGTCGTCGTCGCGCTCGGGTGGCGCGCGCGCCATCTCGGTTTCGGGCGCTCGCGCCGCGGCACGCTCGCAGCGCTGCTGACGTGGTCGGCATTGCCGCTGGTGGTGTACGGCACAGCCGCGCTGGTGATCGGGCACGGCAAGCCGGCGGCGTTGGCGCACCGGTTCTTCATCGACGTGTTTCGCAACGGCTATGCCGAAGAGATCTTCTTTCGCGGGATGCTGATGACGGTGACGGTGCGAGCGTTCGGCGTGAGCGCGGGTAACGTCGCGCAAGCGCTGCTCTTCGGCCTGACGCACCTGGGCGCCGACCTGCGCGACGTGCGCGGCGTCGCCTGGGTCGCGCTCGCGGACGGCGTGGCAACGCAGGCCGTCGCCGGCTATTTCATGGGGCTGCTCACGCTGCGGACCGGCAACGTGCTGGCCGCGGGTGCCGTGCACGCGCTCCTCGACGGCGGCGCGGTGTTCGCATGACGCCCGGCGCCGAGCTCGCGCAAGAAGCGTTCGAGAACTACCGCCGCTACGTCAACCCGCCGCTCGCGCGCGTGATGAAGCTGTCGGGCTCACCCGTCGAAGTGTTTGCCGAAGGCTGCACGATCACGGATCACAACGGCAAGACGTATCTCGATTTTGCGGGCGGCTACGGCGTGTTCACGCTGGGTCACCGCCACCCGCGCGTCGTCGCGGCGGTGAAGGACCAGCTCGACCGCATCGCGCTGTCGGGGCGCACGATGTTCAACCCGCTCATGGGGCGTTTGGCGAAACGCCTCGCCGATCTCGCGCCGGGCGACCTGTCCATCTCGTTCTTCGCGAACAGCGGCACGGAGGCCGTCGAAGGCGCGCTCAAGCTCGCGCGCGCCGCCACGAAGCGCCCCGCGATCGTCGCGACCGACGCGGCGTTCCACGGCAAGACGCTCGGTGCGCTGTCGGTGAGCGGACGCGACGCGTTTCGCGATCCGTTCGTGCCGCTGCTCGCGGACGTGCGCCGCGTGCCGTTCGGTGATGCCGAAGCGCTGCGCGCCGCGGTGGACGAGAGCGTGGCGGCCGTGATCGTCGAGCCGATCCAGGGCGAGGGCGGCGTCAACCTCCCGCCCGACGGCTACCTGCGCGACGTGCGCGCGATCTGCGACGCCGCGCGGCGCGCTGATGATCGCCGACGAGGTGCAGACGGGCCTCGGCCGCTGCGGCGAGCTGTTCGCGTGCGACCGCGAAGGCGTCGTGCCCGACGTGATCGCGCTCGCCAAGGGACTGTCCGGCGGCGTGATCCCGATCGGCGCGTACGTGGCGCGGCCCGCGGT
Organism: Vulcanimicrobiota bacterium; assembly: GCA_963791645.1. Classification (GTDB taxonomy): domain Bacteria; phylum Vulcanimicrobiota; class Vulcanimicrobiia; order Vulcanimicrobiales; family Vulcanimicrobiaceae; genus Vulcanimicrobium. Next base: position 55,046 of record CAWBTJ010000048.1, on the reverse strand, counting down.
GTGGAACGCCGCCTACGCGAAGCAGCCGCTGCTGCACACGTCGACCTTCGGCGGCAACGAGCTCGCGTGCGCGGCCGCGCTCGCGGCGCTCGACGTGCTGCGCGACGAAGATCTCGTCGCCAATGCGCGCGCACGCGGCGCGCAGCTGCTCGCCGGCGCACGTTCGACGATGGCGCGGCATCCCGCGGTGATCGCGGACGTGCGCGGCGCGGGCCTCTTGGTCGGCGTCGAGCTGCGCAGCGAAGGCTACGGCGGCACGATCATCCCCGAGCTGCTCAAACGCGGCGTGACGGCGGCGTGGACGCTCAACCAGCAGCGCGTGATCCGGCTGGAACCGCCGCTGATCGTGACGGCCGAGCAAGTCGACATCGCGCTGCGCGCGTTCGACGCGGCGGTCGCGGTCGCGTTCGAAAAACTGGGAACGCTCGTCCCCGTGTCCGACGAGCCCGCAACGCCGGTCCCCGCGCCCAACGTTCCGGAAACGATCGCATAGTGCCGTACGTCGAATGCACGATCGACGTCACCGCGCCCGCCGCGACGGTGTACGCGCTCGCGAAGGAGCAGGAGCGCTTCCCCGACTTCATGCCCGACGTCGAGACCGTCGTCGTGCTCGAACGCCATCCCGATCACGTCATCACGCGCTGGAAGACGCTGGTCGAAGACGCGCCGATCGAGTGGACGGAGAACGACCGCTTCGACGACGAGCGCCTGCGGATCGACTACGCGCTGATCGAGGGCGACCTCGACACGTTCGAAGGCGCGTGGACCTTCGAGCAGCACGGCGACGTCACGCGCGTGGTGCTGTCGCGTCGAGTACGATTTCGGCGTGCCGACCCTCGCGGAGCTGATCGGCCCGACGCTGGAAAAGAAAGTGCGCGAGAACTCCGACATGATGCTCGCCGCGCTCAAAGCCGAGGCGGAATTACGGACGGTCCCGCAGTCGGCGCACGGTACGCGCTGAAGCTCGTCGCGGTCGACGCCGCGCGCAGCGGGATCGCCGCGTGCAGCAGCTCGATCGTGCGCAGCAGCTCCTCGGCGTAGGCCGACTTCCTCCAGGCGCGCCGCGTCGAACGACAGCCCGCGCACGGGAAACGCCGCGCGCTCGAGCGCGTCGAGCAGCGCGGGCGCCTTCACGGTGCGATCGCTGAGCCCGCGAATGCGCGACAGCGCGTCCTCGAGCTTCACGCACCTCGGCGCGGTACGCGATGTACTTCTCGCACTCGGCCGCCGCGCGGTCGCGGATCGCCGGCCAGCGCTCGTCGCGAAAGCGCGCGACCTCGGCGTTGCCGCGCTCGGTGAAGCGCTGTTTGCGCGCGCGATGAGGCGGTGCTCCTCTTGGTCCGCGACGCGCGGGCCCTTGGTTTTCGCGCGCAGCAGCTCGGTGTGCTCTTGCGCGGTGAAGTCGGTCTCCACCGCGACGCGCTCGCTGATCGCGGCGAGCTCCTCGCGCCAGACGTCCTCGACCGCCGGCGGCTGGTTGAGCCCGCCGAGCTGCGTGCGGCGCGACGCCAGCGCGTCACGGCGCGCGTCGAGCAGCGCGCGCAGCCGCTGCACGCCGGCCCGCAACGTCGCGATCCACGCCGTGTCGCCCGGCGCGCCCGGGTCGTCGAAGCGCACCTCGATGCCCAACCCGAGCGGCTGGATCTCGGCGAAACGCCACTGGTCCTGCGCGGCGCCCGGCAGCACGCGCAGCCGGCACCCGATCGGCGGCGGCGGGCCGGCGCTGCGGAACACGACGAACGCTTCGCCCACGTCGATGCCGAGCAGCGTGCGGTCGTCGAACGCGCGCGCGAACGCGAGGATCCCGCCGTAGGAGACGTCGCCCCACACCGGCTCGTCGACGTCGTCGTAGCGCCGGCTCCACAGCACGGCCCACAGCGCGTCGTGCGCCTCGGCCGCGGCGGCGTGATCGAGCGTCATCGTCTCGAGGACCGCTCGGACGGTGGAGCGGCGGTACCGCTTCGTCGTCACGCTCGCTTGGTTCGCGTCGGACGCGGGCCGTCCCCGTTCACCCGCGTCCAGCGGTTCCTCTAGTCGGGCTTGGCGAACGCGACGATCGTGTTCTCGCCGCGGCAGTTCGTCCAGAACTTCGTGCCGTCGAAACCGAGGCTGCGCGCGGCGAACGGGATCGACGCGAGCTCGTGCACCTCGGGTTCTTCCTTGCGCGCGTCCAGGCATAGCAGCCGGTAGTCGTCGCTCTCGCGGCCCTCCGTCGTGACGAGGTAGAAGCGCCCGGCGACGACGACCATCCCGGTGATCTGGCGCGGGACGGGGATCGTGCGCAGCACGCCGCCGGTTTCGTCGAGCTCGAGGATCACTTGCGCGTCGCGCTGGCTCAGATAAAGCCGGTCGCCGTCGTACGCGAGAAACGAACCGGTGCCGCCCGGACAGCGGATCGCGTCGGACTTGAAGTCCTTGCCCATGATGTAGCGGCGTATGAAACGGTCGTCGGCTCCGCCGTCGTCGCGGTCGCCGACCACGACGCGCAGCGCGTCGCCCGTGACCGTCAGCCCGAATGGCCTGCCGGGCGCGATCGCCTCTTCGAAAACACGGCCTTGCATCGCGACCATGCCGTAGATGCGGCACGTGTCGTACGATGCGATCCAGAGATCCGGCCCGTCACACGCGAGCCCCATCGGTCCGGGGCAGGGGGCGGGGATTCGGAGGAGCTCTTCGATGGTCGAGAGCGTCTGATTCATGCGCCGCTCCCCTTCCCCCAAGGGCCCGCGGGCTCCCGGCGGCGGAGGGGCGAATCGGGCTTTCGGGATGGCCAAGTTCTGTTTCGTGATCCACCCGCTCTCGTTCGAGGACGTCGTGCGCTACGAGCCCGGCGCCAGGGGCAAGGGCCAAGCGATCATCGCCAAGATCCTCGAGTGGATGCCGCCCTGGGCGGCGGCGCACGTCACCGGCGTGCGCACGCCGGACGGGCGTGAAACCGAGGGCTGGTTCATCGGCGCGGGGCTGCTGCCGGCGCAGATGCTCGAGCTTCCGCGCGAGCAGGTGTACGACCGCATCCTCAAAGCGATCCAGATCGGCGCCGATCTCGGCGCGGAAGTCGCGGGACTGGGCGCGTTCACCGGCGTCGTCGGCGACGGCGGCATCACGATCAACGAGCGTTCGCCGATCCCGGTGACGACGGGCAACTCGCTGACGATCGCCGCCGGCGTGCGCAGCCTGTTCCGCGGCGCGGACGAGATGGGGATGGACGCATCGCGCACGACCGCCGTGGTCGTCGGCGCGACCGGTTCGATCGGCGGCGCGTGCGTGGAGCTGATCGCGCCGCACGTCGCGCACGTGATCCTCGTCGCGCGCAACGAGACGCGCCTGCGCAAGTTCCACGAAAGCCTCGCCGCGCAGCTGCCGTGCGAATCGTCGTACACGACCGACATCAGCGACGCCGTACGGCGCGCCGATCTGGTGCTGACGGCGACGTCGTCGACGCAGGACGTGATCGAGCCCGAGGACCTGCGCACCGGCGCGGTCGTGTGCGAGATCTCGCTGCCGCACGACGTGAGCCGGCGGGTCGCCGTGGAGCGCCCCGACGTCCTCGTGGTCGAAGGCGGCAACCTGCGCGTCCCGGGCGACATGCACTGGTGGCGCGTGCGCGAGCCGGGCGAAACGTTCGACATGGGATTGCCGCAGGGGACGGCGCTCGCGTGCATGTCGGAGACGATGGTGCTCGCGCTCGAAAACCGCTGCGAGCCGTACACGCTCGGGCGCGGCATCGACGTCGCAAAGGTGCGCGAGATCGACGACCTGGCCGCGCGCGCGGGCTTCCAGCTCGCCGACATGCGCGCGTTCGACCTGCCGATCACCCGCGAGCAGATCGCGCGCACGCGCGCCGCGGCGGACGAACGCCGCGCGGTGTCGGCATGAACGTCCGCGCGCACCGGTTCGCCGCGCGCTTGCGCTGGACGGGCGCCGCGTCGGGCCCGGCGCTGGACTACGCGACGTACTCGCGCGACTACGTCGTGGAGATCGACGGCAAGCCGCAGCTCCGCGGTTCGGCGGACCCGCACTTTCGCGGCGACGGGTCGCTGCACAATCCCGAGGACTTGCTGGTGGCGGCGCTGTCGGCGTGCCATTTGCTGTCGTACCTGGCGCAGTGCTCGCGCGCCGGGATCGCGGTGGTAGCGTATGACGACGACGCGAGCGGCGAGATGACGCTGATCGACGGGAAGATTCGATTCCGTGAGGTGATGCTGCGGCCGCGCGTCGCGATCGCCGACGGCGCACGCATCGCCGAAGCGACGGCGTTGCACGAGCGCGCGCACGCGGACTGCTTCATCGCGAACAGCGTGAACTTCCCGGTCCGCCACGAGGCGACCGTGACAAGCGCTCAACCGGCGTGACTGCAAAAGAGACGCTGCGGACATCGAGCCTTGCGACACGATGCCCACGATGGCGTGAGAGCCCCACACCGCCCTCCGGATTCGAGACATCTCCGAAGAGTCTTGACAACCTCTCCACAGGAGCGAAGCACGCGCTCGTGCCATGCCGCAATACCTAACTCTCGACCTTGGCCGAAAAGAAAAGGCGACGGGCACCGCGTTCGATGAACGCGATGCCCGCGGTGGTATGAACGCAACCTTGACAGGGTGGCCCGATCATACCAGATCCGGCTTCGTAAGAAAACCGGGCTGGAACGGGCGGGAATCGAACCCGCGGGCGCAATCCCTGTCATGGTTGCGCTCGGAACCACCGAACCGCCCCAGCGCCGTGCTCATCACGCGCGGTTGTGCGGTCGGCAAGGGTTCGTTTGAAAAAGCGACGGGCACCGAATTCATTGAACGCGGTGCCCTGTGCGGTATGACGGGAGGACTCGACGCGGTGATCCTATCATACGGCGGCCGGCGTCGCAACGCCGGGCTGGAGCGAGCGGGAATCGAACCCGCACGGGAAGGGTGTCGAGTCCTCCCGACGGACCACCGAATCGCCCCAGCGCTGGGTTACATCACGCGGTCGATCGCGATTGGAAAGGCCCTGACGTGAAGAAAGTCGTCTCCGTTTCGCTCGGGTCGTCTTCGCGCGATCATCGGGCCGGCGTCGAGTTGCTCGGCGAGCGGTTCGAGATCTCGCGTGTCGGGACCGACGGTTCCATCGACAAGGCGATCGCGAAGCTCAAGGAGCTCGACGGCACGGTCGACGCCATCGGGCTCGGCGGGATCGACGTGTATCTGTACGCGGGCAAGGATCGGTATGCGCTACGCGATGGGCTGCGGCTGCTCGACGCGGTCAAGATCACTCCCGTGGTCGACGGCAGCGGACTCAAGAACACGCTGGAGCGCAATGCCATAGAGTTCATCCAGACGCAGCTCGGAATCGAGCTGCGCGGGAAGCGCGTGCTCATGGTCAGCGCGCTCGACCGGTTCGGGATGGCGCAGGCGCTCGTGCAAGCGGGTGCGGACGTCGTGTTCGGTGATTTCATCTTCGCGCTCGACCTCGACCGGCCGGTGCGCGGGCTCGCCGAGTTCGAGGAGATGGCGCGCAAGTATCTTCCCGACGCGTGCAAGCTGCCGTTCCAGTTCTTCTATCCCACCGGCAAGAAACAAGACCGCGCGCCGCAGCCGAAGTATCCCGAATACTACGATGACGCCGAGATCGTCGCGGGCGACTACCATTTCATGCGGCAGTTCATGCCGGACCGGCTCGACGGCAAGACGATCCTCACCAACACCGTCACCGCCAACGACGTCGACTTCCTGCGCGCGCGCGGGATCGCACGGCTCGTCACGACGACGCCGGATTTCGGCGGCCGGTCGTTCGGCACCAACGTCGTCGAAGCGGCGATGATCGCGCTGCTCGGCAAGAAGTGGACCGACGTCACCGACGACGACTACGCACGGCTGCTGCGCGAGCTCGACCTCAAGCCGCGCGTGATCGAGTTCCAGGCCGCGTAAGCCGCTTGTCGCTGCTGCGCAACCTCTTCGCGCGCCAGGCGCACGATCGCGAACGCCTGCCGTCGGACGGCGTCCCGCTGCGCCGCGTGCTCGGCGTGCGCGCGCTGATCGCGGTCGGGCTCGGCACGATGCTCGGCGGGATCTTCACGACCGTGGGCAGCGGCGCGCATGCCGCCGGCCCGGCCGTCGTCGCGGCGTTCGGGCTTTCGGGGATCACGTGCTTGTTCGTCGCGCTGTGTTACGCCGAGCTCGCGTCGATGGTCCCGGTCGCCGGCAGCGCGTACACGTATGCGTACGCCGCGCTCGGCGAGGTCGTCGCGTGGGTGATCGGTTGGGACTTGATCCTGGAGTACGGCATCAGCGTGGCGCCCCTGGCGGCGACCTTCTCCGGCGCGCTCCAGCAGTTGTTCGCGGCGGCCGGCCTCGCGCTGCCCGGTTGGGCGCAAACGGCCAACCTCGTGACGAGCCACGGGCTGGATCGACGTCGCGCACTCGCAAGTCGACGTCGTCGCGTTCGCGGCGATCCTCGTGCTCGCCGTGATCCTGGCGATCGGGATCCGCGAGTCCGCGGCGACGAACGTGCTGCTCGTCGTGATGCAGCTCGTCGCGCTCGTCACGTTCGTCGTCGCGCTGGGCGGTGCCGTCCACCCCGCGGCGTATCACCCCTTCGCGCCGCTGGGGCTGCAGGGGATCGTGACGAGCGCCGCCGTCGTGTTCTTCGCCTACATCGGGTTCGACACCGTGACGGTCGCCAGCGAAGAGGCGCGCGATCCGCGGCGCGACGTGCCGCGCGCGATCGTCTGGTCGCTCGTCATCGGCGCGGTGCTCTTCTCGGCGGTCGCGGCCGTCGCGGTCGGCGTCGTCGCCTGGGACAAGATCGACGTCAACTCCGGCATGCTCGACGCCGTCAAGCACGCCGGCAACGATCCGCTGCTCTTCTCGCTCGTGCTCGTCGGCACGGTCACCGGCACGTCGGCGTCGATGCTGATCTCGCTGCTCGGACAGATCCGTATCTTCTATGTCATGTCGCGGGACCGGCTGCTGCCCGCGTCGTTCGGTGCGGTCAACGCCCGCACGCAAACGCCGGTGCTCATGACGCTCGCGACCGGCGGCATCGTCGCAATACTCGCGCTCGGCGTGCCGCTCCAAACCTTGCTCGAGTTCGTGAACATCGGCACGCTGTCCGCATTCGTCATCGTGTGCGCGGGCGTCATGGTGCTGCGCTTCACGCATCCGCAGGCGGCGCGGTCGTTCCGGGTTCCGTTCGGGCCGGTCCTCGTGCCCGTCATCGGGATCGCGTTGTGCGTTTGGCTCACCGCACGCGGGCTTCAGCCCATCACGTGGCTGCGGTTTCTGATCTGGTTCGCGGTCGGGCTTGCGATCTACGCGCTGTACGGCTACCGCAACTCGATGCTTCGCGCGCGCTGAGATGACCGAAGCGACGGTGCGCGCGGACGGTGCGCCGCATCTGCGGCGCGTGCTCGCGCTGCGCGACCTGATCGTCGTCGCCGCGGCGGCGATGGGCCCGGCGTTCTCGCTCGCGACGACGATGGCGGCGATGATCGCCGCCGCGGGGCGCTGGACCTGGCTCGCGCTGACGATCGTCGCCGTGCTGATGGCGATGATCGCGGCCGGCTACCGCCGGCTGGGCGAGCGCATGCGCGACGCCGGCTCGTCGTACGCCTGGATTCGCGCGGCGTTCGGGCCCCGGACCGGCGCATACGGCGCCTGGGTGCTGCTCGTCGCGAACCTGTTCGCCGTGCTCGCGACGGCGCTGCCTGCGGGCACGTACACGCTCGATCTGCTCGCGCCGAGCCTCGCCGCGAACGCGCTCGCGGTGGCGCTGACGGCGTGCGGCTGGATCGTCGCGAGCGCGCTGCTGCTGTGGTACGGTTTGCGGCCGACGGCGATCTTGACGCTGCTGCTGCTCGCCGCCGAGATCGTCGTGCTCGCCGGGGCCGCGGGCCTGGCCGGCAGCCACCCGCGGCCGGGCGCGGTCGCGTTCACCGGGGCGCCCGTCGAATGGGGCGGGATCGTCGCGGCCATCGTCGTCGGGGTCTGGATGATCGACGGCTGGGAAGTGTCCGCCTCGACCGCCGAGGAGGCGCGCGGCGACGCCTCGGCACCGGGCCAGGGCGGCCTGGCGGGGCTCGTGCTCACCAGCGCAATGCTGCTCGCGTCGATCGCCGCCTTCACGCGCGTCGGCACGCCGGCGGGGTTCGCGCAGCACCAGAGCGACGCGCTCGCGTACGTCGGCGGCCTGCTCGGCGGAGGATGGCCGCTCGTGCTGAGCGTCACCGTGCTCGTCTCGCTGGCGGCGTCGCTGCAGACCACGCTCGTCTACCTCACGCGCAGCATCTTCGGCATGGGCCGCGACGGGCTGCTCCCGCGCGCGCTCGGGAGCCTCGACCGCCGCGCGGAGCCGGCCGCGGCGATCGCCCTGATCACGATCTTGTCGCTGGCGTTCACCCTCGCCGCGGGGCTCTCGCCCAGCGCGAACGCCGCCTTCGGCTTCGCCCTCCAGGGGACATCGTGGTTCTTGGGGGTTCTCTTCGTGATGACCGCCGCGGCGGCGGTGCGGATCTTTCGCGGCGAGCGGGCGGCCCGGTGGTCCGGCGTCGTCCTGCCCGGCACGGCCGCCGTCGTGCTGGGCCTCATCCTGGCGGCAGCGTTCATTCGTGCCGATTGGCTCACCAGGGGTTTCATCGCCGCCTCTGCAATCATCGGGCTTCCCCTGGCGCTCTGGCGCGGCCGCATGGTCGGCCGGGCGTTCGTAGCAGGGGCAGAACCACGTACCGGGAGTCGCTTTTGAACGACAAAGAAATCGTTTTGACCCGCGATGGGCTCAAGAAGCTCGAGGACGAGCTCGACGAGCTCAAGACCGTCCATCGCCGCGAGGTCAACGAACGCATCCGTCAGGCCAAAGAGTTCGGCGACATCTCCGAAAACGCCGAATACGAGGATGCCAAGCAAGAGCAGGCGTTCGTGGAAGGGCGCGTTCTCAAGCTCGAAGCGATGATCCGCAACGCCCGCGTGATCGACGCGTCCGACTACGTCGCCGACGAAGTGCACCTCGGCGCGACGATCAAGGTGAAAGAGACCAGCTCCGGGCGGTCGCACGAGTTCACGATCGTGGGCTCGGCCGAAGCCGATCCGAAGAACGCGCGCCTCTCGAACGAGTCGCCGGTGGGCCGCGCGCTGATGGGCCGCAAAAAGGGCGAGACGGTCGACGTCACTACGCCGGGCGGCCAGATGAAATACAAGATCGAGTCGATCAACAAGGACCCGAAGAAAACCAAGAAAGCCTCCTAGGCGCGCATGGCGGATCTCGTTGCAGCGCGCCGCGCGAGGCTGGCCGCGCTGCGCGAGAAAGGCGTCGATCCGTTCACCGCGACGCGGTACGACGTGACCGCGCACGCCGCCGACCTCGCGACGAAGTACGCGGAACTGGGCGAACAGGGGCGCGCCGAGACCGAGACCTGGTCGATCGCCGGGCGCATCATGGCGGCGCGCGGCCAGGGCAAGGTGATCTTCTTCGACGTGCACGACCGCACGGGCCGCTTCCAGCTGTTCGTGCGCAAGGACGACGTGGGCGATGAGGCGTTCGCGATCGCGAAGGAGATCGAGCGCGGCGACATCGCCGGCGCGAGCGGCTTCGTGTTCCGCACGAAGATGGGTGACCTCGCGCTGCACGTCCGCACGCTCGACGTGATCGGCAAATCGCTGCAGCCGTTCCCCGACAAGTGGCACGGCCTGCAAGACCCCGAGAAGCGCTACCGCCGCCGCTACGTGGACCTCATCGTCAACCCGCACGTGCGCGACGTGATGATCGCGCGCTCGCGCATCGTCGCGGAGATGCGGCGCTTCATCGACGCGCGCGGGTTCTTCGAGGTCGAGACCCCGACGCTGCTCACGATCGCCGGCGGTGCGTCCGCGCGGCCGTTCCTGACGCATTCCAACGCGCTCGACATCCCGCTCAAGCTGCGCATCGCGACCGAGCTCTACCTCAAGCGGCTGATCGTCGGCGGGATGGAACGCGTCTACGAGATCGGCCGCACGTTTCGCAACGAAGGCATCGACGCGACGCACAACCCCGAGTTCACGATGCTCGAGCTGTACGCGGCGTTCTGGGACGTCCAGGACATGATGCGCTTCAACGAAGAGCTGATGAACCACCTCGCGCGCACGGTTCACGGCGGCGAGACCGTGGTGCGCGGCGAGGACGCCATCTCGTTCGCGACGCCGTTCCGGCGCATCGGCTACCTCGAAGCGTTCGAAGAGTACGGCGGCGTCGGGCGCGAGCAGTTGCTCGACCCGGTCGCGTGCGCGGCCCTGCTGCGCGACTACGGGATCCCCGAATCGCCGACGCACGCGCACGCGCTCGACAAGCTGTTCGAGCGGATCGTCGAGCCGCATTTGCTGCAGCCGACGTTCGTCTACGGCTATCCCGTCGTGCTCTCACCACTCGCCAAGCGCATGAAGGACGATCCCGAGCTGACCCAGCGCTACGAGTTGTTCGCCGCGTCGATGGAGCTCGCCAACGCGTTCACCGAGCTCAACGATCCGGACGACCAGCGCCGCCGTTTCGAACTGCAGATCGCCGAGCGCGCCGCGGGCGACGAAGAGATCCCGCCGCCCGATTGGGACTTCGTCACCGCGCTGGAGTACGGGATGCCGCCGACAGCCGGGATCGGCATCGGCGTCGACCGGCTGGTGATGATGCTGACGAACAACGCGTCGATCCGCGACGTCCTGCTCTTCCCGTTGCAGCGCCCGCTCCGCGACGACGAGCCGGACGACGACGAGGAGCCGGTCCCGACGGCGTGATCGGCCTGGGCATCGCGACCGACGCGCTGGTGAACGGCGGGATCGTGCGCCGCAGGCGCGACGGCGACCGCGTCGTGATCGACACGCCGTCGCGGCGCGATTTCTGGTTCGGCCACGGCTTTGTGCTCGACGCTCCGCCGGACGCCGCGCGCGTCGCCGCGCTGGCCGAGGAAGGACGCGCGCATTTCGCTGCGCTCGGCGCGCCGCGTTTCGTGGTGCAGTGGGAACGCGCGCACGACGCGCCCGACTCGGTCCCCGACGCGCCCGCCGGGACCCTGCGCGACCGCAGCCTGGTGATGGCGCACGACGGGCCCGTGCCGCTCGCCGACCCGCGCGTCGTGGACCACGACGCCGAGCGCTGGGATGAAGCCGCCGCGCTCGCGTCGGAGGAGTATGCGGAATACGGCGACTTCACGCGCTGGCGTTTGGGGTGCATTCGCGGCGATGTCGAAGCCGGCCGCGCGCGCGTCGTCGGCATTCGCGAGAACGATCGTCTGCTCAATACCGTCGGGCTGTACCGCGGCGACGGGATCGCGCGCTTCGTAACGCCCGTGACGCGCCCCGGCGCGCGCGGCCGCGGGCTCTTCGCCGCGTGCGCGCGCACGCTGATCGCGTGGGCGAACGCCGACGCACCGCGCCGCGTCGCCATCGCGGCCGATCCCGACGACGGGCCGGTGGCCTTGTACCGCCGGCTCGGATTCGTCCCGGCGTCGCACGTCGACGCGGTCATCGTACCGGTGCCGGCGGGAACCCGCGCGGCGCAACTTCCGCAGCCGTGAGGTAGTCCAACCGTTCATCATGCTGAAACGCGATTTGACCACGTCCTATCCCCGTTCGGTGCGCGAAAAAGTGCTCGGGGTCGTCCAGCTCGGACGCGCCGTCGACAAGGGCATCGCGACCGCGAACGGGCTCAACGGCGAGTACAACTACGACTGCCCGATGGATAAGGGCGTTTTCGACTTCCTCGGCCTCGACGGCAACGCGCTGCTCGACGTCATCAAGAGCGCGCAGAGCGAATCCGAGGTCGAAGCGTACGTGAAGCCGTTCGTCGACAAGAAGTCGCCGCACGAGCTCGAACATTTCAACACGGAGTTCCTGTCGCATGGACCGCAGCCGGGAAGCGACGCCGAGAAGTATTTCCTCACGTTGCGCGGCGACGTCGCGCCGGATCGCACCGACGTCACCACCTGGCCCGACCTGCTCGACCTCGACGAGAAGCGCGACGTGCCGCGCCGCGTCCTAGCGTGACGAGCAGCACGCTGTAACGTACGAACCGCGCCAAAAATTCCCAAAAGGCCGCCGTAAGGCGGCCTTTTTTCGTTCCTTGTAACCGGCTGAGAACGAGCGAGCGGATGGAACGAGACGCATGTCTCGGGACCCGCGTTGTCATCATCGCGGCGTCAATACCGTGTGGGCACGGAACCGAGCGTCGACATCACACCGGAGCATCGTATGCTCGAAGACCACGGGGCCGTGCTGAGCCGTCTCTTTGCACAGCCCTTTACCTCCGCGTTTCTCGGCGCCGTACTAGAGCATGATTACGAAACGCACCGCCACATGCTCAACGTCGGATTGTTGTGCGCCCGCGTCGCGATCACCGCGGGGCTGTCGCGCGACGAAGCCGTCGTGCTCGGGCAAGCGGGGCTCTTTCACGACATCGGCAAGCTGCACATTCGCGGCAGCTTGCTCAACGCGCGCTACACGCTCAGCGAAGCGGAGTGGCGGATCCTGCGCGCGCACGCCGCGCGCGGCGAACAGATGCTCCGCGCTCAAGACGCGCACCGCATCGCGGAGATCGTGCGCGGTCACCACGAACGGCTCGACGGCTCCGGCTATCCGGACGGTTTGCGCGGCTTGGCGATCCCTTGGGAGACGCGCTTGCTCGCCGTCGCCGACGCGTACGACGCGATGCGCTCCGGCCGTCCCTACGCGGTCGCAGTGTCGCATGACGAAGCGCTGGACCGGCTGACCGCGGCGCGCACGCTGTTCGACCCCGACGCCGTCGGGGCGCTCGTCGCGACGCTCGGCGCCGCGCCCCGGCCCCGGCTAAAGGCGGTCGCGCCGATTTCGTGAACCCGTCGCGCGTGCCGACGTACCGGCTCGTCGTCGAATACGACGGAAGCGCGTTTCACGGATTGCAGTTCCAGCCCGCTCTGCGCACCGTCGCCGGCACGCTCGAAGACGCGCTCGCGCGCTTGTTCCACGAGCCCGCGAAGATCACCGCGGCCGGCCGCACCGACGCCGGCGTGCACGCGACCGGGCAGGTCGTGTCGTTCACGACCGCACGCGACTTTCCGGTCGAGCGCCTCGCGCTCGCGCTCAACGCGAACACGCCCGCGGACCTCGTCGTGCGCGCCGCGGCGGTCGTCGGCGAGCGTTTCTCCGCGCGTTTCGACGCGCTCGAGCGCGTCTACGACTATCTCATCCTCGACCGTGGCTTCCCGTCCGCGCTGTGGCGCGCGCGCGCGTGGCACGTGCCGCGCCCGATCGACGACGCGCGCTTTTTCGCCGCGGCGGAGCCGCTGTTGGGCGAACACGATTTCGCGACGTTCTGCGGCGAGCTCCCCGACCGCGGCGGAACGGTGCGCGAGCTGCGCTCGATCGAGCTGGCGCGGCGCGACGATCTGGTGCGCGTCACCGTGCGCGGCAAATCGTTCCTGCACCGGATGGTGCGTGTCGTCGTCGGAACGCTGGTCATGTGCGCGACGGGCGACCGCGACGTCGAGTTCGCGCGGCGCGCGCTCGAAGCGCGCGACCGCACCGCGGCGGGCGTGACGGCGCCCGCGCACGGCCTGTACCTCGCGGGCGTGCGGTACGACGATCTCGACACCTACCGCCCCGCGGGCGTCGCGCCGTGACCTACTGCTCGTCGTAGCGGTTGACGAGGATCTTGATCTGCCCGTTCTTCGCGCCGCGCAAGAACGTGACGTTCACGAACTGGCGCCCGAACGGAAACGGAAACACGAAATCGAACGACTCCGCGCCGCTGCCGCCCTGCGCCGCGAAAACCTCGAAGCGTCCCTGAAACTCCTTGACCGCGGTGCACGGCGCGACGTCGCGGAAGAAGTTGCGCCCGATGACGCGCTCCTTGGAGAGCCGCGACAGCTTCGACTCGTACGCGTTGTACTGCTCGATCGTGCCGGCGGCGTCCACGGAGATCAACCCGAAAGGCAGCGCGTCGATCTCGCCTTCGGGCAGATCGACGATTTCCTGCGCACCCTTCACGTCCATCGAGCCTTCTTCGTGACGGGGCCGCGACGCCCCGGCGGCGCAAACGGTTCCCGTGCCGGCCCTCAGCCCCGACGACATCGCGCGCCTGGCTCCAGAAGGCCGTCTCGAGATCGTCGCGCGGCGGGCGATCGTGCCGCTCGACGCGCCGGTGGTGACGATCGTCGCCGAGGGCTGGTTCCGGGTGTTCCGCAACGCCGCGTTCGTGCGCGACGTGACGCTGGTGCTGGCGGGGCCGGGCGAGGTGCTCGCGCCCGGCGCCGTCTTCGGGGACCGCTCCGCCGAGAGCGGCGCCGAGGCGATCACCGCGGGCAGCCTGCTCGTGATCGCCGCCGAGACGCTGGCGCGGCACGCGGCCGCCACGCCTACGCTCTACGTCGGGATCGCCCGTAGCCTCGCGCGGCGCACGGTCGCGGTCCAGCGGAAGCTCGAGGCCTTCAGCCGGGCGACGGTCGAGGCGCGGGTCGCCGGGGCGCTTCTCGAGCTCGCCGAGAGCGCCGGCGTTGCGGTCGCGGGCGAAGGGGTGCGGCTCGAGCTGCCGCTGTCGCAGGACGACCTGGCCGCGCTGGCCGGGACGACCCGTGAGTCGTGCTCGGGGGCAGTCTCCTCGCTGGCCAGGCGCGGGCTCGTGCGCGGGAGCCGCCTGCGGGGGCTGGTGCTGATCGATCCGGCGGGGTTGGCCTCGGTGGACCTTCGGACCCCGTGAGCTGCGGTTGACGCCGGTTGCCGGGCCAACGTATACTGCGTAGGTTGCCGCGGCGTCGCCGCGGCGTTTCTTGCCTGCCCCCGACAACGGACCCCATGCGCACATATCAGCAGAAGACGGCCGAGACCCAGCACGACTGGTACATCGTCGACGCGACCGGGCACCGGCTCGGGACGCTCGCGGTGAAGATCGCTCGCGCCCTGTCCGGCCGCACCAAGCCGACCTGGACCCCGCACATCGACGACGGCGACCACGTCGTCGTCATCAACGCGGACAAGGTCGAGCTCGCGCCGCGGAAGTGGACCCAAAAGGTCTACCACCGGCACTCCGGCTACCCCGGCGGTCTGCGGACCGAGACGGCGGCTCAGGTGCGCGACAAGTACCCCGAGCGCCTCATCGAACGCGCCGTTCGCGGGATGCTGGCGACCAACCGCATGCGCGACGTCCAGCTCGGGCGGCTCAACGTCTACGCCGGTCCCGACCATCCGCACGCCGCACAGAAGCCGGAGCCTCTCGCCTAAATGCAGCCTCAGGAAACTTTTCAAGGCACCGGCCGCCGCAAGCGCGGCATCGCCCGCGTTCGCCTCTCGCTCGGCCAGGGCGTCATCACCGTCAACAAGCGCCCCGTCGACGAGTACTTCCCGCGGCCGACGCTGCAGATGATCGTGCGGCAGCCGCTCGAGGTCACGCAGTCGCTCTCGCGGTTCAACGTCGACGTCAAGTGCGAAGGCGGCGGGGTTTCTGGGCAGGCCGGCGCGGTGCGTCATGGTATCGCTCGTGCGCTGCTCGAGATGGACGAATCGCTTCGTGAGCCGTTGCGGCGGAATGGTCTTCTGACGCGCGATCCTCGCGAAAAAGAATCGAAGAAGTACGGGCGCAAGAAGGCTCGTAAGCGGTTCCAGTTCTCTAAGCGTTAGAACCACCATGGTGGCGGTGCCGCGGCGACGCGACATCGCAGTGTCGGACACGCAACGCCCGGGCATCCTGCCCGGGCGTTGCTACGTGCTCACGTCGCTCTCGCCCTCCGGGGCTTCGCTCGTTCGCAGTGTCCGCCACTGCGACGTCGCGTCCCCGCGACACAGGCGCGTTGCCGGCGTGGCACGTGCAAAGGGCGGTCGTGTACGGTAACACAGTTGCTCATTTTGTCACCCTGAGCTTGTCGAAGGGTGCGCCACCCGGCGTGACTGTTTTACGTCACGTGCTGGAATGTTGGGACCGTCGGGCAGGCGTGGTTTGCGCACCAGGTTGGGATTGCGGCTGGGCTCATCGCGACCGCTCCGATGACGGATACGCTCAGGAGTATGCCGGCGGCGAGGGCGATGACGCCGGCCATGCCGGGGCGGCGTTCGGTGCGGTATGTTTTGAGGCGGGCGTTTTCGGCGATCGCTCGTGCGGCGGCGACCGGGTCGGTGGAGGCGGCGTTCGCGTGCGTCATCATGGGCGTAGCGTAGCGCCGGCCGGGTGCGCGGGCCGTCCGTAGTTCTACGGAATTTCGGGTGGTGCCGTGACGGTCGGGTTACGTGATTGCGAAGATCGTGACCGGGTCGGCTTTGCCTCGGATTTTTGCGATCAGCTTTTCGGCCGGGGGGGCTTCGCGGACTCGGCTGTAGGTGCGGTCGTCGACGTAGGTACGGCCTGGCGGGGCGGCGCCTTGGAGGCGGCTGGCGAGGTTTGCCGCGTCGCCGATCACCGTGTAGTCCATGCGCTTTGGGCTGCCGATGTGGCCGGCGACCACTTCGCCTGTCGCGAGGCCGATCGAGAGTTGTAGTTGTTTGCCGTCGGCTTGGATCGTGGCGGCGGCGCGGTGTAATGCTTCGGCTACCGCTAAGGCGCGCTTTGCGTCGTCGTCGCGGACGCGTGGGGGGCCGAAGACGACCATGAGGCCGTCGCCGTAGAATTTGTCCAAGAGGCCGTCGTGTTCGAACACGATTTGGACCGCTGCGCTGAAAAAATTGTTCAGGATCTCGACGACGGTTTCGGCGTCGAGGCGGTCGGCGAGTTCCGTGAAGCCCACGATGTCGGCGAAGAGGATCGTGGCCGTCGCGCGTTCGCCGCCAAGTGCTACGCCGCCGGGCGCGCGCATCAGTTGTTCGACGACGTGCGGGGCGAGATAGCGTGCGAACGCGTCGCGGATCGCGCGGCGCTGCTCGACGTCGGCGGCGTGCAGGCGTTCCAGCTTGCGGCGTTCGGTGAGGTCGGTGACCGCGATCGCCCAGCCTTGCGTTTCGCTGTCGTCCGGGAGGGTCACCGGCGCTACGCGCACTTCGAGGGTGAGCGTGCCGCGGGTCGGGTGGTGGGCTTCGACTTCGGCGGGTTGGGTCACGAGGAGCTTGTCGGCGAGTAACGTCGTGATGCCCGGGATCAAGGCTTCCAGTGCGCGGGCCGGTTTGCCGATCATCGACGTGTTTTCGACGCCGAACGTTTGCGCGGCGGCGTCGTTGAAGCTCGCGATCGTGCCGCGGCCGTCGACGGTGATGACGCCGTTCGTGATCGAGGCGAGGACGCGGGCTTGGAGTTGTTCCAAGCGGCTGATCTCGACGACTTGCGCGCGCAGCGCGTCGAAGAGGCGTGCGTTTTCGATGGCGAGGGCGGCTTGGTTTGCGAATGCCGTCAGCAGATCCGGATCGTGTGGGGAGAAGAGGCCCGGCGCGACGCGCGAGTCGAGGTAGACGACGCCGATCGTGCGCGCCTTGATCGCGAGCGGGACGCAGATGATCGAGCGCAGGCGCAGCGCGCGCACCGACAAGTTGATGTTGAAGCGCGGGTCTTGCTGCGCGTCCGTGGTGACGATCGGCTCGCCCGTCTCGAACACGCGCCGCACCGTCGTCTGCGACGGGCGCATGTCGTCGCCCTCGATCGTTGCGCGATCGATACCGTAGGTGGTGGTGAGTTCCAGCTTGCCGTTGGGGTCGGCGATCATCAGGAAGCCGCGTTCGGCTTTCATCACTTCGACCGCGGTATCGAGGACGCGGCGCAGCACGACGTCGAGCTCCAGTGAGGAGTTGACCGTCTCCGCGACCCGGCCCAGCGTGCGCAGCTTGCTGAGCTCGGTCTCCGCTTTGGTCGCGGAGGCGGCGAGCCGGCTCTGCAGCGATGCGCGCTCCAGCGCGAGTTTCTCGTACGCGCGCTCGACGCCGGCGGCGGCCGCGATCAGCGCGGCGTCGCCGGTCGCCTTGGCGCGCGCGCGCAGCACGGCGAGCGCGTCGGCGCCGGGCTGCGATGCGTTCAGCGCGTCGGACACAGGGTGAAGGCAGCGGTGGTGGAGGGGGTCCGCTGCCTTCTCTCGCTTCGACGGTACGGCACCCCGCGTGGTTCCGCGGATTGCGGTGACGTTCCGCCCGCGCCGCCACGGCCGGTGCAAGCAACCGCGAGGCGCGCACGGCTGCGCGGCCCGTACACCCGGCGGAAACGTCGCGTTCACATCGATCCGCGATGATCGCGGCATGGCGATCGACTTCACGGCACCGACCGAGCTTGCTGCGCTGGCCGCGCGCGACCGGCTCGACGCCGTCGCGAAAGCCCCGGCGCGCGACGAGCGCAGTGCCGCGCGGGTTGCGAAGGCCGCGCTCTTCGAAGAGGCATTGCTCGGCGCGCTCAAGTCGCGGCTCGCGGAGCTGCGGACGGTGGCGCGATGAGCGAGTTCGACGTGCTGTCCGTCGCGGCCGACGGGATGAGCGTGCAGCGCACGCTGCTCGACGTCGCCGCGCGCAACGTCGCGGCCGCGCAGGCGGGGACGCCGCAGCATCCGTATCCGCGGCTGGTCGCGCGCTTTGCGACGACCGAGCCGGACGACGGATTCGATCCGGCGCCCGACGACGGTGAGCCGGCCGACGACGTCAGCTGGACGCACTTCGCCGGCACGGTGCGCGGCGGCGATACGGCCGATTCGCTGACCGAGATGATCGCGGTGCTCGACGCGCAGCGCGCGTACGAAGCGAATGCGAGCGTCTTCGACGTCGGCAAGAAGCTTGCCGAGCGGACGCTCGACGTGGGGCGGCCCTGATGCGCGTCGACCTCCTCGTTCCCGACGGGCCGTCCGCGCCGCAGGGCGTCGCGCGCGGACGGGGACGCGTTCGCGCGGCTCGTCGATGCGGCCGGCGGGATTCTTGCGGGCGCCGAGCGCGCCGAGGCGGCCTTTGCCGCGCATCGCGGCGGGCTGCAGGAGATGGTGGTCGAACGGGCGCGCGCCGACATCGCGCTGCAAATCGCCGCGACGGCGGCGCAGCGCGCGGCGCAATCGATCTCGACGTTGCTCGGGATGCAGATCTAGTGGACGCGGCGTCCGTGTCCGCGGGCGTGCGCGCGCTCTCGCCGCGAGCGCGTGTCGCGGGCGCGTGCGCGTTCTTCGCACTGGTCGCGGTGGGCGCGTTCGGGTTCGTTGCGTCGCGCGATACGCGTGTCGCGCTCTTCGCTACCCCGTTGCGCGGCGACCAGCTCGCGGAGGTCGAGCAGCGGCTCGCCGCGTGGAACGTGCCGCACGCGACGGCGAGCGACAACGTCCGCGTGGAACGCGCGAAGCGCGGGGAGCTGTTGCTGCGGTTGTCGCTTGCCGGCGTGCCGCACGCGCACCTCGCGGGGAGCGATGAGGCGCTTGCGCACGTCGGTGCGCTGACGCCGCAAGCGGTGCTCGAAGCGCAGACGCGCGACGCGCTCGCGGCTGATCTCGCGCTCGGGCTGCGCGGGCTCGAAGGCGTGGCCGACGCGCGCGTGGTGATCGCGCCGTCGAGCGGCGGCGTGTATGCCGACGAGCCGCGGCGCGATGCGAGCGCGAGCGTGCGCGTCACGCTTGCGCCGGGTGCGCGGCTCTCGGCGCGCACGGTCGCCGGGATCAAGGCGTTCGTCGCGGGCGGTGTTCCCGCGCTCGATGCCGAGCGGGTGACCGTGCTCGACGATCGCGGGCTCGCGCTCGGCGCGGACGGCGGCGACGACGCCGCGGACGTGCAGAGCGGGCTGCAGAGCGCGCTCGACGGCGCGTTCGGCGCGGGCGCCACGATCGTGCGCGTCCATCGTGAGCGCCTCGGCGAGCGGCGCGACGTGCGCGACGTGCACCGGGCCGCCGTCGACGGCAGCATCGCGCGCTCGACCACGGACGAGCACTACACGTCGAAGGCGAAGAAATACTCGAAGTCGAGCGCGACCGAGGACCGCGGCAGCAACACCCGCGAGGAACACCGCGTCGTGGCGCCCGACGCGACGGCGCGGTTGACGGTTGCGGTCTTCGTCGATGCGAGGCGCGGGCTCGATCTGGCGAAGATTCGCGCGCTCGCGGCGGCGGCGGTGGGCACCCGCGCGGATCGCGGCGACGCCGTCAGCGTCGAAGCGGTCGCGTTCAACGACGGTGCGCCGCATACGGTGCGCGGCGCGCGTGCGCCGGGCTGGCTGCTCGCGCTCGCGAGCGTCGTGCCGCAGGCGGTCACCGCGATCGTGCTGGTGGCGGTCGTCGCGTTCGGCGCGCGCCCGTTGGCATCGGCTGCGGTGCGCGTGCTCGAGTCGGCGTCCGCGCGCAAAGCGGCGCGGGACGTCGCGGGGATCCCGCCGGCGCGCGTGCGCGGCGCGCTCGACGGCGAGCCGCCGCACGTCGCCGCCGCGATCATCTCGGCCTTGCCGACTGCGACGGCCGCCGCGGTGCTGGAATTGTATCCGCCCGAGGAGCGGCGCGCGATCGTGCGCCGGCTGGCGCGCGCGAACGCGACGCTGGTGCCCCCGCCTGAGGAGCTGGTCCGTGGCCGCTGAGTTCGTCACGCTCGCCGATCTGCTGCGCGCGCCGGCTGCGCGCGGCGGCCCGGTCGACACGTCGATGGACGCCGCCATGCCGATGAACGCCGCCGCGCCGATGACGTTCGGTGACGAACGCGCCGATGTCGTCGAGGCCGTGCGCGACGCACGTCTCTTTCGCGCGCGGCTGGCCGATGCGTTCGACGCCGCCGCGGCGCGCCTGCTGCGCGACCTGGCATCCGACGTGCTCGCGCGGGAGCTGCTGCTCGCGCCGTGCGATCTGACCGAACTCGTTCGGCGCGCGGCCGAGCGCGCGCCGGTCGTGTGCGTGCGCGTCGCGGCGTGTGACGTCGCGTGCGTGGCCGGTGCGCTGCGTTCGCGCGGCGCCGACGTCCCCGTCGCCGAGGATTCTACGCTTGCGGCTGGTGACGTCGTCGTCGAGCTCGCCGGCGGCGCGCTCGATGCGCGCCTGGGCGTTCGGCTCGCGACGGTGCTCGAGGCCTTCGCATGAACGGGCGCGCTCTTGGCTCCGTCGTCGCGACGCGCGGGCACGTCGTCGAGGCGGCGCTCCCGTTCGCGCGCGTCGGCGACGGCGTTCGCGTGTGCGCGCGCGACGTCGCGGTCCATGCGCGCGTCGCCGCGCTGCACGGCACGCGCACGCTGCTCGCACCGTTCGGTTCAACAGGCGGGATCGCGCTCGGCGATCGTGTCGAGTGCGATTCGTCCGTGCTGCGGCTTCCGCTCGGGACGCCGCTGCTCGGGCGCGCGATCGATGCGTGCGGTGCGCCCCTCGACGGACGGCCTGCGCCGCGTGGACAGCGGGTCGCGGTCGACGCGCCGCCGCACGAGGTCGGCGCACGGCGCCCGTGCGGCGCGGTCTGTTGGACCGGCGTGCGCGCGATCGACGGTCCGCTTGCGCTCGGACGCGGTGCGCGCATCGGCATCTTCGGCGCGCCGGGTGCCGGCAAGTCGATGCTGCTCGACGCGATCGTGCGCGGCACCGATGCGGACGCGGTGGTCATCGCGCTGGTCGGCGAGCGCGGTCGCGAAGCCGAACGCCGGCTCGCGCGGCTCGGGCCGCGCACGACGATCGTGTGCGCGACGAGCGACCGTGCGCCTGCGGAGCGCGTGCGCGCCGCGGAGGTCGCGTTCGCCCAAGCGGACGCGCTGCGGGCGCGCGGGCTCGACGTGCTGCTCGTCGTCGACTCGCTGGCGCGCATCTGCGCGGCGGCGCGTGAGGTGATGCTCGGCCTGGGCGAGCCCGCCGGGCGCGGCGGCTATCCGCCCGGCGTCTTCGCGCTGCTCGCCCGGCTGCTCGAACGTGCCGGCGCCTTCGGCGCGGGAAGCGTCACGCTGGTCGCCACCGTCCTGTCGGACGGGCCGGACGAGCACGATCCCGTGTCCGAAGCGGCCCGGGCCGCGCTCGACGGCCACCTGGTCCTCAGCGACCGGCTGGCCCGGGCGGGGCACTTCCCCGCGATCGACGTCGCGCGCAGTGCCAGCCGCACGCTCGCCGAGGTCGCGTCACCCGAGCATCTCGCCGCCGCGCGCGTCGTGAAGGCGGCCGTCGCGGCGCTCGACGAATCGCGCGATGCGCGGTCGCTCGGGGTGAGCTCGGCCGATCCATTCGTCGCGCGCTGCGTCGCCCAGGAAAGCGCGGTGCAGCGCTTTCTTCGCCAGGGGGCGACGCCGTGTCCACCGCACCAGACGCTCACGGAGCTCCTCCGACTCGCCGATACCCTCCAATGATGGACGTCTTCGCTGACATCTCCGCGGTCCAGAACCGGATCGCCGAGATCACCGGTGCCCCCGCACCGGGAAGCACGCTGCCCGCGCCGGTCGCCGTTTCGGCGTCCGCCGGTGCGCCGCGCTTCACGAACGCGCTCGCCGCGGCGCTGCGCCCCGCCAATCCCGCGCTCGGCCTTGCGGCCGGGGGCGAGGACGCACCGGGCCGCGGTGCGCCGGCGCCGGTGCCGCCCGCGCAGATCGACGCGCTCGTCGAGCAGAACGCCTCGACGTGGCAGGTCGATCCCGCGCTGATCAAGGCGGTCATCGCGAACGAGTCGGGTTTCAATGCGAACGCGACCTCCAAGGTCGGGGCGCAGGGGCTCATGCAGCTCATGCCAGAGACCGCGGCGTCACTCGGCGTTCGCGACGCGTACGATCCGGCGCAAAACGTCGCGGGAGGCGCGCGCTACCTGCGCGGCCTGCTCGACCGTTTCGGCGGTGACAAACGCCTCGCGATCGCGGCGTACAACGCGGGCCCGGGCGCGGTGGAGAAATACCGTGACGTCCCGCCCTACGCCGAGACGCGAAGCTACGTGCAGAACGTCCTGGCTTCGTTCGACAAGTACAGCAGCAGCAGCCGCTAGCGTCGTCGCGTTCGCGCTGTTCGCGTCACCCGCCGCTGCGAAGCGCGCGGGCGATGCCGACGTGCCCGTCGCGACGATCCTCGCCGCGTACGACAAAGCGACGCACGCCGACGACGTGAAGACGTTCGCGGCCGAAGGCACGCTGAGCGGTGAAGGGCTGACCGGCACGTACCGCATCGTGCGCGACGGCGCCAACGAGCGCCAGGACGAGCAGTTGGGGCCGCGGCACGAGACGACGCTGCGGCTGGGCGACAAGGTGTTCGTGCGCAACGCCAACGGCAACGTGCGCGAGCTGCGCGGTTACCTGCGGCGCCGCGCGCTGACCGAGGATCTGATCGACTCCGGCGATTTCGTGAAGCACCCGGAGCTCACGCGCTTCGCGGGCTGGGGCGATGCCGGCGGGACGAAGGCGTGGCGGCTCGAGGTGAACGCGACGGGCGGCGAGCCGGAGACGCTGTGGATCGATCCGGCCAGCGGGCTGCCGCTGCGGCTGGAATATCTCGACGGCGACGGACCGTCGTACGTCGACTACGCCGACTGGCGCGACGTCAAGGGTCGCAAGATCGCGTTTCGCAACACGCTCACCGACGGCGACCACCGCTTCGACACGGTGCAGCAGACGACGTCCGTGCGTTTGGACGAGCCCGTCGATCCGGCGTCGTTCGCGCCGCTGGCGCCGCGGCTGCTCGCGACCGATCGCGTGCACTCCGTTCCGCTGGTCGAGCGCGGCGGGCACGTCGGCGCGACGGTGCGCATCGCGGGCAAGGACTGGTTCTTCATCCTCGACACCGGGGCGCAGTCGATCCTCGTCGACAGCGCCGTGCTCAAAGCCGCCGGCGTCAGCGGCAGCGGCGCGCTCGAGGTGCGCGGCGCGTCGCGCAGCGGCGGCCTGACCGTCGCGACGCTGCCGCGGCTGGAGGTCGACGGCGCGAACATGGACGACGTCGTCGTGTCGTCGCTCGACATCGCGCACAATCTGGGCGGCGGCATGAAGATCGACGGGATCCTCGGCTATCCTTTCTTCGCGTCGGCCGTGGTCGAGATGGACTTCGCGAACCGCACGCTGCGTTTCGGGCCGCCCGGCTCGTTCACGCCGAAGGGGACGCGCATCGATCTCGACGTCGACCGCGAGCTTGCCGAGACCACGCTGCGCATGAACTCCCGGCTCGACGCGCAGTTCATCATCGATACCGGCAACAGCGGCGAGATGCTGCTCTACCGCCCGTTTCTCGACGCGCATCCCGGGATCGTGCCGTTCTCGGCGGCGGGGTCGTACAACTACGGGATCGGCGGCGCCAACGCGACGTACCGCACCGTGCTCGACGGCATCCGCGTCGGCGGCTACGACCTGTACCACCGCACCGTCGACGTCGTGCTCGCGACGAACGGCGCGTTCGCCGACCGCGTCGACGCCGGCAACGTCGGATTGGGCGTGCTGCGCAACTTCGTCGCGACGTTCGACCTCGGCAACTCCGCGATGTACCTGGCGCCCGGGAGCGCGTTCGACGACGGGCGGCGCCGTACCGCGCATATGTAGGCAACAACTTCGCCATGCGCGCGGCGGCGCGCGAGCGTATGGTCGGGGCGGAGGCACCCGAACATGCAACACACCACCGGTGTCGCGGTCGTCGCGACGCAGCTCGCCGACACCGACCGCCGCGCGCTCTCGCAAGCCTGGTACAGCGCGCTTCATCTTGCCGATCGTCCGCCGGCTGCCGCGCACGTGCCACCGGCCCGCGTGCCGTGCGGCGCGCCGCCCGGCGGATCGCGTTCCGAGCGCGGGGCGAACGGCGCACCGCAGCCCCGTTCCGCGGACGACGGAAGTCACGCGCGCAACGCGCCGCGCACCGTGAGCTCGCGATTCGACGGTGCCGTCACCGTCGAACGGCGCGTTCCGAAGACCCAGCTCGCGCGGCGCATCGAGCACGGGCTGGCGCGGCGGCCGCCGCGCGGCGTGGCGGCGTCCTTCGCCGTGCGCGGCGCGGGCGGGCGCGTGCACCTGGTCGTTCGCGGCGACGGCGCGCTCACCCGCGTCGTCGCCGTGTGCGCACCGCCGCTGCGCGAACGCGTCGAGCGCGCGCTGGCGCAGGCGCGCTTCGCGCTCGCGGCCCGCGGCGTGCGCGCGGAGGTGGCGTGATGCTGGGCGCATCGCCGCTCGACGCGTACGAGCGCATCCTCTCGCGCGCGCAGGATCTGCGCGACGCGTTTCGTGCCGGCTCGGTCCCGCTCAACGACGACGTGCGCACCGCGCCGAACGTCACGGCGTCGAGCGATCCGCTCAGCGTTGTCCCGCCGCCCGGCGCGTGGCTCGTCACGCGCGGTGCGGACGGCGTGCGCGCGTACGAGCGCGACGGTGCCCTGACGCTCGACGGCGGCGTGCTGCGCTCGCCCAGCGGCGCCGAGGTGCTCGGCTATCCCGGCGGCGACGCGCGCGGCGCGGTGCCGGTGCCGCTGCGCATCGCCGATACCGACCGCGCGCTCGGGCGCGGCGCGGACGCGCGCGTCGAGCACGACGGCACCGTCGCGTACACGCGCGCCGCGATCGATCCGCGCACGGGCGCGCGCGGCGATCGAGCGCGTCGTGCTCGGCCGCGTCGCGCTCGCGCGTTTTCCCGCCGGGACGCAGCCCGCGCGAATCGACGGCGCGCGCGTCGCCGCGCCGCCACGGCGTCGTACCGCATCTGGGGACGCCGGCCGACGGCACGTTCCCCGCGCTCGCGACGTTCAGCCGCGACGCGGGAACGATCGATTTCGCCGCCGGCGTCGCGCGGCTCGACGAAGCGTACCGCGCGTTCGAAGCGATGGGCGCGGTGATGAAGTCGCGCGCGAGCGTGCAGAAGACCACCGTGGACCTCGTGAAATGATCGCCGACGCGACGTTCGGCCGCGCCGGCGAATCGCGTTCGGCGCCTGCGCTTCGTGCCGCGCGCGTCGATCCCGGTCGAGGCGGCGTGCGTCGTCGCGAACGGCATCCGCGAGACGCTGCGCGAGCTGTTCGGCGAGACGTGCGAGCTCGTGCTGGGCGAGCCGGCCGCGCTCGACGCGAACGCGTGGTCGCTGCTGGCGCGCGACGCGCTCCTGTTCCTCACGCGCGGCCGGCAGACCGACATCGTGCTGGTGCTGCCGCAGAGCGACGCGCGGCGGCTCGTGCTGCGCGCGTTCGGCGAAGGCGAGGCGCTGCCCAGACGGTGCGTGCTCGGCGCTGGAGCTGCACGCGCTCGAGCGGATCGCCGCGCGCTGCGCGGCGGCGTTCGACCCGCTGTGCGCGGAGCGGCGCGCCGGGTCGCGGGCGGTGAGCGCGCACGACGTCCCGGCGTGCGCCGCGTATTTCGACGTGCGCGTCCACGCGCCCGTCCCGCTGTCGCTGGGCATCGGGATCGTCCGCGACCTGCCCGATCCCGGCCCGTCCGGCGCCTTGCCGGCGTGCGCGCTCGACTCGGTCGCCGTGGAAGCGCGAGCCGTCTTCGCCGAAGGCACGATCGACGCGGCGGCGTTCGTACGGTTGAAGCCCGGCGACGTCGTCGAGCTAGGGACCAAGGTCGGCGCTTCGGCATCCTTGAATCTCGGGGGAAGACGCCTTGCTACGGGCGTCCCTGGCGTCGTGGCTTCGCGCACGGCATTCCTCGTCCACGACGTTGCGATGGGAGCCCATTCTCGGTGAGCGAGCAAGGTAAAAATCTCGACCTCTTGATGAACGTGCCGCTCAAGGTGACGGCCGAGCTCGGCACGTGCAAGATGCTGGTCCGCGACATCCTCAAGCTCGGCACCGGGTCGGTCGTCGAGCTCGACCGCCTGGCCGGCGGCCCCGTCGACCTGCTGGTGAACGACCGGCTCGTCGCGCGCGGCGAGGTCGTGGCGATCGACGAGAACTTCGGCGTGCGCATCACGGAGCTGATCGAGAAACCGTAACACCGCGGCCACGCCGCAGTCGGGTGAAGCGCGCAGGATGATTGCATGGACGATCTCTTGCGCATCGCGAACCACGGCCACGCCTCGCTGCCGCTCGACGTGCTCGCGGCGCTCACGCTGCTGTCGCTCGCGCCGTTCGTGCTCGTGCTCTCCACGTCGTTCGTGCGCATCGTCGTCGTGTTGTCGCTGGTGCGCTCGGCGATCGGCGCTTCGACGCTGCCGCCGAACACGGTGCTGACCGGGCTGGCGATGATCCTGACGCTCGTCGTCATGGCGCCGACGTTCGGCGCGCTGCAGCGCGACGCGATCCGGCCCTACGCCGCAGGGCGGTTGACGCAGTCGGCGTTTCTGAACCGCGCGAGCATGCCGCTGCGCGCGTTCATGCTGCGCCAGACGAAGGCGCGCGACATCGCCGTGTTCGCGCGCGTGGCGCACCGCCCCGACGGCGAGGCCGCGCGCGACGTCCCGGTGACGGTGCTGATCCCGGCGTTCGTGGTCGGCGAGCTGCGGTCGGCATTCGCGATCGGCGTGGCGCTCTATCTGCCGTTCGTCGCCATCGACCTGGCCGTGGCGGCGATCCTGATGGGCCTCGGCATGGTCATGCTCAGCCCGCCGGTGATCTCGCTGCCGTGCAAGCTGCTGCTGTTCGTGATGGTCGACGGCTGGGCGCTGGTCTGCGGCGGGGTGGTGCAGTCGTTCCGCTGACCGCGAATGCCCGCTCGTATAGGAAGGCTGGCGTAGCAGCTCGAAAGCTCAACTCTCCTCCGCGCCGACAAGTGCGCGGTCTACACTGCATTGTCGAAGGGGTGAGCATCTGCTTATGGCACAGGCAAAGACGGTTCCGGCGATCGCGGGCGTCATCAAGCGCAACCTTCGCGCGTTCAAGAAGTCAGGCGTCATGACCGCGCGACCGGGCTTTCAGATTTCCGGCGGATGGATCACGCCGAAGCGGGCCATCGTCGTCACGGTCGACAAAAAACGTGAAAACGTTTCGCCCGCGCAGCGGCTGCCGGCAGAAGTGCAAGGCGTCCCCGTGGACGTTCGCGAGGCGACCGGTCTGCAACGCCTCCGCCATACCGACCCCGCGGCGTTTACGCTGGCCCACGCGCACATGCGCGCCGAATTTCGCGAGCCGGTTTGGCCTGGCGAGGTCAACGTCGCGACGGGACAGCCCGTCAAAGCCGCGCCCGTAGCGACCGGCCCAGCGCTCCAGCACAATAATAAACCGCAGATTCCGTACAAACCGCCGGCAGGCAAGTCATTGAATCCGGTCAAGGGGCCGATGACGATCATCGCCTACGCGACGCCGGATGCGCAGGTGACGCCGCTCAAAGCGTTCCTCGCGGCGACGAAGAAGACGCTGACGATCGCAATGTACGATTTCACGTCGGCGGAGATCCTCGCGGCGGTACAGGCCGCGATCAAGCCCGATCTTCCGTTCACGATGGTACTCGACCATCCGCCGCGCAATCCGACGGCAAATCAAACGGACGACGAAACGCGCACGCAGCTACTCGCGACGGACTCGAAGGCGAAAATCGACTGGGCGCTTACGCGGGCCGATCCGGCTGCGACGGAGTGGGTCTTCCCTACGGCGTATCATATCAAGGTCGCCGTCCGCGACTCCGACACGTTCTGGCTTTCGAGCGGGAACTTCAACGTCAGCAATCAGCCGAATTTTCGATCGTCCAAACCGAAAAGCGGATCGTTGGCGAATGCCGACCGGGACTGGCATCTCATCATCACGCATCCCGCGCTCGCGAAATTGTTCGAGGCGTACATCCAGAACGATTTCAACGTCGCCTCGGGCTTCCAAAGCAAGGGCAACGCGGCCCTGCACACGCAGATTCACACGGCGATGGTAAAGCTTCAACAAGCGCAGAACCAGTCGCTGAAGCCGCCGACGGACGCGGAGCTTGCGAAGTTTACCCTGGGCCGCCCACAGGTGTTCAAGAACGTCGCCGTGACCCTGCAGCCCCTGTTGACGCCCGACAAGGACGGGGCGAAGACGATGTACGTCAAGCAGGTCCTCGATCTGATCAACAGTGCCAAGACGAGCGTCTACATGCAGACGCAGTACGTCCATCCGTCGGACCTGCCGGGCGACGTGGAGTTCATGTCGCTGGTCACCGCCTTGCAGGGCGCAGTAAAGCGGGGCCTCGACGTCCGGCTCATCACCAGCCAATTCGAGAACACGAGGCAGTGGCTCGAGAAGCTGAAACCGTTCGGCCTCGACGAGGTGCTTCGCATCCAGCAACGCGTGCACAACAAGGGGATCATCGTCGATTCTCAGCGCGTCATGGTCAGCAGCGAAAACTGGTCCGCTGACGGCTGCCTGCGCAACCGTGACGCCGGTGTCATCATCGACTCGCCGAAGATCGCGGCCTTCTTCCAAGCGATATTCCTCGAAGACTGGACGACGCGGGCCACGAAATCCGTGCTCGATGCCGCCCGCGGCGCGACGCCGTCGAGCGGACCAGCCGCAAAGAAAGCCGGCGCAAAGAAAGCCGGCGCAAAGAAAGCCGGCGCAAAGAAAGCCGGCGCGAAGAAAGCCGGCGCGAAGAAGCGCCCAGGCGCGAAGAAGCGCCCCTGAGGCCGGGCGGAGGCGGCGGCGTGCCTCATCAGTACGCCGCCGCCATCGCGGGT
The DNA here is from genome assembly GCA_963791645.1 of Vulcanimicrobiota bacterium. Taxonomy (GTDB): domain Bacteria; phylum Vulcanimicrobiota; class Vulcanimicrobiia; order Vulcanimicrobiales; family Vulcanimicrobiaceae; genus Vulcanimicrobium. Next base: position 25,744 of record CAWBTJ010000048.1, on the reverse strand, counting down.
GTTGTCCAATGCGCTCGATCGATCGTCACGTGGACGGTCGAAGAATGGTGTTTCGCGCGGCCGCGGGGAATGGGGTCGCGTGCGCATCGCTGAGAAGATCAGGACCCGGCGGCCGTTCTATTCGTTCGAGTTCTTTCCGCCGCGCGACGACGCCGCGGAGCAGAACCTGCTGGACACGATCCGCGCGCTCAAGCCGCTCGATCCCGGGTTCGTCTCGATCACGTACGGCGCCGGCGGGTCCACGCGCACGCGCACGGTCGAGGTCGCCAAGCGGTTGCGGGCCGACGACGGCTTCGACGTCATGGCGCACGTGACGTGCGGCGGCGCCACGGTCGATGAACTGCGCGCGCTGCTGAGCGACCTGCGCCGCTGCGACATCGAGAACATCATGGCGCTGCGCGGCGACCCGCCGCGCGGCACGCAGACGTTCGTCGCCGCGGACGGCGGATTACGGCACGCGAGCGATCTGATCGCGTTGCTCAAGGCGGAGTTTCCGTTCTGCGTCGGCGGCGCGTGCTACCCGGAGAAACATCCCGAGGCGCCCAGCCTCGACGCGGACCTCGCCGCACTGTCGACCAAGGTGCGGGCCGGCGCGGAGTTTCTCGTGTCGCAGCTGTTCTTCGACAACGCGCGCTACTTCGAGTTCGTCGACCGGGCGCGGCGCTGGGGGATCAACGTGCCCATCCTCCCGGGGATCATGCCGATCACGAACTACGAGCAGATCGACCGCTTCACACGTATGTGCGGCGCGACGATCCCGCCGAGCCTGCGCGCGGAGCTCGAAGCGCGCCGTGACGATCCCGGGGCGATCGCCGATCTCGGCGTCGCCTACATGACGCTGCAAGTCGCCGACCTGCTCGCGCGCGGCGCGCCGGGCATTCACTTCTACACCCTGAACCGCTCCCCGGCGACACGCGCGGTCGTGTCCGCATTGATGGCTGCCCGCCGAGCATGGTGAACATGAGGCGGTAACCTCGCGGCAACGTCCGTCCGCGCATCATATCGGCGTGGACGGATTCGACGGACTCTTGCGCGATGCGCTGCTCGTCACCGCGCTGCTGACGCTGCCGGTGCTGATCGTCGCGACCGTGGTCGGGGCGACCGTTGCGATCGTGCAGGCGGCGACGCAGGTGCAGGAACAGACGCTCACGATGCTGCCGAAGGTGCTCGCCGTCGGTGCGGTGCTTGCGGTGTGCGGGCGTTTCGGGATGGGGCTGTGCGCGCAGCTGTTCGCCGAGGTCGTTGCGCGCATCCCGTTGCTCGTGCGCGGATGACGCAGACGATGCTGCTCGCGTTCGCGCGAGCGGCGGGGCTCGTGTCGCGCGCGCCCGCGTTCTCGCACCCCGCGGTGCCCGCCATCGTGCGGGCGGGGTTCGCGCTGGCGCTCGCGCTTGCCGTCGCACCGCACGTTGCGCCGGTGCGCGAGATGGATCTCGCCGCGTTTACGCTCGCGCTGGCGGGCGAATTCGCGGTCGGTGCAGCGATCGGCTTCGGTGCGTCGCTGCTTTACGACGGCGCGTACTACGCAGGTCGCACGATCGACGACTACCTCGGCGTGCGCGGCAGCGTCCCGGGCGCGAACGTCACCAGCGCGCAGGCGTTCGGACGGCTCTGGTCGTCGGCGTTTTTGATCGCGTTCGTCCTGCTTGACGGCTGGGTCCCTGTGGTGCGCGCCTTCGCCGGCTCGTTCGACCACGTCGAGGCCGGCGCGTTCGCCGGCGCGGGCGCGTGGGAGCGCTTCGCGCTCGCGCTGCCCGCGACGATCCTGCGCGCGGCGTTCGTCGTCGCGGCACCGGCGATCGCGGTCGCCGCTTCGCTGCAGCTCGTGCTCGCCGCGGTCGCGCGCGTCGTACCGCGCTTCTCCAGCTTCTCGCTGGCGTTTCCGGTCACGTTCGCGGCGGCGGTGCTCGTCACGCTCGCGACGCTGCCGCTCGTCGCGCCGCTCGGCGCGCATCCGTGGTTGGTGCTGCCGTGGTGAGCGGCCCTCTCGCCGCGCGGCCGTCATGACGGATTCCGGCGACAAGCGTTACGACGCGACGCCGAGCCGGCGCTTGCGCGCCCGGCGCGACGGCAACGTCGCGCGCTCCGGTGAGCTCACCAGCCTCGCCGCGTTCGGCGCCGCGACGCTCGCCACGGCAGCCGCGCTACCCGCCGTGGCCGCGGCCGCATGTGCCGCGCTGCGTGACGTGACCGCGCATCCGGCGGACGGCGGGGTTTCGCCCGCGCTGGCGAGCATCGCGCTCGCGGCGCTCGTGCCGGCTGTCGCTGCCGCGTGCGCCGCCGGCGGCGTCGCGCTCGCGCAGGGCGGCGGGCTGCACGTCACGGGCGTGCGCGCCGATCTCAAGCGGCTCGACGTCGTCGCCGGATTGAAGCGCATGCTCGGCGGCGAGGCGGTCGTCGGCGTCGTGCGCGCCGCGCTCGCGTTCGGCGCCGCGCTGTTGGCGATGGCTCCGCTCGCAGAAGACATCGTCGGCGCAGGCGCGGTCGTTCGCGCGCCGGGTGGTGCGGCCTCGCTGATCGCGTCGGCGGCGTTGCGCGCGTGCTGCGCGGCGCTCGCGGTCGGCGCGGTGTTCGCGGTCGCCGACTACGCCCTCGCGCGCCGGCGCTGGCTGCGCGGGTTGAAGATGTCGTTCGACGAGCTCAAGCGCGACGCGAAGGAGAACGACGGCGACCCGCAGGTCCGCGCACGGCGCAGGAGCGCGTACCGCGCCGTCGTGCGCGGCGCGATCGGCCGCACGCGCGAGGCGTCGTTCGTCGTCGTCAACCCGGCGCACGTTGCGGTCGCGATCCGCTACGCCCCGCCCGCGGTGCCCGTGCCGGAGATCCTCGTGCGCGCGCTCGACGAGGCGGCGCTGCGCGTGAAAGCGCTCGCGCGCGAGCACCGCATCCCGATCGTCGAGGACGTCACGCTGGCGCGGCTGCTCTTCGCGCACGGCGAGAGCGGCCGGGCGATCCCGCCGGAAACGTACGTCGCGGTCGCGCTGATCATCGCTGCGCTCGCGCGCGAGGGCGTCCTCACGTGAAGAACCGGCTCACCAGCGCCTTCGCGGTGGCGGTGCTCGGGGTGGTCGCGATCCTCATCGTGCCGCTGCCGCCGCCGCTGCTCGACGCGCTGCTCGCGCTCAACGTCTTCGGCTCGGCGCTCGTGCTGCTCATCAGCCTGCGCGTCGAAGAGCCGCTGGAATTCTCCGCGTTCGCGCCGTCGCTGCTGCTCGCGACGCTCTTCCGGCTCGCGCTCGACGTCAGCGCGACGCGCCTGATCCTCACCGAAGGCCACGATCCCGGCGGCGTCGGCGCGCTGATCCCGGCCTTCGGGCAGTTCGTCGTGCGCGGCAACATCGTCGTCGGGCTGATCGTGTTCGCCATTCTGATCACGATCCAGTTCGTGGTGATCGCGAGCGGCGCGCAGCGCGTCGCGGAGGTGTGCGCGCGCTTCACGCTCGACGCGATGCCCGGCAAGCAGATGGCGATCGACGCCGATCTGCACGCCGGACTGCTCGACGCCGACGTCGCGCGCCGCAAGCGCGCACGCGTGCAGCGCGAGGCGGACTTCTACGCGGCGATGGACGGTGCCGGAAAATTCGTCAAAGGCGACGCCGTCGCGGCGCTCGTCATCGTGGCGCTGAACCTGATCGGCGGCGTGGTCGTCGGCACGCTGTACCACGGGATGGCGCCGCTGGAAGCGATTGAAACGTTCGCGATCCTGTCGATCGGCAACGCGCTGCTCACGACGCTGCCCGCATTTCTGATCTCGACCGCGATGGGGCTGATGGTCACGCGCGTCGCGGGCGACGGCGCGCTGGGCGTCGATCTCGCCGCGCAGCTGCTCGCGCGCCCGGACGTGCTGCGCGTCGCGGCGGCGCTCGTGTTCGCGCTCGCGTTCGTACCGGCGTTCCCCGGGCCGCTGTTCGCATCGCTCGGCATCGTCGCGTTCGGCGGCGCGCTGCTCGCGGAACGTCAGAAGCGCCACGTCGAAACCGCGGCGCGCGCGGCGTACGACCAGCGTCGCCGCGAAGCCGTGCGCCGGCCGGAGACGGCGTTCGGCCTGGTCGGCGTGGACGCGCTCTCGATCGACGTCGGCGCCGACCTGTACGCGCTGCTCGCGCCGCCGAACTCCGAGACGCTGCTCGATCGCGTCGCCGACGTGCGGCGCGCGCTCGCCGCCGAGACCGGCATCGTGATCCCCGGCGTGCGGCTGCGCGACGACCCGCTGCGCGATCCGCGCACGTACGCGCTGCGCGTGCGCGACCGGATCGTCGCCGAGGGCGTGCTTCGGCTCGACCTGCTGGTTGCCGTCGCCGCGCCGGAGGTGCTCGCGCACATCGGCGGCGAGCCGACCACCGAGCCGGTCTACGGTCTCACCGCGCGCTGGATCGCGTACGAAGACTGCGACCGCGCGCAGAACGCGGGCGCGCTGACGTTCGACGCGATCTCGATCGTCGGTTCGCACCTCGCGGAGATCGCGCGCGCGCACGCGGCGGAGCTGTTCGGGCGCCAAGAATTCCAGACGCTCGTCGAGCACTTGCGCGGGCTCGTTCCGTCCGTCGTGAAAGACGTCGGCGGCGACGTGCTGCCGCTCGCCGTCGCGCACCGCGCGTTCGTGCACCTGCTGCGCGAGCGCGCCTGGCCGCGCGATCCGGTCGCCGCGTTCGAAGCGCTCGTCGACGCTGCGGCCACGACGCGCGACCCGCGCGATCTCGCCGAAGCCGCGCGCCGCGCGATCGTGCCGCAGCAGCTGCGCCGCGACGGCGTCGTGCGCCTACGGCCGCTGATCCTCGCGCCGGCGTTCGAGTCGGAGCTCGCGCGCATGTGGTCGGCCGACGGCGGGCTCGTACCCGACCCGAACACCGCGATCCACGTGCGCGAGACGATCGCGCGCTTCGCCGCGGACGGTGGGTGCGCGCCGCACGCGATCGTCGTCACCGCGCCGCTGCGTCCGCTGCTCGCGGAGTTCCTCGAACGCACCGCGCCCGGCGTCGCGGTCTACGCGTTCGCCGAGCTGCCGCCCGAGCTCGCGCTGGAGCCGGCGGGGATGGTGGACACGGCGCCGTTGCTGCCCGCGCGGTCATGACGCTACGACGCGGCTGCGTTCGTGTCCGCACTGGGCGGAACCGCGGGACCGGGCGGGACCGGCGGAGCGGGCTCGAGAGCCTGCACGCGGGCGTCCAGCTTTTCCAACGGTTCGCGCCACGAGGTGCCGCGAATCCACACGAGCGCGGCTGAGGCGGCGGTCACGAAATCGCGCAGCGCCTTGCTCTCGACCGCGTCGATCTCCTCGCCGGTCTGGTGCGGCCCGTATAGGCACGCGCCGAGCAGTCGCGTGCGCGAGAACATCGGGACCGCGAGCGAATACGCGCTCAGCCCGTCGGAAGCTCCGGGCACGGTCGCCGGATTGAATGGTTTGCGCTCCGCCCGGGCCGCGCTTACGAGCGCGTCCTCGCATCTCGCCGGCGGGTCGGCCACCGCTTCCGCGCTTCTCCCGGCCAATCGGAGAACGTCCGCGTCCTTGCCTTCACCGGCCAGGTACACGACGCCGCCGGTCAACCCGAGCGATGCGACGGGCGCATCCCAGAGCGCGGCGACGACCTCGTCGCGAGTCTCGCAGGCGTGCAGCGTTTCGACCTGACCGTCGAGGTGCTGGACCTTTTCTGTGCGATCGCGATACGCGATGCCGGTCACGAACGCGTCGACCCGCTTGTTCATGCGCGTGAAGACGAGCGCCACGAGCGCGCCGGGCACGATCGAGACGAGCCAGGCATAGTGCGCCGGGATGACGGACCCGATGCGCGATTTCGCCAGCAGCCCACCGGTCCACTTGTCCGCAAGACTGAAGACGAACCCGACCACCAACGTGGCGCCGATCACGAAGAAGCCGCGCGAGATCGCCGACCGCAGCCCCAGCAGATTGTGATACAGGATGCCGTAGGCGAGCGCGATCGGCATGAGCCCATTCGCCACGACCATGGTGCCGCCGATCCACGGCGGAGCGGAGATGCTGCTGAAAAGGATGATCTGCGCGACGAAGTTCGCGATCACGCCGACGGCGTATCCGAACAGCACCCACGACAATCTCTGCCGCGTGCGAACGTTCGATCGGTACGCGTCGAGCAAGAACATCAGCCCGGCCATGATCGCGAGCCCTTCGAGCACGAACGTGAGCCACTGGACACCGCCTGCGTTGCGGCCGTACCACAGGGTGAACACATCGGGGATCGCCTGCACCACCGCGAACGCGACGAACGCGTACGGGAGTGCGCGATAGGCGATGCGGCGGACGTTGGTGTCCCGCTCGTCCATCCCGAGCGCGAACGCGACGATCCCGGTGATCCCCGCAGCGATCAGCACGTCGATCGCGATCGAGCTCAGCATCCACGCCAAGGGGGTCTCGAACGGCAAGAACCTGAGGTCCGCGAACATGGGGTTGACGCCGATCGCGTAGAGCAAGAACCCGAGCGTGGTCAACTCCGGTTTGACCCAATAGATCCGCGCGGCCAGCGCGAGGAAGAGCAGCGTCACCGCGAGCCGCGCGAATTCGACCCAGATGTCGAACGTCGCCCACGGCGTGCTCTGCGCATGGATCGTGATCGCATGCGTCTTGCCCGCCGCATCCGAGAAGACGAGCGGGATCGTCGTGCCGGGGCGGACGTATTGTACCGACGGCGCGAGGTAGGTAATCGACGTTCGCGGCGTCTGCGCGAAGTCGATGACGTCGCCTTTGTGCAACGCCGTGCCGGCCGGATCGATGCGCAGGTCCGACGGCGGCTCGCTCTTGATCCGGCCGTTGTAGTCGGTGAGGATACCCAGTGCGCTCGTCGACGTCGCGATCGCGTAGAACGTCGGCCACACCTGCGCCAAGACCCACAACAATCCGAGCGCGATGATGCTTCCCGCGATCCGCCGATGGCGGCGGCTCGGTGCCTTCGATGCAGGCATCGTCGTCATGACTGCCTCTTTTCTGGCCGATGCGGAATACTCGTCATTCGTAGCAACGAACGCTGTCCTTGACGGCGCTGAGCCGGCATCGGTCGAATGGCGACCTCGGGAGAAATTCCGCTGGCCTATGGTACCAGGCAAGATAAGAGGGCGCAAGGTCCTGTGGAACATCGAGACGACAACCCGGTACGACGCGGCGTGAACGCGTTGCCGGCGGAAGCGGAGGGTCTCGTCGCGCGGATCGAGGCGATGCTCGCGCAAGCCGCAGGGCTGCTCGCGCGCGGCGGCAGCGACGAGGCCGCCTACGCGCTGCGCGAGACGGAGCGCCGCTATCTCCCCGACACCCTGGACGCCTATCTCGGCGTGCCGCCGGCGCTGCGCGACGCTACCGCGGCGACGATGCTGGTCGAGCAGTTGCGGCTGCTGGAGCGCGCCACGGCGCAGCGCCTCGCGGTGCTGGCCGAGAGCGCGGAGGACGCGCTCGCCGCGAACGGCCGGTTTCTCACCGAGCGCTTCGGCGCGCTCGACACGCTTCCCGAGACGGCGCCCGACGCCGGCGCCGACCCCGCGACCGCGGCGCCCACGGCGCTGGTCCGGCGCGTGCTCGACCGGCTCGAAGGCGAGCCCGGTGCCGACCCGATCGCGATCGTCGAGCGCGCCGCGGTGCGGCTGTCCGCCGCGTTCCCGGCGATCACGACGGTGCGGCGTGCGGGCTTCCTGGGCCGCGGGCCCGTCGAGGACATCGCGCTCGACGTTCCGCGCCGCGACGACCTGCTTCGCTACGCGCTCACGCGCACGCGGCACGGGATCGAAGCGACCGTGACGCGCTTCTTGCGCGGCGTCAAGAACAAGACGATCCGCTACGACGTCGGCGAGTGGACGCGCGCGCTGATCGACGATCTCGGCGCGTACGTCGAGCGCGAGCGCGGCGCGCGCGAGGTCCTCGACCGGCTGTTCCGGGCGCGCTAGCTGCAACCCGCGCCGCTCGGCCCGGTATGACCCTCGCGATGAGCTTCTTCGGCATCGGACAGCCTCAGCGCGGCGCCCAGCAATCGGACGTGCACACCACCGAGGGCGGCGTCCCGCTCGACGCGGTCTCGCGGCTGCGGCGCATGCGCGGGGAGGGCGGCGCGCCGCTGTTCACCAGCGACCTTTCGGTGTCGGAGTTCGTGCTGCTCGAGCAGATGGGCTGGCGGCCCTTGGGACTCGTGCTGGGCAGCTCGATCTACCACGTCGGGATCCAGTACGGCAACTTCTATCAGAACCAGGAGCTGGGTTACCTCACCGCCGCGATGTACGAGGCGCGCGACTTCGCGATGACGCGCATGGAAGAAGAGGCAGACGTGCTGGGCGCCGACGGGGTCGTCGGCGTGCGGCTCGAGGTCGGCGGCTACGCGTGGGCCGAGAACGCGCTGGAGTTCACGGCGATCGGCACCGCGGTCAAGGCGCCGGGCGACGCTGGCGGTTGGCGCACGCGCGACAACAAGCCGTTCACCAGCGATTTCAGCTGCCAGGATTTCTACAAGCTCGTCACGTCGACGGGCTACGTTCCGCGCGAGCTCGTGCTCGGCAACTGCGTCTATCACATCGCGCACCAAGGCTTCATGCAACAGATGCGCACGCTGGGTTCGAACGTCGAGCTCAAGAACTACACCGAAGCGATCTACGACGCGCGCGAGCTCGCGATGAGCCGCATGCAGGCCGAAGCGGAGGCCCACGGCGCCGACGGCATCGTCGGGATGCAGATCGTCGAGAAGACGCACATTTGGAGCCCGCACGTCATCGAGTTCATGGCGATCGGAACGTCCGTCGAGAAGCGCGGCGAGCCGAAGTCCGTGCCGCTCACGTTCCAGGTCGGTCTCAACGACTAGCCGTGGACGGCCACGACACGCTCCAACCGCCGATGCTCGCGGCGCCCGACCCCGTTGCGGCCGTCGCGCCGGCCGACGCGCTCGGCAAAGTCCCGGTCGCGCCCGACGAGCGCACCAAGCTCGACGCCGACGCCGAGCGGATCGCGCAAGAGCTCGCGCAGCTCGCGCCGGAAAGCCCCGCGTACCAGGAGCGTTTGCGCGCGCTCGAAGCGCTCGGCAACGCCGAGATCACGCGCTCCGCGAACGTCGCGAACCGGCTGCGTCGACCGCCCGACGCGCGCGATGGCGACGCTGAGCGAAGGCTCGCCGGTCGCCAAGACGCTGCTCGACCTGCGCGCCACCGTCGAGAAGCTCGACCCGTCGCGTCAGGGCGATCTCTTTTCGCCGCGCAAGCTGCTGGGCGTGCTGCCGTTCGGCAACAAGCTGCGCGATTATTTTCGCGGCTACGAGTCGTCGCAGTCGCACCTCAACGCGATCATCGAGAGCTTGCGCCGCGGCAAGGACGAGCTGCTGCGCGACAACGCCGCGATCGAGCAGGAGAAGGCGAGCATGTGGGGCCTGATGGGCGAGCTCGAGAAGCACGGCTATCTCGCGCGCGCGCTCGGCAACGCGGTCGACCGCGAAGTGCAGGCGCTGCAGCCGTCCGATCCGGAGCGCGCGCGCGCGCTGCAAGAAGAGATTCTGTTCGCCGCGCGCCAGAAGCAGCAGGACATCGCGACGCAGCTCGCCGTCAACGTGCAGGGCTACATGGCGCTCGACTTGATCAAGCGCAACAACGCCGAGCTGGTGAAGGGCGTCGACCGCGCGACGACCACGACCGTCGCCGCGCTGCGCACCGCCATCGCGGTCGCGCAAGCCGTCGCGAACCAGAAGCTCGTGCTCGACCAGATCGACGCCGTGCGCGGCACGACGTCCGAGCTCATCCTGTCCACGTCCAAGGTGCTGCGCCAGAACGCGGCGCGCATCCAGGAAGGCGCGGCGAGCCCGACGATCGACGTCGACAAGCTCAAAGAAGCGTTCGCGAACGTGCGCGCCACCATCGACGGGATGGCCGACTATCGCATCAAAGCGCTGTCGTCGATGGAGCGCACGGTGGATGCGCTCGGCGACGAGGTCGGCAAGGCGAAGGCGTACCTCGAGACGCGCCGCGACGTGAGCGGTTAGCTCAGGCCGATGCCGTTGCGCGCCAGGCCCGCGCAGCGCGCGCAGCGGCCGATGATGACCAGCGTCGCATCGATCCCGCTGTACCGGTTGTCCTGCGCGATCGCCATCGCGACCGCGGCGACTTGCGGTGCGGGCACGTTGACGATCTCGCCGCACGCGCTGCACACGAGGTGATGGTGCTTGTCGAGCGCGGCTTCGTAGCGCGCGGCGCCGCCGTGCGCGAACGTCTGCACCAGGCCGATCGCGCGCAGGATGTCGAGCGTTCGGTAGATCGTACCGAGGCTGACGGCCGGCAGCTCGGCGCGGACGCGCTCGTGGATCGCCTCCGCGGTGAGGTGCGCGCCGTCCTCGAGCGCGCGCAAGATGGCGGCGCGCTGCTTGGTCAGACGATAGCGCGTCTGAAGGAGTCCTGCGTCGACCCCCTTGCCGTCGGTCACCATGCGCCCTCCACGCGCCCGGCCCTACGCCCCCTTCAGGCCCGAACGCCCGCAACGCCGTTTGACGCTGTCCGGCCCCCATGCTACGATCCGGGGGTTCTCCCCTTCCCCGGAATCCGGTATGTGGAATAAGCTCAAGAGACCGCTTCAGGCGGTCTTGCTGTTGACCTTGGTCGGCCTCTGCGTCTGGGCGATCGTCCCGATCCAGAAGAAGATCCACCTCGGTCTCGACCTTCAGGGCGGCGCGCGCGTCCTGCTCGAACTCAGCACGACCAAAGACGTGCCGCAGATCACGGCGGACGTCCAAAATCAGGTCGAGCTGGTCATCGAGAAACGCGTCAACGCCCTCGGCGTGTCCGAGCCCGTCATCTCGAAGGTCGGCGGCAACCGGCTGCTCGTCGAGGTGCCGGCGGTGAAGAACGCCGACGAGCTCGAGCGGCTGCTCAAAGAGGCGGCCGTCCTCGACTTCAAGATCTGCCCGCCGAAGATCCACGACCGGGCCGAGGCCGACAAGAAGTACGCCGACGACGTCAACGGCGCGTACAAGGACTGCGGACCGGTCGTCTATAGCGGCTCCGAGCTGAAGAGCGCGCATCCGGGCTACGGCCAGGGCGGCCAGCCGCAGGTCGACTTCACGACCAAGAACTCCACGAAGTTCGCGACGATGACGCGCGAGCACATGGGCCAGTGGCTCACGATCTTCCTCGACAAGAAGTACGTCAGCGGCGCGGTGATCGAAGGCATCATCTCGACGGACGGCATGATCCACGGCTCGTTCACGGACGATCAAGTCGCGCTGCTCGCCAACGAGCTCAACGCCGGCGCGCTGCCGGTGCCCTTGACGATCATCAGCAAGGACGACGTCGGGCCGATCCTCGGCCAGGAAGACTTGCAGAAGTCGCTGATCGCGTCGATGGTCGGACTGGGTCTCGTGCTGATCTTCATGATCGGCGTGTACCGCCTGCCGGGTGCGCTCGCCGACCTCGCGCTGGTCGTCTACGTGCTGATGCTGCTCGCGCTGCTCTCGGTCGCGCACGCGGTGCTCACGCTGCCCGGTATCGCGGGCTTCGTGCTCTCGATCGGTATGGCGGTCGACGCCAACGTCCTGATCTTCGAGCGCATCAAAGAAGAGCTGTGGGCCGGCAAGACGCTGCGCGCCGCGGTGCGCATCGGCTTCCAGCGCGCGTTCAGCTCCGTATTCGACTCGCACTTCACCACCATCGTCGGCGCCGGCGTGCTGTACATGCTCGGCACCGGCACGGTGAAGGGCTTCGCGTACACGCTGTTCTGGGGAACCGCGTTCTCGCTGCTGACGGCGGTCGTCATCACCCGCTTCTTCATGAACATCGTCGTGGAGAACAACCTCGTGACCTCGAAGGCCGCGTACGGTGCCGGCGGCGGCACCGTGCTGCCGGCCGGTCCGGTCGCTCCGGCGGAGGCCCGCAGCTAATGTTCTTCCGTCGTCTGAACTGGAACGTCGTCGGCTGGTTCCGCACCGTCTCGGCGATCTCGTACGCCGTGATCCTGCTCGGCGTGATCTTCATGGGCTACCACTGGGTGAAGGACGGTTCGCCGCTGCGGCTGGGCCTGTCGTTCACCGGCGGTACCGACCTCACGGTGAAGTACGCCACGCCGGTCGAGAAGGCGAAGATCGTCGCGGCGCTCGCGTCGATCGGCGTCACCGACGCGCGCATCAACACGCTGTCGAAAGCCGGCGAGCCGCTGGGCGAGCGCTGGACGATCGAGACGCAGACCGACTTCGGCAACAACTCGGCGCCGCTGCGCAAAGCGCTCGACTCGGTCGGGCCGCGCACCGACAAGGACCGCGAGGCGTCATCGACGTCCACGGTCGGACCGTCGCTGTCGCACGAGTATCTGTTCAACGCGATCAAGGCGCTGGTCATCGCGATCTCGATCCAGTTCCTGTACGTCGCGTTCCGCTTCGGCTGGAACCTGATCTTCGGCTGGGTCTGCGTCGTCGCGCTCGTGCGCGACTCGCTGATGATGATCGGCATCTACGGCATCGCCGGGCGGCGCGTCGACGACGCGTTCCTCGCCGCGGTGCTGACGGTCATCGGCTACTCGATCATGGACACGATCGTCATCCTCGACCGGATCCGCGAGAACGTCAAGCTGATGGACGGCAAGCCGTTCGACGAGATCGTCAACACGTCGATCCTGCAGACGATGACGCGCTCCGTGAACACGCTGGCCACCGTCGTCATCACGCTCGTCGCGCTGCTCGCGTTCGGCGGCGCGTCGCTGCAAAACTTCGCGTTCGCGCTGCTCGTCGGCATCTGCTCGGGCGGCTACCACTCGATCTTCTTCTCGGCGCCGCTCGTCGCGGTGATGCAGAAGCGCGTGTCCAGCCGCACGGGCCGCGGCGTGTTCCGCCGCTCGTCGCTCGCGGGCCAGCCGAAGACCGTCGCCGCGGCGCGCGGCGGCGCGAGCGCGGCGTCGATCCAGCGCGATCGCGAGGCGGTTGCCGCCGCGCGCCGCGCGCGCCGCGAGCTGGAGCGCCAAGGCGCGTCGCGCCGCACGGCAGCGCCGCCGCGCTACAAGCGGTCGCAGCAGCAGATCGACTACGAGAAGCTCGAGAACCGCAACTTCGGCGCGCAGATCCCGCAGAAGCCGCCGCAGGTCGAGGACGGCGAGGTCGACCCGATCGAGCACCACGACCAGATCGATCCGCTCGACGCGCAAGCAATGGGCATGCACGACGAGGCGGCCGAGCTGGGCCACGAAGAGATCCGGCTGAACCTCGGCGACGACGAACCGCGCGCTGACGGCGAGATCAAACTCGACCTCGACAAACCGGCCCCCGTGCCGGAACCCGAACCCAAGACGATCCCATAAGATCGATGGCGCGGGAGAAGAAGCTTCCGCCGCCGACCCCGTCGGAGGCCGCATTCGAGCGGCTCCTGGCGGACTTTCCTACTGACCTGTCGCGTCACCCTGAGCCTGTCGAAGGGCGCGTCACGCCCGTCGCTTCCGACGCGAGCGTCTTTCTCGACGAGTTGTACGCGCATGCGCGTGAGTTTCTCGAGCGCGATCCCTATGCGACGATCGGCGAGGCGACGGGCTTCAACACCAAGGTCGTCGGCGTCAGCTTCGAGGGGCGTCAGGACGTCGTCGCGGGGCTCGAGCCCGGCGCGGCGCTCGAGCTGCGCCGCCATGCGGACAACCCGCACGATCCCAACGCGATCGGCGTGTGGCACGGCGCGCTGCAGCTCGGTTTTCTGAAGCGCCCGATCGCCGCGCGCGTCGCGCCCAACATCGACGCCGGCGAACGCTACACCGCGCACGTCACCGCGATCACCGGCGGCGGCGCGCGGTCCTGGGGCATCAACGTGTACGTCACGCGCGAGCGCGCGGCGGCGTCGCGCGCGCGCCCGTCGCGCAGCGACGTCACGCGCGACGACGTGCTGCGCGCGCTGATCGGCGAGCAGCCGCTGCGCGGCGCGCAGCGCGACGTGCTCGAACGCGTCGATGCCGGGCGCAACACGCTCGCCGTGCTGGGCACGGGGCGCGGCAAGTCGCTGTGCTTTCAATATCCGGCCGCGGTGCGCGCGCTGGAGCGCGGCGAGAAGACGGTCGTGCTGTACCCGCTGCGCGCGCTGGCGAACGACCAGTACGAAGCGCTCGTGCGGCGCCTCGTGCCGCTGGGGATCCGCGTCCACCGCGCCAACGGCGCGATCGACGCCGGCGAGCGCGCCGCGCTCAACGACGCGCTCGACACGGGCGAGTGGGACGTGATCTGCGCGACGCCGGAGTTCGTGCAGTTCCACCTCGACCGCTTTCGCGGCGAGGCCTCCCACCCGTCGCTGATCGTCGTCGATGAAGCGCACCATCTTTCGGAGTCCACCCACCGGCCGGCGTACCAGCGCATCGGCGACGCGATCGCGGCGTTGGGCGGGCCGCAAGTGCTCGCGCTCACCGCGACGGCCGGCGACGACGCGTTCGCCAAGATCCGCGACACCCTGCGCATCGACGCGTGGGTGATCGATCCGACGGTCCGCGACAACCTGCACGTGGTCGACGCGCGCGGCACGACGAACAAGCTCGCGTACATCGAGCGCTTCGTGCGCGACGGCGAGAAGGCGATCGTGTACTGCAACTCGCGCACCGAGTCGACGCGCGTCGCGGAGAAGCTGCGCGCGCGCGTCGGCGAGGGGATCGCGTTCTACCACGCGGGCGTCGGCGGCGCGGAGCGCGCGCAAGTCGAGCAGTATTTCCGCGAGGGCGCGATCCGCGTGGTCGTCGCGACGTCGGCGTTCGGCGAAGGCATCGACCTGCCCGACCTGCGCCACATCTTCCTGTACCATCTGAACTTCGACTTCACCGAGTTCAACCAGCAGGCCGGGCGCGCGGGACGCGACGGCGCGGACGCGTCGATCCACCTGCTGTTCGGCGACCTCGACCGGCGCATCAACGACTTCATCATCGAGCGCGCCGCGCCGACGCTCGAGACGCTGCGCCGGCTGTACGCCGCGACGAAGCGCATGGCGTCCGACGGCAAGCTGCACGTGACGTACGCCGACGTCGCGTCGGCGCTCGACTTCGACCGCGTCGACGGCACGACCGTCGCCGCCGCGATGCGCATCTTCGCGGACGCGGGGATCGTGGAGTTCGGCGAGGACGACGACGGCCGCTACGTGCGCTTCCTCCCCGTGAGCGCGAAGGTCGATCTCACCGCGACCGAGCGGTTCGCCGAAGGCGAGGCGGAGCGCGACGCGTTCGCGCGCTTCTGCGACGTCGTGCTGACCGCCGCGCCGGAGGTGCTCGAAGCGCTGATCGACCGCCCGATCTATCCCAGCGCCGTGCCGCTGCTGCGCTGAGCGCGCCCCGTGCGCAGGAGCGGCGCCGCGCCGCGACCTAGAGTCGCGGTAACCACCCGGCCGGCGACGGAGGAGCCTTGCGAGTCTTCGCGGTCGTTCTGATCGTCCTGTACGCGCTCGCGTACGGCATACCGACGGTGCTCGCGCTCAACGGCTACTACGGCACGACCGGCGTCGTCAAAGCCGGCGCGGACCGGGATGCTGGCGCCGGGCACCGACGTGAACACCGTCGGCACGGTCGAGCCGGGATCGCCGGCCGCGCGGGCGGGGATCGTACCGGGCGACGTCGTCGTGCCGGTGGAGGCCGAGCACGCGCTCGCGGTGATGCAGCTGTTCCACCGCGTCGTGGCCGGCCGGCCGATCGCGTACGCGGTGATCCACGACGGGCAGCGGCGTGTCGTGCCGCTCACCGCGTACCCCGGTCCGCGGCTCCCCGCGCAACGACGCTGCTCGTCGTGGCGCAGCTCGTGCGCGGCTTCTTGATCGTGCTGATCGGCGCGCTGCTGGTGCTGCTGCGCCCGAGCATCATGACGGCGGCGTTCTTCGTGCTGTGCCTGCAGTTCGGCGAGCTCGCGCACCCGTTCGGCAATCTCGAGCTGATCGTGGACCTGCCGTTCTTCTGGAAGCCGCTGTTTCTCGCGCTGACGTGCATCGTCACCGGGGCGGGACCGGCCGTCGCCGCGATCTTCTGCATGCGGTTCCCGACCGGACGAGCCGCTCCCGTCGTGGCGCCCCGCCGAGAAGGTGATGATCGCGGTCGGCGTCTTCACGATCCTCGTCTACTTCTTCGCGCTGCTCGCGGGCAGCACGTACACGCCGCTGCGGCAGCACGCTGTACCGCATCTTCAGCATCGCGTCGTGGCTGAGCTACGTCGTCGCGACGATCTCGTTCATGGTGCGCTACCGCAACGCGTCGGGCGAGGACCGCGACCGTTTGCGCTGGGTCGCGATCGGTCTTGGCAGCTTCCTCGTGAGCTACGCGCTGTTCTGGACGTCGCAGAACGTCCCGAGCGCGCCGGCCGAGCTCAGCGTGTGGGCGCAGTTCGTCAACGTGCTGCCGCTGACGGTGCTGTACGCGGTCGTCCGGCACCGCGTGATCGACGTGCGCCTCGCCGGCGGCCGCGCGATCGCGTACGCGGTGCTTTCCGCCGTGCCGGTCGACGGTCTTCAGCATCATCGACTGGGCGTTGAGCAACCAGCTGGCGCAGACGCGCTTCGCGGTGTTCGTCGAGGTGTGCGTATCGATCGCGTTCGGGTTCTGGGTCAACGCGTCGCAGCGCCGCATCGACGACCTCATCGAGTCGCTGTTCTTCCACGGCCGCCGGGTCGCCGAAGAGCGTCTGCGCGGCGTCGCGCGGCGCATCGCGCACGTCACCGAGCGGACGCCGCTCGACGAGACGCTCGTGCGCGAACCGTTCGAAGCGCTGGGGCTGACGTCGAGCGCGCTCTTCCGCCGCATCGACGGAGCCTACGCGCGCGTCGCGCAGCGCGGCTGGCCCGACGACGCGCTGCCGGAGATCGATGCCAACGACGACCTCGCGCTGGAGCTCGTCGCGACCCGCGCGCCGGTCGACGTGCGCAAGATCGGCTGGGACCCGGGCGCCGCCGTGGGCGCGCTGCACCCGGCGCTCGCGTATCCGATCCTCGTGCGCCAAGAACCCGTCGGGCTGCTGCTGCTCGGCGCGAAGCGCGACGGCGAGCGATTTCGATGCGCTCGAGCGAAGCGCGCTGCAAGCGCTCGTCGAGTCGGCCGCGGTGACGTACGACCACCTCGAAGCGGTGGAGCAGCGGAGCCTCGCCGACGAGCTGCAGCGCGCGCTCGAGGAGGCGCACCGCGAGAACGAGACGCTGCGCGAGCTGCGTGCCCGCGCAGCGTCGAACGCCTAGGCTTCCTCTTCCTCCTCGGCTTCGTCGGACTCCGCCGGCGGCGCCGGCGCATCGCCCTCGAGCGTGGTGAACGGCGGTTTCCCCTGGGCCAGAATGGTCGGTGGTTCGAGCAGTGTCGTCATCGTGATGCCTTTCAGCGAAGATCGCGAACGCCGTTCCGCCGTACCCCCGAGACGCGATGGCGAACGGTGACTTCTTTCTCGGCGCGTGAACTCCGTCTCGTTCGGCGAGCGCCGGATCAGCAGCCGTTTCGCGGGTACTTCGTCCCGTCGACGACCACCCAGCCGTTGTCCGCGCCGCGGTGCGTCGCGCAGTGGACGTCGTGCACGCCCGCGACGAACGGTCGCTGGCGGTCCGTCGTGCTGAAGTATTGGCCGTACGCGATCACCGTCGCGCCGCGCGGCGCCGTGACGCGGCCGTCGAGATCGTCGTTGGTGACGACTTCGACCAGCGCGAAACGGCCGTCGTCGGCGAGCGGCACGCGCAGCGGGATCAGCTGGTGCGCGCCGTGGCGGCCGCGCCGCTGCGGGCGCGACGGCCCGATCGTCGTGCCGCACACCATGACGTTGTCGACGGCGCCAGCGTGCTGTTCGGCGATCAGCCGCGCCAATTCACGGTTCACCGCGGGCGTGCAGCGCGCCGGGTTGGCGACGTTCGTCGCGGCGGGGGCGCACGCGCCAAGTGCCAGGAACGCTGCGCCCAACGCTGCGGCGACGATGGAATGCATGCGCACCCGTTCGACCGTGCGCGCCCAGGGCCCGCGCGGGGCTCGGCCCAAGTAGTCGTGATGCAGGCGAAGCGGGTCGTCCTGGTTGCGGTGCTGGCCCTCGCCGTCGTGGGCGCTTGCGGCTGCGCGCCGCATCGCGAGCGCGCGAGCGTTTCCACCGAAAACGTCGCGCCGCACCGCAACGCGCCCGCGCCGGCCGATCCCGATCTCGGCACCGTAATGGAGCGCTTCTACCAGCAAGTCGAAGGCGCGCACTGGCGGTTCGCATACGCCATGCTGTCGCCGCGTTACCGTGCGTCGCTGAGCCAAGACCGCTTCGTCGCGCTGTACGAGCCCTACACGGACCTCGACGTGTCGCTGCGCCAGTTCGGCGACCGCGTCGTCGTCGCGACGCTCGGCGCGAAAGAGCGCGCTGGGCCGCCGCGCGCGCACCGGTTCGAGGAGACGACGACGCTCGCGTGGGACGGCGAGGATTGGAAGATCGACCGGATCGCGCGCCGCGAGGTCAGCCCGGGCAATACGCGCTGAGCAGCGCGCCGACGACCGGTGCTGCGCGAAAGCGTTCGGCGTCGGCGCGCGCGCGGTGCGCGAGCTGCGTGCGGCGCGCGTCGTCGTCGAGCAGCGCGGCGATCGCGTCGCCGAGCGCGCGCTTCGTCGTCCGGGCGCACGGCGATGCCGTTGACGCCGTCGTCGAGCCACGCGCGCACGCCGCCGACGTCGTACGCGACGACCGTGCGCGCGCGCGCGAACGCTTCGATCCCCACGTAACCGAACGGCTCCGCCCAGCGCGACGGCAGCACGACCAGCGCGGCGTCGTCGAGCGCCGCGCGCACGCCGTCCGGTGCGACGGCGCCCGGCGCGTCGAGCGCAACGCCGAGGTCCGCGGCGTAGCGCGCGAACCTCGCCGAGCGCCGGACCGTCGCCGAGCGCGCGCACGCGCGGCCGCCGCTCCGGCGCGATGCGCGCGACCGCGCGCACCAGCGAGTCGAGCCCTTTCTGCGGCACGACGCGCCCCGCGAACAGCACGGTGCGCCCCGCGGCCGCGGCCGGCTCGGCGGAATCGGCGTACGCGTCGTCCGGCAGCGGCAACGGGATCTCGGCGATGCGCTCGCACGGGCACGCCGCTGCGCGCGGCGCGGTCGCGCGACGTAACGCGACGCGACGATCGCCGCGTCGCTCGCCGCGATCGCGTCGCGCAGCCGCCGCGCGGCGCGCGATCAGCGTCACGGTGCTCGGGCGCGGCCCGTACGCGCAGCCGTCGAGCAGCGCGTGCGCCGCGCACGGCAGCCCCAGCGGCTGCGTGCAGTTGCGGCCGCTGCGCGGGAACACGCGGTCGCCGTTGGGGCAGAACGGCCGGTGGTCGTGAACGTGGTACGCGAGCCGCGGCGCGGCGCGCAGCGCTTCGACCACGCCGGCGTCCATCACGTTGTGCGCGACGGCGACGTCCGGCGCGAAGGCGGCGAGCGCGCGGACCGTCTCGGCGCGCGCGGCGTCGTCGGGCGCGTCGTGCTCGTCCGCCCACGCGACCCGCTGCACGGTCACGCCGCCGGGCGCCGCGCCGCCCTCGCGCGCGAGCACGTGCACGGTCGCACCGCGCGCGGCGAGCGCGCGCAGCACGATGTCGAGATAGCGTTCCATCCCGCCCGCGTGGCCCAGACGCTCTGCCGCGACGAGGATCCGCATCAGCGGTGCGCGGCGACCGCGCGCGCGTACGCTTCGAGCGTCGCCTCGCCGGTGCGCCGCCAGGTGCGCGCGCCGAGCCGGCGTTCGAGCGCGTCGCCGCGGTCGCGCGGGCCGCGTTCGAGCGCGCGCAGCACCGCGGCGCGGATGGTCGCGGGGTCGGCCGGGTCGGCGTAGTCGATGTCGGAGCCGAAGTACTCGCGCTCGCAACCGCGGTCGCCGGTGACGATGCGCGCGCCGGTCGCCGCGGCTTCGAGCGACGACAGCCCCGGGCTCTCGAGCCACGACGGATGCGCGTGCACCGCGGCGCCCGCCATCATGCGCACCACCGCGTCGTGCGGCGCGTGTTCCACGAAGCGCGTGCGCGGCGTTGCCCACCGGCGGCACAGCGCGAGGTAGCCCGCGTCGTGCGCGTTGCCGGCCAGCGTCACGTCGACGTCGGCGTCGCGCAGCGCGTACAGCAGTGCGGCTTGATTCTTCTTGGGCTCGATGCGGCCCGCGCACAGCACGCCGGCGCGCACACGCGGCCGCTCGACCGCGAACGCGTCGTCGTCGACGCCCAGCGGCGCGACCACGATCGGCACGTTCGTCACGCGCAGCCGCTCGCCGTACAAATACGCCTCGACCTCGCTGGCCGGCAGCACGACGTCGGCGGCGAGCACGAGCGCGCGCTGCGCCTCGATCCGGCGATCGGCGTTGCGCGCGACGCTGCCTTGCCACGGCAGCTGCATCTCGCACGCGGTGCAGCTTCGCCAAGCGGCGTTCCACCTCGGCAACGCTCCGCGCGGCGAGCGCGCGCTCGACGTGCGGCGCCGTCGCGAAGAGCGCGCGCAGATCCAGCCAGATCGGCGAGAGTGCGAGCGGCGTGCCGTGCGCCGCGATCGCGCCGATCTGCGCACGCGCCGTCGCCGGTTCGAACACGCCGAAGACGTGCGCGACGTCGTAACCGCGCGGATCGGGCGCGAGCGTCGCGACGACGTCGGCGTCCGCGCCCAGTGCGCGCAGCGCCGTAGCGGTGCGCTCGGCGTGGATCAGATCGCCGCCCGGTTTGGCGGGCGCGTCGGGCCGCACCACGAGCAGCGCGCGCATCAGGGTGCGGCGACCTCGGCGAGCACCGCCAGCGTCTGCGCGGTGCACCGGTCCCACGAGAACGTCGCGGCGCGGGCGGGCCCGCGCGCCGCGAGCGCGGCGCGCGCAGCGTCGTCGGCGAGCAGCGCGCGCAGCGCGCCGGCCCACGCGTCGGCGTCGTGCGCGTCGTCGACCCACGCCGCGGCGTCGCCGCCGACCTCGGGCAGCGCGCCGGCGCGCGCGGCCAGCACGGGCGCGCCGCATGCCATCGCCTCGAGCAGCGGGAAGCCGAAGCCTTCGTACGTCGACGGCAGCGCGACGAGCGCCGCACCGCGGTACAGCGCGGCCAGCGCGTCGTCGTCGGGCGCGTCGATCACCACGCCGCCCGCGGGCAGCGACGGCGGCCGGCGCGTGAACGCGAGCGCGACGTCGCCGTCCGGAAACGCGCGTTCGAACGCGGCGATCAGCGTGGCCGTGTTCTTGCGCTCGTCGTGCGCGCCGACGTGCAGCACGTACCGCCGTTCGCGCAGTTCGGCGGGCAGCGCATCCGTCGTGCCCGTCGCGAACACGTCGTCGACCGCGAGCGGCGTCACGACGATTCGCTCGGGATCGACGCCGAGCCGCTGCTCCACCTCGTCCGCGGTGAAGCGCGACTGCACGAGGATGCGGCGCGCGGTGTTCGCGGTGGCGAGGAAGGGGTTCTGCTCGATCGCGCGCTTGCGCGGGTCGCCGGACGGGAACGCGAACGGCGCGGCGTCATGCACGGTCGCGACCGACGGGCACGTCGGTGCGCAAGAACGTCCCGTTCCACGGAAACCACATCACGTCGGCGTCGCGCGGCACGTGGCGCGCGACCTCGACCGCGCCGCCGCCCGAGCGCCTGCGCGACGGCGGCGCGCTTGGGGAAGAGGTCGCGCACCACGAACGTCCAGCGAAAGCGCTCGTCGCGCAATGCGCGCGTCAGCACCGCGCGCGCGTAGCGGCCGATCCCGCGGTCGTCGCGCGCGAGGTTGTGCGCGTCGACCGCGACGTGGACCACGCTTCAGCCGCGCTCTTCGGGCAATCGGCCAGGTCGGTGAAGCCGTCGGGGCCCGTGTGCTTCACGATGTACTGGATGAGCGGCGGCAGGTTCGTCGCGGCGCCCACGGGCGGCAGTTGCATCGCGATGGTGAAGTCCGGCCGCTTGAGGTTCGTGCTCGACCACGGGTCGGTCTGCTCGCCGTTGGGATACACCCACTTGTACGGAAACTCCGCGGTCTCGGTGTGCCCGTCCATGAAGCTGACCGTCGCGCGGACCGTCTCGTACGCCGTGCCGTTCGAATAGCGCGGCGCGTCGTGAGGCAGGAAGGTGACCACGCCGCAGGGCGTCTCGGCATTCACGGCGCCGTTTCCGTTCCCGCTGGTACCGGTGCCGTTCCCGCCCAGGCCGCCGCCGGTGCCGGGAACGTTGCCGCTGCCCTGGCCGGTCGACGTGCCGGTGCCGGCGCCCGCCGCCTTGGGGTTCGCGTAGGTCCCGCTCGAGGCTTTCGCGATCGCCTTGTGCGCGCCGCCGCCCCGCCGGCGCGCCGGCCGGCCCTTCGCGCGGCCCGCGATCTGCTGCACCGGGGCGATCGTCGCGCGCGGCGGCGGCGTGACGCGTGGCTCGGGCGTGGGCGGCGGCGTGGGCCGGGGCGTCGGGGTGGGTTTGGGCGTCGGGCGCGGCGTCGGGCGCTCGAAAACGATGCGCGTCGCCACCGCGTCACGCTCGGTGTCGTCCGCGTGGCGTTGGGTGTGCACGAAACCCAGAAAGATCTCGTGCAATGCGATGGCGAGCGCGACCGCGACGATCATGCGATCGCGATGGCGCTGGAAGTCGATCACTGTCAGCAGTCTTCGGTCGAAGAAAAGAGCCATCCCGGGCGGGATGGCTCGTTCGTCGTCGCTCCGGTCAGATGGCGCCTACGACGGGTACACGCCGTACGTGCGGTAGTACCAGTTGCGGAATTGCGTGTCGCTGGGATAGTAGCCGTACCGGTGGTAGAAGTACGAGCGGTACGAGGACTGACGCCGCGCCTGTTCGCGCTGTTCGTTCTGCTTGATGCGCTTCTTGTGATTGTAGTTCGTGATCAAAACGGCCGCTGCCGCGCCGCCGATGATGATGTTGCGCGTGCTTGCCGCGCCGTCGGCCAGCGCCGGTGCCACCGCCCCGAAGGTCATCGTCGCAGCGAGCGCGCTCGCCGTCAGGAATTTCGAGTTCATAACGTCTCCAGTTTTCCCCAGGCGGGGAATGATTACTCAGGGTCAACGAGATGCGGCGTCCGCGGGGTTCCCCGCAGATGTGACACCGGTCGCACGCTCGGGAACGCCAGCGCAGGCCTCGTATGGGCGAGCGCGAAGCGGGCGAGCCGTGACCCAGCCGATCGAATCGCTGATCCGGGCGATCCCTGATTTTCCGATCCCGGGGATTCTGTTCCGCGACATCACGCCGCTGCTCGCCGATCCCAAGGGCTTCAAGGCGACCATCGATCTGTTCGTGGACCGCTTTCGCGACGCACGGATCGAGGCGGTCGTGGGAATCGAAGCGCGCGGTTACATGCTCGGCGCGCCGGTCGCGTACGCCCTGGGAGCGGGCTTCGTCCCGGTCCGGAAGCCCGGCAAGCTGCCGGGCGAGAAGTTCAGCGAGCAGTACGCGCTCGAGTACGGCACCAATACCCTGGAGATCCACGCGGACGCCGTCGGCCACGGCCACCGCGTGCTCGTCGTCGACGACCTGCTCGCGACCGGCGGCACGATAGCCGCAACCTTGCGCCTGCTCAAGAAGCTCGGCGCTGACGTTGTGGGCACCGCGGTCCTGATCGAGCTCGAAGCCCTCAACGGCCGCGCCGCCCTCGCCGACGTGGAGCTGACGAGCTTCATAAAGTACTGACCTAGCCCACGCAGCCTTTGCAATCAGGCCCGGGTCTGGTTACTATAAGGCTTCACACCCATGACCATCGCTGATCTCGTAGGCAAGGTCCGCTCGTACGATCCCTCGCTGGAGGAGGGGCGGCTGGAGCGCGTCTACGAGGTGGCCGACCGGGCTCATGACGGACAGCACCGCGCTTCGGGCGAGTCCTACATCGCCCACCCGCTGGCCGTGGCCGACGTGCTGGCCGACCTCGAGATGGACCGCGCGACCATCGCCGCCGCCCTGCTGCACGACGTGGTCGAGGATACGGCCATCTCGAACGAGCAGGTCGCCGCGGAGTTCGGCGACGAGATCGCGGCGCTGGTCGACGGCGTCACCAAGCTGACGCGCATCCCGTACCAATCGAAAGAAGACGCGCAGGTGGAGAACCTGCGCAAGATGTTCCTGGCGATGGCCAAGGACATCCGCGTCATCATCATCAAGCTCGCCGACCGCCTGCACAACATGCGCACGCTGTCGAGCCTGCCGGCGCCCAAGCAGCAGGCGATCGCGCGCGAGACGATCGAGATCTACGCGCCGATCGCGCACCGCCTCGGCATCTGGCGCGTCAAGTGGGATCTCGAAGACCTCGCGCTGCGCTATCTCGATCCCGACGCGTACCGCGACATCGCGGAGCGCGTCGCGAAAAAGCGCGTCGAGCGCGAGGAAGCCGTCGCGCTCGTGATCACCGATTTGAAATCGGAGTTCGAGAAGGTCGGCGTGCAAGCCGACACCACCGGCCGCCCCAAGCACTTTTACTCGATTCACAAGAAGATGCAGAAAGGCCGCGACTTCTCGACCATCTACGATCTCACCGCGGTGCGCGTCATCGTCGAATCGGTGAAGGACTGTTACGGTGCGCTCGGCGTCGTGCACGCGATGTGGAAGCCGCTGCCGGGGCGGTTCAAAGACTACATCGCGATGCCCAAACCCAACATGTACCAGTCGCTGCACACCACGGTCGTCGGGCCGGGCGGCGATCCGCTCGAAGTGCAGATTCGCACGTGGGAGATGCACCGCACGTCGGAGTACGGCATCGCGGCGCACTGGAGCTATAAAGAAGGGCCCAAGAAAGAAGAGAAGCTCACCTGGCTGCGCTCGCTGCTGGAGTGGCAGAACGACATGCGCGACTCGCGCACGTTCATGGAGAACCTCAAGCTCGACCTGTTCGACACGCAGGTGTTCATCTTCTCGCCCAAGGGCGACGTGTTCTCGATGCCCGCGACGGCGACGCCGTTGGATTTCGCGTACCAGGTGCACACCGACGTCGGCCACCACTGCGTCGGCGCGAAGGTCAACGGCAAGATCGTGCCGCTGGACTCGCACATCAAGAACGGCGACATCGTCGAGATCCTCACGAACAAGTCGTCGCGCCCGTCGCTGGACTGGCTCACGCAAGTCAAGACCAGCGGCGCGAAGCACAAGATCAAGCAGTGGTTCCGCAAAGAGAAGAAGGAAGAGAACACGCTGCGCGGTCAGGAGGCCGTCGAGGCCGAGCTCGCGCGCGCCGGGCTGCGCATCGACGTCGCGCGCGGCGACGCGATCGAGAAGGTCGCGAAAAAGCTCAACTACGTCAACCCGACCGACCTCTTCGCGGCGGTCGGGTTCGGCGACGTCACGGCAGGCAACGTCGTGCAGCGGCTGCGCGAAGAGTCCAAAGCCGACAACGTCGTCGCGATCCCGCTGCCGCGCCCGTCGACCGCGCGCCGCGTCGCCCGCAACGCCAGCGGCATCCGCATCGCCGGCGTCGACGACGTGCTGGTGCGGCTCTCGAAGTGCTGCAGCCCCGTGCCCGGCGACCCGATCATGGGCTTCGTGACGATCGGCAAGGGCGTGTCGGTGCACCGCGCCGACTGCCCGAACACGGCGTACATGAACGCCGCACCGGAGCGCATCCTCGAAGCGGAGTGGCTGGACCAGTCGTCGCTGACGCACGCGGTCGACATCGAGATCGAGGCGACGGACCGCAGCGGCTTGCTGCAAGACGTCCTCGGCGTCGCGGCCGGCTTGAAGACGGCGATCAGCTCGGTGAAGGCCGGCACGAAGCGCGACCTCGCGCTGATCTCGCTGACGGTGCAGATCAGCAACATCGAGCACCTCCACACCCTGCTGCGCAAGCTGCAATCGATCAAAGACGTCCGAAACGTCTGGCGCGTGACGAAGCGCGAAGCGAGAGTCAGCGGATAGTCGTTTCGGACCCTTGACGCGAGACC
>CAWBTJ010000047.1:0-22603 GCA_963791645.1 Vulcanimicrobiota bacterium | reverse complement strand
GCCGGACCACGGGGTGAACCCCTCACCGAGAACCTCCACTGGTTCAAGTGGGAGGCGTACTCGACGTGGATCACCGGCATGCTCATGCTGGCGATCGTGTACTGGGCCGGTGCATCCACGTTCTTGATCGACAAGAGCGTGCTCGACCTCACGCCGCCGGCCGCGATCGCGATCAGCATCGGCACGCTCGTGGCCGGCTGGCTCGGCTACGACCTGCTCTGTCGTACCTTCGAACGACGGCCGGCGCTGCTGTGGACCGCGGTCGGCGCGTTCTTGCTGTTCGCGGACTGGGGATTGTTCCACGTCTTCGGCGGGCGCGCAGCGTACATTCACGTCGGTTCGATCATCGGCACGATCATGGTCGCGAACGTCGCCCACGTCATCATCCCCGGGCAGCGCCGCATGCTCGCGCAGATTCGCGCCGGACAGGCGCCCGATCCGCGGCCGGGCCAGCTCGGGAAGACGCGCTCGGTCCACAACACGTATCTCACGCTTCCGGTGCTGTTCATCATGATCAGCAACCACTACCCGATGACCTACAGCGGGTCGAACGCCTGGATCGTGCTCGCGTGCATCAGCGCCGCCGGCGTGCTGGTGCGGCGGTTCTTCGTCGCTGTCGCACAAGCGCCGCTACGTCGTCGGCCTGCCCGTCGCCGCGGCGCTGCTGCTCGGCGTCGTCGCGTTCGCGCTCGCGCCGCGCACGCACGCCGCCGATCGGCACGCCGCGACGACGACGAACGCCGCGGTGACCTACGCCCAGGTCGGGCCGATCGTCGCGAAACGCTGCGCGGTCTGCCACGCCGCGAACCCCACCCAACCCGGGTTCACCGCCGCGCCCGCCGGCGTGCTGCTCGACACGCCGCCGAGCGTGCGCGCGAACGCGGCGCGCATCGACGCGCAGGCGGTCGCGACGCACGCGATGCCGCTGGGCAATCTCACCAACATGACGGACGCCGAGCGCGCGACGCTCGGCGCCTGGATCCGAGCGGGAGCAAACATCTGATGGCCGCGACGCTGACGACGCACGTGCTCGATACCGCCCGCGGCATACCCGCCGCGGGCATCTCGGTCGGCCTGTTCGCGCTCGGCGGCGAACGCACGCTGCTGCACGTCGCGGTGACGAACGCCGACGGCCGCACGGACGCTCCGCTCGCGACCGATCTCGCGCCGGGGCCGTACGAGCTCGTGTTCGCCGTCATGGACTACTTCGCGCGCGACGGCGTCGCGACGTTCTTCGACGAGATCCCCGTGCGCTTCGTCATCGCCGCCGGCGCGGCGCGCTATCACGTGCCGCTGCTGCTGTCGCCCTGGAGCTATTCCACCTATCGCGGCAGTTAGCGCGCCGACGCCTTGTACGCGGCCCAGCCGCCGTGGTGCGAGATGTCCGCGTAGCCGCGCTGCTCGATCAGCTCGCGCGGATAGATCATCGCGCTGACGCTGCTGCCGTCGTCGAGCTGCACCGGCGCTTCGTAGAGGTTCGGCGGTTCGGTCGAGATCAAGTGCGCGTGCTGCTCGCCGGTGAGGTCGTACACCTCGCCGGCGATCGCAACGCCGCCTTCCGCGACCTCGTAGATCCCCGGGTGCTGCTCGTCGACCGAATGGAGCCGGTAGATCGGGCGCGTGCGCGCCTCGCGCACGAACGTCGCGCCGCCGAGGTTGCCGTGATCGGGTTGGCCGCGCAGCGCCGAGCCGCAGATGAAGAACAGCATCGAGCCGTCAGCCGATACCCTTGAGCCTGAAGGCGTCGAGGTCGGCCGCCGAGCCCATGAAACGATCCGCGTCGACGGATCCGGGGATGCCCGGCACCGCCGCGCTGCTGCTGAACTGCCAGATCGTGGCCGTGTCCCACGTCTGCGGGATCGTCGGCTGCGCGTCGCTGTTGTACTCCGCGATCCAGAGCGGGTGCCCCTTGAAGTCGTCGGTCGTAAACGCCTGCTCTTTGATGGCCGCAAAGTTGGTGTAGAGCAGCATCTTGGCGCCGCCCAATTGCGGTTCGACCACCTCCAGGAACTTCGCGATCATCGACGTCGCGGTGGCCTGGCCGACGGTGAACGCTTCGCAGTCCAGCATCGGCGGCAGGTCGCCGTTCTGCGGCTTGTAGACCGCCAGAAAATGCTGCGCTTGCGCGGCCGGATCGGATTGCCACGACAGGAAGTGGTACGCGCCGAACACCATGCTGGTCGATCGCACGCGGGTCGCGTAGTCGTGAAAGGTCGCCTGCACGTTCCCGGTTCCTTGCGTCGCCTTCGCGACGACGAACCCGTACCCGGCGCCCTCGACGGCATGGAACGAGCCTACGGTTTGGAAGTCGGAAATGTCGATTCCCTTGACGGGCATGAGGGTTCTCCTCTTTTATGCTTGTCTTGCTACCCTAGGCTTACGTTGCTGGCCGCCCGTTTCCTGCGCGCGAGGCCGCCGCGCCGACCAGCACCGCGGCGAGCGCTTCGGCCCCCAGGTCGAGGTCCGCAGGCCCGGTTCGCTCGTCGCCGACGTGGCTGCGGCCGCCGATGCTGGGCACGAAGATCATCGCCGCCGGCGCAACGTGCGCGACGCACATCGCGTCGTGGCCCGCGCCGCTCGCCAGCGTGATCGCCTGCGGATCGAGCGCCATGCACGCGGCCCGCACGAGCAGCCGCATGCCCGCCTCCATCGGCACGGTCGCGCGCCGTTCGAGCGTCTCGATCGTCACGGCGGTGCCGCGCTGCGCGGCGATCTGCCCGGCTCGCGCGCGAATCGCACGGTCCGCCGTGTCGATGCACGCGTCGTCGACCGAGCGCAGGTCGATCCGAAAGGCCACGCGCCCCGGCACGACGTTCGTCTGATTCGGTTCGACCACCAGACGGCCGACCGTCGCGACGGTATCGCCGGCGTCGAGCGCGGCGCGCTCGACCGCCAGGACCATCTCGCTCGCCGCGCACAGCGCGTCGGCGCGCCCGGCCATCGGCACCGTGCCCGCGTGTCCCGCAACCCCCTCGACGCTGACGCCGAACCGCCGCTGCCCCGCGATCGCGCTGACGATCCCGAGCCGCGCGCCCGAGCGCTCCATCACCGGACCTTGTTCGATGTGCAGCTCGACGTACGCGGCGGGCGGCGGGAAGCCGGCGCGGACCGGGACGCCGCCGAGCAGGCCGTTCGGCCCGCGCAACGCCGACGCGAACGTCTCGCCGTCGTCGCCCACGAGTGCCGCGGCCTCGCCATACGGCGTGAGCCCCGCGTACACCGAGCTGCCCAGACATCCCAGCGGGAAACGGCTTCCCTCTTCGCCCGCCCACGCGACCACTTCGAGCGCGCGGCGCGAGCGTTCACCGGATGCCGCGACGCGCCGCAGCGCTTCGAGCCCGGCGATCACGCCGTACGCGCCGTCGTAGGCGCCGCCGTCCTTCACCGTGTCGAGATGCGAGCCGCACTGCACCGGCGGGCCCGCTTCGACACCGTCGAGCCGCGCGAACACGTTCCCCGCGCGATCCTGCTCGACCGACAAACCGTCCTCACGCGCCCACCGCGCGAACTGCTCGCGCGCGGCGCGCTCCGCGGTGGTGAACAGCGCGCGGTCGATCCCGTGCGCGGTCGCGCCGAGCTCCGCGAGCGACGCGAGCCGTTCGATCAGCGTCACCGGCGCCGCCCCGAGGCCGTCGATGAGCCGGACCCCAGCGCGGCCGCGTCGACGCGCGCGAGATATGCGTTGCGCGTGCGCTCGTCGAGGAACGACGCTTCGAAGCTGTTGCGGGCGAGCGTCACCAGCGCGCTCGGCGGCAGCTCGAGCGCCTGCGCGACCGCCGCGAAATTGTCGCCCGCATAGCCGCCGAAGTAGGCCGGATCGTCGGAGTTCACTGTCGCGACGAGCCCCGCGTCGAGCATCGCGCCGAGGTTGTGATCGCGCAGCGTGTCGAACACGCGCAGCTTCACGTTCGACAGCGGGCACACCGTGAGCGGGATCCGCTCGTTGCGCAAGCGTGCGACCAGCGCGGGGTCTTCCATGCTGCGCACGCCGTGATCGACGCGCGACACGTGCAGCACGTCGAGCGCCTCCCACACGTACGCCGGCGGGCCTTCCTCGCCGGCATGCGCGACGGTCTTCCAGCCTTCGGCCAGCGCGCGCTCGAACACGCGCCGGAACTTCGCGGGCGGATGGCCGAGCTCGGCGGAGTCGAGCCCGACCGCGA
Organism: Vulcanimicrobiota bacterium; assembly: GCA_963791645.1. Lineage (GTDB taxonomy): Bacteria > Vulcanimicrobiota > Vulcanimicrobiia > Vulcanimicrobiales > Vulcanimicrobiaceae > Vulcanimicrobium. The sequence goes on along the minus strand of CAWBTJ010000047.1, from coordinate 18,440 downwards.
CGATCCGTTCGCCGTACGGCAGCGCCTGCTCGAGCGTCACGAACGCGGACTCCGCGCTGAGGTCGCGCAGAAAGCACATGATCAGCTTCGAGGTGACGCCGTAGCGCTGCTCGCTGTCGCGCACGGCCGACCACAAACCGTCGATGACCGTCTCGAACGCGACGCCGCGCGCCGTGTGCGCTTGCGGGTCGAAGAACAGCTCGGCGTGCACGACGCCCTGTTCGCTCGCGCGCGCGAAGTACGCGTGCGCGAGCTCGGCGAAGTCGGCCTCCGTGCGCAGCACGGCCATGGCGGCGTAGTACAGATCGAGAAACGACTGCAGGTCGGTGAACTCGTACGCGCGGCGGAGCGCATCGATCGACGGATACGGCAGCGCGACGCGGTTGCGCTCCGCGAGCGCGAAGATGAGCTCGGGCTCGAACGTCCCTTCGACGTGCACGTGCAGCTCGGCTTTGGGCAGCCGCAACGCATTCGCCGGCGTCATGGCTGCGCCGGGTGCGCGGCGATCCAGTGCCGCGCGATGTCGATGCGGCGGCAGATCCACACGTCCTCGTGCGCGAGCAGATAGTCGAGAAAACGTTCGAGCGCCGCGGCGCGCCCGGGACGGCCGGCCAAGCGCGTGTGCAAGCCGACGGACATCATCTTGGGCGCGGTCTTCCCTTCGCGGTAGAGCACGTCGAACGCGTCCTTCAAATACTGGAAGAACCCGTCGCCCGACGTGAACCCGGGCGCGACGGAGAATTTCATGTCGTTGTTGTCGAGCGTGTACGGGATCACGAGGTGCGGCTTGCCGCCGACGCGCGTCCAGTACGGCAGGTCGTCGTCGTACGCGTCCGAGTCGTACAAGAACCCGCCTTCCTCCACCACCAGCCGGCGCGTGTTGAGCGAGGGCGCGTAGCGGCAATACCACCCGAGCGGCCGCGTCCCGGTGGTGCGCTCGATCGACGCGACGGCGCGCCGCATCTGCTCGCGCTCCTCGTGCTCGGCCATGTTCTGAAAACCGATCCAGCGCCAGCCGTGCGAGCACACCTCGTATCCCGCCGCGGCGATGGCTGCCGCGGCGGCGGGGTTGCGCTCGAGCGCCAGCGCCGCCCCGAACACCGTGATCGGGATGTCGCGCGCGGCGAACATGCGCATCAGCCGCCAGAAGCCCGCGCGGCTGCCGTACTCGTACACCGACTCGACGATCAAGTCGCGCTTGCCGGGGCCCAGCGTCGCGCCGGGGACCTCGGTGAGGTACGTTTCGGACGTATCGTCGCCGTCGCCGATCGCGTACTCCGAGCCCTCCTCGTAGTTCATCACGATCTGCACCGCGAGCCGCGCGCCGTTCGGCCACTTCGGATCCGGCGGCGTCGCACCGTAACCGACGAAGTCGCGCGGAAGCTGCTCCATTGGCGAACAGAGACGGCCCGGGGCGAGCCCTTTCCTGCCCGATTGCGCAGGGCGCCTGGTCGCCGGCTCGGGGTACGACCTGCTTACCGAGATGTTACTCCAGGGGAGCGGGGGCAGTGAACGGACCAAGGAACGACCAGCGTGTGAGACCGATCCGCGCGCAACGTCTCGCCCTCGCACTGCTCTTCGTGCTGCCGGGCTGCGGCGGGGGCGGCGGCAGCACGAGCGCGAGTCTCAGCGCGGTCCCGCTGCCCGTGCCGACGCAGGCGCCCGCCGCGCGGAAGATCGCCCACGTCGTCGTCGTGATTCAAGAGAACCGCACCGTCGACAACCTCTTCGGGGGATTTCCGGGGGCGGACACGGTCTCCACCGCGCCGACGACCAACCGCGGCACCGTCGCGCTGCGGCCCGTGCCGCTGCAAGACGGCGCCGACGTCGAGCACAGCCATGCCTATTTTCTGAAGCAGTACGATCACGGAAAGCTCGACGGCTTCGACACGCCCGCGTCGAGCAGTTTCATCGGCACCGGCGCGGTGCCGACCGACGGTTTGGGATACGTCCCGGCGGATCAGACGAAGCCGTACCGCGACCTCGCGCGGCAGTTCACGTTCGGCGACCGCATGTTCCAGAGCAACTCCGGGCCTAGCTTTCCGGCGCACCTCTACCTGATCGCCGGAACGTCGCAGAGCATCTCCGAGAACCCCGCGACCAACGTGTGGGGCTGCGACGCGGCGTCGGTGCTCGCGGAACGTCTCGCCGACAACGATCCCGGTGCCGTCGACGATCCGGCAGTGCCGGAAACGCCGATCACGCAGGCGCCGATCTCGCCCTGCGTCGACCCGCCGACGATCGCGGACCAGCTCGACGCGCACAACGTGTCGTGGGCGTACTACGCGCCGCAGATCGTGTCGCACACGGGCGACATCTGGTCCGCCTACGCAGCGGTCAAGCACATTCGCTACGGCAGCGGTTGGTCGCACGTCGTCAGTCCCGAGAATACGATCCTCGACGACATCAAGCAAAACCGGCTCCCGCAAGTCTCCTACGTCGTGCCGAACTTTCGGGAGAGCGATCACGCCGGCATGAACGACGGCAGCGGCCCCGACTGGGTCGCGGCGATCGCCAACACGCTCGGCGCGAGCCCGTATTGGAAAGACACCGTGCTCGTCGTGACGTGGGACGATTGGGGCGGCTGGTACGACCACGTCAAGCCCCCGCACCGCGATCGCATGGGCATGGGCTTTCGCGTGCCGCTCATCGTCGCGTCACCGTACGCGCGCACGGGCTACGTCAGCCACACGACGTACGAGTTCGGCAGCATCTTGCGCTTCATCGAGGACACGTTCGGCCTCGCATCGCTCGGCGGTACGGACGCGACGTCGCAATCGATCGGCGACGTGCTCGATTTCAGCGCGCCGGCGCGTGCATACACCGCCGTTGCGGCGCGCCGCCGGTCAACCGAAAGCTTCCGGCACTTGCAGCCCAACGACATCGGTCCGCCGCCCGACGACTGAGCCGAACGAGTAGGGCGTGAACAAGTCAGTATCGGCCATTGTACTCCCGGACATTAGCCGGCGCTTAATTCGATTCGGGCGGATGTAGAACGTAAGGATTTCGGTCGAAAACGGGGGTATGCACTCCCGCGCTCTTGCGGCGACCGTACTTTTTCTCGTCTCCCTCGCCGGTTGCAGCGGCGGCGGCGGCACGTCGGGCGCCGTGATCCCCACCGCTCCCACGACGCCTACCGCACCGGCGCCGAAACAAGCGCGCGACGTCATCAAGCACATCGTCGTCATCGTGCAGGAGAACCGCTCGTTCGACAACTTGTTCCAAGGTTTTCCGGGCGCCGACACCGTGTCATCCGGTAAGGCGTCCGACGGGTCGACGGTCCCGCTGCAGCCGGTGTCGCTGGCGCAGGGAGCCGACCCGAATCACGGCTTCGCGGAGTTTTCCGGGAGCCTCGACGGCGGAAAGATGGACAGGTTCGACCAGGTCCTCGCGAACAAGCCCGTCCCCAAGAACTTCGCCTACGCGTACGTGCCGCGCACCGAGGTACAACCCTACTTCGACTTGGCAACGTCGTACGCGCTCGCGGACCGCATGTTCCAATCGAACAATAGCAACAGCTACGTCGCGCACCAGTACATCATCGCGGGGCAAAGTGCCAACGTCGTGAACAATCCCGGAGCGCAGCCGTGGGGCTGCGACGCGCCGCCCGGAACGGGCGTCACGATGATGGGCGCCGACGGCGTTCCCTACGCCGCTCCCGGCGTCGCGCCGTGCTTCGACTACAAGACGATCGGCGATTTGCTCGACACCGCCGGCAAGACGTGGGCGTACTACGCACCCCCGATCACCGACGTGGGCACGACCGACCCGGCCGGCTCGTTGTGGACCCCGTTCGATGCGATCCGCCACATCCGCTACGGCGCGGATTGGACGCAGAACCAGATCGCGCCGGAGACCACGATCCTCGCCGACATCGCGCACAGCACGCTGCGCGACGTGTCGATCGTCACGCCCGACGCGTTCAACTCCGACCACGCGCGGTTCCCGTCGACGACCGGCCCGGCGTGGGTGTCGTCGATCGTGTCCGCGATCGGCGGGAGCATCTACTGGAAAGACACCGCGATCTTCGTCACGTGGGATGACTGGGGCGGCTGGTACGATCACGTCGTCCCGCCGCACATCGATCAGAACGGCGCGGGCTTCCGCGTGCCGCTCATGGCGATCTCGCCGTATGCCAAGCACGGCTACGTGTCGCACGTCCAGTTCGAGACCGCGAGCATCACGCGCTACATCGAAGACACGTTCGGGTTGCCGACGCTCGGCCAGCGTGACGCGACGGCGTCCGCGCCGCACGACATGTTCGACTACTCGCAGAGCGTGAAGCCGCTCAGCGGCGTGCGGCTCGCGGCATCCGCGTTGCGCGCGGCGTCGCTGCGCGCACCGTCGCACGTCGCGCCCGACGGCGACTAGGGCTTCTTCGCGATCGACCGGGCCGGGACGCCTGCGACCTTGTCGCCGGCCGTAACGTCCCGGTTCACCACCGCACCGGCGCCCGTGACGGCACCGTCGCCGACCGACACCGGCGCCACGAGCACGCTGTTCGAACCGATCTTCACGTCCGAGCCGATCTCGGTGCGGTTCTTGCGCGTGCCGTCGAAGTTGGCGGTGATCGTGCCCGCGCCGATGTTCGAGCGCGGGCCGACCGCGGAGTCGCCCAGGTACGCGAGATGGTTCGCTTTCACGCCTTCGGCCAAATCGGCTTTCTTGAGCTCGACGAAGTTGCCGATCCGCACGCCGTCGGCGAGCCGCGAGCCGCCGCGCAAGTGCGCGAACGGCCCGATCTTCACGTCGTTCGCGATCTCGCTCGACGTCACGACGCTCTCGCGTATGTCGCAGCGCGCGCCGATCATCGCGTCGCCGATGCGGCAGTTGGGGCCGATGCACGTGCCTTCGCCGATCCGCGTCGCGCCGTAGATCATCGTGTTCTGCAGGATGGTGACGTCGGAAGCGATCTCCAAGCCGGGCACGAGATGCGTCGTCGCGGGGTCGGCGATCGTCACGCCGGCGCGCATGTGCATCTCGCACAGCCGGCGGTTGAGGATCGCGTTCGCCGACGCGAGCTCGACGCGGTCGTTCACGCCTAGGACGCTGCGGTAGTCGTCGACAGGCACCGGCGCGACGCGGTGCCCTGCCGCGATCAGCAGCTCGATCGTGTCGGTGAGGTAGTACTCGCGCTGCGCGTTGTCGTTGCCGACCTGCGCGATCGCCGCGCGCAGCGCGCGCTCGTGATAGGCGTAGACCCCGGCGTTCATCTCGTCTATCGCGAGCTGCGTAGGCGTGCAGTCCTTCGCTTCGACGATCCGTTCGACCGCATAGCCCGCCCGCACGATGCGGCCGAACGCCGACGGCAGCGGCATCACCGCGGTCACCAGCGCGAGCGCCGTGCCCGCGTCGGGATCCACGGCGGCCTGCACGTCATCGAAGATCGTCGCGTCGACCAGCGGCATATCACCGTACGCGACGACCAGACAGCCGTCGTCCGGTGCGACGGCGTCGAGCGCGATCTTCACCGCGTGGCCGGTGCCGAGCTGCTCGGCCTGGATCACCGTGCGCACGCCCAGCGCCGCGACGTGCGGGTCGAGCTCCGGATTCGTCACGACGACGACGTCGCCGACGCCCGCGGCGCGCAGCGCTTCGAGCACCCACCACAGCATCGGCTGCCCGCACAGCTCGTGCAACACCTTCGGCCGCGCCGACTTCATGCGCGTGCCCTTGCCGGCCGCGAGCACGATCGCGCGCGCGCTCATGCCGCGGCCCCGTTCGACGCGTCGGGCGGCGGCAGCCGCTGCCACTCCTTCTGTTCTTTCGCGCTCACGCCGCCGAGCGCGTCGAGCGCGACGCGGAAGCGCTCGCGGCTGATGTCGCGGCCGAGCAACTCCATCGAGTCGAACAGCGGCAGCGACGTGGGGCTGCCCGTCATCGCAATGTAGTACACGCGCGAGAGGTCGCGGAACTTCACGCCCAGCGTCTCGCCGGCACCCTTGAGCACGCGCTCGACCGTCGCTTTGTCGAAGCTGCGCTCGGCGTCGAGCCGCCACATCGCGAGCGCGAGCGCCTTGCGCACGTCGTCGGGCGCGAGCTTCATCCCGGCGAACGAGTCCTTCGTGACGGCGAGCCGGCCGGCGAACAAGTACGCCGCCGCCGGCACCAGATCGCTGAGCCGCTCGACGCGCGACTTCGCGAGCTCCGCGATCTTCGCGAGCCGGTCGCGGTCGAAACCCCACGACGCGGTGCGGGCCAGCAGTTCGTCCGTCGAGAGCGTGCGCAGGTACTGACCGTTGAGCCAGTCGAGCTTCGCGACGTCGAACACCGGACCGCCCAGCGAGATCTTCGCGAGATCGAGCCGCTCGGTGAGGGTCGCGACGTCGAACACCTCTTCGCCCTCCGGTGCCGGCGCCAGCAGCAAGCCGAGAAAGTTGAGCAGCGCCTCGGGCAGATAGCCCATGCGCTCGTAGAACAAAATGCCGGTCGGGTTCTTGCGTTTGCTCAGCTTGGACTTGTCGGGGTTGCGCAGCAGCGGCACGTGCATCAGCACCGGCGGTTCCCAGCCGAAGTACGAATACAGCAGCAGGTGCTTGGGCGCCGACGACATCCACTCCTCACCGCGGATCACGTGCGTGATCTCCATGAGATGATCGTCGACCACGTTCGCGAGATGATACGTCGGCAGGCCGTCCGATTTCAGCAGCACCTGCATGTCGACGTCCTTGTACGCGAACTCCACGTCGCCGCGCGCCAGATCGTGCACCACGCACACGCCGCTCTGCGGGACCTTCATGCGCACGACGAACGGCTCGCTGGCGGCGCGGCGGCCGGACTCCTCGCGGGACACGGTCTCGCACAGCCCGTCGTAATGCTGCGGGATGCCGGACGCGCGCTGCGCCGCGCGCATCGCATCGAGCCGCCCGGACGAGCAGAAACAGCGGAACGCGTGACCGTTCGCGAGCAGCTCGTCGGAATATCGTTTGTAGATCGCGGAGCGTTCGCTCTGGCGGTACGGCCCGTGCGGTCCGCCGACGTCCGGGCCTTCGTCCCATGACAGCCCCGCCCAGTGCAGCGCGGCGAGGATCGCGCGCTCGGACTCCGGCGTCGAGCGCGCCTGATCGGTGTCCTCGATGCGCAGCAGAAAATCACCGCCGTGCTTTTTTGCAAAGCACCAGTTCACCAGCGCGACGTACGCCGTCCCGACGTGCGGATCGCCCGTCGGTGACGGCGCGACACGCGTCCGTATTTTCATACGGCGCTCCGCCCTAGGCTGCGCGCCCCCCACTTCGTGGGGCCCCCGGTCCGACCTCGCAACAACAATCCGGGCAAGTCATGATGCTGCTGCGCTCGGTCCGTCACCATGCTACAGACGCTATCCGACGAGCTCCCGGCGTTTGCCGCACTCGCGCTCGACGAAGGTGATGATCTCCGAGAGCGGCGCGCCCGGCGTGAAGATCTCGCGCACGCCGAGCCGCTTGAGCTCCGCCGCGTCGTCCGCCGGGATGGTACCGCCGCCGAAGAACACGATGTCGGCCGCGTTCTGTTCTTTCAGCTGCTCGACGACCAGCGGGAACAGCGTCATGTGCGCGCCCGACAGGATCGACAGGCCGATCCCGTCGGCGTCTTCCTGGATCGCGGTCTGCACGATCTGCTCCGGCGTCTGGAACAGGCCCGTATAGATCACTTCCATGCCGGCGTCGCGCAGCGCGCGCGCGATCACCTTCGCGCCGCGGTCGTGGCCGTCGAGCCCGGCCTTGGCGACGATCACGCGCAGCGGGCGGTCGTTGGTGGTGGTGCTATCGGCAACGGCACTCATCTCAGAACTGCGTCGTCTCCGTGTAGCGCCCGTACACGCTCACCATCGCGTCGACGATCTCGCCTTCGGTGGCGACCGCCTTCACGCAGTCGATCAGGTACGGCATCACGTTCGCGTCGCCGGCGCACGCGCGCTTGAGGGCGGCGAGCGACGCCTCGACGGCGGCGCCGTCGCGGTTCGCGCGCACGTCCTGCACCGAACGCGCCTGGCCGCGCTCGATCTCCGCCCCGATCTTGAGCAGGTTCGGGTCCTGTTTCTCGTCGGGCCGTTCGAACGCGTTGACGCCGACGATCACCCGATCGCCCGACTCGATCGACCGCTGGTAGCGGTACGACGCGTCGGCGATCTCGCGCTGCGGGTAGCCGGCCTCGACGGCCTCGACCATCCCACCGAATTCCGCGATGCGCGCGAAGTACTCTTCGACTTGCCGCTCCATCTCGTCGGTGAGCGCTTCGACGAAGTACGAGCCGCCCAGCGGATCGACCACGTTGGTCACGTTCGTTTCGTACGCCAGCACCTGCTGCGTGCGCAGCGCGATCTCCACCGACTTCTCGCTGGGCAGCGCGAGGACTTCGTCCATCGAGTTGGTGTGCAGCGACTGCGTCCCGCCCAGCGCGGCCGCCATCGCCTCGAACGCGACGCGCACGATGTTGTTCTCCGGCTGCTGCGCGGTCGCGCTGCAGCCCGCGGTCTGGGTGTGGAAGCGCAGCTGCCACGAGCGCGGGTCCTTCGCGCCGTACTTCTCGCGCATGTGGCGCGCGTAGATGCGCCGTGCCGCGCGGAACTTCGCGATCTCTTCGAAGAAGTCGATGTGGCTGTTGAAAAAATACGACAGCCGGGGAGCGAAGTCGTCCACGTCCAAGCCGCGCTTCGTCGCTTCTTCGACGTACGCGAAGCCGTCGGCCAGCGTGAACGCGAGCTCCTGCGCGGCCGTCGAGCCGGCTTCGCGGATGTGGTAGCCCGACACCGAGATGGTGTTCCACTTGGGCATCTCGCGCGTGCAGAACTCCATCATGTCGACGATGATGCGCACGTGCGGGCGCGGCGGAAAGATCCATTCCTTCTGCGCGATGTACTCTTTGAGGATGTCGGCCTGCAGCGTGCCGCCGAGCTTGGCGCGCGGGATGCCCTTGTTCTCGGCCGTGACGATGTACTGGGCGAGCGCGATTGCGGCCGGCCCGTTGATGGTCATCGACGTCGTGATCGCGCCGAGGTCGATCCCGTCGAACAGCGTCTCCATGTCGCGCACGCTGTCGATCGCGACGCCGCATTTGCCCACTTCGCCCAGTGATTTCGGGCTGTCGGAGTCATAGCCCATCAGCGTCGGCATGTCGAACGCGACCGAGAGCCCCATCTGTCCCTGCGACAGCAGGAAATGATAGCGCTCGTTGGTCTGCTTCGCATTGCCGAAGCCCGCGAACTGGCGCATCGTCCACAGCCGCGAGCGGTACATCGTCGGGTGGATGCCGCGCGTGTACGGGTACTCGCCGGGGACGCCGAGATCGCGGCTCAGGTCGAGGTGCGCGACGTCTTGCGGACCGTACACCGTCTTGAGCGGCACGTCCGAGATGGTGCGGTCGACCGCGCCGGAGCCTTTCCCGCTGCGCGGCGGCGTCCGTACGGCTTTTGCCTCCGCGCGTTCGACGAGCTCCCGATACTCCGGGGTGAGATCGGGTCCCAGTCCCGACGCGCGATCGATCATCTTGGCCAATGCAACAATCCCTTCGAGGTCCGACCCGTTCGGTTCGACCTCTTCCCATGACTTTCCCGAACGTCTCGCCGTTTCGCGGCCGAACTCAATGTGCGGCGGTGACGGGCCCGTCGTCGGCGCGGCGGAGCCGGGCCTTCGCCGCGGCCGCGAAGACCGCAGAGCGCAAGTCGTCGGGCCGCGGCGGGCTCGCGACCGTCGCGTCCCAGCCGTCCCCGACCGGCTGACCAGACGACGCGAGCGCGACAAGACCGACCCGGCGGCGCAGATCCGGCGGGAGCCGCTCCACGCCGGTCCAGGCCGCCAGCGGGATCGGGACGACGACCACATCGACGGCGGAAGCGGCGAATACGAGCCGCAAGGCGGCTGCGTTGCTGACCGTCTCGACGGCGAAGCCCGCGGCGCGCAGCTGGTCGCCGAGGTCGCCGCCGTGCTCCGGGCCGGCCAGCAGCACGCGCAGACCTTGCTGGACCCGCCGCGGAACGGCCGGCAACGTCATCCGGATCCACCACGCGCCGGGGTCGCCGCCCGACCGGAACGTCCCGGCGTGGCGCTCCACGATCCGCGCCGCGAGGCGGGCGCCGATCGTCGGGGCCGCGCTGTCGCCGGCCGGTGAGGCACCCGTCCCGGTCAATTCGATGACGACGGCCTCGGCGAGATCTTCGATGCGGGCGCGAACCGGCGAGGCCGGGCGGCGGCCGTCCTCGATGAGCCGCCCGAGCGCGGTGCTCACGAGGTCGGGATCAGCGACGACGCGCGCGGGCGCGTGGCGGTCGACCACCGCACCGGCCGCCGCGGCCAGCGCGACCACGTCGACGGTCTGCCACTGCGGCTCGACCGCCGCGAGCTCGATGCGCGAGAGCAGGTCGACGTCCGACGCGATCTCGCCGACGCGTTCGCCGCTGGCGCGCACGACGGCGAGCGCCTCGCGCGCGTCCGGCGGGAAACGGCCGTCCTCTTCCAGCAGCCGCGCGAACCCGACGATCGACGTGACCGGGCCGCGGACGTCGCGAGCGAGCCGCGCGACCAGTTCCGCCTGCGTGGCGCGGGCGTCGAGCAACTCGACGCGGCGCTGCTCGCTCTCGGTATAAAGCGCGACGTTGCGAACCGCGATCGCGAACGCCGACGCCACGAGTTCCAGCGCCGCGCGGTCGGACTCGTCGGGCGGCCGGTTTCCGTAGCGCACCGTCAGGACGAACTCGGGCCGCGCGCCCGCGCCGGGTATCACCAGCGCCAACTCGTCGGCCGGCGCGTCGGCAAGGCGGAACGGCGTGCCGTCGAGCGCCTCGCGGCCGCCAGGGAATGGGCGCGCGTCGAGCGCGTTCACGCCGCCGTAGCTGTTGTCCGCGGCACGGCGCAGCAGCGTCGCCGTGCCGCCCGCGGCGGCCCCGACGGCGTCGACCAGCGCGCGGACCGCGATCGACGGCCGCGGCGACGAAAACGCTGCCGTCATGCCGTCGCCGAGCTGCGTGAGGCCTTGGGCAAGCCGGGTCAACCGCTTCCCACCATCGAGCTCGTCGTGCCTCGGATCCACGATCGGAAAACGTACGCGAGTCTGCAGCGGATGACCGCCCGGCCTCGCAGGTTCTTAACGTGACCGCCACCACGCGCCGGACCCTATTCGGCCAGGAAGCCCTCGACCACCGGCATCACCCGGTCGAACGCATCGCGCTGCAGCGAGTGGCCCGCGCCCGGAAAGGCCTCGATCCGTACGTGCTCGCCCCCGCTCGTGCGAAACTCCTCGCGCTCCTCGTCGAGGACCACGCTGCGCTTGGGATCGGCGAGCGCGAGCAGCAGCGGTTTCGGATATCCGGCGATCAGATCGCGAAGATCCCAGCGGCCCGCGTCGATCTCGTTCTCCTCGCCGAGCGCTTCGATCGGCTCGATCGTGAGCCGGCGGGTCGCATGCAGCTTCGACTCGATCTCGATGTCGGGCAGCTCGCCGAGCGAACGCCGGATCGACGCTTCGCGCTCGTCCAGCGCCGGCGCGAGCTGCTTGCGGTATTCGGGAAGCGTCTGCGTGCTCCACACGCCGGCATGCACGCGCAGCATCGGGTCGATCGCGACGACGCGCGCGGCGTCGAGTTGGCGCCCGCCGGCGACGACCACCGCACCGCCCCAGGAATGCCCGATGAGCGCATGCACGGGCTCGCCGAGCGACGCAACGGCGTCCGCGAGATCGGCGACGGAGCGCGCGAGCGTCATCGGCGCCTTCGCATCGTGATCGCCGTGCCCGCGCTGATCGTACGCGACGACGCGATAGCGCTCGCCGAGCCGCTCGCCGATGCGCGCCCACCCGCGCCGCGACGACCCGAGCCCATGCACGCCGACCACGATGGGACCGCGGTCGCCCCACTGCTGCACGACGGTCTGCGCACCGTCGGAAAGGCGAACCCGATGTTCGCGCAGCGTGTCCACCTAGAGCCCCTTCACCGTCGCTCGCACGCCGCTGCGTGCGCGCGTGTTGCCGACCGCGTTCGCGCCGCCGCGTACGCCGAAGCGTTCGAGCACGGCGTCGGCCGCCGCGTACGGATCGAGGTCGTCCGGCGTTTCGGCGATCACGTCTTCGATGCGGCGCTCCAGCGTGCCGAGCGCGAGCTGGCGCACGCGGTGCGCGAACGCCGAGCGGCGCTTATCGCGGAGCGCGCCGCTCTCGCGCAGCCACGCGTCGTGGCGCACGATCGCGGTCCACAGCTTGTCGATGCCCTTGCCTTCGAGCGCCTGCGTGCTCACCAACTCAGGCACCCAACCGCTGAAGTTCAACATCTCCATCATCGAGCGGATCTCGCGCTGCAACTGCAGCGCCATCGGGTGATCGCTCTTGTTGACGACGAACACGTCGGCGATCTCGAGCACGCCGGCTTTGAGCACTTGCACGGAGTCGCCGCTGCCCGGTTGCAGCGCGACGAGCGTGGTATCGGCGACTTCGGCGATCTCGATCTCGGACTGGCCGACGCCGACCGTCTCGACGAGCACGACGTCTTTGCCGAACGCGTCCATCAGCGACACGGCGTCCGCGGTCGCGCCCGCGAGCCCGCCGAGGTGTCCGCGCGACGCCATCGACCGGATGAACACGTCTTTGTCGGTGAAGTGCTCGGTGAGCCGGATGCGGTCGCCCAGCAACGCGCCGTGCGAGAACGGCGAGCTCGGGTCGACGGAGATGACGCCGACGGTCTTGCCCTGGTTGCGAACGTGCGCGACAACCGCCGACGTCAACGTCGACTTGCCGACGCCGGGCGGTCCGGTGAGGCCCACCGTGATCGCGCGGCCGGTCAGCGGGTAGAGCGCGCGGATCAGATCGGCGCCGCGACCCGACTCGCAGCGCGTGATCGCGCGCGCGAGCGCACGCGGGTCGCCGGCGCGGAACGGTTCGAGCAGTTCGGTTCCCGCGCGGGGGTCGTTCATCGCGCCTTCGCGTTCACGGCCCGCGGCGCGGTTCCCGTTATCGGGCCGGCAGCGTTAGGCGGACTTCTCGTCGGCGACGCGCTCCACGGCCTCGGCCAGCTCGTCGACCGCGTGCTCGAGGTTGTTGAACTTCGCCGCGATCTTGCGCTGGTCGATGCGACCCGTGAGCGGCTCGCTCACGTCCTGAATGAACGTGCGGCGCTCCACGCGCTGGCGCACCTGGTGGAGGATTTCCTTGACGCTGCGTTCGTCGTCTTCAGCCATTACTCGGGTGCTCGTACCCCCTGCTGCTCGCCAGCCAAACGGTTTGAAGGAGCGTCCTGCTTGGTACAGGGACTCGTCCATCGGGTCCGGTACCCGTCGCGGGTGACTTCCACGGGCTACGTACGCACCCCGACGATCGCCGGCGATCGCATCGTGTTCGCATGCGAGGACGATCTCTGGACCGTCGGTATCGACGGCGGGACGGCGCGGCGCATCACGACGACCGAAGGCGAGTGCACGCTGCCGCGGCTGTCGCCCGACGGAACGCGCGTCGCGTTCGTCGGCCGCGACGAAGGCACGCCCGAACTCTACGTGATGCCGGCGGACGGCGGCATCGCGCAGCGTCTCACGCATCTCGGCGGCGAGTCGGTGAGCTGCTGCGGCTGGTCGCACGACGGCCGGTCCGTGTACTTCACGTCGGACGCCGGGTCGCCGTTCGTCAAAGAGACGCTCGCATGGCGCATCGATGCCGGCGGCGGCGAACCCGTCGCGCTCCGGCTCGGCCACGCGATGACGATCGACGTCGCCGCGAACGGCGCGACGCTGCTCGGCCGCAACGCGATCGACCCGGCGCGCTGGAAGCGTTACCGCGGCGGCACCGCGGGACATCTGTGGGTCGACGCGCGCGGCGACGGCGAGTTCGCGCGCATCTGCCGCGACGTCCCCGGCAACCTGGCGTGGCCGCTGTGGCTCGGCGAGCGTGTGATCTTCCTCTCGGATCACGAGGGGATCGGTAACCTCTACTCCGTCGCGCGCGACGGCAGCGATCTGCGCCGCCACACCAACGAGCGCGAACACTATGCGCGCTTCCCCGCGACCGACGGAACGCGCGTCGTGTACGCGTGCGGAGGCGAGCTCGTGCTGCTCGACCCGCGCGACGGCGCGGTGCGGCGCATCGCCGTGGAGATGCCGTCGAACGCGCCCGAGACGACGCGCCGCTTCGTCGACGCGGCGGAGCTGCTCGAAAATTTCGGCGTGTCGCACGACGGCACGGCCCTGGCGCTGGTCTCGCGCGGGCGCGCGTTCACGATGCCGCTGTGGGAAGAAGCCGTCACGGAGCACCCGTCGTCGGGGCCGGCGCAGGACCCGGGCGAACCCCACGCGCGCCGCCGGCTCGTGACGTGGCTGCACGACGACAAACGCGTCGCATACGTCGACGACTTCGGCGGCTACGAGCGCGTCGCCGTCGCCCAAGTCGACCAGAGCGCGCCGCCGCAGTACGTCACGCGCGCGGACACCGGCGTGCTGCACCAGCTCGTCGCGTCTCCGGCCGGCGACCGCGTCGCGTTCGCCAACAACCGCCACGAGCTGTGGCTGATCGATCTCGGCGGCGAGCCGCGACTGCTGGACCGCAGCATCGGCGAGCGCATCGACGACCTCGCGTTCTCGCCCGACGGGCGCTGGCTCGCATACGTGTGGTCGCCCAAGACGCACACCGCGATCGTCCGCCTCGCCGAGTGCGAAACGGGACGCATCGTCGACGCGACCAGCGCGTTGCGCGAAGACCGTTCGCCCGCGTGGGATCCCGAGGGGAACTATCTGTATTTCCTCTCGTCGCGCGACTTCCACCCGGTCTACGACGCGCTGCAGTTCGAGCTGAGTTTCCCCGAAGCGTGGCGGCCGTATCTCGTCACGCTGCGCGAAACGGTGACCAACCCGTTCACGCCCAAGCCCGCGCCGCTGCACAAGCCGCGCGACCGCGACGACGACGACGATGACGACGGCGACGACAAGAAAGACGCGAAGCCGGAGGTCGTCGTCGACGCGGACGGTCTGCCGCGCCGGATGCTCGCGTTTCCGGTCGACGAAGGCTCGTACGACCGCATCGTCGCGGCGAAGGGGCGTGCGATCTTCTCGCGCTTTCCGGTGCGCGGGATCCGGCCCGACGACCGCGAGCACGAGACCGACTCCGAAGGCGAGCTGTTCGCGTACGATTTCGAACAGCAGCGCGGCGCCACGCTCGCCACCGAGGTCGAGGATTTCGTCATCGGCCCCGACGCGCGCACGGTGGTGTACTTTTCGCACGGGAAGCTGCGCGCGATCGACGCCGGCGGCGACCTGCCCGACGACGGCGACGACGACAAACCGTTGCCGGACGTCGGCCGGCGCACCGGCTGGCTCGACCTCGCGCGCATCAGCGTGCTGGTCGAGCCGCCCGCCGAATGGCGGCAGATGCTGCGCGAAGCGTGGCGGCTGCAGCGCGAGAACTTCTGGGACCCGCTGATGTCGGGGATCGATTGGAACGCCGTGCTGACGCGCTACGAAGCGCTGCTGCCGAAGGTCCGGTCGCGCAACGAGCTGTCCGACGTGATCTGGGAGATGCACGGCGAGCTCGGCACGTCGCACGCGTACGAAAGCGGCGGCGACAAGCCGATCCCGCCGCAATACAAACGCGGCTTCCTCGGCGCCGACATCGCGTGGGACGAGCAAGCGAAGGCGTACCGCGTCGAGCGCATCCTGCGCGGCGACCCGTGGAACCGAGACGCGGACTCCGCGCTCGCGGAGCCCGGCGTCGACGTGAAGGAAGGCGATCTGATCGTCGCCATCGGCGGGCGCGCGGTGAGCGCGCAGAACGGCCCCGCCGCGCTGCTCGTGAACCAAGCCGGTCGCGACGTCGTGCTTTCTGTCGTGCGGGGCGACGAGGCGCCGCGGCGCGTGCTCGTGCGGACGCTGCGCGACGAGCGGATGCTGCGCTATCGCGCGTGGGTCGATGCGAACCGCGCGGTCGTGCACGAGCGCACGCAGGGGCGCGTCGGCTACGTGCACGTGCCCGACATGGGGCCCTGGGGCTTCGCCGAGTTTCACCGCGGCTATCTGAGCGAGTTCGACCGCGACGGCTTGATCGTCGACGTGCGCTACAACCGCGGCGGCCACGTCTCGGCGCTACTGCTCGAGAAGCTCGCGCGCAAGCGCGTGGGCTACGACGTGTCGCGCTGGGGCCCGCCTTTCCCGTACCCCGAAGAGTCCGTCGGCGGTCCGATCGTCGCGGTGACGAACCAGTTCGCGGGCTCCGACGGCGACATCTTCAGCCACTGCTTCAAGCTGTACGGTCTGGGCCCGCTGGTCGGGATGCGCACGTGGGGCGGTGTGGTCGGCATCAACCCGCGCCACCGCCTCGTCGACGGCACGCAGACGACGCAGCCGGAATATTCGTTCTGGTTCACCGACGCGGGCTGGGGCGTGGAAAACTACGGCACCGATCCGACGCACGAAGTAGACGTCGCACCGCAAGACACACACAACGGCAAGGACCCGCAGCTGGACGAAGCGCTGCGGCTGATCGAAGAGGCCATGGCGAACGCACCGAAGCGCCCGGAGTTCCCGGCGCGACCGAACCGCGCGCGGCCCGATTGAACAGCGTAAGCATCTCCGCTATCTCATATGATTCCGAGTTCGCTTCGCCGTCGGCGCTGCCAGTCTTCAAAATCGGACCATGAATCAGTTGCGTGGTCGATAAGGCGTTGAATCGAGATGCCGATGAAGCGGTCGATGTCGTCGAGCACGTCGCGCCGCTGAACGTCATCAGGCACCACGGCTTCGAGACGCTGGCCATGGTGAACGAGCTTTTCACGGACTTTCTCAAGGCCGGCCGTCGGCTGCGACGGCGAATTGATCTGGTCACCGGTGATGAGCGCTCGAAGCCTTGCGCTCACGCTATTGTAGTGCGATCGGTCGCGTGCGACCAGCGTCGCTATCCTGGTCTTCACTTTGTCGGACTGTTTGAATTCGTCGGGAAAGGCGATGAATTCGAGCAAGACGACACCGCTGATAAACTGTTCGGTAGGCCTAGAGGCCTCTAGGAACCGGCTGTACATGCTCAGCGCGCGGCGCGCGATGTTGCCGACCTCACCAGTGCAGATCTCGTCGTAATGCTCGGGACCATCATGATCGAGACCGAGTCCGCCGACGATCGCGTGCGTTTCGACGCCGCCCGCCAACATGAACCCGCGCTCGCGATCGGGATTCAGCAAGACCATCGTCGAGAACGGTTGGTTCTGGTCGAGAAATCCCGGACGCCCCGGTAGCGTGTCTGGCAGCCCTCGACGGCATTTCGTAAAGCGAACGAGATCCAACCAGACGTCTAACGTTTCAGCCACGTCAGAGATCAGACGCTTGTGGTAGGCATGTTCGCCATCAGCAACGCGGACCCAATCGACGTGCATCGTGAGCGCGGCAATAGGCAAGCCGGCCAGATCGGCACGGTCGATTTGCGTTGCGGCCGCCTTGCCCCACTCGAGGGGTCCTTCCCTGGTACGCTCCATCTCCGCCCATAGCTCCGTGGGCGTGAAGTCGATGTCGAATTCGTCGACATCGACTTCGTCCGGCGGATATACGACGGCACGCGTGCCGTAGGTGATGCGATGCTCCAATAGAATCCGCGGCAACGGCACGAGAGCAACCGCGTTATGACCTTGCGCGGTCAATTCCGCTCGCAGATCGCCGATCGGATCGATCTTGTTCGCTTTCGCGTCGTCGGTACAATACGCGTCGACCATCCCACGGAAATCCTTGTCGAACGGAAGGTCGTCGCCTTCGAGCAGCGTCGAAACGCCGAACGCGATCGTTCCATGGAGCCATCGAGAGCGCTTGAGCGGGTCTCTGACGTTTCGCGGGAGACTCTTTGCGATGCCGTTGTCATCGACATAGCAGCGCAACTCAACGCCGCGATCGGCGTCGAGCCGGACTGCGAATGAATCGATCTCCGACCCGATCGCTTCGCGAGCGGCATCGTATACGTCCGCAACAACGGAGGCTGTCGCGTCTTCGCAGACGCGCTTGACGACAAAATTTACTTCGTGCATGAACGACACCCGCTTTCAGGCAAGTTTTTCCACTGCTCTTTTTGCGACAACCGGCGTAATTTCCGCACGAACGAGAAACTCTTGCAGGGCGAGGCACGTTTGGTCTTAAGGCGGCGCTCGCGCACGCATTCCAGTTGGTCGGGGAGCTTGTACTCCCGACCGTGGACGATGCGCAGGTAGTCGCGGTCGCGCGTGGTGGAACATCCACGCCTTCACGACGACGTCCTGGCTGCAGCTCGATGTCGAGCAGCAGCGCCGCGGTGCAGCGTTCATCGCTCGCGTCCGGATAGAACACGTGCGCAACGCCGAAGCCCAGCGCGAACGTCTGCAGACGGTCCGGGTGCTTGCGCAGCAGATAGCCGAGGTCGCGGGCGGGCACCGTCGTCGACGTGATGGTGAGGAGCATGCCGACGGCGCGACTCTCGCCGCGCCGTCGTGCGATCCTCTATTTCCGCGAAAGGTCTGTTTAGTGGAGCGTCTGCGTGGTCGCGTAGTTGGA
>CAWBTJ010000046.1:0-6303 GCA_963791645.1 Vulcanimicrobiota bacterium | reverse complement strand
TCGGGGAAGATTCGCCGCGTGGAGCTGCGCCAAGCGGAGCTGCGCAAAAAGGGAGCGACGGCGGCCAGCGGCTTCGTCTAGAGCTTGCTCGTGCAACCCGCATCGAGCAGAAGGGTACGTCTAGCGTATGCAGCCGCCATCGACCCCGCCTGAGGACGGCCTCGAGCCGACCATCGCCATGCCCCGGGTCGAGGCCGCTCCGCCGCCCCGGCCGCGCGTCGAGCACGGCGTCGTCGAGCCGCCCCGGCCGGCGCCGTCGGCTGAGCCGATCCGCGTGGCGCCGGCGGTGCCGGTCAGCGGTACCGTGCTGCCGCCGCGGACGGCGACCACCGTGTCGGACCGGCCGCAGTACGTGTTCGGCAACCCGTTGGGCTACGTGGCCGCGCGGTTCTTCGCGTTCGCGCTCGACATCGCGCTCGTCACCGTGTTCGTCACGTCGCTCGCGTACGCGCTGATCGCGATCAACCCGCTGACCGGATTACCGACGAACACACAGAGCGGCTTCGACGCGACGCTCGCGGTCGGCGTCGCGGTCGCGCTGGTCTATGTGTGGCTGTCCGAAGCGTTCGTCGGCACGACGATCTGGAAGCTCGCGTTCGGGCTGCACGTGTACAACCCGCACGGGCGCATGGTCGGCCTGGGGCGCGCGTTCGTGCGCAACCTGCTGCGGCCGCTCGACCTGCTCGTGATCGGCGGCATCCTCGCGATGCTGCCGGGACATCGCCGGCTCGGTGATCTCGCCGGCGGCACCGTCGTCGCGCGCAGCCCGCTGCGCGCGTTCGCGCCGCTCGTCGGCTGGATCCTCATCATCATCGTTGCCGGGTTGCCGTTCGTAATCGTCGGCCCGATCCACGCGCTTGCCGCGCTCTACGCGTTCACCGAGTTCGTCCCCGGCATCATCGCGCGCATCGTGCTGCTCGTGCAGACACTGTTCGGGTTACCGCATTAAGGCGTGTTCGGGCTGCGCCCGAACCTACGAGGTATTGCCTTCGTGCGCGAGCGCGTGATAGACATGCGTGAGCCTATGTCGATACACGAGATCGTTCTCCCGGAGACCAAACCCGAAACCGAATGGATCCTCGGCCGCGCGGTGCGCAAGGTGAGCCCGTTCCGCACGCACGCGCTGCTGCAGGGGACGTTGCAAACTGCGCTCGCAGCGTGGGCCCATGGACGCGGCGACGTCGGTCCGGAGTGGCGGTTCCGACCGGCGCCCGACGGTGAGATCCGCCGGCCGCTGGTGCCCGATGTGTCGTACGTGTCGGACGCGCGGCTCCGCGGGCTCGAAGGCCACGACCTCGAAGCGCCCCCGTTCTCGCCGGACGTCGCGGTGGAGATCCGTTCGCCCGGCGACCGCACGCGTAATCTCGAGCACAAGATCGGGGTGTATCTCGCAACCGGAACGTCGGTCGTGATCGTCGTCGATCCGCGCGATCGGTCGGTGCGGCTTCACGACGCGCGCGGCACGCGCGTGCTCCGCGGCGATGACGTGCTCGCTCATCCGGCGATTCCGGGCTTCTCGCTCGCACTGACCGCACTGTTCGCTCCGCTCGACCGCCGCCGCTAGCGCCTCGCGCCAAGGCGGAGTCCTCCGCGCGCGCGGCGTACGGCGTCAGCAGGAGGGCCCGCCCGATGATCGTTGCCGGTGATGCGCTCAAGACGAAGCACGCGCGCTACGTGCTCACCCCGTGGATGGCGCAGGCGAATCTGCAGCCGCCGGTCATCGTGCGGGGCGAGGGCATCTACCTCTACGACGAGGACGGCAACCGGTACGCCGACCTGACGTCGGGGCTGATCGCCGCGAACCTCGGCCACGGCCACCCTGGCGTGCGCGCTGCGATGCACGAGCAGATCGACCGGCTCTGCTTCAGCCCGCCGAGCTGGTTCAACGACGTCCGCGCCGAGCTCGGTGAGGCGCTCGTCCGCTTGGCGCCGTGGGGTGACGAGGGCGGCCGCGTGTTTTTCACGACGTCCGGCGCGGCGGCGAACGAGGACGCGATCAAGTTCGCGCGCGCCGTCACTGGGCGCTCGAAGGTACTGACGGGTTACCGTTCGTTCCACGGTTCGGGCGCGGGCTCGGCGACGCTGACCGGTGAGAACCGGCGCTGGTACAACGAGCCGTCCAGCACGATGGCCGGCGTCGTGCACTTCTGGGCGCCCTATCCGTACCGCAGCCCGTTCTTCACCGACGACCCGGCGGAAGAAACCCGCCGCGCGCTGCAGCACGTCGCGGAAACGATCGCGGCGGAGAACGCCGATCACGTCGCGGCGATCCTGCTCGAGCCGGTGATCGGCTCCAACGGCGTGATCGTCTTCCCGCCGGGTTATCTCGCGGGCTTGCGCGCGTTGTGCGACGCGAACGGGATCGTGCTGATCTTCGACGAGGTGATGACGGGCTTCGGCCGCACGGGCGCCGCATTCGGGGGCGAACGCTTCGGCGTCGTGCCGGATATGATCACGTTCGCCAAAGGCGTGACCTCGGCGTACGTCCCGCTCGGCGGCGTGCTGCTGCGCGAGCGATTCGCGCGCGCGTTCGATGAGAAGCCGCTGCCCGCCGGCCACACGTACTCCGGGCACCCGCTCGCGATGGCGACCGGCGTCGCGACGCTGCAAGCGTATCGCGACGGCGACCTCTACGCGCGCGCCCGCGCGATCGAGCCGCGCCTGCGCGCCGGGCTCGAAGGCCTGCGCGCACGGCACGACATCGTCGGCGACGTGCGCGGCGCCGGCGCGTTCTTCGCGCTGGAGTTCGTGAGCGACCGCGCCGCGCGCACGCCGCTCGTGCCGTGGCAAGGCAAGACGATGGGCGTGATGCCGTCGCTGTTCGCGAGCTTGAAAAAGCGCGGCGCCTACGCGTTCGGGCGCTATAGCGTGCTGCACATCGCGCCGCCGTTGACGATCACCGACGATCAGCTCGACGAAGCGGTCGCGACGATCGACGCGGCGGTCGGCGACCTCGCAGAGGCGTACGCGGCAGCTCGCTGATCGATGTGAGTCGCATGAGAAGACAACGTGACCGGGAGGACGGTCGTTGAGTAGCACAGGACGCTGCTTTCCCCGGAGCTGAACGACGCTATGAAACGACTTCTCATCATCTCGATCGCGGTGTTGCTCGCGGTCGCCGCGGGCCCGCACACCGGGCGCGCCGATGCGCCCGTCGAGGCGATGGGCGGCCACATGGACCTCACCGTGACGCGGCCCGTGAAGGCGGAGGACCGTGCGCGGGCCGATGCGATCGTCGCGGCGGCGAAGCGCGTCATGGCGCGCTATCCGACGGTTGCCGACGCCGAGCGTGACGGGTTCAAGAAGTTTCTGCCCGGCGTGCAACTGCCGACGGAGCACTTCACCAAGGACGCATGGGCGCTCGAGGCCTGGCTGGGGCATTTCGATCTCGATCATCCGACGTCGCTCATCTACGAGCGCCACGGCGAGATGCTGCACCTGACCGGCGTGATGTACACCGCATCGAAAAACGCGTCCGAACAGCAGCTCGACGCCGACGTCCCATTGAGCATCGCGAGATGGCACCGCCATGTCCGCATCTGCCAGGCGGCTGCGGGCGGCAAGCGCGATCCGCGCTTCGGACTAGGCGGGACGATCTCCGACGAGAACGCATGCGCTGCCGCCGGCGGGCGCTGGGTGCCGCAAGTGTTCGGCTGGATGGTCCACGTGTGGCCGGACGAGACCGACCCGGCGCGCATCTGGGCGGTGCACCGCGACGACCACGGCGAGATGCACGGCATGGCGGGCATGCACTAACCCGCGTCGGTGATCGCTTCGTACTCCGCTTCGGTGATGCGGGATTTTTCGGTGCGCATGAACAGCGTGTATGCTGCGCCTGCGACGATGATGCTGAAGAACCAGCCGCCCGACCACAGGAAGTGCAGCGGCGCGAACCACAGGCCGATCAGCGGCGGGATCCAGCCGACCACGAGCGCGGCGATCGCGCGCACGTTCCAGCCGCCGGCGTAGTCGTAGCGGCCGTTGCGCGAGTAGAGCTGCATGAGATCGAGACGCAGCTCGCGCACCAGCCAGTAGTCGGCGATCGCGATGCCGTCGAACGGGCCGAGCAGCGTGCCGTACGTCCCGAGCCAGGTGAAGACGTAGTTGCTGAACGTCGCGAGCACGTACCACGGCTGCATCAGCAGGGAAAGCAGGCCGGTGAGGACCGCGCCGGTCGCGAACGTGATGCGCCGCGGCCAGAGGTTCTCGAAGGCGCGCGCCGGCGCCATCACGTTCGCACCGACGTTGATGGTGATCGACGAGAGGATCACGACGATGCCGCCGATCAGCACGACGATCGTCGGAAACTTCACGATCAGCTCGACCGGGTTCCACAGCGCTTTGCCGTAGACGGCGAGGGTCGCCGACGTCACCGCGATCCCGATGAACGAGAACCCCGCCATGACGAGCGGCATCACGAGCTGGCCGCGTAGTTGTGCCCGCTGCGCGACGGCGTAGCGCGAGTAGTCCGGGATGTTGAGCGCGAGCGTCGCCCAGAACGCGACGACGCCGATGACCGACGGAAAGAACGCGGTCCAGAACGCGCCGCCGTGCAGCGTCGCGGGCGCCGCGAGCATCGGCCCGACGCCGCCCGCCGCCGAGATGCCCCACGCGAAGAGCGCGACGGCGGCGAGACCGAGCGTCGGCGCGGCGATCGTCGCGAGCCGGCCGATCGCCTGCGGGCCGCGCATCGCGATGCCGACGTTGAGCAGCCAGAAGGCGCCGAACGCGAGGAACAGATGCGGCCCGAACGCGGCCCAGCCGGGAAACACGCGCGACACGATCGCGTCGAGCGCGAGGCCGCCGAACCACGAGTTGATCCCGAACCAGCCGGCGCCGATGACGGCGCGCGCGAGCGCCGGCACGTGCGCGCCGCGCGTGCCGAACCACAAGCGCGCGAACACCGGGTACGGAAAACCGTAGCGCGTGCCCGCGTGCGCGACGAGCAGGATCGGCACCAGGACCACGCAACTGCCGGTGAAGATCGTCAGGACGGCTTCCCACCAGTTCATCCCAAGCGAGATCATCCCGCTGGCGAGCGAGTACGTCGGGATGCACAAGCACATCCCGGTCCACAGGCTCGCGAAGCGCGATGCGCGCCACGAGTGCTCGTTCGGCGTGCACGGGCGCAAGTCGTCGTTCCAGAGATCGGTGTTCGCCGACGCCTGGTGCGCGGCGTCCGGCGTGAGCGTGACGATCCCGGCGCGCTCGACCTGCGTTTTCATTCGTGCCGCAGGGTTCGCAGGATGCGAAGCCACCCTAAATTTCGACCATCTCGCCGTACGTCTCGGGACGGCGGTCGCGGTAGAACTGCCAGGTGTTGCGAACTTCTTCGATCAGGCGGCGGTCCATGTCGCCGATCACGACCTCGTCCTTGTCGCGCGAACCGACTGCCACGAACTGGCCGCGCGGGTCGACCAGGTACGACTGGCCGTAGAACTCGCCCATGTTCCACGGCGTCTCGAAGCCGACGCGGTTGATCGCGCCGACGTAGTACCCGTTCGCGACCGCGTGCGCCGGCTGCTCGAGCTTCCACAGATACTCCGACAAGCCCGCGACGGTCGCCGACGGGTTGAACACGATCTCCGCGCCGTTGAGCCCGAGCACGCGCGCGCCTTCGGGGAAATGGCGGTCGTAGCAGATGTACGCGCCGATGCGCGCGTAGCGCGTCTGGAACGTCGGGTAGCCGGCGTTGCCCGGCTTGAAATAGTATTTCTCCCAGAAGCCGCAGCCTTGCGGGCCGGCCGCGACCTGCGGCAGATGGTGCTTGCGGTAGATGCCCAGCACGCTGCCGTCGGCGTCGATGATCACGGCGGTGTTGTAGTAGACGCCGCTGATCGTGCGCTCGTAGAGCGGCACGACGAGCGCGATCTCCAGCTCGCGGGCAAGGTCCTGCATGAGCCGCGTGGTCGGCCCGTCCGGCACCGTCTCGGTGGCCTCATACCACTTGGGGTTTTGCTCGGTGCAAAAATACGGCCCGTAAAACAGCTCCTGCAGGCACACGATCTTCGCGCCGCGCTGTGCGGCCTCGCGGATCATCTGCTCGTGCTTGGTGATCGCGGCGCGCTTGTGCACCTCGACGGGCTCCGCGCCGTCGGTGTCGTGATGCGCCTGGACCAGACCAATTCGAACGATGTCGATGTCGCTCACGCTGCTATCCTTTGGCGTTTGTGGAACTAAAGCTGGACGGGGCGGAAGGGCGAGGACTTCTGATGGATGCCGGTCCCGGTGCTCGCGACGAACTTGCCGTCGTCGGCGACTTTGCGGCCGCGCGAGAAGACGTATCGCGGGCGGCCGCGCACC
>CAWBTJ010000045.1:0-4751 GCA_963791645.1 Vulcanimicrobiota bacterium | reverse complement strand
TTGCCGATCACGCTCGCCGCGACGTACCGGCGCGTGATCTCCACGACGATGAGCTGGATCGGCGCGTGCGGGTGCGCGTTGCGGTCCGCGTAGTCGCGCAGGAACTGGTTCACGGTGAACCCGTCGGCGCGGTCGAGGTAGACGATGCCGTCGACGATGTTCGTGATCCGCGCGGCGCGCGGAGGCGGTGGTGCGATCAGGACCGGTTCGTGCGCGAGCGTGACCTGCACCGCGCGCTGCCACATCGCGGCGGCGACGGCGGCGTCACCCTCGCCGCGCGCGGCTTCGGTCAGCGGCTCGCTCTCGACGCGAACTGTCCTTGTCGGCGCGACGATGCCGGTCAGGCAGTTGCGCACGGTGAAGCGCGCGATGCCGTACGCGCGGTCGGTGTCTTGCGCGAAGCCCGGCAGCCGCATCGCGCGGTCGAACGTCGCGAACACCGCGTACGCCGCGTGCGAGCTGCGGCAGCGCGCGTCGTCGGGCAGCGAGGTGCCGTCCTCGGCGGTGACGGTGCGCGCGCCGACGTAGTCGGCGACCAGCTTGCGCCACAGGGCGCCGGGCATCGTCCGCTGCGCGCTCTCGCCGACATCGGCGACGACCAGAACCGTGGCCGGCAACACCGGGCTCGCCGCGCAGACGGCGGTTGCGGTGGCAGCGAGGAGCACGCCGGCGAGCATCCGGGGAGCGGCAACTGCGAGCGGTCGCACGGCGGGCCCTTCGACGGCCCCACGCCCGAAACCGTCGCACCCGCGGCGGGGTCCGAATGCTCGGAGGTACGAATCCCACTGCCATGAGCGCACTCACCGACGTCACCGAGAGCACCTTTTCGACCCAGGTCCTCGCGTCCGACAAGCCCGTCCTGGTCGATTTTTGGGCCCCGTGGTGCGGCCCGTGCCGCATGCTTTCGCCTATCGTGGAGAAGGTCGCGGGCCAGCTGGGCGACCGCACGACGTTCCTCAAGATGAACACCGACGAGAACCCGTCGATCGCCGGGCAATACGGCATCTCCGGCATCCCGTGCCTGATCCTGTTCAAGGGCGGCCAGGCCGTCGACCGGATCGTGGGCTTCGTCCCCGAGCAGCAGATCCGCCAGATGCTCGACAAGCATCTGGCCGCCGCCTAGGGCGCTGCCCCACCTCCGCGGCCTGCCGGCCGTCCACCGAATCCTCGACGAACCGCGTGTTGCGCGGTTCGTCGCGCTTCTCGGCCCGCCGACGGTGAAGCGCCACGTCGCCGCGGCGCTCGACGCGGCGCGCGCCGCGGAGCCGACGCCCGGCGCCGAGCTCGTCGTCGGCGACGTGCTGTCGCGCCTCGCGGCGGAGTCACGGCACGGGCTGGTCGGCGTGCTCAACGGCACCGGCATTCTGCTGCACACCAACCTCGGCCGCGCGCCGCTCGCGCCCGAAGCGCTCGCTGCGATCGCCGATGCGGCCGGCGGCGCGTCGAACCTCGAGTACGATCTCGATGCCGGCACGCGCGGCTCGCGCTACGACCGCGTCGGCGCGTTGCTGCGCGCGGCGAGCGGCGCGCAGGACGCGCTGGTGGTGAACAACTGCGCGGCCGCGGTGCTGCTGGTGCTCGACACGTTCGCGCGCGCGCCCGACGGTTCGCCGCGCGAGGTGATCGTTGCGCGCAACCAGCTCGTCGAGATCGGCGGCGGCTTTCGCCTCCCCGACGTCCTCGCGCGCAGCGGTGCGACGCTGGTCGAAGTGGGCGCGACGAACAAAGTGCACGTCGACGACTACGCGCGCGCGCTGACGCCGCGCACGGCGCTGCTGATGCGCGCGCACGCGTCGAACTATCGCATCGAAGGCTTCACCGCGGACGTCAGCGGCGCCGAGCTCGTCGCGCTCGGCGCGCGCGCGGGCGTCCCCGTGGTCGAAGACCTCGGCAGCGGCGCGCTTACGGACCTGCGCGCGTACGGGTTGCCGCACGAGCGCACGGTGCAGGAAGCCGTCGCGGACGGCATCGACCTCATCGCGTTCTCCGGCGACAAGCTGCTCGGCGGCCCGCAGGCGGGGATCATCGTGGGCCACACGGCGGCGGTGAAACGCTTGCGCGCGAACCCGCTGCTGCGCGCGCTGCGCATCGGCGGCGCCCCGCTCGCGGCGCTCGGCGCGACGCTGCGGCTGCATCTCGATGCGGCGTCGCGCGAACGCATCCCGTTCTACCGCATGCTCGCGACGCCGCTGGACGCGCTGCGAGCGCGCGCCGACGCGCTGCGCGCGCAACTCGGCGGAATCGACGTGCGTGTGGAACCGAGCGAAGGGTACGCCGGCGGCGGAACGCTCCCGCTCGCGGCGCTGCCGTCGGTCGCACTCGCCTGGCGGCCGGCGCGCGACGGCGTCGATGCGGCGGCGGCGCGGCTGCGCCGCGGCGCGCCGCCGGTGGTCGCGCGCGTGGACGGTGACCGCGTGCTGATCGATTTGCGGACGATTCCGCCGGAGCGCGACGGCGAGCTCGCGGCGGCGCTCCGGAGCGCTTCCGCTACATAATCCGCGCCGAGGGAACGCTACGCGTGCGCCGTTTCGCCGATCACGCCGAGCTCGCGCCCGACGTTTTCGAACGCCGCGAGCGCGCGGTCGAGCTCGTCGCGGCTGAGCGCGCTGGACATCTGCACGCGGACGCGTGCGGCACCTTCCGGTACCACCGGGAAGCCGAACCCGGTGACGAACACGCCTTCCTTCAACAGCCGGTCGCTCATCGCGATCGCGAACGCCGTCTCGCCGACGATGATCGGGACGATCGCGCTCGGCCCCGCGAGCGGCTTGAACCCGAGCCGCTCCAGACCCGCGCGGAAGTAGCGCGTGTTCTCGCGCAGCGTCTCGACGAGCTGGTGCTCCGATTCGAGCAGCTCGATCGCCTTGAGCGCACTCGCCGCGACCGTCGCCGGCAACGCGTTGGAGAACAGCTGCGTGCGCGAGCGCTGCACGAGCGTGTCGACGAGCG
Organism: Vulcanimicrobiota bacterium; assembly: GCA_963791645.1. GTDB lineage: Bacteria > Vulcanimicrobiota > Vulcanimicrobiia > Vulcanimicrobiales > Vulcanimicrobiaceae > Vulcanimicrobium. Next base: position 1,802 of record CAWBTJ010000045.1, on the reverse strand, counting down.
CCTTCGATCCGGCGACGAAACCGCCGGCCGCGCCGCCGAGCGCTTTGCCCAGCGTACCGGTGAGGATGTCGATCTTGCCTTCGAGCCCGAAGTGCTCGATCGTGCCGCGACCGGTCTTGCCCATCACGCCTGTGCCGTGCGAGTCGTCGACGATCGTCACCGCGTTGTATTTTTCGGCGAGCGCGACGATCTCGGGCAGCTTCGCGATGGAGCCTTCCATCGAGAACACGCCGTCGGTCACGATGAACGGCGTGCCTTCGGCCTCGCGCAGTTGTCGTTCGAGGTCGGCCATGTCGGCGTGCTTGTAGCGCGCGCGCTTCGCACCGGCCAACCGGCAGCCGTCGATGATCGACGCGTGGTTGAGCTCGTCGCTGATGATCGTGTTACCGGCGGTGGCGATCGTGGGGATGACGCCTTCGTTCGCCGCCCAGCACGACACGTACGAGAGCGACGCGTCGAAGCCGAACACCGAGGCGATCTTGTCCTCGAGATCGCGGTGGATGTCGATCGTGCCGCAGATGAAGCGAACCGACGCGGTGCCGGCGCCGTACTTCTTCAGCCCGGCGATGCCGGCGGCGACGACGTCGGGATGATCGGCGAGGCCGAGGTAATTATTGGACGACAGCACGATGACGTCACCGGCCTCCTCCATGTGCACCTCGGCCGCCATCGGGCCGGTGAGGTGGCGCAGCCGCTTGTACGTCCCCGCAGCACGCAGGGCGTCGAGATCGGCGTTGAGGCGGGTTTCGAAGGCGGTGTTCATCGGATCTCCGTAGGCTCAGGTCCCCAGCTGCTTGCTTGCCGGAGTGGGATACCCGGCGTAAGCCGGCCGTAATCCGGCGTAAGCGCGGCGTAACAGACGCTCCCGTACCGTGGGCGCAGACGCGCATCGTGAGCCGGATCATTCGGGAAGCATTAGTCCGTTCTTCCTCTTGACTTCGGCCGGCCGGTGCGGTTCTATGGTTTGTACGCGGCGCTTTGACGCCGTGTGCATCGTGACTGTCGGAAACGGGTGTTCCAGACATGGCGATCAAGGTTTTCGTTCGGCAACCACTCACGCAAACGACCGAACGCGAAGCGCGCGTCGTTCAAGCCGCGCTCGACGGAATCGGCGGCCTCGTCGGAGAGGGCCGGTACGCGCTCGAGTTCCTCACGGGAACCAAGGCACACGACAAGGAGAGCTTCCGCCTGGCATTTACGAGCGAGTCGGGCGGCGCGTTCGCGCCGCGCCGCTTCCGCGACACGCGTTTGGCGCTGCTCTCGCGAGCCGACGTGATGCTCGTCGTGCGCACGGGCCTCAGCGAAAGCGGCGCGTTCGAGGTGGCGTACAACATCTACGGCGGCCGCCGCATCCCGATGCTGTTCGCGGTGTGGGACGAAGCGGAGATCAAGACGACGCTGCTGCGCGATCTCGACGACCTCGCGAAGGTGCGCTACGTGCGCTTCTCCGATCCGGCTTCCGTCGCGACCGAGCTCGCACGCTTTCTCGACGACGTCGTCGTCCCCGACATGACCGCGCGCGGGCGCACGGTCGAGCCGGCGTTCGACGAACCGCGTGCCGCGACGTCGTTCCGCGAAGCGCGGCGCGCCGCGCGCGAGCTGGGTTTCCCGGTCGCGGTGCGGCCGTGGTCGGCGATGCCGTCGCAATCGGTGGTCGTCGCGGATCTCGCCGGCCTGGTGCGTTACGTCGAAGGCGACAAGATTGCGATCAACCGCGAACGGCCGCTGCTGGTGGAACGCACGACGGTGTTGCAAGCGCGCGCGAAACAGCGCGTGCGCGTTGAAACGGTGTCGTTCGAGGC
>CAWBTJ010000044.1:0-45627 GCA_963791645.1 Vulcanimicrobiota bacterium | reverse complement strand
GTGGCCAAGGCGAGGTCGGTGTATTTTTGTACCGGGTGTGGGTTCGAGTCGGCGCGCTGGCTCGGGCGCTGTCCGTCGTGCGAGGCGTGGAACACGTTCGAGGACGCGCCGGTCGTCAAGCCGGCGAAGACCGCGCAGGCGCGCGCGGTTGCGCCGCTGCGCAGTCGCGGGGCCGGTGCGGCTGGCGGACATCGACGACACGCGCGTCGCGCGGCGGCGCACCGGGATGGCGGAGTTCGACGCGCTGCTCGGCGGCGGGATCGTGCCCGGGCAGCCTCGTGCTGCTCGGCGGTCCGCCCGGTGCGGGCAAGTCCACGCTGCTGCTGCAGCTCGCGACGACGCTCGCGCGGCGCGGCGCGCGCGCGGTCTACGTGTGCGGCGAGGAGTCGGCCGCGCAGACGAAGCTGCGCGCGCAGCGCGTCGGCGCCGCGGAGACGCTGCTCGTGTTTCCGGAGACGAACCTGCGCGCGATCCTCGATGCGCTCGAACGCGACGTGCCCGGAGATCCTCGTCGTCGACTCCATTCAGACGATGTGGCTGCCCGACGTCGAGTCGTTCGCCGGCAGCGTGTCGCAAGTCCGCGACTGCACGCAAGTGCTCATGGAGTTCTGCAAGCGCACCGGCTGCGCGACGTTCGTCGTCGGCCACGTCACCAAGGACGGCGCGATCGCGGGGCCGCGGCTGCTCGAGCACCTCGTCGACACCGTGCTGTATTTCGAGGGCGACCAGTCCGGCGAGTACCGCATCGTGCGCGCGTACAAGAACCGGTTCGGCGGGATCGACGAGATCTGCGTGTTCTCGATGGACGACCGCGGGCTGCACGAGGTCGCCGATCCGTCGGCGCTGTTTCTGCACGGGCGCGGCCCGCGGCCGAGCGGGACGTGCGTCGTGCCGACGCTGGTCGGCATGCGGCCCGGTGCTCGTCGAGATCCAGGCGCTCGTCGGCGAGGCCGCGTACGGCACGCCGCGCCGGCTCGCGGCCAACGTCGACGCTGCGCGCATGGCGATGATCATCGCGATCCTCGAACGCCGCGCCGGGTTGAACCTCGGCGGCAACGACGTGTACTGCTCGGTCGCGGGCGGCTTGCGAATCTCGGAGACCGGCGCCGATCTCGGCATCGCGCTCGCGATCGCGTCCGCGTTTCGCGACATTCCGCTTGGCGCGGGGACCGTCGCGTTCGGCGAGCTCGGGCTCTCGGGCGAGGTGCGCAGCGTGTCGCAGCCGGCGCGTCGCGCTGCCGAAGCGACGAAGCTCGGCTTCACCCGGCTCGTCGCGCCCGACGCGGCGCGCGACATCGCCGCCGCGATTCGGCTTGCTTTCGACTGATGCGAGGAGGCGAGCGGCGCGGTGCAACACTCTAGCGCGGACGTGTCTATGGTACCGATCATTCCGCGCGACGTGCTCTTCGGCAATCCGGAGAAGGCCGCACCGTGGCTGTCGCCCGACGGCAAACGCATTGCCTATCTCGCACCGCACGACGGCACGCTGTCGGTGTGGGTGCGCACCATCGGCGCCGACGACGACCGTCTGGTCGCATCCGATCCGCACCGCCCGATCCGCAATGCGTTCTGGACACCGGACGGCACGCGCGTGCTCTACTTGCAAGACGCGCGCGGCGACGAGAACTTTCACCTGTTCGCGGCGGATCCGGACGGCGACGGCGAACCCGTCGATCTGACACCGTACGAAGGAACGCTGGTCCAGCTCCAGTCGCTCGATCTCAACCGGCCCGACGTCATTTTGATCGCGATGAACCGGCGCGACCCGCAGTTGTTCGACGTCTACCGCCTCGACCCGCGCACCGGCGAGGCGACGCTCGACACGGAGAACCCCGGCGCGATCTCGGCCTATGCCGACGACGCCGACATGGTCGTGCGCGCCGGCGTGATCCAGCACGCCGACGCGTCGTGTGAGATCGTGGTGCGCGACGCCGCGAGCGCGCCGTGGCGCACGCTCGCGCGATTCGACGTCGTCGACGGGACGCCCGAGCTCGCCGGCTTCACGCCGGACGGTACCGCGCTGCTCGTGAACACGAGCGCGGATGCGAACGCCGCGCGGCTCGTCCGGTTCGACGTCGCGACCGGCGAACGCACCGACATCGTGGGCGATCCGGAGTACGACGTCTCCGAGGTCGTGTTCTCGCCGCGCACCAAAGCGCCGGTCGCCGCATCGGTCGTGCGCGAACGCGTCGGCTGGACGGTGCTCGATCCCGACTACGCCGCGGATTTCGAGGCGCTCGCCGCGCAAGTGCCCGGCGACCTCGGGATCGTGTCGACCGACCGCGACGACCGCGTGTGGCTCGTGTCGTCGGCCGTCGACGACGGCTCGCGCTCGTTTTGGAGCTACGACCGTGAAACGCGGCGCGCGACGAAAATCTTCGCGATGCGCCCGGCGCTCGACCGCTACACGCTCGCGTCGATGACGCCGATCCGGTATCCGGCCCGCGACGGCCTGACGATCCACGGATACCTCAGCACGCCGCCGGAGCTTCCGCCGCGCGACCTTCCGGCGGTGCTGCTGGTCCACGGCGGCCCGTGGGTGCGCGACACGTGGGGTTACAACCCGTACGTGCAGTGGCTGACGAACCGCGGCTACGCCGTGCTGCAGCCGAACTTCCGCGGCTCGTCCGGCTACGGCAAAGCGCACCTCAACGCCGGCGACCGCGAGTGGGCCGGCGCGATGCACACCGATCTGCTCGACGCGAAAGACTGGCTCGTCGCGCAAGGGATCGCCGATCCGAAGCGCGTCGCGATCATGGGCGGTTCCTATGGCGGCTACGCGACGCTCGCCGCGCTCGCGTTCGCTCCGGACGCGTTCGCCTGCGGCGTCGACATCGTCGGCCCGTCGAACCTGAACACGCTGCTCGCGTCGATCCCGCCGTACTGGGAAACGCTGCGCGCGACGTTCACCCAGCGCATGGGCGACACCGAGGAGTTTCTCGCGTCGCACTCCCCCTTGTTCCGCGCGAACGCGATCCGCGCACCGCTGCTGATCGGCCAAGGCGCGAACGACCCGCGCGTCAAGATTGCCGAGTCGGATCAGATCGTCGCCGCGATGCGCCGCAACGGCCAGCCGGTCACCTACGTCGTGTTCGACGACGAAGGCCACGGCTTCGCCCGGCCGCAGAACAACAAGCGCTTCAACGCCGCGGTCGAAGCGTTCCTCGCGCGCTATCTCGGGGGGCGCACCGAACCCGAAGGCCCCGACGAGTCGATCGAAGCCTATCTGCGGTGAACGCCGCGCTCGAGTTCGAGATCGTTCCCAACGTCAGCGAAGGGCGTGATGCGGCGGTCATCGAGGCGTGCGTCGCCGCGATGGAGTCACACGGCGTGCGCGTCGTGCACCGCACGAGCGATCCCGTTCATCACCGCAGCGTGATCACCGCCGTGGGAAGCGGATCGCAGGCCGTCGCCGCGTCGGTCGCGCTCGCGCGGGTGACGCACGAGCGCATCGATCTGCGCGTGCACCGCGGCGCGCATCCGCGGATCGGCGCGCTCGACGTTCTGCCGTTCGTGCCGCTCGGCGAGGCGACGATCGACGATGCCGTCACCCTCGCGCACCGCGCTGCGGCGCGGATCTGGCGCGAGGTCGGCGTGCCGTCGTATCTGTACGGCTCCGCGGCGAGCGCGCCGCACCGCGAGCACCTGGCCGACATCCGTCGCGGCGAGTTCGAAGGCCTGGCCGAGCGGCTCGCCGGCGACGAGCGTTGGCGGTTCGACTACGGCGACGCAGCGCATGCGACCGCGGGCGCGATCGCGATCGGCGCGCGGCCGTTCCTCATCGCGTACAACGTCGAGCTCGCCAGCGGCGATTTGGCTCTGGCAAAGCGGATCGCGCGACGCTTGCGCGCGTCGAGCGGCGGTTTGCGATCGCTCAAATGCCTCGGCTTGCGGCTCGCGGCCGACCGGGTCCAGGTCTCGTGCAATCTCACCGACGCAGACGCCGTCCCGCTCTACCGGGTCACCGAACTGGTACGCCGAGCGGCGGCTCGCGACGGAGTGGCCCTGCGGCGCAGCGAGCTCATCGGCCTCGCACCACATCGTGCAGTTGCCCGCACGGCACGGGCGTACGAGGCGGCGGAACCCTCGGCCTGACCGTCGTAGCCTAGCCGGATGCCCGCTCGCCGCCTCGCCGCCGCGCTCTGCGCCGCCGTGGTCTCGCTGTGCACGATGGCGATCCCGGTCCGCGCCGACGCGCCCAACCCGGTCGTCCCCGCGCACGTCCGCACGCTCGCCAACGGCCTGCGCGTCGTCGTGCTGGAAGACCACGCCGCGCCTGTCGCCGTCGTCAACGTATGGTATCGCTTCGGCGGCGCGTACGAGCACAAAGGAAAGACGGGTCTCGCGCACGCGCTCGAGCACATGATGTTCCGCGGCACGACCACGCTCTCGTCGAGCGGGCTCGACGACTGGGGCGCACGCTTGGGCGCACAGGTCAACGCCGAGACGACCAACGAGTACACGCGCTACGACCTCGTGCTGCCGGCCGATCGCGTCGACGGCGCGCTGCGCGTCGAGGCCGACCGCATGCACGCGCTCAAGCTCGCGCCGGCGGACTGGAACAAAGAGCGCGGCGCGGTGCTGCAAGAGTGGACGCAAGATCACAGCAACGCGTTGTTCGGCTTCGGCACCGGTTTGCAAGAGAAGCTCTATCCGAACTCGCCGCTGGGCAAGACCGCGCTGGGCGAGAAGCGCGACATCGAGAAGGCGACCGTTGCCGATCTGCGCGCTTACTACCACACGTGGTACGCGCCCAACAACGCGACGCTGGTCGTGACGGGCGACGTCGAGCCCGATGCGGTGTTCGCGTCGGCGCAGAAGTGGTTCGGGCCGATCGCGCGGCGTGCGGTGCCCAAAGTGACGATCGCGACGCCGAAGGCGGCGACCGGTGTCGTCGCGCGCGTCAAGGCCGACTATCCGTTCACCGTCGTCGACCTCGCGTACGCCGCCCCGCCCGCGTCCGGCCCCACCGAGGACGACGGGCTGCGCGCGCTCGTGGCGCTGGTCGCGCTGCAGAACCCGCGCGGCCCGTTCCGCAGCGCGCTCGTCGACAGCGGCATCACGCTGGGCTTCGGCCTGCAGCCGTCGCTCGACCGCCACGTGTCGACGTTCCACGCGTTCTTGCTCGTCGCGCCAGGCCACACCGCCGAACAGGCGCGCACGGCGTGGAAAACGGTGCTCGCATCGTCGCTCGCGCACGGGATCGATCCGGATTTCATCGCGGCGGCCAAACGCAGCGAGCTCACCGGCTTGGTGTTCGCGCGCGACTCCATCTCCGGGCTCGCGAGCGCGCTCGGCAGCGGCTACGTGTTTCCGGGCGACCGCGATCCCACGACGTACGCCGCGGAGATCGAAGCGGTCGACGTCGCGAGCGTGAACGCCGTCGCGCGGCGCGTCTTCGCGACGCCCAACGGCGACGCCGTGCTCGAGCCGACCACGACCGATCCCGCCAAAGCCAAGCCGCCCTCGGATCTGGGCGGTTCGGTGAAGGACGATTTCGGCGGGCGCGTGCCCGACGGCGCGGTCGTGCAGCCTGCGTGGATGCGCACCGACCTCGCACGGCCGCTGGCGCTGCGCAGCCGCGTCGCACCCGTGCAGACGACCCTGCCGAACGGATTGCGGCTGCTCGTGCAGCGCGTGCACGACAACGGCACCGTGTTCATCGGCGGCTCGATGCGCCGCTCGCCCGATTTCGAACCGCCCGGCAAAGAAGGCCTCGAAGGGATCGCTTCCGCGCTGCTGTCGTACGGCAGCGCGAACTACGACTACACCGCGCAGCACCGCCTGGGTGACGACCTAGGCGCGGGGATCGGCTTCGGCGCGTCGTTCGGCGCGCACGGGCTCGCGCGCGACGCCGACAAGCTGCTCGACGTGCTGGCCGACGACGTGCGCCGCCCGCTGCTGCCCGAAGACCGCTTCGTGCTCATCCGCCAGAACAGCGCCGTCGCCGTGGAGCGCCGGGTGATCGACCCGGGCTACCGCGCGGCGCGCGCGTTCGCCGAGGCGCTGTATCCGGCGAACGACCCCGCGTTGCGCGAATCGTCGAAGACGTCGCTCGAATCGATCACGATCGACGACGTGCGCGCGTTCGTGAAGAAATATCACCGCCCCGACCTGACCACGCTCGTGGTCGTCGGCGACGTCGATCCTGACGCGATTCGCACGAGCGTCGTGCGCGCGTTCGGCGACTGGCACGCCGACGGCCCCGCACCGGATCCGCACCTGCACCCGATCCCGCTGCCGCCGCCGGTGCGCAAGATCGTCGAGACGCCCGCGCTGGACGTGTCGGTGGAATTGGGCCAGCCCGCGCCCGCCGAAGGCGACGTCGATGCCGACGCGTTCATGCTCGCCGACGCGCTGCTCGACGACCAGTCGTTCGCGAGCCGGCTGTTCCGCGAGGTGCGCCAGAAGCGCGGCCTGGTGTACAACATCGGCACGACGTACTCGTCGGACCGCGACCGCGGCACGTGGGTGGCCTCGTTCCGCGCCGTGCCGTCGAAGGTCGACGCGGCTGAAGCGCTGGTGCGCGATCAGGTCAAGCGGCTGCAGAACGAGCTGGTCGATTCCGAAGAGCTGCGGCGCTGCGCGACGCGCCAAGCCGCGCGCATCCTATTGGCGGAACAGGCGACCGCGACGATTGCGGGCGACCTGATGAACATCGGTTCCGACCGGCTACCGCCCGACTACTACGCGACGCTCGCCGAGCGCTACGCGCGCGTGACCCCCACCGACGTGCGGCGCGCGGCGCGCACGTACTTCCACCCCGACCATTTCGTCGAAATTCGCACCGGACCCAAATCGTGAGGCGGCCCTTGCTCGTTCGCCGACTCGGCGCCGCAGCCGCCGTTGCCGCGCTCGTCGTTTCGCCCGTCCGCCCGCTTCCCGCGGGTGCACAAAGCGCTGCGCCGAGCGCACGGAGCACGACCCCGAGCGCGCAATTGCGCACGCTCGCCAACGGGATGCGCATCGTCGTGCTGGAGGATCACGCCGCACCCGTCGTGCACGTGCACACGTTCTACCGGTTCGGCGCGCTTGACGAGACGACCGGCAAGACGGGGCTCGCGCACGCGCTCGAGCACATGATGTTCCGCGGCACGCGCATGCTGTCGAGTGCGGGTCTGGACGACATGAACGCGCGCCTCGGCGCCGACCTCAACGCGCAGACGCAGAACGAACAGACGCATTACTACTTCGTCGTGCCGTCGGACCGCGCCGACACGCTGATCCACGTCGAAGCCGATCGCATGCGCAATCTCAAGCTCGACCCCAAGGACTGGGCCGTCGAGAAAGGCGCCGTGCTGCAAGAGTACGCGCAAGATTACAGCAACCCGATCTTCCAGCTGCTCTTCGGCACGGCGGAGAAGGTCTATCCGGACTCGCGGCTGGGCGGCACCGCGCTGGGTGCGAAGGCCGACATCGAGAAGGCGACGGTCGCCGACCTGCGCCGCTACTACGACGCGTGGTACCATCCCAACAACGCGACGCTCGTCGTGACCGGCGACGTCAAGCCGGCCGACATCTTCGCTTCCGCGAAGAAGTGGTTCGGCCCGATCCCGTCGCAAAAGCTCCCCGCGCGCAAGCAGTACGAGCCCAAGCCCGCGAGCGGCGCGGCGCTCGCGATCAAGGCGGAGTTCCCGTTCACGATCGTCGACGAGGCGTTCGCCGCACCCGGCAACGCGCCGGCGACCGAACACGACCAGATCCGCAACGGCCTCGCGCTCAAGGCGATGACGAACCCGCGCGGGCCGTACCGCCCTGCGCTCGTCGACACCGGTCTCGTGTTGGGGATCATTCCGATCCCACTCGAAGACCGGCGCGCGTCGACCGTGCACACGCTGCTTCTCGTCGCGCCGGGTCACACCGCGGACGAGGCGCGTGCGGCGTTCGAGAAGACGACGACGGCGCTGCTCGCAAAGGGCCTCGATCCGGAGCTGATCGCAGCCGCGAAGCGCGGGTCGATCGCGCAGCTGACGTACGCGCGCGATTCGATCGTCGGCCTGGGCGACGGGATCGGCGCAGGCTATGTCTTCCCTGGCGACACCGACCCTTCGCGCTATGCCGCGCTCATCGATGCCGTCACGGCCGACGAAGTCAACGCCGTCGCGCGCGCGGTGTATGCGAAGCCCAGCGTCGTCGCCGTGCTCGAACCGACCACGACGGACCCGACCAAATTCAAACCGCCGTCGAACATCTCGTCGGGCGTGAGCGACAGCTTCGGCGAGCGCGTGCCCAACGGTCCGGTCACGCAGCCCGCATGGCTCAAGGCCGCGCTCGCGAAGCCGCTGGATCTCCATAGTGCCGTCAACCCCGTGGTGACGACGCTGCCGAACGGCCTCAAGCTGCTCGTGCAGCGCGTTGCGTCGAACCCGACGGTGTTCGTGCGCGGCGTGGTGCGAACCGCGCCGACGTTCGACCCCGCCGGCAAGGAAGGGTTGGGCGCCATCACGTCAGGGCTGATGAACTGGGGCAGCGCGAAGTACGACTACGGCGCGCAGCGCAAGCTCGCCGACGACCGCGCCGCACAGCTGACCTTCGGCACCGCGTTCTCCGCGCATGGCCGCGCGGAAGACGTGACGACGCTGCTCGACGCGCTGGCCGACGACGTGCGCCACCCGCTGTTCCCCACCGACAAGCTGACGCTGGCGAAACAGCAGTTGACCGCGGTCGCGTCGCGCCGCGCACTCGACCCGAACTATCGCACGCAGCGCACGTTCCTCGAAGCGCTCTATCCGGCGGGCGATCCCGTCTTGCGCGAAGACTCGGCGGCGTCCGTCGCTTCCATCACGCTCGACGACGTCAAGGCGTATCACGCGCAGTACGTCCGGCCCGACACAACCACCCTCGTCGTCGTCGGCGACATCGATCCGGCGACGATCGCGCGCGAGGTTGCCGCGCGATTCGGCGACTGGACCGCGAACGGCGCGAAGCCCGATCCTCACCTCCCGGCGATCCCGCTGCCGGCCGCGACGAAGAAGAGCGTCGAGACGCCGCAACAGGACGTCTCGGTGCAGCTCGGTGCGCCCGCGCTCGCGCGCACGTCGCCCGACTACGACGCGTTCCGGCTCGCCAACGAGATCTACGGCGGCGGCTCGTTCGACGCGCGCCTCTTCCGCGAGGTACGTGCGAAGCGCGGCCTCGTTTACAACGCGAACAGCTCCCTGGCAGCGGGCCGTGACCGCGGCACGATGACGATCACGTTCCGCGCGGTGCCGGCCAAGGTCGACGCGGCGGACGCCGTCGTGCGCGCCGAGATGAAGCGAATGCAGACCGAGCCCGTGAGCGCCGAAGAGCTCGCGCGAGCGAAGACCCGGATCATCGCGACGACGATCGACGCCGAGCAGGCGACGGGCACGATCGCGAGCGACCTGATGCGCATCGGGCAAGACGATCTCCCGACGTCGTATTATGCGACGCTCACGCAGCGGTACGCGAAGATCACGCCCGCCGACATCCAGCGCGTCTCGAAGACGTACTTCCACCCCGACAACATGGTCGAGGTACGCACGGGCCCGAAGACGTGACGCGCGGCGCGCTCGCCGTCGCGGCGGGGCTGGCGCTCGGAGCGATCGTTTCCGCCACGAGCCCCGCGCGCGCGTGCGACGTGTGCAACCTGCGGTTGACGCACCGCACCGGGCCGTACCGGATCGTCGTGACGAAAGAAGGCGCAGCGATCGCGAAAAAGGCGCCGCAGCTTCGCGTCACCATCGTCAACCCGGGCCCGCGCCCGCTCGTCCTCGGCGATTCTCCGCCGTCACGCGTCGTGCTCAACTCCGTCGTGCCGGATGCGCGCGCCACCTACCCGCTCTACGTGGCTGCCCGCGGACACACCAAGACGGTCGCGCCGGGATCGCACGTGACGTTTTACGCCAGAACTTCGTTTCCGCTCAGCAAGCCCGGCGTCTACCGGTTCAATGTGTCCTACGGGCGGGTCGACTCGAACATCGTCACGTACACGGTCGCCAAGCGGCGGTAGCGCTCACAGCGCCGCGATGCGGCGCAGGCCTTCCTCGACGTCTTCGATCGGCGCGACCCAGCTCACGCGCAGCCAGCCTTCCAGCGAGTCGCCGAAGATGCGGCCCGGGATCGCGACGACGCCGCGGTTCTCCACCAGCTCCAGCGCGGCGGCGAGCGAGTCGTCGCCGCGCGGCAGCTTCACGCACGCGTAGAACGCGCCGTCGATCGGCACGTAGCGCAGGCCGCTCGCGTCGAGTGCCGCGACGGTGCGCGCGTGCTGCGCGCGGTACCAGGCCGACTGTTCCGTGATCGCGCCGGGTTCGCCGAAGATCTCGTAGGCGACGCGCTGGCCGAACGCGCTCGCGGTCGACGTCACCCACGCGTGCGTCTTGTTCAGCGCCTCGATCGCGCCGTCGGGCGCGAGGAGCCAGCCGATGCGCATCCCCGTCAGCGCGTTGGATTTCGAGAGCGAGTTCGCCACGACGGTGTGCGGGTAGTAGTTCGCGACGTAGCCCGGATCGTCCACGTAGGTGAGCTCGCGGTAGATCTCGTCCTGCAGCACCCACACCGGCGGCCCGCCCCGCGCGAGCAATCCGTCGGCGAGCCGGCGCGCGTCGGCGTCGCGGAACACGCGGCCGGTCGGATTCGCCGGCGACGCGATGACGATCACGCGCGTCGCGCGGTCGACCGCGTCGAGGATCGCTTCGACGTCGTAGCGGAAGTCGTCGTCCGCGCGCATGTGCACGCGCCGGTACGAAACGCCTTCGAGCTGCGCCATCTTCGCGTACGCGGGAAAGGCGGGATCGACCACGAGCAGCTCGTCGCCGGCAGGATCGAGCAGCGTCTTGATCGCGACGTACACCGCTTCTTGCGAGCCGGTCGTCACGCACACGTTGCGCGCGTCCGACATGCCCGGATACGCGTAGTGCGCCGCGATGCGCTCGCGCAGACCGAGGTCGCCCGCGTTCACCGTGTACTTGACGCCGTGCTCGCCCGCCCAGCGCGCGGCGGCCTCGATGAACCGCTGCTGCGGCAGCAACGTCGGCTCGCCGAGCCCGAGATCGATCGCGCCGGGCTTCTTCTTCGCCGCGATCACGCGGATCAGCGACGGCTCGATCGCCGCCACCCGAGGATTCATGCGGCTAGACCGATACCTCGAACTCGCGCAGCGCGGCGTTGAGCGACGTCTTCTGATCGGTGGACTCGCTGCGCTCGCCGATGATCAGCGCGCACGGCGTGCCGAACTCACCCGCGGGGAAGCGTTTGGGAAGCACGCCCGGGATCACCACGGCGCGCGGCGGGATCGCGCCTTTGCTCACCGCGGGTTCGGCGCCGCGCACGTCGACGACCGGCGTCGAGGCGGTCAGCACGACGCCTGCGCCGAGCACCGCTTCGCGGCCGACACGCACGCCTTCGACGACGATGCAGCGCGAGCCCAGAAATGCACCGTCCTCGACAATCACGGGCATCGCCTGCGGCGGTTCGAGCACGCCGCCGATGCCGACGCCGCCGCTCAAGTGCACGTCCTTGCCGATCTGCGCGCACGAGCCGACGGTCGCCCACGTGTCGACCATCGTGCCGTCATCCACGTATGCGCCGATGTTGACGAACGCCGGCATCAGGATCGTGTTCTTGCCCAGGTACGAACCGTAGCGCGCGATGCCGCCGGGCACGCAGCGCGCGCCGAGCTTCTTCCAATTGCGCTTGGTGGGGAGCTTGTCGTAGTACGACGGAAGCCGGTAGCGCAGCTGGAGCGCGTCGAGCGGGCCGGCCGTGTCGGCGAACGCCTCCTCGACGATGCGCGCGTTGTCGAAGCGGCCGAACGACAGCAGGATCGCCCGCTTCACCCAGGCGTGCACCACCCAGCCGTCGTCCGTGGGCTCGCAGACGCGCAGCTTCCCAGTGTCGAGCGCGTCGAGCACCTCCTCGACCACCCGCCCGGCCTTCTTCTTGATCGCGTCGGGCTTGGCCGCGAGGCGCTCCTCGAGCTCGACGATCCGGGCTTCCAAGCTGTCATCCATCGCCCGGGGCGTTTCCGCGCCGCATACCGTGCTCCCGTCGGCGGGTCGGGTAAAGGCGGGGGCAAGAGTGGTCCGCGGCTAACGCGGCTTCCCCGGCAATTCCAGGAGCAGACCGTGAACACCGCAGCGGACGACCTTCGCATCAACGCAATTCGCTTTCTCGCCGTCGACGCGGTGCAGAAGGCGAATTCCGGGCACCCCGGCCTGCCGCTTGGCGCCGCCCCGGCGGCGTTCGCACTCTGGACGCGGCACCTGCGCTTCAACCCGGCCGACACGCACTGGTTCGACCGCGACCGCTTCGTGCTCAGCGCCGGCCACGGCTCGGCGCTGCTCTACGCGCTGCTGCACCTGACCGGCTATGACCTGACGCTCGACGACCTCCAGCACTTCCGCCAGCTCGGCAGCCGCGCGCCGGGGCACCCGGAGTACCACCTCACCCCGGGCGTCGAGGTGACCACCGGGCCGCTGGGCCAGGGGTTCGCCAACGGCGTCGGCCTCGCGATCGCCGAGGCGCACCTCGCGGCGGTCTACAACCGCGAGCAGACCATCGTCGACCATCACACCTACGTGCTCGCCGGCGACGGCGACTTGATGGAAGGTGTAGCGTCGGAGGCCGCGTCGCTGGCCGGGCACCTCGCGCTCGGCAAGCTGATCGTGCTCTACGACGACAACAAGGTGTCGCTCGCGGCCGCGACCGACGTGACGTTCACCGAAGACGTGCGCGAGCGTTTCGAAGCGTACGGCTGGCACACGATCGAAGTCGGCCCGAGCGAAGCGAACGATGCGGACGCGATCGACCGCGCGATAACGGAAGCGAAAGCGGAGTCGCTGCGCCCGACGCTGATCGCCGTGCGCTCGACGATCGGCTACGGCTCGCCCGAAGCCGGCACGTACAAGACGCACGGCGAGCCGCTGGGCAAGAACATGGAAGCGACGCGCAAAGCGCTGCACTGGGACTATCCGCCGTTCGTCATCCCCGACGAACCGGCCGCGTTCTTCAAGGAAGTCGGCGCGAAGGGGGCCGGGCTGCAAGCCGATTGGAACGCGCGCTTCGATGCGTGGAAGACCGCTAACCCGCAGCTGGCCGCACAGTTCGAGCGCGCGCGCGACGGCAAGCTGCCCGCCGATCTGCCGTGGCCGGCGTTCAACGCCGAGAACGGCAGCGTCGCGACGCGCGACGCGGGCGGGACCGTGATGAACGCGATCGCCGCGGCGCTGCCCGAGCTCGTCGGCGGCTCCGCCGATCTCGACCCGTCGACGAAAACGAACCTCAAAGGCTTCGGTGATTTCCAACCTGGATCGTACGCCGGCCGCAACATCCACTTCGGCGTGCGCGAGCACGGCATGGCGGGTTCGATGAACGGCATCGCGCTGCACGGCGGCCTGCTGCCGTTCGGCGCGACGTTCTTCAACTTCGTCGACTACCTCAAACCGTCGCTGCGCTTGGCGGCGCTCAACAAGATCCGCGAGATCTTCGTGTTCACGCACGACTCGGTGTTCCTGGGCGAGGACGGCCCCACGCACCAGCCGATCGAGCAGCTCGCGATGATCCGCGCGATCCCCAACGTCATCGACATCCGCCCGGCGGATTCGCTCGAGACGCTCGAAGCATGGAAGCTCGCCGTGCAGCCTGAGACCGGGCCGACGGTGCTGGTGCTGACGCGCCAAAAGCTGCCGTACCTCGGCGACCGCAACGCTGACGTCGCGCGCGGTGCGTACGTGCTGGTCGATCCGCCGGACGGCGCGTTCGACGTCATCCTGATCGCCAGCGGCTCGGAGGTGTCGCTCGCGGGCGATGCGGCGAAGCTGCTCGCGCAGCGCGGCACCAAGGCGCGCGTCGTCTCGATGCCGTCGTGGAAACTGTTCGACGCGCAGGACGAGGCGTATCGCGACAGCGTCCTGCCGCCCGCGGCGAAAGCGCGCATGTCGATCGAAGCCGCCGCGACGCTGGGCTGGGCGAAGTACGTCGGCGACCACGGGATCGCGTTCGGCCTCGACCACTTCGGCACGTCCGCCCCCGCCGCCGACATCGCCAAAGAATTCGGTTTCACCCCGGAGCACGTCGCGGACGTCGCCGCCGGCCTCCTCGCGAACGTCTAGAAAAGAAAGCATCACGACATGGGCGACCAACTCCGGCAACTCGCGAACGTCGGGCAGAGCATCTGGCTCGACAACATCCGCCGCAGCATGTTCGGCTCGGGCGAGCTGCAGCGCCTCATCGACCTCGGCCTTCGTGGGATGACGTCGAATCCGACGATCTTCGAGAAGGCCATCGGAAGCGGCACCGACTACGACGAGCAGTTGCGCACGCTCGTCGACGCGACCGATCCCGGCGGCGTGTTCGAGGCGCTCGCGATCCGCGACATCCGGAGCTCGTGCGACCTGTTCCGCAACGTGTGGGAAGACACCAAGGGCCTCGACGGCTACGTGTCGCTCGAAGTGTCGCCGACGCTCGCGAACGACACGCAAGGCACGATCGCGGCCGCGCAGCGGTTGTGGGACGCAGTCGACCGCCCCAACGTGATGATCAAGATCCCCGGCACCGCGGCCGGCGTGCCGGCCATCAAGGCTTCGATCGCGGCCGGCATCAACATCAACGTCACGCTTCTGTTCTCCGTCGACCGGTACGAAGACGCCGCGAACGCCTACCTCGAAGGCCTCGAGGAGCGCGCGCAGCGCGGCGAGCCGATCGACCGCCTCGCGTCGGTCGCGTCGGTGTTCGTGTCGCGCATCGACAACGCCGTCGACAAGAAGCTGCAAGCCAAGATCGACGCCGGCGAGCAGACGCTTCAGAACCTGCTCGGAAAAGCGGCGATCGCCAGCACGAAGCTGACCTACCAGCGCTTCCTCAAGCTGTTCAGCGGCGACCGCTTCGCCGCGCTCAAAGCGAAGGGCGCGCACGTGCAGCGACCGCTGTGGGCGTCCACCTCGACCAAGAACCCTGCGTACCCGGACTTGATGTACGTCGAGAACCTGGTCGGCCGCGACACGGTGAACACCGTGCCGCCGAACACGCTCGAAGCGCTGGTCGACCACGGCAACGTTCGCGCCGACGCCGTGCTCGAGGACATCGACGGCGCGCGCGGCGTAATCGAAGCGCTGGCGAAGGCGCAGATCTCGATCTACGACGTCACCGAGACGCTCGTCGCCGACGGCGTGAAGTCGTTCGCCGACTCGTTCAACGCGATGCTCGAGGCGATCGACGGCAAGGTCGAGAAGTTGCGCACCGGTGCGCCGCCGCTGGTTTCGCTCGCGTTGGGCGACACCCACGCAAACGCCGATGCGAGCCTCGACAAGCTCGCGCAGACGAGTTTTCTGCACAAGCTGTGGCACCACGACCCGTCGCCGTGGTCGGACGCGCCCGAGCACGTCGAGATCATCAAGAAGGCGCTCGGGTGGGTGGAGATCGCGCAGCAGACGCACGCGCAGACCGGCGAGCTGCGCGAGTTCGCGAGCGCGTGCGCCAAACGGTTCGACCACGTCGTCGTGCTCGGCATGGGCGGCAGCTCGCTGGCGCCCGACGTGTTGCGCGCGACGTTCGGCAAGATCGCCGGCTACCCGGCGCTGCACGTGCTCGACTCGACCGACACGCAGCAGATCAAGGCGCTCGACGAGAGCCTCGACATCGCACGCTCGTTGTTCATCGTCGCCTCGAAGTCGGGGACGACCACCGAGCCCGACGCGTTCTTCCGCTACTTCTTCCAGCGCGCGCAGCAGACCGTCGGCGCCGCGAACGCGCCCGGCCAGTTCATCGCGATCACCGATCCCGGCACAAAGCTGGAGCAAGAAGCAAAGGACACCGGCTTCCTGCGCGTGTTCACGAACGACCCGAACATCGGCGGCCGCTATTCGGCGCTGTCGTACTTCGGGATGGTGCCCGCGGCGCTGGCCGGCTACGACGTGACCGGGATCCTCGACCGCGCGATCAACGCGATGCACGCGAACGCGGCCACGGTGTCGGCGTACGACGCGCCGGGCGTGCGGTTCGGCGCGGCGATCGGCTCGCTGGCAAAGAACGGCCGCGACAAGCTGACGATCCTCGCGCACCCGTCCGTCGCGGCGTTCGGCGCGTGGGCCGAACAGCTCATCGCCGAGTCGACCGGCAAATCCGGCACGGGGATCGTCCCCGTCGCGGGCGAGACGCTCGGCGCCGTGAGCGCGTACGGCGACGACCGCGTGTTCGTCTACGTCGGCGAGTGTCTGCCCGAAGACGATCCCGTGCTGGCGCGGCTCACGCAGTTCGAGAGCGCGGGCCATCCGGTGATTCGCCTAACCATGAAAGACACGCTCGACATCGGCGAGCAATTCTACCTCTGGGAGATCGCGACCGCTGCGGCCGGCTCCGTGCTCGGCATCGACGCCTTCGATCAGCCCAACGTCCAGGAATCGAAGGACAACACGAAGCGGCTGCTGGCGGAGTTCACGTCGAAAGGCACGTTCTCCGAGCCGCAAGCGCAGGTGCAGACGGGCGACGTGCTCGTGTTCCCGCTGAGCGGCTCGCACGACGTGAAGCTCGGCAGCGACTTGCAGAGCGCGGTGGCCGCCGTCGCGGAGCAGATCAAAGCCGGCGACTACGTCGCGTTCAACGCGTACGTTCCGATGAACGACGAGGACGAGGCGGCACTGCAGCGCATTCGCATCATGGTGCGCGACGCGCTGCACGTCGCGACGACGGTCGGCTTCGGTCCCCGCTTCCTGCACTCCACCGGTCAGCTGCACAAGGGCGGCTCGAACGAAGGCGTGTTCTTCCAGATCACGTACGACGCGCCGTTCGATCTGCCGATCCCCGGCATGGTCGGGTTCCGGACGCTCCAGCGCGCGCAAGCCCTGGGCGATTTCGAGTCGCTCGACAAGCGCGACCGGCGCGGGATTCGCGTGCACTTCCCCGGCGACGCGAAGCTCGGCCTCGCGACCCTCGCCTCCGCGCTCGAAGCCGCCGTCACCGCCAAAGCCTGAAGTAAGGAAATCGACAAACGAATGCAACTCGGGATGATCGGGCTTGGGCGCATGGGCGCCAACATGACGACGCGGCTGATTCGCGGCGGGCATACGGTGGTCGCCTACGATCGCGACGGCGCGGCGGTGCAGCGCTCGGCTGCCGACGGCGCGACCCCCGCGTTGTCGCTGAGCGGACTCGTCTCGAACCTGAGCGCGCCGCGCGCCGTGTGGATCATGGTGCCGTCGGGCGATCCGACGGACTCGACGATCACCGAACTCCTCGGCCTGTTGCAGCCGGGTGACGTGATCATCGACGGCGGCAACTCGCGCTGGACCGATTCCAAGCAGCGCTATCTGCGCTGCAAGGACAAGGGTGTGTCGTTCGTCGACGCGGGGACGTCGGGCGGCGTGTGGGGGCTCGCCAACGGCTACTGCCTGATGGTCGGCGGCGATGAGGACGCGGTCAAACGCGTGGAGCCGATCTTCATCACGCTCGCGCCGAAGGACGGTTACGCGCACGTCGGGCCGAGCGGCGCGGGGCACTTCTCGAAGATGGTGCACAACGGGATCGAGTACGGGATGCTCGCCGCATACGGCGAGGGCTTCGAGATCCTCGAAAAATCCGAATACAAATACGACTTGCACCAGCTCGCGTCGATCTGGCGCTACGGCTCGGTCGTGCGCTCGTGGCTGTTGGAACTGCTGGAGCTCGCGCTCAAGAACGACCCGGACCTTGCGAAGGTGAAGGGCTGGGTCGCGGACTCGGGCGAGGGCCGCTGGACGGTGCAGGCCGCGATCGACGAGGACGTGCCCGCGCCGGTGATCACGGCGTCGCTGATGTCGCGCTTCGTCTCGCGCCAAGACGAGTCGTTCAGCGCGAAGATCATCGCCGCGCTGCGCAACGAGTTCGGCGGCCACGCCATCAAGTCCGAATGACGACGACCGCGCAGCCGAGCGGCGGCGTCGCGACGAACCCGCTGCGCAAGGGCCTCTCGACCAGCCGCATCACCGACCCGTGCAACATCGTGTTCTTCGGCGCAACGGGCGACTTGATGAAGCGCATGCTGATGCCCGCGATGTGGAATCTCCGGCTCGGGGACATCCTGCCCGCGAACTACGGCATCGTCGGTTTCTCCCGCTCGGACGACGACGACGACAAGTTTCGCAACGAGATGCACAAGAGCATCGACGAGTATTCGCGCACCGGCCCTGCCAAAGACCCGCTGTGGAGCGACTTCGCGAAGCGCCTGTCGTACGTTTCGGGGCAGTTCGACGACACCGCGTGCTTCCACAAACTGCGCGAGCAGCTCGAGAAGAACGACAAAGAGCTGGGCACGGCCGGCAACCGCCTCTTCTACTTGAGCACGCCGCCGTCGGTGTTCTCCTCGATCATCGACCAGCTCGACAAAGCCGGTCTCGGCCCGCGCGACAATACGGCGGGCTGGACGCGCATCATCATCGAGAAGCCCTTCGGCACCGATCTCGACTCGGCGCGCTCGCTGCAAGCCGAAGTCGAGAAAGTCTTCGACGAGAAGCAGGTCTACCGCATCGACCACTATCTCGGCAAAGAGCCCGTTCAGGACATCATGGCGCTGCGGTTCGCCAACGTGATCTTCGAGCCGATCTGGAACCGGCGCTACATCGACTCCGTGCAGATCACCGCGGCGGAGACGGTGGGTGTCGAGCTGCGCGGCGGCTACTACGACAACGCGGGCGCGCTGCGCGACATGATTCAGAATCACGTGACGAACTTGCTCGCGCTGGTCGCGATGGAACCGCCCGTCTCGTCCGCAGCGGACGCGATCCGCGACGAGAAGTACAAGGTGCTCTGCGCGCTGAGGCCGTTCGAGCCGGGACGGCTGAGCCTCGACGCCGCGCGCGGCCAGTACGATGCGGGCTCGATCGCCGGCAAGCCCGTGCCGGGCTATCGCGAGGAGCCCGACGTGCGCCCGGACTCGAACACCGAGACGTACGCCGCGGTGAAGCTGCTGATCGACAACTGGCGCTGGGCCGACGTGCCGTTCTATCTGCGCTCGGGCAAACGGCTCGGACACAAAGTCTCGGAGATCGCGATCCGCTTCAAGTCGATCCCGCACCGCCTCTTCGGCGACGCGGGCGACGCGCTCGACAACAACACGCTCGTGATGAAGATTCAGCCCGATGAGGGCGTATCGCTGCGCTTCAACGCCAAGGTGCCGGGGCCGAAGATGCACATCCGCGCGGTGTCGATGGACTTCAACTACGGCACGGGCTTCGGCGTCGTGTCGGCGCCCGCGTACGAGCGGCTGATCGGCGACGCGATGCGCGGCGATGCGACGCTGTTCACGCGCTGGGACGCCGTCGAACGCGCGTGGATCCAGTTCATGCCGCTGCTCGACAAATGGCTCGACAGCGCCGAGGAAGGCTTCCCCAACTACAGCGCGGGGAGCCAGGGCCCGCCGTCGTCGGATCGCATGCTCGCCATGGACGGGCGCGAGTGGCGTAAGATATGAGCGCCGCCGAGCCGGCTGCGGCGAAGACGACGCTCGAAGAGATTCGCGCGCAGCTCGCCCGTACGAAGCTCACCGCGTCGACGATGAACTTCATCGTGTGGATCGACGATCCGGCACGGCGCGACTGGATCCTCGAGCGCACGGCGCTGCTCGCCGACAAGCACCCGTCGCTGACGATCGTGCTGGACCACACGGGCGCGTGCGAGCACGGCGAGATCACGACGGGCGCGGCCGCCGAGAACGTGGAGTTCACGGTGCAGGGCGAACGCGTGCAGCTCGACGTGTCGTGCTTCGATGCGGAGACCATCCTGGGCTACGTGACGGCGCTGGCGAAGACGAGCGTTCCGACGATCCTGTGGTGGAGCGGGCTGCGCGAAGAGAGCGCGCCGATCTTCTATGCGCTGTTGCCGCTGGTGAACACGCTGCTGTTCGATTCGTCGGGCGGCGTCGCGGACGAGTCGACCGTGCGCCGCCTCGCGACGTTCCACGCGCAGCACCCTCACGTCGTGCTGCGCGACCTCGCATGGCTGCGGCTGCGGCCGTGGCAGGACATGATCGCGAACTTTTTCGACGACCCGAACGATACCGACGACGTGTTCACGATCCGCCGCCTGTTCATTCGCAGCGGCTCCGACGCGGAAGCGTTTTACCTGGGCGGCTGGCTTGCGAGCCGGCTCGGGTGGAAGGCGACGGGCCGCGACGCGTTCACGGACCTCGCGGGCGCGACGATCGGTTTCGAGCGCGTGCGCGAGGGCGAAGTCCGGCGCGTGCACAGCATCTGCCTGGACAGCGAGACATCGTGGTACCACGCCGAGGTCACCGAGGATCCCGGCGTGGTGCGCATGTGGGTGGAAGGCGCTCACGCGCGCGCGGAGCGCCTGTTCCCGCTCGCCGCGATGGACAACGCGTCGCTGCTCGAACGCGCGATCCTCGAAGGCGTCAGTGCCGACGAAGTGTACGAGACGGCGCTGAACAGCGTCGCGACGCTGCTGGGCTGACCGGTCGCATGGCCGATCCCAAGCTCGTCTCGATCCTACCCGATGCCGCGGCGCTCGCAGCGGCAGCGTCCGATCACATCATCGACGTGCTGCGCGCGACGCTCGCGCGGAGCGGCGTCGCCAACATCGCGCTCGCCGGCGGGTCGACGCCGCGCGCTGCCAACGCGCTGCTCGCCGCGTTGCCGCGGCGCACCCGGGTCGACTGGGATCGCGTCGTGTTCTGGTTCGGTGACGAGCGCTGCGTGCCGCCGGACGACGAGCAGTCCAACTACAAGATGAACCGCGATACGCTGCTGGACCCGCTCGGGATTCGGCCCGAGCGCGTGCACCGGCTGCGCGGCGAGGACGATCCGAGCGCCGCCGCCGCGGATTACGACGTCGTGCTGCGGCGTGAAGTTGGCGAGGCCCCGCACCTCGATCTCATCCTGCTCGGGATGGGACCGGACGGTCACACGGCATCGCTGTTCCCGGGCACGATCGGCGCGATCGACAACGACAAGCTGTGCATCGCGCACTACGTGCCGAAGCTGGACACCTGGCGCATGACACTGACGCCGCGCGCGATCAACGCCGCGCACCACGTCGCGATCACCGCGGGCGGTGCTGAAAAAGCCGATGCGCTGCACGCCGTGCTCGAAGGCGCGAAGCAAACCGACGTCTACCCGTCGCAGCTCGTGCGCCCGACGCACGGCGAGCTGCGCTGGTTCGTCGACGCAGCGGCCGCGTCAAGACTGTAGCCCAAACGTCACCATAAGCTCACCGTCCGGCGCGGACGAGCGCGCCTCATGTCACCCTGAGCTTGTCGAAGGGTGCGCCACGATCGCCGCTCGACCAATTCCGGCTTCTCCGTTATGCGGCGTCCGCACCGCTCACGACGGCGGTTCGTTCCATCGGCGCTTCGCGCAAGACCGGCAGGATGGCGAACACGAGCAACGCCGCGCCCAAGTACCAGGGCGCGCCCGGCAGACCGTGCGCGATGCCGATCGCAAACGCCGTCGTGAAGATCAAAGGGCCGAACAGCATCGCGAGCCCGCGGATCGAGCCGACCGCGCCTTGCAGCTCGCCGTACTCCTGCGGTGTGACGTGGCGCGTCATCATCGCTTGGCCCGCGGCCGGCGCGAGTCCCCACAGACACAGCCCGACGAATCCCGCAAAAAACCACCAGCCGTTGACGGCGAGCCCGCACACGATCAGTCCGAGCCCACCGGATGCGATCCCCGCGAACAGTGAGGTACGTTCGCCGAAGCGCTTGACGAATCGCCCGATGACGACCACCTGCGAAATCATCGATGTGACGCCGAGGACCGCAAGTGAGATCCCCGTGGCACCCGGGCCCCAGTGATAGCGATAGATGACGTAGAGCACCCACGTCGACTGCATCACCATTCCGGCGAGGCTGCTGACGAACGTGACGAGACCGAGCATCGTCAAATCGGGATGGCGGCGCAAAAGCCGCAGCGAGCCCAACGGGTTCGCCTTCGCCCATGCGAACCGCGCGGTGCGGTTGACCCGCGCGAGTGATTCCGGAAGCACCAGCGCGCCATACAATCCGTTGAGCAGGCTCAAGCCGCCCGCGACCCAGAACGGCAGGCGCGGGTCGACCTGTCCGCACAATCCGCCGAGCGCAGGCCCGAGCACGAAGCCCAGGCCGAACGCGGCGCCGATCATGCCGAACGCGCCCGCGCGTTTTTCCGGCGTCGTCACGTCGGAGACGTACGCGCTGGCCGCCGTCGCGTTCGCCGCGGTGATCCCCGAGACGACGCGCCCGATCAGCAGCCACGCGAGGTTCGGCGCGAGCGCCATCACGACGTAGTCGGCGGCCATCCCGAGGTTCGACAGCACGATGATCGGTCGGCGCCCGAAGCGATCGGAGAGCACGCCCAGAAGCGGCGCCCAGCCGAACTGCATGAGCGCGAACACGGTGCCGAACACGCCGACGATGCCGGCGGCACGCCGCACGTCACCGTGCAAGAACTGCTCGACCAGCGGCACGAACACCGGCGCGATCACGCCGAGCGCGATCATGTCGAGCGCGACCGTGATGAAGATGAAAATGGTCGCCGCTTGCCGGCCCGGCGAGCCCTCAGCGCTTGCGTTCATCGGAACGTTCCTCGGGAGACGGGATGGTATCGAGTGCCGCGATCCAGAGATCGACCGCGCGAGAGATCCGCTTGCGGTCGCGCGTCGCGCACAGATCGAGCAGAAAGCCGCGGTAGCCGGCAAGCAGCACCGTCGCGATCGCGCGCGCGTCGCGCGGCGTGTGCCCGTCGCGGACCGCGCTCGGCTCGAGGTAGTCGAGCCAGTCCTCGACCGCACGGCGCAAGAAACCCGGGAAGCGCTTCGGATCTTGCAGCGCGAGCCCGTACACTTCGAAGAACAGCCGGAACACCGCCTCGTGCTGCGGCGCGCTCATCACGCTCCACGCCGCGCGCACGGTGTCGGCGTACGTCTCGGCGTTACGCGGCAGCGTGTTGAAGATCGCCCGCTGGCGCTCGCGCGCGCCGTCCATGATGCCGGCGATCAGCTCTTCCTTCGACGTGAAGTAGTAAAGCAGCACGCGCGGACTCGTCCCGACCGCTTCGCGCGAGCGGGCGCAACGAAAGATCGGATAGCCCGTTCGCCATCACGTAGTCCACGATGCGCTCCAACAGATCCACGCGCTTCTGCTCGTCGGCAGTCCGCGCCATGAAGCCATCCTACCATACTTGTAACGACCGTTTCAAGTATTCGACGGAGCCACGGAGACATGCCTGCCGAGCGGCGCCCGGGATCAGCACCGCCGCTGCAGCGGCGCGCGTGTCGACCGCCCTGGGGACGCAGGCTCGTTCGGCGCAGCTATGGTCCCCACTCAAGAGTCGGCAAAGCGGCATGTCGAGCGCAGTTGCAAGCGCCGGCAAAATGCGCTTGTCGACGGACTTGCCCGCTTCAAAGCGTTTGATCGTGCAGGCGAGGACGCCGGCTGCCGTTGCCAGCTCGTAGACGCTGTAGCCACGTGCGATGCGAAGTCGGAAGACGCGCGCCGACAGTGGTTCTACCGGGATGACTTTCCGGTGTGCGTTCCGCCGCTTAGGTTGACGCGATGGCGAATCGTTTAACATCATCGCTTCGCCTTGATGCACCAGTATGAGGCCTCGATCGCGTAGCTTATCGACGCGCGCAGGCAGACGCACGCGAAGAGCACATCGGACGCGCGCGCAGGATCGGCGGCCGTGTAACGAAAGCCGCCGGTCGTCTCGTCGACGCATGCATCGATCCCGTTGGCGCGCAGGAAGCGGACGACGACCTCGGCGTTGAAGTCGTCGGGCTGCACCAAGCCCTCCATGTTCTGGTGCTGTTCGTTCGTGACGTCCGCGATCGAGGCGTGAAACTCGGTGAGCGGCGCCATCACGCGGTCACCTCGCCGCGGTTATGAATCGTTCGGCAGCCGGCAACGGAAAAGCCGAGCCGAGGGGTCGACGTTAATACGTCGAACTCGCTCCGCCCATCGCGCGTTTCAGCACCTTCTCCGTCTTTGTGGTATGCTGCTCGTATGGTCAAAGGCAAGAGCATCTCGCGTCGTGACCTGGTGAGTCTTAGGCTAAGCGGGATCTCCGTTGTCCTCTCGATGGTCGTATCCGCCAGCCTGCTTTCCTCGAGCCACGCACGGGTTCGCGAAGAAGCGCTTATCGCGGTCGTATTCGCGTCCATCGCGTTGGTAGGCGTAATCTGGGTGCTCGTCACCCGCCGCATCGCTTCCTAGACACGGCCACGCGCCGGCCGATCGTCAGCCGCCGTCGAGCGAGGGGAAGTACGATTGCAGCGTGCCGTCGCGGCACACGTCCGTGGTGCAGCAGTGGAAGCCTCCGCCGAACGGATAGACCCGGTCGAACGCGCACGGGAGCACCTCGCATCCCAGCGACTCGAGCAGCTCGATCATCGGCTTCTCGCGCTGCTCGACGACCGCCGTGCGCTCGTCGAGCATCAGGATGTTCATCGAGATCCAGCTGCTCACGTCGCGCGCGCTGCCGCCCGACCGCACGGACACCGGCGCCTCGACGACGCGCCAGCCGTTCTTTTCGAACAGCTCCAGCCCGCCGTCGATGCACGGGCGCGCGGGATTCACCAGCACGATCCCGGGCCGAACCGGCACGAGCGTCGTGCCGATGTGCGCCGGGTGG
Source organism: Vulcanimicrobiota bacterium (assembly GCA_963791645.1). Lineage (GTDB taxonomy): Bacteria > Vulcanimicrobiota > Vulcanimicrobiia > Vulcanimicrobiales > Vulcanimicrobiaceae > Vulcanimicrobium. The sequence goes on along the minus strand of CAWBTJ010000044.1, from coordinate 21,067 downwards.
CTCTCGCGGAATTGAATCGTGTGCACCCGGAACTCCGGGCCGAGGTGGCGCTGCAGCCAATCGGCGCCGAACTGATTGCTCACGAGGTCGGGCTGCCAGAAGATGTCGCGCCCGAACCGCACGAACGACGCCGCGTCGAACGCGGGCTCGATCTCCGTCAGCAGCGGCGCCGTCGCGTAGTCGAACTGCGCGCCGAGCGGCATCTCGTCGTAGAGCCTGTCGGACATCAGCGGCTTCGGCACGGCCGTCCAGCGTGCGCCGCGCCGGAAGTACTCCGCCATCAGCGTGCGATACGCGCGATATTCGAAGAATCGCGCGCGCTGCGCCATCGGCGCTTCGATGATCTCGTCACCGATCACCAGCAGCACGTCGCGCGGGCACGCGTTCGCGCGGCCGTGCGCGATCTCCCAGTCGGGCGTCTTCACGGCGGCGGCATGATCGACCGGATCCGGGCCGGCGCACCGTGATGCCGCGCGCCTCGAGCAGCGCGGCGAAGCCGTCCAGCTGCGCTTCCGCTTCCGCTATGACATGCTCGTGAACTGGCGCGCCGCGAAACGCACGCCCGCCGGCGTTCGCCGCGAAGTACGGCGAGAGCGCCGGCTCGTATCCGATGTCCGCCGCGCCGCGCGCCGTTCCGACGATGACCTCGCGCAGCGGATCCCACTCGTTCCACGAGCACACGGCGGGACCGTCCGCCGGCTCGACCATTCCTACGGGCGGCGGGTGACCGGCGGCGCCGTCGCGGTCGAGGCCGGCGGCAGCACGCTCGTCGTCGGTGACGTCGCGTCGAGCGACGTGCCGCCCAGCGCGCTCGTGTCGATGCCGTTCTGCGCGAAGATGCCGCCGCTGACGCGATTCAGCTCCACGATCGCTTTGTCGAGGTCGGTTTGCGCCTGGAGCTCGCGCAGCTGTTGGTTCGCCACGTCGAGCTGGCGCTGCAGGATCAAGAACGTCGTCGAGGTGCCCGCCTGGAAGCGGCGCTGCTCGCCAAGCAGCACGCGCTGCGCGGCTTCGCGCGCGCTGCGTGCCGCGACGACGCGGTACTGCGCTTCGCGCAAGCCTTGGATCGCGTTGACCGACTCGCCGCGGATGCGCTGCAGCACTGCGGTCTCTTGCAGCGCGACCTGGCGCGCCTGTTCCTGCGCGATCCCGTAGTCGGCTTTCGCGGTGCGGTTGCCGAGCGGGATCTGGTACGTCAGCTGCGCGGTGTACGTCGGGAAACGGTTGTCGAGCAGCGTCGCGATCGACTGCCCGAGGCCGCCCGTCTGATATGCCGGGCCCGGCGCCGAAGCCGACGCCGGTGAGCGGCGTGATCGGCGGCGAGCCGGGGTTCTGCGCGTTCGAGCGCGCGATCAGCGCGTTGATCGCCGCGATCTGCGCGCCGAACAGGCCGAAGATCGGGTTGGTGGACGGCGGCGTGGGCGTGCCCGCGAAACCGTTCGCCGTGTAGCCGAGGCCGAGGTCGATCTGTGGGCGCAATTGTTCGCGCGCGAACGCGAGGTTGCTGTTCGCATTGGCGCGCTGCGAGCGCAGCAGCGCGATCTCCGGGCGGTTGGCGATCGCCGAGTTGATCAGCGCGTTGAGCGTCGGCTCTTGCGGGATCTGCGCGATCGCCGTCGTCGGTACGAGGTTCGCGAACCACACCGGGTCGGCCGGATTGGCGAGGATCAGCGACTTGATCTGCGTCTGCAGGCGCTGCACGTTCTGAAGCGCCGAGAAGACGTTGTCCTGGAACACGTTGACCTGCGTGTTTGCTTCGACGATGTCGGTCGGCGCCACGGCACCGCGCGCGGCGAGCCGTGCATTCGACGCCGACTGAGCCTGCGCGTTGCGCAGCCCTTCTTCTTGAATCGCGACGTTGCGCCACGCGGCGACCAGGTCGTAGTACGCGTTCGAGACCTGGATCACGACGTTGGACGCCTGCGTCAGCGCGACGTCGTTCTGGATCGCCGCGTTGGTGCGCGCGAGCTGGAGCTGCAACCGCGGCTGGTCGATCGCGCGTCCGCGGCCGAGCGGCTGCGTCACGCTGAGCTGGAGCGCCGTCTGGTAGAACGGGTCGTAGCTGTTGATCGTCGAGTTCGAGGTGACGCGGGTCCCGACGGCGGCGATGCGATACTGGCCGCCTTGCTGCGTCATGCCTTGCAGCGCGGTGGTGACGCCGGCTGTATCTTGCGTCACGGGACCGCCGCCGGGACCGGATTGGAACGAGCTGATCGCCGGGCTCACGCTGTGCGAGTACGACGGCACGAGCTGGAAGCGCACGTCATACGCGCCTTCGGCGGCAACGATTTGGTAGTTCGCGATGCGGCGGTTCGACTGCGCGATCGCGAGATCGGTGTTGCGCTGCAACGCCATCGCAATCGCGTCGCGCAGCGCGAGCCCGACGAACGGCTGCTGCTGCACGCCGACGAGATCGCCGTTGGGGAGCGCGTTCACCGGCGAGCTGAACCCCGGTGCGATAATCGGCACCGACGGGCAGAACGAACGGAACAGGCGGCGGCGGCAGCCCTGCACCCTGGCCGATCGCCGGCGTGGCGCCGCCAGGCGTCGTCCTGATCGTGGTGGGCGTCGTCGGCGCCGGCAGCGGCGTTTGCTGCTGCTGTTGAGGCGCACTCGGCACGTACGTCGACTGCGGCACCGGCTGCTGCGGCTGCGGGATCGCCGTCGCCTGCGGTGCCGTCGTCGCCTTCGGCTGCGGCGGCACCGACTGCGCGAGCGCGACGCCGCCCGAAGCTGCGGACGCGGTGAAGATGCTCGCGCTCAGCGCGAGCGCGACGGATCGGCGGCGCATCATCGTGCTACTTGACCGCGATCGAGGTTGTGACCGACATCCCGACGCGCAGCGGCTTGTCCTTGGGCAAGTTCCTCGGCGCGATCCGGATGGGCAGGCGCTGCGTCACCTTCACGAAGTTGCCCGTCGCGTTTTGCGCGGGAACCAGGCTGAACGTGTTCTGCGACGCGGGCGCGATCGCCGTGACCACGCCTTCGAACGTCACGCCCTTGTACGCGTCGACCTTGATGTCGACGGGCTGGCCGACGCGCACGTCGCCGAGCTGCGTCTCCTTGTAGTTCGCGGTGATGTAGATGCCGGTCGTCGGCACGATCGTCATCAGCGACTGGCCCGGCGCGACCGCGGCGCCGATCGCGACGTTCTTCGCGCCGACGACGCCGTCGATCGGCGAGCGAATCTCCGTATAGCTCACGCGGTCTCTCGCGGCTTGCACTTGCGCCTGCAGCGATCCGGTTTGCGCGTACGCCGCATCGGCTTGCGCCTGCGTCGTCGACACGCGGTACGGGTTGTCGGTCTCGCTGAGCCGGCCTTGCGCGCTCTGCAGCTGACCTTGCTGCGCGCCGATCCCGGCGCTGGCGGCGTTCGTCGCGGCGAGCGCCGCGGTGTAGCGCGCCTGCGCCTGCGCGACGCCGGTCTGCGCGGCGGTCACGTTCTCGAGCGCGGCTTGGTATTGCGACGCGGCCTGCGCCTGCGCCGCGCGCTGCGCGTCGAGCTGCTGCGACGCGATGTCGCCGGTGCGCACCAGCGCGGTGTAGCGCGCGAGGTCCGCGTTCGCGCGCGCGAGCGCCGCACGCGCCGCCGGCACGCCGGCTTGCGCGACCGAAACCTGCGCTTGCGCCTGCGCGATCGCCGAGCGCGCGGCGTCGGCCTGCTGCTGCGCCGACTGCGTCTGCGCCTGCGCGTTCTGGATCGCGCTGCGGGCGGAGGTCACGCCGCCGGCGCCTTGCGCTGCCTGCGCCTGCACCTGCGCGCGCGTCAGCGCGACGTTTTCTTGCGCGGCGCGCGCTTGCGAGCGCTGCGCGGTCGAGCCCGGCCTGCGCCTGCGTGAGCGCGGCTCGCTCGTCGGTGCTGTCGAGCCGGATGATCACTTGCCCCTTGCGGACGGGCTGGTCGGTGTCGACGAGAATCTGCGCGACGCGTTCTTGAATCTTGCTCGTGACCGTCACCGTGTCGGCGTCGACGCGCGCGTCGTCGGTCGTCTCGTGCGCGCGCGCATAGCTGAGATAGCGCGCGCCCCACACGAGCCCGGCAAGCACGACGAGCGCGCCGATCAAAAGGACCAGCACCGGCGGCCGCCGGCGCTTCGTCTCCACCACGACCGTCTCGGTTCGGCCGGCGGCGATGCCGCGGCAACGTCCTCGCTCACGATGACGGGCCGCTGCGGCGGCGGTGTTTCGGTCCGGGTTTCCACGTTAGGAACGAACTCCGTTCAAAAAGACGTCGACGATGCCGTCGAGCGTCGCGCGATCGGGAACGGTGCTGTTCCAGAGCTTGCGCCCGACGACGTACGAGAAGAGGATGCCCAAAAAGAAGCGGGCCGCCAGCGCAGGGTCGGCGCGAAACGCGCCCGCTTGCGCCTTGGCCGTGAAATACGCCGCCAGATCGGCCTTGATCTGCTCCGGCCCGCGAAACTCCGGCGCGTCGTCGGTGCCGGCCGCGTCCTCCGCCAGCGACACGCACATCATCGCGCGCTTGGCGAGCATGTGCTCGGTCACGTAGTACGCGATCTGCCGCAAGTCCGCTGCGAAATCGACGCCCGGCAGCGAAGCGAGCACGGAGCGGAACTGCTCGAGGCCGCATGCCTGCTCGCGCATCGCGTCGAGCAGCGCCCGCTTGGAGCCGAAGTGGCGGAACAGCGTCGCTTCGTTGACGCCCGCCTTCTCGGCGACCTCGCGCGTGGTCGTGCCGCGCGTGCCGTTGCGCTCGAACAGCTCGCGCGCCGCGGCGAGGATCTTGGTGCGCGTCTCTTCGACGCCGGCGTGGGTTCGGTGACCGGTCGAGACCATCAGTTCTTCTTCGTGAACACAGCGTCGTCGACGGCGACGTTGGTCTTGTAGTCGGAGTAGGTGCCGTGCGCGACCGCCTTCGCGTACGGGATCGCGATCTCGGCGTTCTGCTCGGCGAGCATCGAGTAGCCCCCGACCTGTCGGAAGGTCTGGGTCATCGTGATGTGCCCGCCGTTGTAGTAGTCGTAACGGATCGAGTCGATCGCCCACGCGTTGGGGTCGACCAGCACGGTCTCGTGATCGATCATGCCGCGCACGCGCTGGACCAGCTTGAGCTCGATGTCCTTGCGCCCTTGGTACTCGCGCTCGCCCTGATAGGTCACCACGAAGCGCTTTTCCCAGTTCGCCGGGATCGCCGACGTCGGCGAACATCTTGTCGAAGCCCTTCGCCAGCGCGCGGCACCTTGTCGAACACGACCTCGTAGTTCGAGGGCTTCTTGTAGTATGTCGTGCCGTCGAGGTGCTGGCGGATGAACGGGAACGACGTCATCCGCAGGTCGACGTGCATGCGGCCCTGGTAGGAGCTCAGGCTCGGATTGCGCTCTTCGACCCGGGCGAGGATCGCCGTCGGATCGGTCGGGCGGTCGGCGCCGGCGAACGCCGGTACGGCCGAGAACGCCAGCACGGCCGCGAACGAGGCGGCCGTCAGCCGCGCGAGCAGGCCCGGGCCGATGCAGCGCGCTCGGCGGGCGCCAGCGGAAACGCGAAGACCCGGTCGAGCCCGGCGAGCGCCAGGGCGTCGCGAACGGCGTCGCTTCCCGGCACGATCTCGATCGCGCCGCCGTGCTCGCGGACGCGGCGCAGGCCGGCGATCAGCGCGGCGACGACGTCCGAGGGAAGGCGCTCGCCGTCGAGGGCGACGGAGAGGCGGGGGCTCGCGAGGTCGCGCTCGAGGAGAGCGTCGACCGCGGCGGCGATCTTCGAACGGGCGTCGGTGTCGCCGGCGTGCAATCGGAGGGGGAAGTGAAGCGGTGTCGGTTCCATCATAAACTCATGCGTGTGGGTACTTGCATGATACCGGATAGCCGGGAATCGTGCAAGTACGTGCTTGCAAAATGACGGGCCGCTCACCCGACCTAGCAGCCCTCGCCGAAAAAACGGGCCTCGGCGCCGCACAGATGCATGTCCGGCGACTGGCGCCGGGCGGGCCGGCATGGAGCCGGGACGACGGGCGGCCGGTCTACCCCGCCTCGATGATCAAGGTGCCGCTCGCCGCGGCGATCGGCGTCGCGATCCGCGCAGGCCGCCTGCGCTGGAACACCACGGCCACCGTCGACGCTCGCAACGCGACGGTCAACGACGCGCCCTCGCCGATGCTCCCGGGCTACCGGACGACGGTCGAGGAGCTGACGACGTACATGCTCCAGCGCTCCGACAACGTCGCGACCAACCAGCTCTACGACGTCCTCGGCCGCGACCGGGCGACGGCGGACATCGCGGCGCTCGGATATCCGGGCACCGCGTTCCGGCGCAAGCTCTCGGGCAGCCTGCCGCTGATCGACGATCCCGAGGCGACAGGCCGCAACACGTTCCCGGCGGCCGAAGCCGCGGAGCTGTTCGCCGCGATCGCCGCCAACCGCATCCCGGAGGCCGCGGCGTTACGCCGGATCCTCGCGACATCGTGGTGGGACGTCAAGCTCTCACGCGGACTCGAGCCGGGCGACGTCTTCGCGCACAAGACGGGCGACACCGACGAGGTCGCGCACGACGGCGGCATCCTGACGCTGCCGGGCGGCGCGCGCTGGGCGATCGTCGTCTACACCGAATTGCCGAGCAGCGACGAGCACGACGCGCGCTTCGGCGCGTTCATGCGCGCGCTGCGGCCGTACTTGCTCGCCTCCGAAGGAGCGCTCGACGAGCCGGGGAACCGCGCGTCAACCCCACCCGAGCAGGAGTGACTAGATGAACCGAATCGTGCCGGCGCTCGCGCTGGTCGCCATCGCCGCGCTCGTCGCACCTTCCGGTGCAGCGTCGAAAGGCCCCGCGGCCGGCAAGAACGTCCACATCGGCGTGATCGCCGACGTCACGGGCGCCGCCGGCGTCTACGGGACGCCGCAGAAGAACGCGTACGAGCTCGCCAACGAAGACATCAAGTCGGGCAAGATCGACGCGGGCGGCGCAAACCTCACGTTCGACGTGCAAGACGCGGCGACCGATCCCGCGCAGGTCGTCAACCTCATGCAGAAGTTCATGAGCGACGGACAGACGCCGATCGTGCTCGGCCCGACGCTCTCGGGCGAAGCGTTCAAAGCGTTCCCGATCGCCGCGAAGGCGAGCTTCCCGGTGATGGGCACGTCGACCACCGCGGAAGGCGTGACCGGCACTCGGCGGCACGGTGTACCGCGATGCGCTCGCGGAGTCGCAAGTGATCCCGACGACCGTGAAAGCGCACGCACGACAAGTGGCACTACAAGACGGCCGCGATCATCTACGGCGACGACAACGCGTTCACCAAGACCGACGGCGACGTGTTCGCGCGCGAGCTCAAAGCCGCGGGCGTCGACATCGTCGACACCGAGACGTTCCACATCAAGGACACCGACTTCCAGCCGCGCTCACGCGCATCGAGTCGAAACATCCCGACGTGATCGCGATCGGCGCGCTGTTCCCCGAAGCGACGAAGATCATCCAGCAAGCCGGCAAGCTCGGCATCAAGACGCACATGATCGGCGGCAACGGCCTCAACTCGCCGGAGATGTACACCGTCGCGGGCCCGTCCGCGCAGGGCACCGTCGTCGGCGCAGCGTGGTACTCGGGCGCGAAGTACCCGTCCAACGTCGACTTCGTGAAGCACTACACCGCGAAATACGGCAAAGGCCCCGACCAGTTCGCCGCCCAGTCGTACGCCGCAGCGCAGATCGTCGCATACCTCGTCGCCCATGGCGCAACGACCAAAGAAGAGATGGCCAACGGCCTCAAAGGCGTGAAAGTCATCCAAACCGTCCTCGGCCCGATCGGCTTCGACGGCAACCGCGACGTGAAATCCTCGCCCGTCATTCTCTCGATCGTAAAAGACGGGTTCACCTACTTCCATTAGAAGGCGCTGCGCTCTCGCTCCGCGCCCCCCACGGTGCTACGCACCGTGGGGCCCCCGGGTTCGAGCTCGCAACGACAATTCGGGCAGAGGACGATAACGCTGTGCTCGCTCCATCACCGTAGTAGCCTATGATCGCCCAGCAGCTCCTCAACGGGCTTTTCCTCGGCGCCGTCTACGCGCTCTTTGCCGTCGGGTACACGCTCGTGTTCGGCGTGCTCGACATCCTCAATCTGGCGCACGCGGCGATCTTCACGGCCGCCGCGTTCGCCGCGTTCTCGCTGGCGGTCGCGGGCTGGCCGCTGCCGCTCGCGTTTCTCGCCGCCGCCGCCGTCGCCGGCATCATCGGCATCCTGCTCGACCGCGTCGCGTTCGCGCCGCTGCGCGCGCGCAACGCGGGCACGCTCGTGCCGCTGATCTCCTCGATCGGCGTCGCGATCATCATCGGCGCGATCCTGCGCGGCATCTACGGCGTCGACGAGAAGCACTTCACGACGGGCGGCCTCGATACCGCGCCGGCGATCCATCTCGGCGTCGTGACGTTCACGACGGTCGAGCTGGCGATCTTCTTCTCCGCGATCGCACTGATGCTCGGCTTGAGCTGGGTGCTGCGCGCCTCGACGCTCGGCCGCCGCATCCGCGCCGTCGCCGAAGACCGAATCGCAGCGGCGCTGCTGGGCGTCGACCTCGAACGCACGATCGCCGCGACGTTCTTCATCGCGTCCGGACTGGGCGGCGCGGCGGGCGTGCTAACGGGACTCGAATACAACAGCGTGACGCTGGACATGGGCGGCCCGATCGAGCTCAAAGGACTTGCGGTCATCATCCTTGGCGGCATGGGCAGCGTCACGGGCGCCGTCATCGGCGGCTTCATCTTGGGCGCGGCCGAGACGCTCGCGATCGCCTACGGCTGCGTCGGCTTGGCGCGACGCGATCGTCTTCGGCCTCATGTTCGTACTGCTCGTCGCGCGGCCGACCGGCCTGTTCGGCAAACGCGCGCTGCGCCAAGCCTGAGCACCGGCGCAACGCGATGACGATGCTGGCCGACTTCTACGCCAAGCACTCGCGGCTGATCGATCAGATCGGCGTCAACGCGATCCTGGCGCTCTCCTGTCGGTGTCGCTCCAAGCGGGCCAGCTCGCGCTCGCGCAAGCGGCGTTCGCGGGCATCGCCGCCTACATCTCCGCGATCCTCGCGATGAACGCGCACTGGCCGCTGCTCGCGAGCATCATCGCCGCGATGCTGGCGTCGACCGTCGTCGCCGCGGTCCTGGCCTATCCGGTCCGCCGGCTGCGCGGCGTGTTCCTCGCGATCGCGACGATCGGCTTCGGCGAGATCGTGCGCGTGTTCGCGAACAACCTCAAGATCACGGGCGGCGCCGAAGGCCTCAGCGGCATCCCCAACGACGCGACGACGCCGGTGATCTACGGCGCGCTCGCGCTGGTCGCGATCGCCCTCTTCTTCCTGTCGCGCACGAAATTCGCACTCGCCGTCGCCCTCGTCCGCGAAGACGAGTATGCCGCGCGCGGCGTCGGCATCGACGTCGGTGCGATCCGCACGCTCTCGCTCGCGCTCGGCGGCGCGATCGCCGGACTCGCGGGCGCGCTGTACGCGCACGCATCGTTCTTCATCACCCCGAGCGACTTCGGCTTCGCCGCGCATGGAACAGATCCTCGTCTGGTGCGTCGTCGGCGGCGTGACGAGCCCGCTCGGCGCCGTGCTGGGCGCAGCACTGCTCTCGATCTTGCCCGAAGCGATCCGCTTCCTGGCCGACTACCGCGAGATCAGCAACGGCATCATCCTGCTCGCGGTGATCCTGTTCGCACCGGGCGGCCTCGCATCGCTCTGGCGCCGCGGCGTCGTGCGCGTGCGCAGCTGATGCTCGCCCTCGACAACGTCGGCGTCCGCTACGGCGGCGTCGACGCGCTGCGCGCCGTGTCGCTCACCGTCGAACCGCGCCACGTGCTCGGCCTCATCGGCCCGAACGGCGCCGGCAAGACGACGCTGATCAACGCAACGACGGGCCTAGCCCCACTCGCGTCGGGCACGATCACACTCGACGGCAAACGCATCGACGGCCTGCCGCCGCACCGCATCGCGCGCGCCGGCATCGCACGCACATACCAAAACATCCGCCTGTTCGGCGCGCTCGACGTCCGCGCAAACCTCGCCGCCGGCGCATTCGCACGCCCGGGCCGCCTGACGCCCGAAGAGCTCGACCACGCTGCTGGAGCGCGCCGGCATCCCGCACGCCGACCCCGCCGCCAAAGCGAGCTCGCTCCCGTACGGCGACCAGCGCCGGCTCGAGATCGGCCGCGCGCTCGCAGCAGCACCCAGCGTCGTGATGCTCGACGAACCCGCCGCCGGCATGAACCCGTCGGAAACGACACGCCTCGTCGAAACGATCCGCGCGATCGCCGACGCCGGCATCGCCGTCTTGCTGATCGAGCACGACATGACGCTCGTGCGCGCGGCCTGCGACTCCGTCGTCGTCCTGAACTTCGGCGAGATCATCGCACGCGGCACGCCGTCCGAAGTCGCGCGCGACCCGGTCGTCGTCGAAGCCTACCTGGGCACCGGCGCGGGCGCCCTCGCATGACCGATCTTCTCGCCGTCGACGCGCTGCGCGCAGGCTACGGCAACATCGAAGTGCTGCACGAAATTTCGATCGCGCTCCAAGAAGGCACGCTCTGCGCGATCGTCGGCGCAAACGGCGCAGGCAAAACGACGCTGCTGATGACGCTCGCCGGCATCATGCCGCCGCGCGGCGGCCACGTCCGCTTCGCGGACGAAGACATCACCCGCATGCCGTCGCACGCGCGCGTGAAACGCGGCCTCGTGCTCGTCCCGGAAGGCCGCCGCATGCTGCCCGGCATGAGCGTGGAAGAAAATCTCCAAGTCGCCGCCAGCGTGCGCGGCGCCGAAGGCTTCGCCCGCATCGACGGCCTCTTCGACCGCTTCCCGATCCTGCGCACGCGCCGCAACGTCCCCGCCGGCTCCCTCTCGGGCGGCGAGCAGCAAATGCTCGCGATCGCGCGCGCACTCGCGATCGGCCCGAAGGCTCTGCTCCTGGACGAACCGTCGATGGGCCTCGCCCCCAAGCTCGTCGACGAGATCTTCGCGATCGTCGCCGCAGAGCGCGCGCGCGGCACGTCGATCCTGCTCGTCGAGCAAAACGCGCGCCGCGCCCTCGCCCTCGCCGACCGCGCCTACGTGATGGAACGCGGCCGCATCGTCCTCACCGGCACGGGCGCCGAGCTCGCCACCCACCGCGACGTCGTCGCCGCCTACCTCGGCGCCTGAGAACGGCTCGCAGAAACGGTGGATAACGCCCCTTGCTTTGCGAGCGAGGGAGCACTATGCTGCGAGCACGTCGGAGGAGACGAAGACGGGCGAGCGGCGAGAGGCTCGCGGCAGCGATGCCTGCGAAGTTCGACGCCATCGTGGCCGACGATGACTCGGCCAGACACGCGCATATCGATTCTCGCGCATACAAAGCCGTCCGGGAAACCGAACGGCTTTGTCGCCCGCCTCTCCCGCCTGTGGATTACGGGGATTGATGTGAGTCGACGTGCAGAACCAAAAATTCTTGTGGACAACCGCGGTTTCGTACGCCCGACCTCTTGCACACCGTCGCACCGCCCCGGTATGATGCATTCACGCCGGAGGCAACGAAGACGGGCGAGCAGTGAGAAGCTCGCCGGCGTGAAAAGTGAGATGACGCAAAGCGAAAGCCGAGCGAAATTTTGAAAGAAGCGCCGATTCGAAGTTCGACGCCGCCTTGGCCGATGAAAGTTGGCGAAGGCAAGCGCAGATCGATTCTCACGCTGATAGAAACCGTGTAGGGCAACTTACACGGTTTCGTCGCGTTCAGAGGCTCGTTTTTTTTATCAAGAATCGTGCCGGGGCGGATGGCGCACGATGGTGCGGCGGGGCGTCGCGGAGGCGCGAAGCCCAGGATGGGCGAGAGCGCCGGAGCGCCGAGCGACCGGAGCGCAGGATGCGCGCAGGGAGCGTCCCCGACGCACCATCGTGCGCCATCCGCCCTGCCACCATCCGCACGGCTGTGAATTAAGCGAGAATCAGCTGCGAATCACCGTGGACAACCAAACTTTCTTGTGGACAAGCCGCCTATCATGCCCCAACCCTCTTGCACCCACCGCAACGCAGCTTGTATGATGCGAACACGTCAGAGGCAACGATGACGTGCGAGCGACGAGTGGCTCGGAGGCGCAGAAACGGTGACGGGAGACGCAAGTCGAACGTCGCTTGAACGAAACGCCGAATCGAAGTTCGACGCCGTAATGGCCGGCGCAAGCCGGCGAGGACGTGCGCAGATCGGATGCTCGTGCTGACCGAAGCCGTGCGGGGCAACTCGTGCGGCTTCGTCGCGTTCAGCCGAGCTTCGTCCCGATCGCGAGCATGTGCGCGCTCGCTTCGACGATGCAGCGCTCCGTCTCGATGTCGCGCAGCCGCGTGACATAGCAGCGCCGCCACGCATCGTCGTTCCAGCGCTCGGCGAAACCCGCCAGCGCCCACGCGGGTCCTTCCACCGCAACCGGCGCTTCCACGCCAAAGCCCGCGGCCTCGAGCTCGGCGCGCAGCAAGTCGGGCGTATGGAAGAACGCGGTCGTGAAGTATTCAGGATCCGCCGTCGTGTTGCGATGCCTGCCGGTCACGAGATCGTCGAGCACGATCTCGAAGAAGCGCGGGTCGTCGAGATATCCCTTGCGCATCCCGGTGAACAGCGAGGCAAACCGCGAGATCGCAGCGACGAAGGCGATCCCGCCTGGCCGCAGCACGCGGTGCGCTTCGCGCAGCGCCGCGGCGCGATCGGCCGGCTCGGGCAGATGGTACAAAGGCCCGAACAACAGCGCGATGTCGAACCGCTCGTCGCCGAACGGCAGTTTGCGCGCATCGCCGAGCCCCGCCGTGAAGCCCGGGTCCATCTCTGCGCCGAGCTCGCGTGCCCGCGCGACGAGCTCCGCCACCGGATCGACGAGCTCGACGCGGTGCCCGTCGCGCGCGAGCCACGCGGCATGCACGCCGGCGCCGCCGCCGACGTCGATCACGTCGAGCGGTCCAGGCGGCAAGCGGCGCGACACGATCTCGCGCGTGCGCGCGAATTCCAGCGGCCCGGAGCCCGCGTCGAGCCGGCCGGCTTCGTCGAACGCGCGGTAATGATCGAGGATCTCAGGAGCGAGCCGCGGAGCGTCGTCTGGCTGCGCCATCCTGTGGAATTCTGCGGAACGCCGTGGAGAACTGCAAGTTCTTGTGGACGGGGCGTCGTCGCATCTTGCGCGCATCCCGCGGCGGCGCTTATGATGCGTGCACGCCGGTTTCACGACCGGCGGCGAGCAGCGAGAGGCTCGCCGGTGGGAATCGCATTACGGAAGGCGCCAGCTCAACGAATGCGAGATCGCCGAGACGACATTCGACGCCCTGTTGGCCGAGCGATCGGCGAAGAGACGCGCGGCAGATCGATTCTCGCGCAGAACCGGCCCCGAGGCGACGTCTCGGGGCCGCGTCGCGTTTGCGGCTAGTTGCCGTTCCAGTCGGTGAACGGCGCGGGCTTGCGATACGGCGGGCCGACCTCGATCGTCACGTCGAGATGCTGCGTCAGCTCGATCTTGCGCGGGTCGCCGGCGTACGGGCGACCGTCCACCCACACCGCGACGTGCTCGCCTTTGCGCGGCTTCGCGCCGGCGACGTCGGTCTTCGTGAGCGGCTCGCCCCACACGTCGAAGAAATTGCCGAGCGTGAACGACTTGAAGTTCGGCGACTCGATGTGGATGATGCCGTCGGGCGTATGCGTGTGCAGCCAGTACAAGCACTGCGCCGTGAAAGGCCGCCCCACGTCCTCGGGAACGGCGACCTTCTTGCCGTGGTCGCTGATCGCGAGGTGCTGGTGGATGTGCAGCACCGAGCCCTCCATCTTGTCGCAGCGGATCCCGTCGACGGGCTGGCCGCCGGGGATCGCGGCGACGGCCGCGCCCGCGCACGACAACGTCGCGGCGGCGGCAAGGGCGATCAGAAGCTTCATCGGTCGCATTCGCTTACGAAGAACGCGCCGCCGCGGTGCGTCGTTCCTGCTCAGCGTACGTCCTAACCGTACCGCGCGGCGAGGCGGCGCGCGATGTCGGCGGCGGCCCGGCGCGCTTCTTCCGGCGCGACGACCTCCGCTTCGGCGCCCCAGCCGAGCGAGAAGCGCACGATCTCGATGGGGTCGGACACGCGGTACGTGATGTCCACGCCGCCGTCGTCGCGGCGCACGACGCGGCGGTCGCGCGCCACCGTCGACGCCGCGGTGGCCGCCTTCGCGACGACCGGCGAGAATCGCACCGTCACGTCCGCGACGCTCTGGCCGTGGACCACGCCGCTCACCGAGTGCGCGCCGTACGCCTCGAGGTTGAAATCGGCGGGCCGCTCGAACTTCTGCGGCGTGACCGCGACGTCGGACACGTTGTCGACCGCGAAGACGCGCATGTCGGCGCGCGTGTGGTCGAAGCCGACGAGATAGATGCGGCCGTTGGACACGATGAAGCCGTAGGGGTCGACGCGGCGCTGCGTGCGCACGCTGTTCTTGTCGGTGTAGCCGAAGGCGACGCGGCGGCGCTCGCGCTCCGCGCTCTGCAGCTGCTCGAACACGCGCTCGACCGCGTCGTCCATGGACACGGCCTCGAACCGGATCGCGAGCGACGAGTGCTCCACCGCGGCTTCGGTGCGCCGGTCGCTCGAGCGCAGCAGCTTCTCCGTGGTCTCCTCGATCGCGGTCGCGAACGTGCCGCCGAGCGAGGATCCGAGGCGCTTGAGCGTCACGAGCCCGAGCAGCTCGCGATGGGAGAGGTTGAGCCGGCGCAGGCTGTAGCCTTGGGCGAACCGGTACGTCCCGCTGGCCCGGTCGAAGAACCACGGGAAGCCGGCGTCGGCGAGGACGCTGAGGTACCGCCGCAACGTGCGCGTGCTGGGCGGGTTCTCGTCCGCGATCTGGCCCTTGAGCTCTTCGAACGCGAAGCGTCCTTCGTCGATCGCGCTGAGCAGCCGAACGAGGAGGACGACTTTGGGTTCGGCCCGTTCTTCCGCCACACGGCATTCTTCGTCGTATCTATACGGTGTCCGTGCTCGGTTTGCGAGGGCGCGCGGTCACGGCGAAGAAACGTGACCGAAAAGCAGCCCGACTCCAGCTAAGGAGCACCATGGACGACCAGCGTACCGAAACCTCCGTCGAACGGAAGGAATTCCTCCGCCGCACCGGCGCGCTCGGCATCGCCGGCGCCGCCGCGCTCGGCTTCCCGTTGCTGGAAACCCGCATCGCGGGCGCAGCACCCCTTCCCCCGCCCCGCGACGTGATCGCCGCCGGCGGCGGCGCGACGGTCAAGATCGGCCACGTCGACGGCTTCTCCGGCGTCTATGCCGCGGCGTCGCAGTCGCAGCAGCACGGCTTGGAAGTCGCCGTCGCGGAGCACATGCGCAAGAGCAACCGCATCAAGTACGAGATCGTCAAGGGCGACGACGCGAACGCGGCCGCAACGGGCACGACCGAGGCGAAGCGCCTCATCACGCAAGAGAAGGTCGACGTGCTCACCGGCTGCCTGAGCTCCGCAGTCGGCCTCGCGGTCTCGGCCACCGCACAGGAGAACAACACCTTCTTCCTCGCGGTCGGCACGCACGACACGAACATCACCGGCCCCAAGGCGCACCGCGTGACGTTCCGCCAGACGTGCTCGAACGCCATGCTCGCGAACGCCGTCGGACCCGAGCTGCTCAAGCACGGCAAGAAGTGGTATTTCCTGGTCGCGGATTACGCGTTCGGCACCGACGCGTACACGCGTTTGAAGAGGATCTTGCTCGCGCACGGCGGTCAGGACGTCGGCAACGATCTGCACGCGCTGTCGCAGACCGACTACTCGTCGTATCTGACGAAGGCGCGCAACACCGACGCGAACGTCCTGGTCTTGTGCAACTATGGTCCGAACACGCAAAACGCGACGAAGCAAGCCGTGCAGCTCGGCCTCAACAAGAAGATGACCTTCGGCGGCATCCTGTGCGGCAACGACGTCGCGGTCGGCATGCCGGTCGACGATCTGGTCGGATCGGTGTGGGGCTACGTCTGGGGCCCGGAAGCGGGCGGCGACGCGAAACGCGTCTACAACGCTCTCAAGCCGGGCGTCAGCGCGGTCGATTGGCGCCAGTACCTCGGCTACCAGGCCGGACGCAACCTCATCAACCGGATCGAGCAAGCCGGCACGACCGACACCGAGAAGCTCATCGAGGCGTTCGAGAACTACCACTACGACGCCGACAAGAAGAGCGGCGCGTACTTCCGCAAGTGCGATCATCAAGCGATCCAGCAGACCTACGCCGGCATGATCGTTCCGGCAACAAGCGCACGAGCCCCGGCGAGTACTTCGTCATCGCCTCGACCGTCGGCGGCGAGTTCGCGGCGGAGAACTGCGACAACCCGGACAGCGCGGCCGCCGACGAAGATCATCGGCAGCGAAAAGGTCGGCCCGCGCGAAGGCTACACCCCGCAAAAACTCTAGCGGTCACGCGGACCCGTGAACACTGGACGGCGGTCGCGCGAGCGGCCGCCGTCCTCGTCATTGGACGGATCCGCGGCGCCTTTCTCATCTGATCTTCTTAAAACCTTAGTTGACACCGCCGCGGCGGGGTGATAGCCTCGGCGTATGCCCCGCAAGAAGTCGCCGACCCTCACCGAGGCGGAGTATCGCCTCATGCTCGTCCTTTGGGACCGTGGCGAGTCGAGCGTCGCCGACGTCGTCGACGCGATCGGCGATCCGCCGCTCGCGTACAACACCGTGCTCACCACGATGCGCATCCTCGAGCAGAAAGGCTACGTCCGCCACAAAGCCGTCGGCCGCGCCTTCATCTACAAGGCGGTCGTCGCGCGCGACGAAGCGCAGCGCAGCGTCGTCACGCACGTGCTGTCGCGGTTCTTCGACGGCTCGCCGCGCGAGCTCGTGCTGAACCTGCTCGAATCGGAAGCCGTCGACGACGACGAGCTGGACCGCTTGCGCGAGCTGCTCGACAAGGCCAAAGGACAGCAGTAATGATCGAGGCGGTCGTCGGCGTTGCGCTCCGCGCGATCCTCGCGAGCGTCCTCCTTGGCGGCGTCCTCGCCGCGCTCGTCCTCGTTGCAACCAGAACCTTGTCGCTGACCGCGGCGACGCGCCACGCGCTGTGGATCACCGCGCTGGTGGCGACCGCGCGTGATGCCGCTCGCCGGCATCGGCATGTCGATCGTGCGCGCAACCGCCGCCGCGCCGCCGGCACCATCCGCCGCCACCGTGCACGTCGTATCCGACACGGGGTCTTCGTCGCCCGCACAGAATCCGAGTTTCGATACGTTGGTTTTCGTGGACGACACGGCCGCCGCCGCGAAGACCTCGCAACCGGCACCGTCGTTCACGGAACGCCTGCGCATCGCCGACCGGCTCGCGTTCGCGGCATGGACGCCGCGCGTTTCTCGCGCGCTCGCGCTTGGCGTGGTCGGCGTGTGGGCGTTCGGTGCGCTCGCCGGCTTGATCGGGCTCGCGGCCAGCGTCATGCGCGTGCGCGGTCTGAAGCGCCGGTCGAGTCCGCTGGACGGCGCGCTCGCGGATGAGCTGCCGTGGCTCACCGAGGTCGGGCCCGGACGCGAGATCTACCTCCGGCTTTCGTACGAGACGGAGACGCCGGTCGCGATCGGTTTCCGCCGGCCCGTCATCCTCATCCCGACCGAGCTCGCGAGCGCCGATGGTCTGGCCGCCATCGAGCCGCTCATCCTGCACGAGCACGCGCACCTGCGCCGGAACGACGACTGGACGAACTTGCTGCAGCGCGCGATCGAGCGCGTGTTCTGGTTCAACCCGATCGTGTGGTTCGTCGGGCGCCGCATCGCGCTCGAGCGCGAGATCGCGTCGGACGATGCCGTCGTCGAGAAGACGGGCGAGGCGCACGCGTACGCGACGTCGCTGTGGAAGCTCGTGCGCGAGATGCGCATGCCCGAGCACGCCGTCGTCGCGCCCGGCGCGCTGCTGACCCGCAAGCAGATCACCGTGCGCATCGAGCAGCTGCTCGACAAGAAGCGCGCGCGGCTGCATCGCTCGCCCGTCGCCGCGCTGGGCGTCGCGGTCGCCGGCATGCTCTCGATCGCGTTCGTCGCGACCAGCGCCCCCGCAGTCGAATTGCCCGCTGCCTCCGCGCCCGTTACCGCGGCGGTTGCGGCATCGCATCCCGCGCATCCGCGGAACGCGGCCGCGCCCGCGCACGCCAAGGTTCGTGAAGACCGCGTCGCAGCGCGTCGCGACGACGAGCGATACGCATTCGAAGACGATCGAGGCTCAGCTGGAGCTCTTACGCGCGCAATTGGCCGATGCGAAGACGCACGCGACGGTCGCGCACCAGAAGATGCTGCAGGCCACCGTGCGCAAACAGGAGGCCGCGCTCGCCGCGCCGCCGTCGGCGATTTGGCGCGAGGTTCCGCCCGCGCAGGCTCCGCCCGGCGCCGTGCCGCCGATCGCACCGATGCCGGTCATCGTGCCCACCGCACCGGTGATCTCCGCGCAAACGATCGCCAAGCTCCACCCGCTGACGGCCTCCGCGAGCGCCGCCTCCGCGAACGCCGCAGCGGCGCGCGCGCGCGAAGCGGCGCACGTACGATACGACCCCGAAATCGAGCGTACGATCAAGGCCGTTATGGCGAGGATACCGCACCAGATCGCGATCGACATGAACAGCGGCACCGCCCGGCACTCGCGGTTCGACGGCATGCGGTTGACCCGCGAGATGGTCGCGTCGTGCGTGGCGTGCTCCTTCCGCAGAGCGGACGCGCACGGGCTCGACCTGCACGATCTCAAGATCAACGCCGACGATTTCAGCGGCGCCGACATGCGCGGCGTCAACCTGAACGGCGCGAAGCTCGCCGGCGTGTCGCTGGCCGGCGCGAACCTCACCAACGCCGATCTGCGCGGCGCGATGCTCGCCGGCGTCGAGTTGCGCGGCACCACCTTCGACAACGCGCAGTTCGAAGGCATTCGGCTGATGGGCGTGTCGGTCCGCCGCACGAGCCTGCGCGGCACGTCGCTGCGCAGCATGATCGCAAACTGCACCAGCTGTGATTTCGGCGGCCTCGACCTGCACGGTCAGGATCTGCACGGCCTGATGCTGACGGGCGCCGACTTCAACCACGCGGATTTGCACGACGCCAACCTGAGCGGCGTCCATTTCTTCAGCGTCGACCTCTCCCACGCGAACCTCAGCGGCGCCGACCTGACCAACGCGCACCTCGAAACGTGCGACTTGGACAGCGCCGACCTGCACGGCGCGCGGACTACCGGGATGACGACGCACGCGAGCGGGCTCGACGGCTGACGCCGGGCCTGTTTTCTTTTTGCCACGATCTCTTATTTTGTTAGTTACGAGGAGCCGCCCGTGATCCGTCATCTCTCGCTCGCACGCCGTCCTTTCGTCCTCGCCGCGCTCGCCCTGGCCGTCGCGCTACCGGCCGCGCCCGCCGCCGCGGCGCAAGACGACCTCGTCCGGCAGCTGATCGACGCGTGCGTGGGCTGCCGCTTCCCCAAAGATCTGCACGGCCGCGACCTGCACGGGCTGCGGTTCGTCGCGTCCGACCTGCGCAACGCCGACTTCTCGCATGCGAACTTGAGCGGCGCGCAGTTCACCGGCGCCGACCTCGCCGGCGCGCGTTTCGACGACGCCGACGTGCGCAACGCGCGCTTCGTGGGCGTCGAGTTCCGCGGCACGTCATTCGCGCGCGCGAAGCTCGACGGCGTCACGATGCGCGGCGTTCGGCTGGATCCCGGCAGCATCGTCGGCGCCGACTACAAGCGCTTCCTGCGCGACTGCGGCGGCTGCGACGTCGCCGAGTCCCCGTACGCGGTCTATCGCTTCCCGCGGATGCCGGTGATGCCCGCGATGCCGCGCATTCCGCCGATCGCGGTGACGACGCCCGAGTTCCAACGCGCCATGCGGGAGCTCGAACGCAGCATGCGGGAGAACCCGCCGGTCATTCCGCGCGGGCTCATCGAGCGCAGCATGCGCGACGCGCAGCGCAATCTGCGTGCTGCGGAACGCGCCCAGCGCGAGGCCGAGCGCGCGGCGCGCGACGCCGTCCGCGGCCTGCGCTGGAGCGAGCCCGCGCGGCCGCCGTTGCCGACGCTGCCGCCGATCCCGCCCGCGCCCGCCTCACCCGCGCCGGCAGCACCGCCTGCGCCGCCCACGCCGCCGGCCTGACGGCCGCGGTCTGGCGTCAGCGGTGCGAGATCGCCCCGAGGAGGCGGACGACGTTGTCGACGACGGGCGCGGCGCCGCGACTGGCGTGCGCCGCGCCGAGCCCGATCAGCGAAGCGACGCGCGCGCGCTGCGAAAAGAAGCGCGGCAGCCAGGTATCGCGCGGGTAGCGGGCGCGCCAATCGCGCATCGCATCGTCGACCAGCGCGAGCTTGCCGGTCATCGCGGCGACGTTGCGGTCGCCGCTGACGGCGCGGCGCTCCAGCGTGTTGAGCTCGTTGCGGATGCCGAGCACGCTCATCCGCAGCTGGCCGAAATATTCGTCGGCCGGCGCGAGGTCGCGCATGGTCGCGGCGTGCGCCGTCGTTGCTACGAATGCGATCATCGCCACCAGCGTGGCGAGCTTAGTCACGAGCGAGTTGAGCATACTCCGACTCCGGGTACGTTGCGATCAGCCAGTCGAGGGTGTCGTTCTTGCGCACGCGCGCATCGTCGTAGTCGAGCTTCCCGTAGAGCTGCGCGAGGCTGTACGCGTACTTCGGGATCCACGGATCGCGCGGGAAGTTCTTTTGCCAATCGTGCAGCGCGTCTTCGACGAGCACCGCCTTGTCGAAGACGTGTTCCGCGTCTTCGGGGTGCGCGTCAGCGCGCGCGGAAAGATCCTTGAGCGAATTGCGGACGCCAAGAATGCTCATCTTCAGCCGCCCGAAATACCGGTCGGCCGGCGCGAGGTTCGCTGTCGGCTCGGCAAGCGCGGGCGCGGCGAACGGGATTGCCAAAAGCAACGCCAAGAAAATCCGTCTCATGAGTGCACGTCCTTGTCGAGGGGAATCGAAGCGCGACGTGCCCGCCCTTGGCATTGCCGCGTATTCACTCCATCGGACGTGCCGGGCCCGAGTTAAGCCGCTCGCGTCGCTTGCACGCTCAGCGCCAAGCGAGCTGTGATCGGGCTTACTCCGGATCGCTGAACAAAAACGCCAGGTCGTC